>NZ_MRDI01000001.1:0-764073 GCF_002008205.1 Agrobacterium sp. YIC 4121 | reverse complement strand
CGAATACGAGTAGAATCAACACCGTGCGCCATGTCCACCAAATTTAAACCGGACAGCAGTGGGACAAGCCCGAGCATGACGACGGGGAGGTTTTCCGACGTCGCCCGTAACGTGCTATTTCAGCTTAGCCTTCAGGCTTGCATCCGGAAAACATGTCGGCGCAAGGCCGTTTTTCGCCTGCCAGTCGCCGAGTGAGCGACGCGTCTTGAAACCGGCCAGCCCATCTGCCTTGCCGACATCGTAACCCTTGGCAACCAGAGCCTTCTGCATGGCCAGCACGTCGGAGCGCAGCATCGATCCGACATTGCCCCATTCACCCTTGAACGGGCCTGCCCCATGGGCGATGCGGTCGGCGAGATTGCCGATGAACAGCGCGTAGAGATCGGAGTTATTATATTCCTTGATGACGTAAAAATTAGGCGTCACCACAAATTCCGGTCCATGCCGCCCAGCCGGCACCAGCATCATGCCGTCGGCGGTCAGGTCGTTGGCGGGAAAGGCTTTTCCGGAAATGCGGGCAATGCCCATCTTCGCCCAGTCGGCCACCGGCCGGGCAAGATCAGGGCCTTCCTGCGCGCAGGAGACATTGGCGGGGATCGATACTTCGAAACCCCAGTCACGATTACGTTGCCAGCCGCGCTGCGAAAGATAGTTTGCTATGGATGCCAGCGCATCCGGCACGGAGTTCCAGATATCGCGATGGCCGTCGCCATCGAAATCCACGGCATATTTGAGATAGCTCGACGGCATGAATTGCGGCTGGCCGAGCGCGCCGGCCCAGGAGCCCATCATGCGCGAAGCTGCGATATCGCCGCTTTCGACGATCTTCAGCGCATCGATCAGCTCGGCGCGGAACATCTCCTTGCGGGTCGACATATAGGCTTTTGTGGCCAGAACATCGACCACGGAATGCGGCAGTTTTGCCCGGCCGAAGCCGGATTCGCGGCCCCAGATCGCAACGACGATATCACCGGGCACGCCGTATTTCGCCTCGATCCTGCGCAGCGTCGCGGCGTGGGTGGCGGCAAGCGAGCGGCCGGTGCCCGCCAATCCCTGCAGCCGTTTTTCCGAGAAATAGGCGCCCGGCGAGGAGAATTCCGCCTGACTCTGGCTCTGTTCCTTCGGGGGCTTCTGGCCGGGAATGACGAGATCAGGCAGGTTCCAGCTGATGGAAAGACCGCTGAGCGTGGCCTCAAGTGTTTTCTGCGATATGCCGGCCTTGCGGGCTTCCGGCCAGATTTCCTTTTTCAGCCAGACGTTAAATTCGGCGTCGTATCGGGCCGCGGCTGCACCTGTCGGTGCCGATTGCGCCAAGGCCGTCGTTGCTGAAAAAACGGAAAGAAGTGCAGCCAGTGCCTTCGGGGCAAAATGGTCTCGCATTCGGTCTCCTCTTTGAATAACGGGGAGGGAGGGCGGCTTCAGATCGTCGTGCGCGCCCGAAGCGCCGCCGTCAATGTGCCTTCGTCGAGATAATCGAGCTCACCACCCACCGGCACGCCATGCGCAAGCCGGGTGATCTTGATGTCGAGACCGGAAAGGCGGTCGGTGATGTAGTGGGCGGTTGCCTGCCCCTCCACCGTCGCATTGACGGCGATGATAAGCTCGCGGATACCGCCGGCGCTGACACGGTCGATCAGGCCCTTGATATTCAAATCCTCCGGCCCGACGCCGTCGAGCGGCGACAGCGTGCCGCCCAGCACGTGATAGGCGGTGTTCATCGCACCCGTCCGCTCCAGCGCCCAAAGATCCGACACGTCTTCCACCACGATGATGACCGACTGGTCGCGCCGGTCGTCAGTGCAGACGGTGCAGGGATCGATCGTATCGACATTGCCGCAGCAGGAGCAGATCTTCACCTTGTCATAGGCCTCGCCCATGGCATGACCCAGCGGCCCGAGAAGCTGTTCCTTCTTCTTGATCAGATGCAACGCCGCCCGCCGCGCCGAACGGGGCCCAAGCCCCGGCACTTTTGCCAGAAGCTGGATCAGTTTTTCGATTTCGGGACCGGTGACTCGTTTTGCCATGAGCGCTTTCTACTGCATAAATCGGGAAACGGGAATCATGAAGCGCAAAGGGCAGTCCATGAAAATCAGGGCGGTATGCCGGGGCGAGGCAAAAAGCCTGCCGGGAAAGACGGCGAAGACGGGAATCTTCAAACATGCCGTGCAGGGCCCGGTCATGGTGGATGCCGAAGGTATCGTCAGCGACGCCGTCTGCAATCGCAAACATCACGGCGGTCCGGATCAGGCGATTTACGTTATGGGGTCCGTCGATCTCGATTTCTGGTCACGCACGCTGGGTTTTGTCGTCGAACCCGGATTTTTCGGCGAAAACCTCGTGCTGGAGGGGGTGGACAGCGCGAAACTCCATGTCGGCGACAGGTTCTCGGCCAGCGAAGTCGTGCTGGAGGTAACCGCCGCCCGCATTCCCTGCGCCACCCTGTCGGCCCGCATCGGCGATCCGGACTTCGCACCGCGCTTCCGGCAGGCGGGCCAGCCGGGTTTTTATTGCCGGGTGCTGAAAGGTGGAATGCTCGCCGCCGGGGAGGATATCGCCTTCGCACCCTATCAGGGAACGAAACTGCCGATACCGACTATTCTCCAGCGCTTCCGCCCCATGCAGTTCAATATGGCTGAACGCGCAGCCTATCTCGAAACGCCGCTTGCCACCCGGTTCCGCGCGATGCTGGAAGTCTAGACCTTTTCCAGACGTGAGGACGGCGTGCATCACGCCATCCTCTTCGATCGGATTATATCAGAATGGGAACTTCATGCCGGGCGGCAGCGGCAGGCCGGCGGTCAGGCCGGCCATCTTTTCCTGCGCCTGCGCTTCGCCCTTTTCCTTGGCGTCCTTGTGAGCAGCCACGATCAGGTCTTCGAGGATTTCCACCTCGTCTTCCTTGAACAGCGAAGGATCGATTTTCAGGCCGCGCATTTCGCCCTTGCCGTTGAGAATGACGGTCACGAGACCGCCGCCAGCCCTGCCTTCGACTTCAAGGGCAGCGATTTCTTCCTGCACCTTCTCCATCTTGGACTGCATTTCCTTGACCTTGCCCATCATGCCCATGATGTCACGCATGTGCCAATCTCCTGTTCTTTTTGTTTAAAACTCGATGTCGTCGCCGGGAAGGATGTCGCCTTCGCTCGATTCGGCAACCGATGGCGGCGCGATTTCTTCCGCCTCATCCTGTGCGGCGGCGCGGATGCGCACATCGGTGATCTTTGCGCCGGGAAACTGCGCCAGAATGGCGGCAACGTCAGGATCCTGACGCGCATCGACAAGACGGGCATCCCGGGCGTTGCCTTCGGCCTCGACAAGGGTCGGCTCGCCCTGTTCCTTGCTGAGGCTGATGATCCAGTGGATACCGGTCCATTCCTTGAGCTTGACGCCGAGTTCGCCGGGAAGCGATCCGGGCGCGCCTTCGCCGAGGCGCATATCAAGCCGGCCGGGCTCCAGCCGCACCAGCCGCACAAAGTTGCGCACCTTCGCCCGCATGACGGGATCGCGGTTCTTCTGGCACAGATCGGCAATATCCTGCACCGAAGTAACGGGAACCTTCGGCTCCGGCCGTTCTTCGGTTTTCGGTGCCGCGACCTGCATCTCCTGCGGGCGGCTATCCGGAACGGCGCGCAGCACGGCGGAGGTCTGCGGCGTCGCCTGGCGCTGGGCGGGAAGATCGACAGGTCTTCCCGCGGCCACGGCCTGTCCCGACGAATAGGCGCGCGCACCGCCGCCATTGCCGCCACCCGAAGGTCCGCCATTGGCGTAACCGCCGTCACCGTTCGAAAGCTCCGCCAAGCGCCGGGCAGCGTCTTCCGGAGCCGGCAGATTGGCGGCGTGCGAAAGCCGGATCAGCACCATTTCGGCCGCACCCGCCGGGCGCGAGGCGTTTTCCGTTTCCGGAATGCCCTTCAGCAACATCTGCCAGATGCGCGACAGCGCCGTTACCGCAATCGTCTCGGCAAATTCCGCACCCCGCACGCGCTCGATCTCGGAAAGCGAGGGATCTTCCGCCGCGTCAGGCACATATTTCATGCGGGTGACGAGATGGGTGAAATCGGCAAGATCGTTCAATACGACAACGGGGTTTGCACCCGCCTCATATTGCCCGTTGAATTCCGAAAGGGCGGCTGCGACATCGCCTTTGACGACATGCTGGAAGAGATCGACGATACGTGCACGGTCGGCAAGGCCGAGCATGCCCCGCACCGCTTCGGCTTCCACGCGCCCGCCGCCATGGGCAATGGCCTGATCGAGCAGGGAAAGGCCGTCACGCGCGGAACCTTCGGCAGCGCGGGCGATCATCGAAAGCGCCTGCGGGTCGGCCTCGAAACCTTCCTTGCCGGCAATGGCGGTGAACAGGCCGACCAGATCGGCGGCGCTGATGCGACGCAGATCGAAGCGCTGGCACCGCGACAGAACGGTGATAGGAACCTTGCGGATTTCGGTGGTTGCGAAGATGAATTTCACATGCTCCGGCGGCTCTTCCAAGGTCTTCAGAAGACCGTTGAAAGCCTGCGTCGAGAGCATGTGCACTTCGTCGATGATATAGACCTTGTAGCGCGCCGAAACCGGGCGGTAACGCACCTGTTCGATGATCTCGCGAATATCGTCGATACCGGTATGGGAGGCGGCGTCCATCTCGATCACGTCGACATGCCGGCCTTCCATGATCGCCTGGCAATGTTCACCGGGAATGCGCAGGTCGATGGTCGGCTTGTCGATGGTGTCGGTCTTGTAGTTCAGCGCGCGGGCGAGAATGCGGGCCGTGGTCGTCTTGCCCACGCCGCGAACGCCGGTCAGCATATAGGCCTGCGCGATACGCCCCGTCTCGAAGGCATTGGTCAGCGTGCGGACCATCGGCTCCTGGCCGACCATCAGATCGGAAAAATCCTTGGGGCGATATTTGCGCGCCAGTACCCGGTAGCCGGTCCCGACCTGGGATTCGCTTGATGTGGTGGGTACGGTGTCGCTCATTGCCTCGCCAGTTTGTTTTGCCAGTTGTCTTGGGGCGCTGAACTGGCCCGGCGAAAGCTGAGCACGTCTTTTAAAAAAGGTGGGAGGCTGGCACGGCGACCCGTGCCGGGCTCGTTAGGGCTGCTTCCTTCCGGACCTGACCCGGTTGGCGAGTGGCTCGTCCACCACCAACCTCCCGGGGCCACATATCGGCAATATCGAAAGCAAATGCAAGCCAAGCCTTCAAAAAACTGCTATCACAATGAAAACAAACATGGAGGACACCTTGGAGACATTCCGGCTGGACGACAGACTGGCGCGCGACAGCGTGCTTGTGACGCGTTTGGGACTATGTGAACTGCGTTTGCAAAACGACAACCGCTGGCCCTGGCTGGTGCTGGTGCCGCAGCGAGACGGTGTCAGTGAACTATTCGATCTCACCCCGCTTGATCAGGCCGTGCTGACATTCGAGACCAATCTCGTCGCGTCTGCCTTGAAAGAAATCACCGGAGCCACCAAGATCAATGTCGGTGCTTTGGGCAATATCGTCCGGCAGCTTCATGTCCATATAATCGCCCGCAATGAAGGCGACACCTGCTGGCCGGGTCCTATCTGGGGTCACGGAACGCCTGTGCCCTATGCCGCGGGCGAAAAGGAAACTTTGATGAAAAAAATCTCCGGCGCGCTCTGATGATTTCCACGAAAATTTTTGAAACCACTGCCCCCCATCCCGAAGCAAGCCTGCTGACAGCCTTTTCCAAGAACGCCCTCGACCGTTTCGCTGAAAAGCGGACGGAAGAGTGCGTTGCCGATGCGCTGAAAGTAGACGGCACCCATATTTTTGCCTTTTCGGGCAACCGACTTGTCCTGAAGCATGACGAACAGGTCATCGACCCCCTGTTTTCCGCCTATGAGCTGGCCGAATTGCAGCCGGATTTCGACAATGCCGTGCTTCTCGGATATCGCGAAACCGGCGAGCCGAGAATTGCGGTGCCGGTTGCTGTTGCCGAAGACCAACTGGCGAGCCACTACAAGCTTGCCGACGCCCGCACGCTTTATCGCGACCATCTTCTCGATGAGGAATTGCTGAGCGAGGTTGCCCAGGCCGTCAGCCTTACCCACTGGAACGCCGACAATCGGTTTTGTGGAAAGTGCGGCGGCACCATGGAGCCGCGTATCGGCGGCTACAAGCGTATCTGCGCCGCCTGCAATCACACCATTTTTCCCCGCACCGATCCCGTCGTCATCATGATGACGATCGATATCGAGCGTGATCTTTGCCTGCTTGGTCGTGGCGCTCATTTTGCACCGGGCATGTATTCGTGCCTTGCCGGTTTTGTGGAGCCGGGGGAAACCATCGAGCAGGCCGTACGCCGCGAAACGCATGAGGAATCCGGCGTCGAAATCGGCCGCGTGCGTTACCACGCGTCGCAGCCATGGCCGATGCCGCATACGCTGATGATCGGCTGTTATGCCGAGGCACTGTCTTTCGATATTGCCCGCGATGAGATCGAACTGGAGGATTGCCGCTGGTTCACACGGGCGGAAGTCGCCAAGATGCTGGAGACGGCGACGGGTGAGGGCTTTTCCGCGCCTCCCGGTGGCGCCATCGCGCACCGGCTGATGCGCGATTGGGTGGAATGGGAGAAATAATCGCGTTAGGCAGGCTCAACCCTGGTTGAGCTTGCCGCGCATCGCATGGCCCTTGTAGACGCCGAGAATGCGAACTTTTTCGGAGAAGAAGCGCAGCTCGTCCAGCGCATGCCGCACCGGCTCGTCATCGGGATGGCCTTCAATATCGGCATAAAACTGCGTCGCCACGAATTTGCCGCCAAGCTGGTAGCTTTCGAGCTTCGTCATGTTGATGCCGTTCGTCGCAAAGCCGCCCATGGCCTTGTAGAGCGCGGCCGGAATGTTACGGACGTTGAAGACAAAGGTGGTGACGACAATTTCGTCGCTCGACTGACGCTTGGCCCAGTTTTCATCGCGGGAAAGCACCACGAAACGCGTGACGTTGTTTTCCGAATCCTCGACGTTTTCAGCGAGAATATCGAGGCCGTAGAGATTGGCGGCAAGGCGCGGCGCAAGTGCCGCCATGCTGCGGTCGCCCTTTTCGGACACCAGTCTTGCGGATCCCGCCGTATCGCCGGCGATGACGGGCTTCCAGCCGTTCGAACGGATGATTTTCCGGCACTGGCCAAGCGCGTGAATGTGGCTGTGGACGGTGCGGATCTCGTCCTTCTTCACGCCCGGCATCACCATCAACTGGAAGCGGATCGGCATGAAATATTCGCCGATGATGTGCAGGCGCGATTCCGGCAGCAGGTGATGAATATCCGCAACGCGGCCGGCCAGCGTGTTCTCGATCGGGATCATGCCGAGATCGGCTTCGCCGTTTTCAATGGCGTTGAAGGCATCCTCGAATGTCGGGCACGGCAAAGGCTCCATATCCGGGAACATGTCGCGGCAGGCCATATCGGAATTCGCGCCGAATTCGCCCTGGAAGGCAATGCGATTTGTGCTCAAGGTCATGGGACTGTCCGTTAGAGGGTTCTGCTTGCGAGAATTTTGCGGGCTTTTTCCAGATCGTGCGGCGTGTCCACGCCGAGCGGTACGGAACTGACGATTTCGGCGTCGATGCGCATCCCCGCTTCCAGCGCGCGCAGCTGTTCCAGCCGCTCGCGTTTTTCCAGCGGCGAGGGCGGCAGGCTCACGAATGTCTCGAGTGCTGCGCGGCGATAGGTATAAAGTCCGATGTGATGATAAAGCGGGCCATCGCCATAAGGGGCGGTGGTGCGGGTAAAATAAAGCGCGCGCAATCGCGATTCGGAAAGTGGGCTGCCCACCACTTTCACCACGTTCGGATTGGTTTTTTCTTCCTCGTCGGTGATTTCGACCGTCAGTGTCGCAATATCGACGGCGGCATTTTCCAGCGGACGCAGCGAAGCGCGGATCGTCTCCGCTTCGATGGTCGGAAGATCGCCTTGGACATTGATGACATATTCCGCCTTGCCATAGGGATCGGCTTTCTGCAGCGCTTCGAAAATGCGGTCCGAGCCGGATTGATGGTCGTCGCGGGTCATCATCACGTCGAAACCGGCATTTTTGACGGCCGAAAACACCTGTTCGTCATCAACGGCCACAACGATTCGCTCTGCGCCGGCCTCGCGTGCGCGCAGCGCCACCTGCACGATCATCGGCTTGCCGCCGATGTCGGCGAGCGGCTTGCCCGGCAGGCGCGTGGATGCCATCCGCGCCGGTATGAGGACGACAGCTTTCTCGAAATCCCGATTCTTCATCCGACACCCTTCAAATCCCGCCCGAAAAGTGTCAAAACGTCACGGTGTGGGGAGCATTATTCAAGTTGCGCAGGCTGTGCAAAAGCCATAGCTTTCGAGCAATTTCAAGATGCCCGTTATATCAAGCGGATGCGAGGGAGCGCATATAGATGAATTCTTATGTAAATATGGGCGTTGGGGCGTTGCTTGGCACGGTTTTCGTCCTGATGTCGGTGTCGATTGCGTCTGAGGGCATTTTCCATGCGCCTGCGCCCGAAAAGGAAGGTTACGCCATTGCTGCGGCAGAGGGTGGCGGCGAAGCAGCCGGCGGAGAAACCGCTGCCGCGGCGACGCCGATTGCGCAATTGCTTGCGAGCGCCGATGCCGCCAAGGGCGAGACGGTCTTCAAGAAGTGTACGAGCTGTCATACCGGAGAGAGTGGTGGTGCAAACAAGGTCGGCCCCAATCTCTTCGATATCGTCAACCGGCCGATCGCCAGCCATGAAGGTTTCAGCTACTCCGCAGGGATGAAGGATTTCTCCAAGGGCGGTTCCGTGCATTGGGATTACGATCATCTCAGCTTCTTCCTCGAAGCTCCCAAGAAACACGTTCCCGGCACGGCCATGGGCTTTGCGGGCGTGAAGAAGGAGACGGAACGCGCCGATCTCATCGCTTATCTGCGGACGCTGTCGGCAAACCCGGCACCGCTTCCGGACCCCGCTGCGGCTCCCGCGCCGACAAACTGATCGTTAAGATGGTTTCATGAAAAAAGCCCGGCATCGCTGCCGGGCTTTTTATTTTTGCAGCAGCCGATTGCGGCTGCGGCAATGGCGCCTGAAAAATCAGAACCCCTTGCCGCCGCGCAACTCGGAAATCACCGTTCCGACCATGATCTTGATATCCAGCCAGAGCGAAAAATTGTCGACGTAATAAAGATCGGAGACGATTCGGGCGCGCGCCTTGTCGCTGCGATCCGTCGGGCCACGCAATCCCCGCATCTGGGCAAGGCCGGTAATGCCCGGCCGCACCCGGTGCCGCATATGGTAGTGCGGCACCAGCTCCTCATAAAGACGGCCGGCCGCCAGCATGCCGATGGCATGGCAGCGGGGCCCGACCAGCGACATATCGCCTTTCAGCACGTTCAGAAGCTGCGGTAGTTCGTCGATATTCGTGCGGCGAAGAACCGCGCCGATCCTGGTTATTCTGGGGTCGTTCTTCACCGTCTGCGCCACGCCGGTAGCGTCGCAAAGATCGGTCCTCATGGAGCGGAATTTATAGACACGGATTTTCCGCCCGTTCATGCCCCAGCGGACCTGCGAAAACAGGACCGGTCCCTTGCTGTCGAGTTTGACCATCACTGCCACGGTGAGCAGCACCGGTGCGAGTGCGACAAGGGCGATGGACGCCCCCGCAATATCCATCGTTCTTTTGAGCGCGAACTGGCCGCGCAGGAATGCGGAGACGGTTTTTTCCGAAGAGGGAGGTTGCGTTTCCGGCGATTCGAAAGTGGTGGCTGCGGAATAGGAGGCACCGTAAAAAACGGCATGCGATGAGCCTTTAGTACCCAGCATAATATAAAGCCCTGAAAAGTTATTTTGATAGAAGAAAATTAATTTATATGAACGATTAATAATTCATTTACCGTAAAAAGTCATCCGAAATGTAACCGCCCCGGTGCAAATGGCAATCTACGGTTAATGCAACTGCACGCAGATGTTGCAGGGCCGACATCCTCTCCGCCCGTGGCTGCGGAGACGGCCTGTCCCATGGAACCAAAACCTGCAAAATCGGGAATTTTCGTGCCGCGCTGGCGAAACGCCAGCGGCCCTGAGCCAAGCGCCTTTCGACCACTCTAAGCCGTCAGTTTCCCATCAGAATATCGAGCAGGGTCGTCTGCTTCGGTCCGGATGGTGCCTGACCGCCGATATCGGCCGGTGGTACAGGCCCGTTGCCGGCTGAATAGCCGGGTTCGATATCGCGGGAAGGGATATTTGCCGGCGGCATCGGCACACCGGGCTGATTCGGGTTTGGTGCAACCGGGGCTTCGGGATAGGCGCGCGTATCCACCGTTCCGCCGCCGAGCGCATTGGAAATGATATCGCCGATGGAGGAGGGCGCGCTTTCCGGCGCCGGCTGCTGCATTTCCCCAAGCGGCGGCACGCCGCCGGCGCCAAGCCCGAAGAGCGGTGAGGGCGAAAGCCCTGAATGGGCGGCGGTCATGAAATCTTTCCAGGCCTTTGCGGGAAGCCCGCCACCGGTGACCTTCTTCATCGACGTGCCGTCGTCATTGCCGAACCAGACGCCGGTGGTCAGGTTGCTTGTGTAGCCGACAAAAAGGGCGTCGCGGAACGATTGCGTCGTGCCGGATTTTCCTGCCGCCTGCCAGCCCTGTAGCCGTGCCGCCTTGCCGGTGCCTTCGGTAATGACGCGCGACAGCATGCTGTTCATGGTCGCGGCTATCTCTTCGCTCAGGACGCGCGGCGGGTTGTCGTATTTGTTTTCGTAAAGCACCTTGCCATCCGCATCGGTGATGCGTTTGACGATATGCGGCGTCGCCTTGTAGCCTCCATTCATGAAGGGGGCGTAGGAGGCCGTCAGCTCCATCAGCGACACTTCCGAGGTGCCGAGCGCGATGGAGGCATTGTTCTGCAGCTCGGATTCGATGCCCATGCGATGCGCCACCTGGGTCACACGATCCGGACCCACTTCCATCACCAGCTGCGCGGCAATGGTGTTCAGCGAATTGGCGAGCGCGGTGGCGAGCGTCACTTCGCCTCGATATTTCTTCTCGTAATTTTCCGGGGTCCAGTTGCCGATACGAACAGGCGCGTCGTTACGAACGGTATAGGGCGTGAGCCCGGATTCGAGCGCGGCGACGTAAACGAAGGGCTTGAATGCGGAGCCGGGTTGCCGTTTTGCCTTGGCGGCGCGGTTGAACTGGCTTTCGGCATAATCCGCCCCGCCCACCACGGCCCGGATCGCGCCCGTGCCATCGATGGAAACCAGCGCCGCCTGCGAAGCGCCCTGCTTCTTGCCATCGCCCTGCAGCACGTGGGTTAGCGCCTTTTCGGCGTCGCGCTCGAGATTGGGATCGATGGTCGTGTCGACCACGATGTCCTGCTTGACCTCGCCAACGAGGTTGCGCACTTCCTCCAGCACCATATCGGCGGCGTAATGTTCGGCGCCAGACCAGAACCGTTTCGCCTTGGTCGGCGGCTGCGACATGGCGGTCTTGATTTCATCGTCGGTGATGAAGCCGACATCGCGCATGGATTGCAGCACGACCTGCGCCCGTTCTTCCGCCGCCTGCGGATCGCGCGCCGGCGAAAGGCGTGAGGGCGCTTTAAGAAGTCCGGCCAGCATCGCCGCCTCGCCCAGATTGACGTCGCGCGCGGATTTGTTGAAGTAGCGCCGCGAGGCCGCCTCGACACCATAGGCATTGGAGCCGAAATAGACGCGATTGAGATACATCGCGAGAATTTGGTCCTTGGTGAACTCATGCTCCAGCCAGAAGGACAACAGCACTTCCTGAACCTTGCGTTCCAGCGTGCGATCCGGCGAGAGGAACAGGTTTTTCGCGAGCTGCTGCGTCAGCGTCGAGCCGCCCTGCACGGTTCGCCCCGTCAGAACATTCGTGACGATGGCGCGTCCGAGACCGAGCGGGTCGACCCCGAAATGCGAATAAAACCGCCGGTCCTCAATGGCCATGACGGCCTGCGGAATATAGGGCGACATATCTTCCAGCGCGAGCGCCTCGCCGCCGGTGGTGCCGCGATTGGCCAGCACGCTGCCATTCACCGAAACGATCTTCACATTCGGCGGGCGTTCGGGAATGGACCAGCTGCTGGCGCTCGGCATGCGCGCGCCGTAATAGAGAACGAGACCTGCAATACCGATGCCGCCCCAGATGCCGAGTACGATGCACCAATAGACGAGGGAGCGAATGAAGCCCGTCGCGCCGCGGCCGGAGCTGCGGGTGCGCTTTTCTTTTTTCCTGGATTTGGTGCGGCCGGATGTCGGCTTCGGTTTTCCGGCTTGCTGCTTTGTGGTTCCGCTGATGCGCTCACTGGCGTCGAGGCGCAGGTCATCACCGGACTCGTGGAAATCCCCGAAGGAGGGTTCTACCCGTTCGCGTGATTTACCCTTGCCTGCCATCCAGCCGAAGTCGCTCCTATTCGCGAAACCGCGCGCATCCCGTTCAGGTTTTCAGGCTTCTATGCCTGCGCGATCCTTAATCCAGGATGAAGAGTTTAAATGCGGCAATTTAAGGCGGGGTTAAGTCCTGTCCGGATCAAATCGGCGTCATTGGCAGACGTCGACCCATTCCGCTCCCGTCAATTCGGCCATCACCTCCGGCGAAATCTTCACCGCCGCATTGGTGGCGCCGGCCGCGGGAACCACCTCGTGATAGTTTTTCAGGGAGACATCGCAAAACACCGGAAGCGGGGAGGGCAGGCCGAAAGGGCACACGCCGCCGATGGGATGGCTGGTTACCGCCACCACCTCTTCCGGTCCGAGCATGCGCGGCTTTGCGCCGAAATGATCGCGGAATTTGCGGTTGTCGAGCCGCTTCGTGCCGGCGGCGACGACGAGAAGAATGGTTTCACCCGCTTTCAGGCAAATGGTTTTCGCAATCTGGTCGGGGTCGACACCATGCGCTTCAGCGGCCAGCGCAACCGTCGCCGAACTCGTTTCGGTTTCGATCACGGCGACCTCGGGCGACTTTTCGGTGAAAAAGGCTCTGACGGATTCGATAGACATGCGTATTTATTAGGCGTTGCGCGGAGAAGCTTCAAGTCACCCCGAAACAGCTATGCATTTAGCGCAATGCTGCGCTGCGATGAAACGTCTGTTTTTTAAGCGGCGATCCTGTATCTTCAAATCATCGAAGCGACGCACTCCTCCTCCCAGCGTCGCCCGATTGGACTGACAATACTCCTCCTCCCAATTGTCAGTCAGTTTCAAGAACCCGGCGCACCTCCTCCCGCGCCGGGTTTTTGCTTTTTGGCGTTCCTGTTGTCTGTCTCGCTGCTGAACCCTGACAAGATGGTCGTGTTCAAAGAAACTTGACTTTCAGCCCCTTCCAACCTAGGTACTTCGCCATCGATATTTGTTTGACGACCAGAGCTTCGGCGTCTTTTTAGACGCTCACGACGATCTTTTCCTTCAAATTCGACCCAAGTCCGCACTGCTCGCAGTGCAAATACAATTGCCAACGGAAGGAAATCGTTATGGCGACTGGTACAGTAAAGTGGTTCAACGCAACCAAGGGCTACGGCTTCATTCAGCCTGACGACGGTTCGCAGGACGTATTCGTTCACATCTCCGCTGTTGAGCGCGCTGGTCTGACCGCCCTCAACGACGGCCAGAAGCTCTCCTACGAGCTGATGCAGGATCGCCGCTCGGGCAAGATGTCCGCAGGCAATCTCGTTGCTGCCTGATAAGCGCTTTGGCCCGAAAGGGTCATTCGCATGAATGGAAAGGCCGGATTTTTCCGGCCTTTTTCTTTTGCAGGAAGGGGCTGGACCGGTTGCCCTTGAAAAAGCCGGGTCACATACCAATATAGGGTTCAACAGTGCTCCGGACCGGAACTGCCGGGAATGGCGCTTTTAAAAGTGCCGCTGCTGTTGTGTTAACCAAAGATTAACCAAGGCAGCCGATCCTGAGCTGGAAAGCAGCGTCGATATCTTTGACGCGCTCTGGAGCATCAGACCGTTTGAACGCTTTGACCACGGATGTACTGGCATTGACGGAAAACGGATGGAAAGGTCGGGCTTGCCCGGCCTTTTTGTTTATGTGCCGAGGAGGTGCCGAATATTCGGCACCTCCTCCTTATTTTCAGGATTATTTCGCCGCAAGCGCGTCGAGAATACGGACCCAGGAGCGAATGCCCTTGTGGAAGGACTGGAGGTCGTATTTTTCATTCGGCGAATGAATACGGTCATCGGTAAGTCCGAAGCCGACAAGCAGCGAATCCATTCCCAGCATCTTCTGGAAATCGCCGACGATCGGGATCGAGCCACCCATACCGATGACGACGGCAGGTTTCGGCCACTCTTCCGAAAGCGCATTTTTGGCTTTGGTCAGCACGGGCGAGTCGTAGGAAAGCTGGATGGCGGGTGAGCCGCCATGTTCGTGGAACTCCACGGAGCAATCGGCGGGAATCTTCGAGCGCACATAGGCCCGGAAGCTTTCACGAATGGCCGCAGGGTCCTGCTCGCCGACGAGGCGGAAAGACACCTTGGCGGAGGCCTTGGCGGCGATCACGGTCTTGAAACCATCGCCGGTATAGCCGCCGATAATGCCGTTGACTTCCGCCGTCGGCCGCGCCCAGGTCTGCTCCAGCACGGAGCGACCCTTTTCACCCGAGGGAACCGAAAGGCCGACTTCGCCGAGGAAGGCTTCGGCCGTGCGGCCCAGCGTCTCCCAGGAGGCCTTGATGTTGGCTGGGGTTTCTTCCACGCCGTCATAAAAGCCGGAAAGCGTCACCCGGCCGGTCTCGTCATGCAGGCCGGCGAGAATATCGGTGAGGATGTGGATGGGGTTTGCCGCCGCTCCACCGAACAGACCGGAATGCAGATCGCGGTCGGCCGCAGTGATGACGACCTCTTCGCCGACCAGGCCGCGAAGGGCTGCGGCAATGGCGGGTGTATCCCGGTCCCACATGCCGGTATCGCAGACCAGCGCATAATCGGCCTTCAGTTCTTCCGCATTGGCTTCGAGGAAAGGCTTCAGCGACGGCGAGCCGGATTCTTCTTCGCCCTCAAAAAGAATGGTGACGCGCACCGGCAGGCCGCCATTGACAGCCTTGTACGCCCGGCAGGCCTCCACGAAGGTCATCAGCTGGCCCTTGTCGTCCGCCGTTCCGCGTCCTGTGATCACCTGTCGGCCGGCGCCGATATCCTTGACCGCGGGTTCGAACGGATCGTTTTCCCAAAGCTCGAGCGGATCGACTGGCTGGACGTCATAATGGCCGTAGAAAAGCACATGCGGCGCGTCCTTGGTGGCCGCATCGTGATGCGCCACGACCATGGGGTGGCCGGCGGTATCGCGCACGGAGGCCGTAAAGCCGAGCGCCGAAAGCGTTCTGACCAGCCACTCCGCCGCCTTGCGGCATTCCGCCTTGTAAGCGGGGTCCGTCGAAATCGACGGAATGCGTACGAGCTCGAACAGTCGCTCAAGGCTGGAGGTGAGATTGTTGTCGGCGGTGGAAAGAATGGGGGAAACGTCTGTCATCGCTGATCCTGTCATGTCTGTCGTGACCCGGCGATAAGACGAAACATCCGGGCATCGCGCATCGCGGGAAACAAGGGGGCCGGCGCGTCGTGAATCGGCAAACGTGCGGCCGGCGGAACGATAGAGCAGTTCAGGGAAAGTGCGAAGCGGTTTCGGGATGTAAATGCTATTTCGCTTTTTTGGCGCTTTCGATCGCCCGGCGCATATATTCCAGCAGAAGCTGCCTCTCGAAACGCCGGAAATCCTGGAGCAGCGCGTCTTCGGTGGCTTCGGAGGCGGCAATGGCGTTGGCTTCCAGATCCCTGCCGCGCTGGGTCAGTTCGATGATCTGGGCACGGCGGTCGCTGGGATGGGATTTGCGGACGATCAGCCCGTCGCGCTCCATGCGTGAGAGCGTATTGGCGAGTGTCGCCTGTTCGACATCGATTCTATCCAGCAATTGCCGCTGGGTCAGGCCGTCCTCATGCCAGAGTTCGATGAGGATGGGGAATTGTCCGGGCGAGAAACCCAGGGCGGCGGCTCTTTTCTGCAGCGCCATGGTGAATTCCCGCGCCATTTTCGAAGCGAGATAGATTGCCGATTCGTCCCGGGAAAAACCCATTTTTCCGCCCATAAAGCACCACGGCCGGCTCAGCCCGGCAAGTCGATAGCGCGATATATATCGCATGATATGTTTAGGCCAGCCTAAACAGGGCGCAAAATAAAACCGCCACGGCCGGGAGGGGTCGGCCATGGCGGTCATATTGGAGGACAAAGGCCCGGAGAGGGGGAAAGGCCTTTGTCCGGTCTGACGCGGCGGGGGACGAGCCAGCTATCAGACTACGGCGTGATCAGGCGCCGTCCCTTATGAAATGTGTCTGCAAATGCGGCTTTTCAAGGGAAGGGCGGATTACAAATCGGTAACGTTCAGGTGAATTTTGCAGGCCTGTGGCACCGCCTCATTCCCCGCTCTTTACGGTGCGTTGTGCGAAGTTTCGGTAGACGTCAAAACGGCCCCGCGCTATCCATGCTACCCATGAAAAAAGGCGATCATCTCTTCCTCGTTGACGGTTCCGGTTTCATTTTCCGGGCCTTCCATGCAATCCCGCCGCTGAACCGCAAGTCGGACGGGCTGCCGGTCAACGCCGTCTCCGGTTTCTGCAACATGTTGTGGAAGCTGCTGAAGGATGCGCGCAATACCGATGTCGGCGTGACGCCGACCCATTTTGCGGTGATTTTCGACTATTCGTCGAAGACTTTCCGCAACGAGCTTTATGATCTCTACAAGGCCAATCGCACCGCGCCGCCGGAAGATCTGGTGCCGCAATTCGGCCTGATCCGGGAGGCGACGCGCGCCTTCAACCTTCCCTGCATCGAGACTGAAGGCTTCGAGGCGGACGATATCATCGCCACCTATGCCCGGCAGGCCGAGGCGATCGGCGCCGATGTGACGATCATCTCCTCCGACAAGGATCTGATGCAGCTCGTCACGGCCAATGTACACATGTACGACGCCATGAAGGACAAGCAGATCGGCATTCCGGACGTTGTCGAAAAGTGGGGCGTAGGCCCCGAAAAGATGATCGACCTGCAGGCGATGACCGGCGATTCCACCGATAATGTGCCCGGCATTCCGGGCATCGGCCCGAAGACGGCGGCGCAATTGCTGGAGGAATACGGCGATCTCGATACGCTGCTGGCGCGGGCAGGCGAAATCAAGCAGCAGAAGCGCCGGGAAAATATCATCGCCAATGCGGAGCTTGCCCGCCTTTCCAGACAGCTTGTGGCGCTCAGAACCGATGTGCCGCTGGATCAGTCTCTCGAAGGGCTGGTGCTCGAACCGCAGAACGGGCCGAAACTGATCGCCTTCCTGAAGGCGATGGAGTTCACGACGCTGACACGCCGGGTTGCCGAGGCGACCGAAACCGACGCTTCCGCCATCGACCCTGCCAATGTGCCGGTACAATGGGGTGCCGATGCCCATGGCCCCGATCTCGATGCGCCGGCCGCTGCCGTGAAGGCTGGCGAAGTGGCCACTAGCGCCGCCGGCGCTACGGCTTCGCCTGCCGCTCCGGCAAGGAAAGTAACGGGGGAGGGCAGCGCACCCGCTGACCTCGCCACAGCGCGGCAGGCGCTTTTTTCCGCCGCCAAGATCGATACGACCGCCTATCTGACGATCAGGGACCTTGCGACGCTCGACCGCTGGATCGCGGCGGCCCGGGAGACAGGCGTTGTCGCCTTCGATACGGAAACGACCTCGCTCGACCCGATGCAGGCGGAACTTGTCGGTTTTTCTCTGGCCATTGCCGATAATGGCAAGGATGCCACGACGGGCACCGATATCCGGGCCGCTTATGTTCCTTTGACGCACAAGACCGGTTCCGGCGGCGATCTTTTCAGCGATGGCATCAAACTGGCCGAAGGGCAGGTGCCCTTTGCCGAGGCGCTGGCGCGTCTGAAGGACCTGCTCGAGGATGAGGCCGTTCTGAAGGTCGCGCAGAACCTGAAATATGACTATCTGCTGATGAAACGCCACGGCGTCGTCATGCAGAGCTTCGACGACACGATGCTGATTTCTTATGTCCTCGAGGCCGGCAAGGCCACGCATGGCATGGATTCGCTGTCCGAGCGCTGGCTCGGCCACACGCCGATCGCCTATAAGGACGTGGCGGGATCGGGTAAGTCGAGCGTCACCTTCGATTTTGTCGATATCGACAAGGCGACCGCTTATGCTGCGGAAGATGCCGATGTCACCCTGCGGCTCTGGATGGCGCTGAAGCCGAGGCTTGTTTCGGAACGGCTGACCAAGGTTTACGAGCGGCTGGAGCGCCCCCTCGTGCCGGTTCTGGCGCATATGGAAGAGCGCGGCATCACCGTCGACCGGCAGATTCTCTCGCGTCTTTCCGGCGAACTCGCCCAGAAGGCTGCCTCCTTCGAAGAGGAAATCTACGAGCTGGCGGGCGAGCGCTTCAACATCGGATCGCCAAAGCAGCTTGGCGATATTCTGTTTGGCAAGATGGGCCTGCCGGGCGGTTCCAAAACCAAGACCGGGCAATGGTCGACATCAGCGCAGGTTCTCGAAGATCTCGCGGCGGAAGGCGTCGAACTGCCGCGCAAGATCGTCGACTGGCGGCAGCTGACGAAACTGAAATCGACCTATACGGATGCACTGCCCGGATATATCCATCCCGAGACGAAACGGGTGCATACGTCCTATGCGCTCGCCTCCACCACCACGGGGCGTCTGTCCTCCTCGGAGCCGAACCTTCAGAACATCCCGGTTCGCACCGCCGAAGGCCGCAAGATCCGCACGGCTTTCATCTCCACGCCCGGCCACAAGCTACTGTCGGCCGATTACAGCCAGATCGAACTGCGCGTGCTGGCCCATGTTGCCGATATTCCGCAGCTGCGCAACGCCTTCGAAAACGGCATCGACATTCATGCCATGACGGCATCGGAAATGTTCGGCGTGCCGGTGGAAGGCATGCCGTCGGAAGTGCGCCGCCGCGCCAAGGCCATCAACTTCGGCATCATCTACGGCATTTCCGCCTTTGGCCTCGCCAACCAGCTCAGCATCGCCCGCTCTGAAGCCGGCGACTATATCAAGAAATATTTCGAGCGTTTTCCCGGAATTCGCGATTACATGGAGGCGACCAAAGCCTTCGCCCGCGAAAACGGCTATGTCGAAACGATTTTCGGCCGCCGTGCGCATTATCCGGAAATCCGCTCCTCCAACCCTTCGGTAAAAGCCTTTAACGAACGCGCGGCCATCAACGCGCCGATCCAGGGCTCGGCCGCCGATATCATCCGCCGGGCCATGGTCCGCATCGAGCCTGCGCTGGAGGCCGAAAAGCTTTCCGCCCGCATGCTTTTGCAGGTGCATGACGAACTCATCTTCGAAGTCGAGGAAGCGGAAATCGAAAAGACCTTGCCGGTCGTCGTCTCCGTTATGGAAAACGCGGCCATGCCCGCGATTTCCATGAGGGTGCCGCTGAAAGTGGATGCCCGCGCGGCTGACAATTGGGATGAGGCGCACTGACTGGCGAGCCGGCTTTCTGTGAATTCCGGGACATGAACCACTTCAACGAGCGTGTCGTTTTCGATAAGCTGTGAGGCGTGATATGCGATGCCTGAGGGCAGCTCGCCGCGCTGATTCCGTTGAATCGGAAAAAATGCGCGTCAGGGCTGGTCAAAGCCCGTTTGGGCATGTATAAGCGCGCCAAATTTCCGATATCGAGACATCCGACATTCGGCCTTTGGTTCTGGCCGGTTCCGTTGTTTCGCCGCTTAAGTGGAGTAACAAAAATGGCTGTACCAAAAAGAAAAACAAGCCCGTCCAAGCGCGGTATGCGCCGCTCGGCTGACGGTCTCAAGTCTGCGACCTACGTTGAAGACAAGAACTCCGGCGAACTGCGCCGTCCGCACCATATCGATCTGAAGACCGGTATGTATCGCGGCCGTCAGGTTCTGACGCCGAAGGAAAGCGCATAAGCTTTTCTGAAATCATCTTTGCAAAAAACCGGTCCTCGTGGCCGGTTTTTTGTTTTCAGGAACGTCCACCTGCCTTTTCCGCTCACTTGGAAAATTCGGCCGCTCCTCCTACACTCTTTCAGGGAGAGCAGGTTTCGGTGCCTGCAACAGGAGGGGAGCTTCGGTGAAATATCGCTGGTTTGTGTTGATGCTTCTCAGCCTTGGTCTCGGTTACGGCGCCGTGACGAGAGGTGGCGGCATCATCGCGGAAAGCTATTTCGGCGAAATGTCCGAGCAGGGCCGCACGACGCTGCGGCTGGCCGTCTCTGCTCTCGGCGGGCTTTTGAACCGTTACGAGCCGCTGCCAGCGCTGATTGCCGATCATGACGACATTGAGGAACTGGTCGCACATCCCAAGGATGCCGAACTGCGCCAGCGCGCCAATATCTACCTCAAATCCATCAACACCCTGCTGGAATCCTCCGATATCTACATCATCACGCTGGATGGGGAGACCATCGCCGCCAGCAACTATGATGGGCCGACGAGTTTCGTCGGTGAGAATTTCAGCTACCGTCCCTATTTTCAGGATGCCGCCAAGGGCTTCCAGTCACGCTTCTTCGCGCTTGGCACCACCTCGCACAAGCGCGGTTATTATTTTTCAGCGCCCATTCTCTTCAACGAGGAGATCAAGGGCGTCATCGTCTTCAAGGTTGATATTGAAGGCATAGAAGCGTCATTCGGCGATGGTGAGAACCGAATTCTGGTATCGGACCCGGAAGGCATCATCTTCATGACCGGAACGCCGCAATGGCTTTATTCCGGCCTCATGCCGCTGACGCCCGAAAGGCTGGCGCGAACCGAGGCTTCCCGCCGCTACGCCAATGCCACCCTTAAGGAATTGCCCCTGAAAAACGGCAATTTCGGTTCGCATCAGCTGATGACCATCAGCCAGGATGACGGTGAAAGGGAATATATGGTCCTGTCGCAGCCGATGCCGGACGCGGGCTGGACAGTCAGCGTGCTGATGGACACGGGTTCGCTCCGAACGCAGGTGAAGACGGCTATGATAGCCATCATCCTCTGCCTCTGCCTGGCGGCCGCCCTCATCGCCGCCATGCTGCAGAGGCGTCGTCGTCTGCGGGAGCGCCTGACCCATCAGGCGGAGGCGCAGGCGGAGCTGGAACGACGGGTGGAGGAACGCACGGCCGATCTGGCGCGGGTCAATCAGGAGATCGAGCACGAAATCGCCGAACGCCGCCAGACGGAAAAGCAATTGCGCAAGATGCAGAACGATCTGGTGCAGGCGGGCAAGCTAGCAGCGCTCGGGCAGATGTCGGCAGCGTTGTCGCATGAGTTCAACCAGCCGCTTGCAGCCGCCAAGAATTACGCTGAAAACGCCTCGCTTCTCGTGGAGCGGGGACGGCTGGAGGAGGTGACCGAAAACCTCAGGCGCATTTCGGGCCTTATCGACCGTATGGCCTCCATCAGCAAGCATCTCAGGAATTTCGCCCGCAAGCCCAATGAAAAAATGGCCGCGGTAAGTCTGGAAGCCGTCCTTCGCGATACGCTTGAAATCGTCGGTGCACGGCTGAAGGCCGCCGATGCGGTGCTGGATGTGGATCTCGGCCGGGTGCCGCTTGCCGTGAAGGCCGGCCCGGTGCGGCTGCAGCAGGTGCTCGTCAACATCATCTCCAATGCTGCCGATGCGGTGGAGGGGCGGGAGGATCGCCGCATTGCGCTGCGTGCCGTGCAGCATGGCCAGTCGGTGTCGATTTTCATTCGTGATCGCGGTCCGGGTGTGCCGGCGGCGATTTCAGAACGCATTTTCGATCCTTTCTTCACCACCAAGGGCGTGGGACGCGGCCTTGGTCTTGGCCTGTCCATCTCCTATAACATCATCAAGGATTTTGGCGGCCAGCTCCGTGTCAGAAACCATGACGAGGGCGGGGCTGAGTTCGAAATCGAATTGCCAGCCGCCGCCTGGCGCGTGGAGGCGGCTGCGGAATGACCATGTCGCGGGTTCTGTTGATCGATGATGAGGAAGAACTGCGCTTTTCCACCGCGCAGGCGCTGGAGCTTTCCGGTTTTGCCGTCACCATGCTCGCAAGCGCAGAACATGCGCTCGAACTCATCGGCTACAGCTTCGACGGCGTCGTGGTCAGCGATATCAGGATGCCCGGCATGGATGGCATGACGCTGCTGCAGAAGGTGCGGGAGCTCGATCCTGAAATACCTGTCATCCTGATGACCGGCCACGGCGATGTGCAGCTCGCGGTCAACGCCATGCGCAACGGCGCGTATGATTTCATCGAAAAGCCGTTCACGCCGCAATATCTCGCCGGCATCATCAAAAGGGCGAATGATCGGCGGGCGCTTGTACTGGAAAACCGCCGCCTCAAGGCGGTAGCGGGCAAGCATGACGATCTCGAAACGCGTCTGCCCGGCAGAACCCAGATCATGGTCGATCTGCGGTATCGTATCCGCGCCATTGGCGCGACGGACGCCGATACGCTGATCGTCGGTAACACGGGCGCCGGCAAGGAGGTCGTGGCGCGGGCGCTTCACGACATCAGCGCCAGAGCCAACCGGCCCTTCGTGGCGATCAATTGCGCCGCCCTTCCGCAGACGCTGATTGAAAGTGAACTATTCGGCCACGAGGCCGGTGCGTTTCCGGGAGCGCTGCGCCCACGCTACGGCAAGTTCGAACATGCTCGCGGCGGCACCATATTGCTGGATGAGATAGGCTCCATGCCCTTCGAATTGCAGGGCCGCTTCCTGCGTGTCTTGCAGGAACGGGTGATTACCCGTCTCGGCTCGAATGAAACGGTCGAACTCGATGTCCGTTTCATCGCCACCAGCAAGGTCGATCTGGAACAGGAGGTCGCAGCTGGCCGGTTCCGTGCCGATCTTCTTTATCGGCTCAACGTGGCGACACTTCTCGTGCCGTCGCTCTCGCAGCGCAGCGCAGATATACCGCTACTTTTCCTGCACCTCGTGCGGGAAGCCGCTGCCCGTTACGGGCGGGAAGACACTGACGTGCCGCAAAGTCTGCTTTCGGCCGTCTCCCTGCGTGAATGGCCGGGCAATGTGCGTGAATTGCGCAATGCCGCGGACCGCTTCGTTCTCGGTCTGGAAAGCGATGTTTCCGAAGCCTCGCTACCGTTTCAGGGTGACGGAAAAGTGGCCCTTTCCGCACGGGTCGCGGCTTACGAAAAAAGCCTGATCGCACATGCAATCGCCGCACATGGCGGAAATCTGAAATCCGTCTATGAGAATCTCGGCATTTCGCGCAAAACGCTCTACGAGAAAATGCAGAAATACGGGCTGCAGCGGCACATGACCGAGGTCTGATGGGTGGATTTCCACCCATGGATGAGCCCCTATGGGTAGAAATCCACCCATTGCCGTTCAGGGACAGCAATAAAAGCGCACCTCACGACAAGACCGCCATTGCTGAAGGGCGATCCCGGATCGCAAATATCTCACCCCGGTCGCCATGGAGGAGCATGCGCGGCTGAAGTGGCGAACATTTTCATCCGGGAGGAATCGATGAAAATACTGAAGACAGTCACCGGCCTTGCTGCCGCCGCTGCCGTTTCCCTTTTTGCGCTGTCCGCATCCGCTCAGAACTATCCGGAGCGCAACATCACCATGGTCGTGCCCTTTGCCGCGGGCGGCCCGACGGATACGGTTGCGCGCCTTGTCGCTGAATCCATGTCGAAGGACCTTGGCCAGCAGATCATCGTTGAAAATGTCGGCGGCGCAGGCGGCACGCTGGGTGCTGGTCGTGTGGCATCGTCCGATCCGGACGGCTACACCGTTCTTCTCCACCATATCGGCATGGCCACCAGCGCCACGCTCTACCGCAAGCTCGCCTACGACACGCTGAACGCCTTCGAATATGTCGGCCTCGTTACCGAAGTGCCGATGACCATCCTGTCGCGCAAGAACCTCGAGACGACGGATCTGAAAGGTCTGATCGAATACGCCAAGGCGAACAAGGACAAGGTCACCGTCGCCAATGCCGGCATCGGCGCCGCCTCGCATCTGTGCGGCATGCTGTTCATGAGCGCCATCGAAACTCCGCTCGTCACAGTCCCTTACAAGGGTACGGGCCCGGCCATGACCGATCTGCTCGGCGGCCAGGTAGACATCATGTGCGACCAGACCACCAATACCACCAAGCAGATTCAGGGCGGCACGGTGAAGGCTTACGCCGTAACCACCGCCAAGCGGCTGGATGTGCTGCCTGATGTGCCGACAGTCGTTGAAGCGGGCCTGCCGAAACTCGAGGTCGGCATCTGGCACGGCATTTACACGCCTAAGGGCACGCCTGCCGAAATCAATGAAAAGCTCTCCAAGTCGCTCCAGGCCGCGCTGAAGGACAAGAATGTCGCGGCCCGGTTCGCCGAACTCGGCACGACGCCTTCCCCGGAAAGCGATGCGACGCCTGCGGCGCTGAAGGCCAAGCTCGAAAGCGAAATCGCTCGCTGGAAGCCGGTCATCGAGTCCGCCGGCCAATACGCCGACTGATGAGCAACGGAATGACCGGCGGCGCTATGCCGCCGGTTTTCTGCTGTCGTTTTAACGCGCGGAACGGTGTGTCGCTGGCCGCAGTGGAGGGGCATCTTTCATGAAGTCGTTTTTTATTGACCCTGCCGAAGCAGCCTGCGGGGCAATTTTCATCGGTTTTGGCGCTTTTTTCGCCTTGCAGTCCTACGGGCTTGATTTGGGAACCACATTCCGCATGGGGCCGGGTTACTTCCCGCTCGTTCTCGCCATCGTCTTGATCCTGCTTGGAAGCGTCATATTTCTCCGCGCTACCCGGGTGCAGGGAGACGCCATCGGAGCCATCGCCTGGCGGGGGATTTTTTTCATTCTGCCCGCACCCATCTTTTTCGGCCTCACGGTCCGGGGACTTGGTTTCGTACCGGCACTGTTTTTCAGCGCCCTCATCGCAGCCTTTGCCTCGCACAAGATGAGCCCGCTGATGGCCGTTGCCATTTCCGCGGCCATCACGGTCTTTTCCGTCGCAGTGTTCAACTACGGCCTCGGGCTGCCTTTCCAGCGCTTTGGCCCATGGCTTAACTTTTAAGGTGCCGTGATGGAGCTGTTCAATAATCTCGCACTCGGTTTTTCGACGGCGTCGTCGCTGGAAAACCTGTTTTTCTGCCTCATCGGTGTGCTGCTCGGCACGCTCATCGGCGTGTTGCCGGGCATCGGCGCAACGGCCACAATCGCCATGCTGCTGCCGATCACCTTCCAGCTGGAGCCGGTCTCTTCGCTGATCATGCTCGCCGGCATCTATTACGGCGCGCAATATGGCGGTTCCACCACCGCAATCCTTATCAACATGCCCGGCGAATCCTCCTCTGCCGTCACCGCCATCGACGGGTATCAGATGGCGCGCAAGGGCAAGGCGGGCGCCGCACTCGCCATTGCCGCCATCGGCTCGTTCTTCGCCGGCACGGTTTCCACCTTCCTCGTGGCGATTTTCGCTCCGCCTCTGACGGCGATTGCGCTGGAATTTGGCGCGGCAGAATATTTCTCGCTGATGGTCGTCGGCCTCGTTTCTTCCATTGCGCTTGCCCATGGCTCCATCGTCAAGGCGCTGGCCATGGTCGTGCTGGGCCTGCTGCTGGGTTTGGTCGGCACCGATATCTATAGCGGCACACCGCGTTTCACCCTCGGCATCCGCGAATATGCCGACGGTCTGAACTTCGTGGCCGTGGCCGTCGGCGTCTTCGGTATCGCCGAAATCCTGCGCAATCTCGAAAATGAGCGCACCCGTTCGGTGCTGATCGCCAAGGTCAGCGGGCTGATGCCGACACGGGAGGATTTCAGGAAAATGATCGCACCGGTGCTGCGCGGCACGGTCATCGGTTCCGCTCTCGGCATTCTTCCGGGCGGCGGCGCGATCCTCGCGGCCTTCGCTTCCTATACGGTGGAAAAACGCGTCTCCAAGAACCCGGAAGAATTCGGGCATGGCGCGGTTGCCGGCGTGGCCGGTCCGGAATCCGCCAACAATGCCGGCGCCCAGACCTCCTTCATCCCGCTGCTCACGCTCGGTATTCCCGCCAATCCGGTGATGGCGCTGATGATCGGCGCGATGATCATTCAGGGTATCGTGCCGGGTCCGAACGTCGCAACCGAACAGCCGGCGCTGTTCTGGGGCATCATCGCCTCGATGTGGATCGGCAACCTGATGCTCGTCATCCTGAACCTGCCGCTGATCGGGCTATGGGTAAAGCTTCTGACGGTGCCCTATTATGTGCTGTTCCCCATCATCATGGCCTTCTGCGCCATCGGGGTCTACAGCGTCAATTCCAATGTCTTCGATCTCTATGCCGTCGCCTTCTTCGGCTTCATCGGTTACGTGCTGGTGAAACTGCGCTGCGAGCCGGCGCCGCTGCTCCTGGGCTTCGTGCTTGGGCCGCTGCTGGAGGAGAACCTGCGCCGCGCCATGATCCTGTCGCGCGGCGATCCGACCACCTTCGTCACCCGGCCGATCAGCGCCACCCTGCTTTTCATTGCTCTGGCCGTGCTGATCGTCGTCTTCCTGCCCAGCGTGAAGAAGAAGCGTGAGGAGGTTTTCGTAGAAGAGGACTGAGGAAAGCCAAGAACTCGGATGCCGGCGATGGAAACATCGCCGGCTTTTTCCGTTTCTGGATCGCCGTGACGAATTCGCTTCACCAAAGCGACATATGGTTGACTCAGGCGCTTTTAGGCCCAAGGAAGGGCTGGAAAGAGAGGTCGATATGACGTCGGAAACCGAAAAACGGATCATTGCGCTCGAGGAAACGGCCGCGCATCAGGCGAAGGTGATAGAGGAGCTGTCCGATCAGCTGGCGGAACAATGGAAGGTGGTGGAGCAGACCCGCGCCAAGCTCGACCGCCTGACGGAGAGGTTCCTGAGCCTGGAGGAGCAATCGCTGGACGCGCCCGCGATTACTCGACCGCCGCATTATTGACAGGGAAGAGCCAATGAAAAACGAAACCGCCGCGCTGGCCGCCGATATCGTCGATTTCTGGAAGAAGGCCGGACCGGACAAGTGGTTCGACAAGGACGCGGCCTTTGACAGTCATTTTCATGATCGTTTCCGCGATGCCCATTTTGCAGCAGCTCGGCGTGAGCTGGACGACTGGCTGGAGGGTGCGGAAAGCAGTCTCGCGCTGATGCTTCTGCTGGATCAGTTTCCGCGCAACTGCTTTCGCGGCACCGCTCACATGTACGCCACCGACCCGCTGGCGCGGCTCTTTGCCGACGAGGCCATCCGCCGCGGGCATGACCAGGCGGTGGGCGAGGATTTACGCGTCTTCTTCTACCTGCCCTTTTCCCATGCGGAGGATATCGCCGCCCAGCGGCGTGCCTGCGACCTGAACCAGCCGCTTGGCGGGCTTTATCTTCATCACGCCGAAGAGCATCGGTATATCGTCGAACGTTTCGGCCGCTTTCCGCATCGCAATGACATATTGCTGCGGGAAACGACGCCGGAGGAACGGCAGTATCTTGATGAAGGTGGCTTTTCCGGCTGAGCCCGAAATGAAAACGCCGCCAGTCCCGAAGGAGGGCGGCGTTCTCAAAGCATGGGGCGGCGACAATCAGCCGTCGAAGAATTCTTTCATCCGGGCGAAGAAGCCCGTGGATTCCGGATTGTTCTCCTTGGAGGAGAGCTGCTCGAACTCCTGCAACAGCTCGCGCTGACGCTTGCTGAGTTTCTGCGGCGTTTCGATCTGAATCTGGATATAGAGGTCGCCCGTCTGCGCCGAACGCAGAACCGGCATGCCCTTACCCTTCAGACGGAACTGCTTGCCCGGCTGGGTGCCTTCCGGAACCGTAACGCGCGATTTGGTGCCGTCGAGCGTCGTGACATCGAAGGTGCCGCCAAGTGCTGCCGTCGTCATGGAGATCGGTACGGTGCAATAAAGGTCGGCGCCGTCGCGCTGGAAGAATTCATGCGGACGCACGGACAGGAAGATATAGAGATCGCCCGCCGGACCGCCGCGCATGCCAGCCTCGCCTTCGCCCTGCAGGCGAATGCGGGTGCCGTCCTCGATGCCCGAGGGAATGTTGACGGAAAGCGAACGCTCTTCCGTTACACGGCCCTGACCGTGGCACTTGCCGCAGGGATCGGAGATCGTCTGCCCGCGACCATGGCAGGTGGGGCAGGTGCGTTCCACCGAGAAGAAGCCCTGCGCTGCGCGCACGCGACCGGAACCCTGACAGGTCGCGCAGGTCTTCGGCTGCGTGCCGGGCTTTGCACCCGAACCGGAACAGACATCGCAGGTGATCGAGGTCGGAACCCTGATCTGCGCCGTCTTGCCGGTGAAGGCCTCTTCCAGCGTGATTTCCATATTGTAGCGAAGGTCGGCGCCGCGCTCGCGTCCGCCGGAAGAGCGGCGCGCACGGCCACCGCCCATCATCTCGCCGAAGATGTCTTCGAAAATATCCGAGAAGCCGCCATTGGCGAAACCACCGCCGCCAAAGCCGCCACCGCCGCCCATGCCGCCATTTTCAAATGCGGCGTGGCCGAAACGGTCATAGGCCGCACGCTTCTGCGGGTCCTTCAGCGTTTCATAGGCTTCGTTGATTTCCTTGAATTTCCGTTCGGAATCGGCATCGTCCGGGTTCTTGTCCGGATGGTATTTCATCGCGAGTTTGCGGAAGGCGCTTTTCAGCTCTTTTTCGTCCGCGGTCTTGCTGACGCCAAGTGTTTCGTAAAAGTCTGCTTTCGCCATTAAGTTAACAAGCCCCGCAAATGGATTTCCGGCTGCACGTCGGCAGCCGGATGTCTTGCATATGTTTTCAGGAGACGGAAGGTCACGCGATTAAGCGGACTTCTTGTCGTCCTTGATTTCCTCATAGTCAGCGTCGACGACGTCGTCCTTGCCTTCTGCGGAAGCATCGCCGGCCTCGGCCTGCTGCGCTTCGTAGATGGCCTGACCGAGCTTCATGGAAACTTCCATGAGGGTCTGGGTCTTGGCCTGAATGTCGTCTGCATCCGGCTCAGCGGCTTCGACGGCGGTCTTCAGGCTGGCAATGGCATCTTCGATAGCCTTGCGGTCGGTCTCGGAAACCTTGTCGCCATATTCCTTCACCGACTTCTCGGTGGAGTGGATAAGGCTTTCGGCCTGGTTCTTGGCTTCCACACCCGCACGACGCTTCTTGTCGGCTTCGGCATTGGCTTCGGCGTCCTTCACCATCTTCTCGATGTCGGCGTCAGAGAGACCGCCGGAAGCCTGGATGCGAATCTGCTGTTCCTTGCCGGTGCCCTTGTCTTTCGCCGAAACCTGCACGATGCCGTTGGCGTCGATATCGAAGGTCACTTCGATCTGCGGAACGCCACGCGGTGCCGGCGGCAGGCCGACGAGGTCGAACTGGCCGAGCAGCTTGTTGTCCTGCGCCATTTCGCGCTCACCCTGCGAGACGCGGATGGTCACGGCCGACTGGTTGTCTTCGGCGGTCGAGAAGGTCTGGCTCTTCTTGGTCGGGATCGTCGTGTTGCGATCGATCAGACGGGTGAAGACGCCACCCAGCGTTTCGATGCCGAGCGACAGCGGGGTCACGTCGAGCAGCAGAACGTCCTTGACGTCGCCCTGCAGAACGCCGGCCTGGATGGCGGCGCCCATGGCGACCACTTCATCCGGGTTCACGCCCTTGTGCGGCTCCTTGCCGAACAGCTGCTTGACGACTTCCTGCACCTTCGGCATGCGGCTCATGCCACCGACGAGAACGACTTCATCGATCTCGGAAGCGGAGACGCCTGCATCCTTGAGCGCTGCCTTGCACGGCGCAACGGTGCGCTGCACCAGATCGTCGACCAGGCTTTCGAACTTCGCACGGGTCAGCTTCAGCGTCAGGTGCTTCGGACCGGAAGCATCGGCCGTGATGAACGGCAGGTTGATTTCGGTCTGCTGCGAGGACGACAGCTCGATCTTCGCCTTTTCGGCAGCTTCCTTCAGGCGCTGCAGGGCAAGCTTGTCGTTCTTCAGGTCGATGCCCTGATCCTTCTTGAACTCGCCGGCCAGATATTCCACCAGACGCATGTCGAAGTCTTCACCGCCAAGGAAGGTATCGCCGTTGGTCGACTTCACTTCGAAGACGCCGTCGCCGATTTCCAGCACGGAAATATCGAAGGTGCCGCCGCCAAGGTCGTAAACGGCAATCGTCTTGCCGTCCTTCTTGTCGAGGCCATAGGCGAGTGCCGCCGCAGTCGGCTCGTTGATGATGCGCAGAACATCCAGACCGGCAATGCGGCCGGCATCCTTGGTTGCCTGACGCTGGGCGTCGTTGAAGTAGGCAGGAACCGTGATAACGGCCTTCTCGACCTTTTCGCCGAGATAGGATTCAGCCGTTTCCTTCATCTTCTGAAGGATCATCGCGGAAATCTGCGAAGGGGAATAGGGCTTGTCCTGCGCCTTCACCCATGCGTCGCCATTGTCACCCTTGACGATTTCAAAGGGAACCAGAGCCTTGTCCTTTTCGACGGTCGGGTCTTCATAACGGCGGCCGATGAGGCGCTTGACCGCAAACAGGGTGTTGGTCGGGTTGGTGACCGCCTGGCGCTTGGCCGGCTGGCCGACAAGGCGCTCGCCATCGTCGGAAAATGCCACCATGGACGGCGTGGTACGCGCGCCTTCCGCGTTTTCAATTACTTTCGTGTCCTTGCCGTCCATCACTGCGACGCAGGAATTGGTCGTGCCAAGGTCGATACCGATTACTTTTGCCATGCTCTTCTCTCCTTGAAGCGAGCTGCCGGAACCCCGTGAGGCATTCTTGTGGCAACTCCTTGACTTGGATTTGCAGCCTTCGCTGCTGTTATGCGGCGTATATAAGGAGCGATTTTTCCTGCTGCAAGGCGCAAGACAGGGGGAAGCGCAGCAAAAAAGCGCAGGAAACCCCGGTCTGTGCAGAAGCATAGCCATCACGGCTTGCGGAAGCGGGAAAACGCGGCTCGGGCTCTACACGGCGATGCCGACCGGCATCGCGGCGAGCGACCCGTTGAGACTGGCTTTTAACGGTATCGGGGTGGGGTGAAATGGCGGACAGGGTGGGATTCGAACCCACGGTACGCTTTCACGCACACACGCGTTCCAGGCGTGCGCCTTAAACCACTCGGCCACCTGTCCTTTTTTAAATCTGCATGTTTGAAGAAATGCAAATCACTGGAACGGCGCGATATATACCGATGAATTCGCAGGGATCAACACGAATCTGACAGTTTTTTGAAATGTGGGCAATTTCCTGTGTTCCGATGCGATTGCAAACCGGTTTTCCCGCCTTTATCGATGCAATATAGATTTCAAAATATGGCTGCCTGACCGGCAGATCGTAAACGAGGTGTCCCTGATGAAAGCTTTTTTGCGGTTTTTGAGCTTTCTTTTCCTCGTTGCGGCGGTTTTTCTGGGCGTGCTCGATTCGATCCGCTCGGTTTCCACCTCCTCGGTCAACATCACCGGCATCCTGTCCGTCTGGAACTATCTGCTTCCTGCCTCGCGCACCATGGTGGAAGCGGCCATGGCTCACTATATTCACCCTGAAGCGTGGCGCTTCATTGAAAATACCCTGTCGGCGGTGCCCGCATTTGCCGTTTCCCTGGCGCTTTCCCTGCTCTGCTGGATGGCGGGTTACAGGAAACACAAGGCGATGAGGCGTTTATCGGCCTGACTTGTATCTGTCGAAATGGGCGCCCGCAGATGTGAACCATGAGAAGCGGCGGAACTGGCCGCATGGAGGACCGAATGTTCGTGTTCGATACGCTTTCAAAAAAAACGACGATGCCGACAGAAGAAACCGCCTTGCCCGGCCGTGAAGAGGCCCTTGCGGTGCCGGAAGCCCATTTCGTCAATGGCCGGCCTTTGAAGGGGCCTTATCCGGATGGTCTTGAAACCATCTATCTCGGCATGGGCTGCTTCTGGGGTGCGGAACGATTGTTCTGGAAAACGCCGGGCGTGTGGGTGACGGCGGTGGGTTATGCCGGCGGCTTCACCCGCAACCCCACCTATCAGGAGACGACCACGGGCCAGACGGGCCACGCCGAAGTGGTCAAGGTTGTCTACGATCCGGCCGTGATCTCGCTCCCGGGCCTGCTGAAGATATTCTTCGAGGAGCATGATCCGACACAAGGGATGCGGCAGGGCAACGATGTCGGCACGACCTACCGTTCCGCCATTTACGCGACGACGGAAGGGCAGTTGCAGCAGGCGCAGAAGGCGAGCGATGCTTTTCAACAGGCTTTGGACGAGGCCGGCCATGGCAGCGCCATCACCACCGAGATCGGGCCGCTTGAAAAGTTTTATTACGCTGAAGACTACCATCAGCAATATCTTGCCAAGAACCCGGGCGGCTACTGCGGCCTGAGGGGAACCGGCGTAAGCTGCAATATCGACTAGATTTTTTGCAGGTCGCCCCGGTGGAAAGACCAAAAAAGCGCCAGAATAAAGTTTTTCCACCGGGTCAAAAAAACCGGATGAATTTTTCATTGAGCCATGCAAGGATATGAGGCAAGCACAGCCGGGAAAACGGCTGGCGGTTCCGCAGACATTCCCGGTCAACGGGATTGCGGGAGGACCCTTATAATATCAATTGCAACAACAGGGCTGCACAATGAAAAAATCCCTTCTGACGCTTTTTGCGCTTGCCGCAATGTCGGCTTCCGCGCTCGCCGCGGATATCAAGCCGGCGCTGGTCTATGGCACGGGCGGCAAGTTCGACAAGTCGTTCAACGAGGCCGCTGCGGCCGGCGCTGAAAAGTTCAAGGCGGAAACGGGCATCGAGTTCCGCGATTTCGAACCGACCAGCGACACGCAGGGCGAACAGGCCATCCGCAACTTCGCCAGCAAGGGCTTCAACCCGGTCGTTGCCGTGTCTTTTGCCTGGACCTCGGCCATGGAAAAGGTCGCAGCCGAATTCCCCGACACCAAGTTCGTCATCGTCGATTCCGTCGTCGAGCTGCCGAATGTTCGCTCCGTCGTATACAAGGAGCACGAAGGCTCCTATCTCGTCGGTCTTCTGGCCGGCATGGCCTCCAAGACCGGCAAGGTCGGCTTCATCGGCGGCATGGATATTCCGCTGATCCGTAAGTTCGCCTGTGGTTATGCGCAGGGCGCCAAGGCGGCCAACGACAAGATCGAAGTCTTCCAGAACATGACCGGCACCACGGGTGCTGCCTGGAACGATCCGGTGCGCGGCGGCGAACTCACCAAGAACCAGATCGACCAGGGTGCGGACGTGATTTACGCGGCAGCCGGTGCGACCGGTATCGGCGTGCTGCAGACCGCCGCCGACAACAAGAAGTTCTCGATCGGCGTCGATTCCAACCAGAACCACCTGCATCCGGGTTCGGTTCTGACCTCCATGGTCAAGCGCGTCGATCTGGCCGTCTACAATGCCTACAAGGATGCCAAGGACGACAAGTTCACCCCCGGCATCGTTGCGCTCGGCGTCAAGGAAGATGGCGTCGCCTACGCGGTCGACGACAACAACAAGGCCCTGATCACGCCGGAAATGACCGCCGCCGTGGACAAGGCGAAGGCCGATATCATCTCCGGCGCCGTCAAGGTTCATGACTATATGGCGGATAATTCCTGCCCGAAATGATATGATATGCACGGGGGCGCATGATGTTTTTCATCTTGCGCCCTTTTCATATCCAGCCTTCGGAGAGGTTTCGGTTTGAGTATGGACCCTGCAATCGAACTGGTGGGCATCGACAAGAAATTCGGTGCCGTTCACGCCAACAAGAATATCAATCTGACCGTCGCCAAGGGCACGATCCACGGCATTATCGGGGAAAACGGTGCCGGGAAATCGACCCTGATGTCGATCCTCTATGGCTTTTACCAGGCGGACGCCGGTGAAATCCGGGTGAATGGCACGCCCGTCGCGATCCGTGACAGCCAGACGGCCATCAATGCCGGCATCGGCATGGTGCATCAGCACTTCATGTTGGTGGAAAATTTCACCGTGCTGGAAAACGTCATGCTCGGCGCAGAAGGCGGCGCATCGCTCGCCAAGGGCCGGGCGGCGGCCCGCAAGGAGTTGCAGCGCCTAGAGGACGATTACGGTCTGGAAGTCGATCCGGATGCGGTCATCGAGGAATTGCCGGTCGGTCTGCAGCAGCGCGTCGAAATCCTCAAAGCGATGTATCGTGGCGCCGAAATCCTGATCCTCGATGAGCCGACCGGCGTTCTGACGCCGGCCGAGGCCGATCACCTTTTCAAGATACTCGGCGTCCTGCGCGAGCAGGGCAAGACCGTCATCCTCATCACCCACAAGCTGCGCGAAATCATGGCGATCACGGATTCCGTCTCCGTCATGCGCCGCGGTGAAATGGTCGCGACCCGCAAGACCTCCGAAACCAGCGTCGAGGAACTGGCCGAACTGATGGTTGGCCGCCGCGTGCTGCTCAGGGTGGAAAAGGGCGAGACGACGCCGGGCGATGTTCTGCTCTCCATCCGCAATCTGACTGTCAAGGACAGTCGCGGCGTCACCATGGTGGATGATGTCTCGCTCGATGTCCGTGCCGGTGAAATCGTCGGCATTGCCGGCGTGGCGGGCAATGGCCAGTCGGAGCTGCTCGAAGCCATCGCGGGCATCCGCAAGCCCCATTCGGGCGAGATATGGGTGGATGGCCAGAAGGTCGACCGACCCGATCCGGCCATTCTGCGCAGGCTCGGCCTCGCGCATATCCCGGAAGACCGCCACCATATGGGGCTGGTACTGAAATTCGAGGAATATGAGAACTCCATCCTCGGTTATCACCATGATGAGCGTTATGGCAAAGGGCCTTTCCTCAACCCCGAGGCCATCCGCAGGGATGCGGTCGAAAAGATCGAGAAATACGACATTCGCCCGCCGAATCCGCAGTTGAAGACCGCCAATTTTTCCGGCGGCAATCAGCAGAAGATCGTCGTCGCCCGCGAAATCGAACGTGACCCGAAGATGCTGGTCATCGGTCAGCCAACCCGCGGCGTGGATATCGGCGCCATCGAGTTCATCCATCGCCGCATCATCGAGATGCGCGATGCCGGAAAGGCGATTTTGCTGGTTTCTGTCGAACTCGATGAAATCCGTTCCCTTTCGGATCGGATCATGGTCATGTTCGCCGGTCGTGTCGTTGGAGAAAAAACGGCGGAAGCCGAAGAACAGACGCTGGGCCTGATGATGGCCGGCATCGCCGCATGAGGCATGAATGAGCACCGCTTCCGTACCCCTACCAAACTGGATCAGCTACGGCCTGTTGCCGCTGCTGAACGTCGTCACCGCCTTTCTGATTTCCGGCCTCGTTGTCTGGTCCATCGGGGAAAGCCCGCTGGCGGCGCTGCGCCTGCTCATCGAAGGTGCGCTTGGCCGTGGCGATGCCATCGGCTTCACGCTGTTCTACACGACGAGCTTCATCTTCACCGGCCTTTCCGTCGCCGTGGCCTTCCATGCCGGCCTCTTCAACATCGGCTCGGAAGGTCAGGCCTATATTGGCGGGCTGGGTGCTGCGCTGGTGGCGCTGGCGCTTGATCGCTACGTGCCGTGGTATGTGACGATGCCTTTCGCCGTCATCGGTGCCGCGCTTTTTGGCGCGGCCTGGGCCTTCATTCCGGCATGGCTGCAGGCAAAACGCGGCAGCCACGTCGTCATCACCACCATCATGTTCAACTTCATCGCGGCTGCGCTGATGGTCTATCTGCTGGTGAATGTGCTGATCGTGCCGGGCAAGATGGCGCCGGAAACGCGCACCTTTCTGCCCGGCGGGCAATTGCCGAAGCTCGACTGGCTGATGGCGCTGTTCGGCCTCAAGCTCGGGCCGGCGCCGTTCAACGTCTCCTTCATCATCGCGCTGGTCATGTGTTTCCTTGTCTGGGTGCTGATCTGGCGCACCAAGCTCGGTTATGAGATGCGCACGCTCGGCATCAGCCCGTCGGCTGCCATCTATGCCGGCATTCCCTATGCGCGCACGGTCATCATCGCCATGCTGATTTCCGGCGGTCTGGCGGGCATGATGGCGCTGAACCCGGTCATGGGCGCTTCCGCCCGCCTGCAGGTGGAATTTGTCGGCGGCGCGGGTTTCGTCGGCATCGCCGTGTCGCTGATGGGGCGAAGCCATCCGCTCGGCATCATCTTCGCGGCATTGCTGTTCGGTATTCTCTATCAGGGCGGCGCTGACCTTTCCTTCGAGATGCCGAATATTACCCGCGAGATGATCGTGGTCATTCAGGGTCTGGTGATCCTTTTTGCCGGCGCGCTGGAATATATGTACCGGCCGGCGGTCGTCCGCATCTACCAGCGCTTGGCAAAGGGATGAGCTGATATGGATTTCTTCGATATGCTGGTCAGCATCCTCGGCTCGACCGTCCGCCTCACCATCCCGCTACTCTTCACCGCGCTCGCCGGGCTCTTTTCCGAACGCGCGGGCGTGTTCGATATCGGCCTTGAAGGCAAGATGCTGGCGGCGGCCTTCGCCTCCGCCTGCGTCGCCTATCTCACGGCAGATCCATGGGCCGGTCTGCTGGCGGGCATCACCGTTTCCATCCTCTTCTCGCTGATCCATGGTTTCGCCGTCATCACCAACCGTGGCAACCAGATCGTATCCGGGGTGGCGCTGAATTTCATCGCCGCCGGCCTGACGGTGGTTCTCGGACAGGCCTGGTTCGGGCAGGGCGGCCGCACGCCGCAATTGCCGGCCGAAGGCCGCTTTGCGCCGATCATCCTGCCCGGTGCGGATGCGATGCGCGAGGTGCCCTTCATCGGCCCGCTTTATGCCAATGTCATTTCCGGCAACAATATTCTCACCTATCTCGCCTTTCTGGCGGTGCCGCTCTCCTGGTGGGTGCTTTATCGCACCCGTTTTGGCCTGCGTCTGCGCGCGGTGGGTGAAAACCCGGGCGCGGTGGATACGGCCGGCATTTCGGTGACATGGATGCGCTTCCGCGCCGTCATTGTCGCCGGTTTCCTCTGCGGTTTTTCGGGCGCCTATCTCGCCGTTGCGCAGTCGGCGGCCTTCATCGCCAACATGTCGGCCGGCAAGGGCTATATAGCGCTTGCGGCGCTGATCTTCGCGAAATGGAAGCCGGTGCCGGTCATGTTCGCCTGCCTGCTTTTCGGTTTTCTGGATGCCTTCGCCAACTTCATGCAGGGTAAATCCGTGCCCGGTATTGGCGAGGTGCCGGTGCAGATTTTCCAGGCCATGCCCTATATTCTGACCTGCATCCTGCTTGCCGGTTTCATCGGCGTCGCCAAGCCCCCCAAGGCCGGTGGCGTTGCCTATGCGAAGGAGCGTTAAATCCATGTCCCGAGATCCGATGTCCCATGCCCTGTTCGAGGCAGCGGTGGAGGCCATGGCCTTTGCCCACGCGCCCTATTCGAAATTTCCGGTCGGTGCGGCGATCCGCGCTGAAGACGGCAAGATTTACAAGGGCGCCAACATCGAGAACCTCTCCTTCCCGCAGGGCTGGTGCGCTGAACCTTCCGCCATCAGCGCCATGATCATGGGTGGGGCAAAGAAGATCAGCGAAATCGCGGTCATCGCCGAAAAGCTTGCTCTTTGCCCACCTTGTGGGGGCTGCCGGCAGAAGATCGCCGAATTCGCGACGCCGGACACGAAAGTCTATCTCTGCGACGAAACCGGCGTGCAGAAGGTCATGACCATGGAAGAGCTTTTGCCCTTCAGCTTCAAGACAGAGCTGCCCTGATGCCGGATACGCTGATCGATATTCTGGTGGAGCGCCTGAACGGCCTGATGCCGCGCGTCGCCATTGTCCTCGGCTCGGGCCTCGGTTCGCTGGTGGAAGACGTCAGCGATCCGATCCGGGTGCCCTATGCCGAACTTCCCGGTTTTCCCGCAAGCGGCGTTTCCGGCCATGCGGGCGAGCTGGTGGCGGGTTATCTTGGCGGGGAGCCGGTCATGATGCTCTCCGGCCGGGTGCATTATTACGAAAAGGGCGATCCGTCCGCCATGCGCGCGATCATCGGGGCGCTGGCCGGTCTTGGCGTGCAGTCGCTCATCCTCACCAATTCGGCAGGTTCGGTCAGGCAGGATATGCCGCCCGGCTCGGTCATGCAGATCACCGATCACATCAACTATTCCGGCATGAACCCGCTAATCGGCGAGGAAAGCGACCGCCGCTTCGTCGGCATGACCACCGCTTACGATCCCGATCTGATGCTTGCCATGCGCAACGCCGCCATCCGTGCCACAGTGCCTTTGTTCGGCGGCGTCTATATGTGGTTTTCCGGCCCGAGCTTCGAAACACCGGCGGAAATCCGCATGGCGCGGCTGCTGGGGGCGGATGCCGTTGGCATGTCCACCGTGCCGGAAGTCATCCTTGCGCGCTTTTTCGGGATGCGCGTCGCCGCCGCATCGGTTATTACCAATTACGGTGCCGGCATGACCGGCGCGGAACTGAGCCATGAAGAAACCAAGGACATGGCTCCCGTGGGTGGCAGGAGGCTTGCCGCCATTCTGAAGGAAATGATCGCAGGAGGAGCGTGACCATGGAACTCCAGCGTCCGCGCGAAGCGGCTGCCCTCACCCTGTCCTTGCTGGACCTGACCAATCTCAAGGAAGACTGCACGCCCGAGCAGATCGCCGCTCTGTGCCAGCGGGCGCATACGGAATACGGCAATACGGCCGCAATCTGCATCTGGCCGCGCTTCGTGGCGCAGGCGCGTGCTGCTTTCGGAAAAGACCATGCTATCCGCATCGCCACGGTCGTCAATTTTCCTTCGGGCGATCTCGACATCGCGACCGTGGTTGCGGAAACGGAGGCGGCGATCCGCGACGGCGCTGACGAAATCGATCTCGTCATTCCCTATCGCAAATTCATAGCCGGCGATGAAACGGCGGTGTCCACCATGGTGGCGGCCGTTCGCAAGGCCTGCGTTGCACCCGTGCTGCTCAAGGTCATTCTTGAAACCGGCGAGTTGAAGGACAAGGCGCTCATCCGTCGCGCATCGGAACTCGCCATTGCCGAAGGGGCCGATTTCATCAAGACCTCGACCGGCAAGGTTGCCATCAATGCCACGCTGGAGGCCGCCGACATCATGTTGCAGGCGATCCGCGACAGCCGGCAGAAGGTGGGCTTCAAGCCCGCCGGCGGTATCGGCACGGTGGAAGACGCCACGCTTTACCTCAGGCTTGCGGAGACCATCATGGCGCCCAACTGGGCCATGCCGTCCACCTTCCGTTTCGGCGCTTCCGGTGTTCTCGATGATGTGCTGAACGTGCTGGCCGGCGGCGAGCCCGCCAAGGCCGCCAGCGGGTATTGAGCTTGATCCCGCAGGAAATCATCCGCCGCAAACGCGATGGCCTGTCACTTGAGCCTCGGGAGATTGCCGCTTTTATAGAGGCGCTTTCTAAAGACGGCATCTCTGAAGGGCAGGCGGCTGCTTTTGCCATGGCGGTGTTCTTTCGCGGCATGAACCGGGGTGAGATGGTGGCGCTGACCCTGGCGATGCGCGACAGCGGTGAGGTCCTGTCCTGGAGCGATCTAGGCAGGCCGGTGGCGGACAAGCATTCCACCGGCGGCGTCGGCGATAATGTCTCCCTGATGCTGGCTCCCATCGTTGCCGCCTGCGGTCTCGCCGTGCCGATGATTTCCGGTAGGGGCCTTGGCCATACCGGCGGCACGCTGGACAAGCTGGAAGCGATCCCCGGTTACAACGTCATGCCGGACGAGGCGTTGTTTCGCCGGACGGTAAAGACGGTCGGCTGCGCCATCATCGGCCAGACGGGCGATCTCGCCCCAGCCGATAAACGCCTCTATGCCATTCGCGATGTGACCGCGACGGTGGATTCCATACCGCTGATCACGGCCTCCATCCTGTCGAAAAAGCTTGCGGCCGGGCTGGAGACGCTGGTTCTGGATGTGAAGGTCGGCAGCGGTGCTTTCATGCAGAGCGTCGAGGATGCCCGCAATCTGGCCCGCGCGCTGGTCGATGTGGCGAATGGCGCAGGCCTGCCGACAACGGCGCTGATAACCGACATGAACCAGCCGCTCGGCGATGCCGCCGGCAATGCGGTGGAAATCGTCAATTGTCTGGATTTTCTGGCCGGCCGCAAGGCCGGCACCCGCCTTGAAAAGGTGGTCCTGTCCTTTGCGGCGGAAATGCTGATGCAGGCGCAAAAGGCGGCCGCGCTGGAGGAAGGAGAGGCGCTGGCGTCGGCTGCGCTGTCATCCGGTCGAGCGCTGGAAGTCTTTGCGGGGATGGTTTCGGCACTCGGCGGTCCATCGGATTTCGTTGAGCGTCCGTCCCGTTATCTGCCCTCTGCGCCGGTCATTCTTCCGGTTCTGGCGGAGCGCAGCGGTTTGCTCGCCTCCTGCGCCACGCGCGATCTTGGCATGGTTGTCGTCGAACTCGGCGGCGGCAGAAGAAAGCCATCGGACACGATCAATCCTTCCGTCGGTATCTCGGACATCCTGCCGCTCGGTGCGAAGGTGGAAAAGGGCGAGCGGATCGCCATTGTCCACGCCGCTTCCAGCGACGAAGCGCAACATGCCGTGAAAAGGGTAGCTGCCTGCTACGGAATTGCTGAAAGCGCGCCGGAGATTGGTGCGCCCATTCTTGAGCGGATCACCTGACCAGCCGCATCTCGCCGCCCGATACCTTGAAAGACGACAATTGCTTCAGGAAGCTCATGCCGATCAGCATGTTGTTAAGCGCATTGTCCTTCAGCACCATGGCGTCGACATTCTGAACCCGGATAGCGCCGATCTCCACCCGGTCGAGTTTCACATAGGCGGCCATGGTCTGACCATTCGCCGTTGAAATCGCATATTTATAATCGAGGCTGTTGACGCCGTAACCGAGCCGGCGCGCAATCGTCTCGTTGATGGCGACCATGGAAGCGCCGGTATCGACAAGTCCGTCGAAGGATTTGCCGTTGACGCGGAAGGTGGCATTGAAGTGGCCGCGCGCATCCGCTTTCAGACTGACGCCGCCAAGGGAGACGGACTCCGGCTTGGCTGCCTCAGGTCTGGCTTCCGCTTTCTCGATGCTTGCTTCCGGGCGCGGCTGAAATTTTTCCACCAGAACTGGAATCTGCGTCGCACCGACCGAAAGCCCAACAAGCAGAAAAATCGCGCGCGTCAGCAAGTCTGTGCTCCTCCAGGGGCAGGTTATTCTTGCCCAGAATAGACGCAAAACATGCTGAATCCTTAAAAGAAAAAGCCATTCGCCGCTGGTGGAAGCGGCGAATGGCTCAAACGGTTAAGCGATGATGAACGGGTTTATTTGGTGCCGTACATGCGGTCGCCGGCATCGCCGAGACCGGGAACGATATAACCCTTCTCGTTCAGATGGCTGTCGATCGCGGCGGTGTAGATATGCACATCGGGATGCGCTTCACGGAAGTTCTTGATGCCCTCGGGCGCCGCCAGCAGACACAGGAAGCGGATGTTCTTCGCACCGCGCTCCTTCAGCTTCTCAACGGCGGCGATGGAGGAATTGCCGGTCGCGAGCATCGGATCGACAACGATGATAAGGCGCGCATCGAGGCTTTCCGGGGCTTTGAAGTAATATTCGACGGCTTCCAGCGTGTCATGATCGCGATAAACGCCGATATGGGAAACGCGCGCCGAAGGTACGAGTTCGAGCATGCCTTCCAAGAGGCCGTTGCCGGCGCGCAGGATGGAGGCGAAAACCAGCTTCTTGCCTTCGAGCACGGGGGCCTCGATGGTTTCGAGCGGCGTATCGATGGTTTCCATCGTCATCTCAAGGTCGCGCGTCACTTCATAGCAGAGCAGCGTCGAAATTTCCCTGAGCAGGCGGCGGAAGCCGGCCGTGGAAGTTTCCTTCTTGCGCATGATGGTGAGTTTGTGCCGCACCAGCGGATGTTCGATGACTGTGACGCCGTCCATGAAACTGGCCTTCCTTTTATCTTATGCCCTGTAATTCACCGAAAGTGCGTTTTTCGCAAGCCTTCTTCGCGGTTTTACCCCCGCGAACCGCAGCGTCAGGCACCATCAAGTTTCGCAAGCAGTCGCGCACGTGTTGCCTCGTCCACGAAGGCGCATTCCAGTGCAGTCCGTGTCATACGGTTGATCTCGGCATCGCTGAAGCCGAACTCATCCGCAGCCAGCGCATATTCCCGTGCAAGCGACGTGAAGAAGAATGGCGGATCGTCGGAACTGATGCAGACGCGCACCCCGGCGTCGCTGAGAGCTTTCAGCGGGTGGCTGGCAAAATCGGGATAGACGTTGAGCGCGATATTAGAGCCGGGGCAGACTTCCAGAACCGTTCCCGCCTCGGCCAGCCGCGCGATAAGACCGGCATCTTCGATGGCGCGCACGCCATGCCCGATGCGGGATGGTTTGACGAGATCGAGCGCATCGGCAACGCTTTCCGGTCCGCAAACCTCGCCGGCATGAATGGTCAGCCCAAGGCCGGCATCGCGGGCGATGTCGAAGGCGGGTGCATAATCGGCGACGCGGCCCATGCGCTCCTCGCCGGCCATGTTGAAGCCCGTCACCAGCGGATGTTGAGCGCGTGCGGCATATTCGGCCGCGGCGATTACCCGCTCCGGGCCGAAATGGCGCTCGCCGGTGACGATGATGCGGGTTTCGATCCCCGTCTTTTCCCTTGCGATGCGGATACCTTCGGCAATACCGGCCAGATAGGCGTCGGCGCCGAGCCCGATGCGGTCGCCGTGATCGGGCGAAATGATCAGCTCGCTATAGATGGTATTGGCTTGCGCAAGTTCGGTCAGGTAGGTTTCAGTCAGGACGGCATAATCCTCATCCGTCTTGAACACCTGCGCCACCGCGTCATAACAACGGATGAATTCGGCGAAATCCGACCAGACATATTGGCCGTCCCTCAGAAAACCGCTGGTGTCGATACCGTATTTCTCCGCCTGTTTAGCGACGAGGGCGGGCGGGGCCGCACCTTCGATGTGGCAGTGAATTTCCGCCTTCAGCAAATGCGATGTCAAATGAAGCTCCTGCCGTGAGAACCGGCCTCGATGCCAAGATGGTGGGCGATGCTTTCGCCGATATCGGCGTAGCTTGAACGGATGCCGACATCGCGTGAGCGAATGCCCGGTCCGAATGCCATGATCGGCACCCTTTCCCGTGTATGGTCGGTGCCCCGCCAGGTGGGGTCGCAACCGTGATCGGCGGTCAGAAGGGCGATGTCACCCGGCGCCATCTTGCGATGGATTTCGGGGATTCGCGCATCGAAGGCCTCAAGGGCGGCGGCGTAACCGGCAACGTCCCGGCGATGGCCATAAAGCATGTCGAAATCGACGAAATTGGTGAAGACGAGATCGCCGTTTTCGGCCTCATCGATAGCCTGCAACGTCGCATCCATCAGGGCGCTGTTGCCATTTGCCTTGATGACGCGCGTCACACCCTGATGGGCGTAGATATCGCCGATCTTGCCGATGGCGTGCACTTTTCGGCCGGCCTCCACAAGCCTGTCGAGCAGGGTCGGTTCCGGTGGCAGAACGGAGAAATCGCGACGGTTGCCGGTGCGTTCGAAGGTCGCCACCGTTTCGCCGATGAAGGGGCGGGCGATGACGCGGCCGATATTCAAAGGATCGAGCAGCTTGCGCACCGTCTCGCAGAGCGAGATGAGGCGCTCCAGACCGAAATGCGTTTCGTGCGCGGCGATCTGGAAAACGGAATCGGATGAGGTGTAGCAGATCGGTTTACCGGTCCTGATATGCTCCTCGCCGAGTGCAGCGATGATCTCGGTGCCGGAAGCATGGCAATTGCCGAGGATGCCGGGAATATTAGCCTCCTTGCAGATCGCCTCCACCAGTTCCGGAGAAAAGGCGTCGCCTTCCGTTGGGAAATATCCCCAGTCGAAGGTGACGGGCGTACCGGCGATCTCCCAGTGACCGGACGGCGTGTCCTTGCCCTTGGAGATTTCGCTGGCGGAACCGTGCAGGCCGAAAATGCGCTCCGGCGGTTCCATGCCGGCGGGAATGTCGCCGCTTGCCTGTCGCGCAATCTCCAGCAGGCCGAGCGAACACATGTTCGGCAGTTTCAACGGACCGGAGCGAAGCCCCGCTTTGTCGGCAGCGCCCGCTGCACAGAATTCCGCGATATGGCCGAGCGTGTTTGCGCCAAGATCGCCATACCGCTCCGCATCGGGTGCGCCGCCGACGCCGAAGGAATCCAGAACGAGAAGAAATGCTCTTGCCATAACTCACCGAAACAAAATGCGCCGACGGGCAATGTCAGGCCGAACTGTCGTTATAGATCAGCAAAACGTGAAGAAGGAAGTGATTTTATGAACCATCCGGTAAAACCGGCTGCTCAATCCTCGTCCCGTTTCGGTTTGGGGGCGTTGAGGTTGCGCAGGACATACCAGCCCGCAGCCACCACCATCGCCGCCAGAATATACCACGTAACGGCATAGGAGAGATGGTTGTTGGGGAAGGTGAGCATGGTCTTGCCGCCGACCGGCAGGCCGCCCGGATTGGGGGTTGCATCGGCATCGACATAAAACGGCGCGACATCGGAAAGGCCGGATGCCTGCGAGATTTGCGGGATGTTGCGGGAATACCAGCGGCCATTTGCCGGATCGTTGGTGCGCAGGAAAAGCCCGCCGGTTTCGGGCGCGCGCATCAGCCCGACGACCTCGACATTTCCGGCCGGTTCGCCTTCCTGGCGGGAGGACGGGTCGCGCCTGTCGGACGGCACGAAGCCGCGATTGACGATGATGCTGGAGCCATCGTCCCGCTTGAGCGGCGTCATCACCCAGTAACCGGGGCCGAGGTCCGTGACCGTATAGACCTGAACCTCCCTGTCATTGAGGAAGGTGCCGGACAGTTTCACACGGCGATATTCGTATTCCGCCGGATCGCCGAGCGCCGGCCATTCTTTGGCGGCAGGGGCGTCGACGGGATCGGCATGGGCACGGGCTTCGACCCGCTCGATAAGATCGAGCTTCCAGGAAAGGCGCTTGACCTGCCAGGTGCCGAGCGCGAGCAGCAGACCCGTCAGAACGACGGTCAGGAACAGGACGACGATGGCCGCAGGGCGGATGCGCCGGTTATGGGGTGTGGTTTCGCTCATGTCACGGTCCTTGCGAAGCGCGCCCGGCAGAAACCGGTCTGCTTTGGCGGGTTTCCCGGAGCATTTCCAGGAAAAGTGGAACCCGGTTTTCCGTCCGGAAATGCGCTAAAACAAAGAGTTAGAGTGTTTTTGCGATTCGAGGAAAAGCGAAAAAACTCTAGCGCCCGCATGCGCTCCTTCCAGCAAATAACCCCATAAATCGCACCAGGATTCATGGGGTTATGTGTTGGCGCGAAGGCGGCCCGCCGGAAACCCGGCAGGCCGTAGGTCTCTGCTGCTCAGGGCAGGTTTTTCACATCCTCGATGTGCAGCGGCATCATGTTCTTGTTCATGTTGTACATGACCCAGAGCGAGCCGGAGAGCGTGATCAGGAGCACCACGACGGTGAAGATCAGCGCCATGAAGGTCCAGCCGCCTTCGGACTTGGTGTCCATGTGCAGGAAGTAGATCATGTGCACAAAAATCTGGATGACGCCGAGACCCATGATGGCGATGACCAGCAGGGTCTTGTTTTCAAGAACGTCGCCCATGACCAGCCAGAAGGGGATCGCCGTCAGTATAACCGACAGGACGAAGCCGATCATGTAGCTCTTGAAGGTGCCATGGCTCGCGCCATCATGGTGATGATGGTCGTCGCCATGCGCGTCGTGATGTGCGTGTGCTTCGGAACTCATCAAAGAACTCCCATGAGGTAAACGAAGGAGAAGACGCCGATCCAGATGACGTCAAGGAAGTGCCAGAACATCGACAGGCACATCAGGCGACGCTTGTTTGCCGCGATCAGGCCGTGCTTGGCGACCTGGAACATGAGCGTGACGAGCCAGATGATGCCGAAGGTGACGTGCAGACCGTGCGTGCCGACCAGCGCGAAGAAGGCCGACAGGAACGCCGAACGCTGCGGACCGGCACCTTCCGCGATCAGGTGATGGAACTCGTAGAGTTCGACCGCGAGGAAGGCGAGGCCGAAGAGGCCGGTCACACCCAGCCAGACCAGCGTGGCCTTTACCTTCTGCTTTTCCATTTCCAGCATGGCGAAGCCATAGGTGATGGAGGAGAAAAGCAGGAAGCCGGTATTGATCGCCACCAGCTTCAGGTCGAACAGGTCGGCACCGGAAGGGCCGGCCGCATAGTTGCGGCCGACAACGGCATAGGTGGCAAACAGCGTCGCGAAGATAAGGCAGTCGCTCATCAGGTAGAGCCAGAAGCCCAGCGAGGTGCCGTTCTCCGGGTGATGGTCTTCCTTCAGGTAGAAGACCGGTGGTTCAGCGCCGTCGACGCTTTGTGCAGGTGTATGAGACATGTTCCGTTACGCCTGTTCCGCGAGCAGCTTGGTACGTTCCGCTTCGACCGTCGAAACGTCGGAAGCCGGAATGTAATAATCGCGATTGTAGTTGAAGGTATGGGCGATGGAGACCGCGATGATGGCGAGCATCGACAGAGCCGCAAGCCACCAGATGTGCCATACCAGGGCGAAGCCGAGAACCACGCTGATGGCGCTGATGATCACGCCCGCGCCGGTGTTCTTCGGCATATGGATCGGGATGAAGCCTTCCTTGGGACGGTTGTAACCGCGCTTCTTCATATCCGCCCAGGCGTCGACATCGTGGATGACGGGCGTGAAGGCGAAGTTGTAGGCGGGCGGCGGCGAAGACGTCGACCATTCCAGCGTACGGCCGTTATAGGGGTCGCCGGTCACGTCACGCAGCTGGTCGCGCTTCAGGAAGCTGACGATGAGCTGGATGACGAAGGAGGCGATGCCGAGCGCGATCAGGAAGGCGCCGAAGGCGGCGATCACGAACCAGATCTGCAGGGAATTATCCTCGAACTGGCTGATACGGCGGGTAATCCCCATCAGGCCGAGAATATAGAGCGGCATGAAGGCGAAATAGAAACCGATGAACCAGAACCAGAAGGACAGCTTGCCCCAGAACGGATCGAGACGGTAACCGAAGGCCTTCGGGAACCAGTAGACGATACCCGCAAGCACACCGAACACCACGCCACCGATGATGGTGTTGTGGAAGTGGGCGATCAGGAACAGCGAGTTGTGCAGCACGAAGTCCGCCGGCGGAACGGCGAGGAGAACGCCGGTCATGCCGCCGATGACGAAGGTGATCATGAAGCCGATCGTCCACAGCATCGGGACATCGAACTTGATGCGGCCCTTATACATGGTGAAGAGCCAGTTGAAGATCTTGGCACCCGTCGGGATCGAGATGATCATCGTGGTGATGCCGAAGAAGGCATTCACGCTTGCACCGGAACCCATGGTGAAGAAGTGGTGCAGCCACACGATATAGGCGAGGATGGTGATGACGCCCGTGGCGTAGACCATCGAGGCATAACCGAAGAGACGCTTGCGGGAGAACGTCGCAACGATTTCCGAGAAGACGCCGAATGCCGGCAGGACCAGAATGTAAACTTCGGGGTGGCCCCAGATCCAGATGAGGTTGACATACATCATCGGGTTGCCGCCGAGATCGTTGGTGAAGAAATTGGTGCCAACGTAACGGTCGAGGGTGAGAAGTGCCAGCGTGCCGGTCAGGATCGGGAAAGAGGCCACGATCAGGATGTTCGAACACAGCGATGTCCAGACGAAGATCGGCAGGCGCATCATGGTCATGCCAGGCGCGCGCATCTTGATGATCGTCACGATCAGGTTGATGCCCGATAGCGTCGTTCCCACACCGGCGATCTGCAGACCCCAGATATAATAATCCACCCCCACGCCCGGGCTTCCATCGATGCCGGAGAGCGGCGGATAGGCCAGCCAGCCGGTCTGCGCATATTCACCGATGAACAGCGAGATCATGGTGATGACGGCGCCGGCCGTGGTCATCCAGAAGGAGAAGTTGTTGAGGAAGGGGAACGAAACGTCGCGGGCGCCGATCTGCAGCGGCACGACGAAGTTCATCAAACCCGTGATCATCGGCATGGCCATGAAGAAGATCATGATGACGCCGTGGGCTGTGAAGATCTGGTCGTAATGGTGTGGCGGGAGGTAACCTTCCGATCCGCCCGACGCGATCGCCTGCTGGACACGCATCATGATGGCATCGGCGAAACCGCGCAGCAGCATGACGAGCGCCAGGATGATGTACATGATACCGATCTTCTTGTGATCGATGCTCGTGAACCATTCATTCCAGAGATAGCCCCAGAGGCGGAAATAGGTGAGGGCGCCGACGACGGCGATACCGCCCAGAGCCACGGCCGCGAAGGTCGCGACAAGAATGGGCTCGTGAAGCGGGATGGACTCCCATGTCAGCTTCCCGAACAGGAACGACGTTTGATCGGAATTGACGATCATTTTTAGCCTCTTGCGATTCTAAGACATAAGATCGGCGCAGCCATTGGCCGCGCCGCATAATGCCGGGACGTATCCGTCAGCCAGCGACTTGTTTCGTTTCCGGCAGCGCCGCAGGCTCGAAAGTCTGTCCTTCGAGCGCAGCCGGAGTGGATTGGGGGCCGCTGGCGACGCCAAAGGGCGCAAGCGGCGTGCAGACGACGGAATTCAGCGCCTTGGCGATATCGATGCCTTCCTTGCCGCCGCCGCCATTGGCGTCGATATGCATCATGTCGCGCATGCAGAGCTTGTTGGGCTCGACGCAGCGGTTGAGGATGGCGCTGTAGAGTTCGGGATCGACCGAAGCGAAATATTGTACCGGCTCGCGCTCCGAAGGCTTGGCGAATTCCAGATATTCCTGACGGCCGAAGCCCTTGCCGCCCTCTTTCGCCTTGGCAACCCACTGGTCGAAGCCCTGCTGGCTGAGGCCATGGAACTTGAAGCGCATGTGGGAGAAGCCGGGGCCGGAGAAGTTGGCCGAGAAGCCGTCATAAACGCCTTCCTTGTTGATGACCGCGTGCAGCTTGGTCTGCATGCCGCCCATGGCGTAGATCTGGCCGGCGAGCGCGGGCACGAAGAAGGAGTTCATTGCCGTCGTGCCGGTGATCTTGAAATTGATCGGAACATCGACCGGAGCGGCGAATTCATTGACGCTGCCAATGCCGAGTTCGGGATAGAAGAACAGCCACTTCCAGTCCATGGCCACCACTTCCACCGTGATCGGTTTGACATCGGCGGTCACCTGACGGTTCTCGTCGATACGCTCCAGCGGACGATAGGGGTCGAGACGGTGAGTGGAAATCCAGGTCACCGTGCCGAGCATCAGGATGATGGCGACCGGAGCCGACCAGATCACCATTTCAAGGCGCGTGGAGTGGTGCCATTCGGGATCGTAATCCTCGGCCTTTGCCGATTCCCGATATTTCCATGCGAAGAAAATCGTCAGGACGATGACGGGGACGATGATCAGCAGCATCAAGACCGTGGACGTGATGATAAGATCGCGCTGCTGGATGGCGACGTCGCCCGAAGGGTTCATCACCACGAGGTTACAGCCGCTGAGCAGCAGCAGAGCCGGGATTGCCAGAAGGGCGGATAGGATTTTTTTGATCGTGCGCACGTTCTTTGAACTCGTACAGTTTGGATTATGCCGCGAATAATTGCCGAACATCATTTTTCAAATGAGGTATATTGTCGCGGTGCAGCGAAACCTTCGCGATGCACCATGTCTCGGGCAGAGCTGCGTTTAAGGACGGAGCGCGTGCATTATCGCATGGTCAGCTGACTGGGCAACCCTTTATTGCCAAACTTCAATTGACGTTACGTAGGGTGCGTGTGACAATCCGCCGCATCGTAACGCAACGGAAGAGGAGCCGGCGCGTTACAGGAAATGGTTCGTCCATGACGCAGGAGGGATATTATGAGTTATACGAATGCTGCTCCATCCTTTGGGCAGGCGCCGGAGGCGAACGGAAATGGGGTCGGTCCCGTCAAGGTCGATCCGGATCGCATCACGATTGCGGTCATTCTTGCGAGAATGACGGAATTCTTTGACTTTTTCATCTATGCCATCGCCTCCGCGCTCGTTTTCCCCCACGTCTTCTTTTCTTTCGTCGACCCGCTGACGGCGACGCTCTATTCCTTCGCGGTTTTCTCACTGGCCTTTATCGCAAGGCCTATCGGCTCGCTGATCTTCCTCCAGATCGACCGCAAATTCGGGCGCGCCGTGAAGCTGATGGCCGCTCTCTTCACGCTCTGTGGTTCCACCATGGCGATCAGCTTTCTTCCGTCCTATGCGGAAGCGGGCATGCTTGCCCCCTGTCTTCTGGCGGTGTTCCGCATCGGCCAGGGCCTTGGGCTTGGCGGCGCATGGGACGGTCTGGTGTCGCTGCTCGCCATGAATGCGCCGCAGAAACAGCGCGGCTGGTACGCCATGATGCCGCAGATCGGTGCGGCCATGGGCTTCGGTCTCGCCAGCGCCTTTTTCATCGTCTTCGTCACACAGCTTTCCAATGCGGAATTCCTCGCCTGGGGCTGGCGTTTCCCCTTCTTCGTGGCGCTGGCGCTGAATGTTCTCGCGCTCTTCGCCCGCTTGCGCATGATCGTGACGCCGGAATTTCAGGCCATGCTGGAACAGCACGAGCTGGAACCGCGCCCCATGTTCAAGATGCTGCGCTCGCAGTTTCCGGTGGTCCTCACGGGAGCGTTCGTGCCGCTGGCAAGCTTTGCGCTCTTCCATCTGGTCACCGTCTTCCCGCTGAGTTGGGTTTCGCTCAACACCAGCCAGCGTGTCTCGGACTTCCTTTTCGTGCAATTCGTCAGCGCCATCATCGCCGGCGGGATGATCGTGGTCTCCGGTATTCTGGCCGACAGGATCGGCCGGCGGAAGCTTCTTGCCATCGCGGCGGTGCTGATCGGCCTTTTCAGTCTGGTTGCACCGGTTCTTCTTGGTTCCGGTGATATTGGCCGTTATCTCTTTGTGCTGATCGGCTTTTCTCTGCTTGGCCTGTCCTTCGGTCAGGCAGGCGGCGCGCTTGCTTCCCGCTTCAGCCGTGAGTACCGCTATACCGGCGCGTCGCTCACCTCGGATATTTCCTGGCTGATCGGTGCTGGCTTCGCACCGCTCGTCGCGCTCGGATTTTCGTCCAAATTCGGCCTTTTCGCGGTCGGCATTTACCTGATGTCGGGTGCGCTCTGCACGCTGATTGCCCTCTGGTTCAGCCGCACTCTGGACATGCCTTCGGAGTGATCCGGGCAATTTAAAAATCTCTGCAGCCATCGCGCCGCGGAATCCTGTCGGATTTCGCGGCGTTTTTGTTTTTTTATTGCGCCGGGTCGATTTTAATCTTGACTTGGTCGATCATGAAATATTATGTAAGCAATACTGACGTAATTCAGTGTATCTCACTGCCGGAAAGCCGGCCTTCAGGGAACGCGATGCGAACGACGACGATCATTATTTGCGAAAAAGCGGCCATCGCCGCCAAGCCGTTTGACGGCCGCAAAACGACCGTTCGCGCCATTAAACGCCGCTAAGCAGAAGAATGAGGAGCAGCCAGGTCGCCTGCGGCTCCGCCCGCAGAGTGCCGGCTGACGCGCCGGGTTTCGGGAAAGAGGGCGATGCCGCGCGAAATGCGCAACGAGAGGAGAGTGCCTTGAGTGTGACGGAGCAAAAATTCGGCCTTTACGATGCGGCTTTTGAAAAAAGCAGCTGTGGTGTCGGTTTCATCACCCGCAAGGACGGCGTGCAGACGCATGATGTGCTGAAGCGCGGCCACGAGGCTCTCTGTGCCGTGCCGCATCGCGGCGGCATGTCGGCGGAAGGTGTCGGGGATGGCGCGGGCGTATCGCTGGATTTGTCGCTCTCTTTCTTTCGGGAATTGACCGGTGAGGACGGCTTGCAGGCTGGCCGGTTCGGCGTCGGCAATTTTTTTCTGCCGCAAAATCCGGCTTTCCATGGCGAGGCTGTCGGTATCATCGCAAACGCCCTTAAAGAGCAGGGCTTTTCAATCCTGCTCGTTCGCGATGTGCCGGTGAATGATGCGGCCATCCGTCCCGCAGCTATCCCCTACCAGTTGCCGATCCGCCAATGGGTCTTTTCGGCTCCGGCCGAATGCGCAACCCTTACCGAATTTGACTGGCGCATCCACAAGGCGTTGCTGGCCATCGAGGCGCTTGCCTATACGGTGCCGGAACTCGCTGGCTTTTATCCGCTGTCGCTCAGCGCCCGCACGCAGGTTCTGAAAGGCCGCCTGAACTCCCATGAGGTCATGCCCTATTTCTGCGACCTCACCGATCCGCGCCATGAAGTGCATACGATGTATTTCCACACGCGGTTCTCCACCAATACCGATCCGCATCCTTCCATGGCGCAGCCCTTCCGTCTGATGGCGCATAATGGCGAGCTCAACACCGACAAGAAGAACCGGCTGTCGGAAGCGGCCGTGGCGCTGGCAAAGAATGCCAGCATCATCCGGCCGAAAGGCCAGTCGGACAGCTGCCGTCTGGATCAGACCCTGCAGGCACGGGTGATGGAAGACGGTCTCGACCTCGTCACCGCCGTGGTCTCGATGATGCCGCCAGCCTGGGAAAATGACGATACCCTGTCACCGGGTGTGAAGGCGATGCTGGAATATTTCTCGCTCTATGAGGAGAAGAATGACGGCCCGGCCGCGCTGATCTTCGGCGACGGCACCATAATCGGCGCGCGGCTCGATCGCCTCGGCCTGCGCCCGCTGCGCACCGTCGAGACGGAAGATTATCTCTGCGTCATGTCGGAGGCCGGGCAGATCGCCTTTCCGGCGGAAAGCGTCATCCGCCGCGGCCGCATCGAGGCGGGCGGCATGCTTTATTACGACCATGCAGAACGCCGCGCCTTTTCCACCGTCGAGGCGCTGGAGCTTCTCGCCTCACGCCGCGAATATTCATCCCTGTTGCGCGAAGCCCGTGTCATGCTGGAAGATCTGCCGGAAGTGCCGGCGGAAAAGCAGGGCTCGCCGCTGCGTTACAATGGCGATCTGGAGCGCCACCAGCGTTATGTCGCCTATTCGCACAATCAGGAAAGCTTCAAATTCCTGATGGACCCGATGCTGGCCTCAGGCGCGGAAAAGATTTCGGCGATGGGTTACGGCAATGCCATCAACGCACTGTCCGATCAGGAAGGCGGCGTCGCAAAGTATTTCTCACAACGTTTCGCGCAGGTCACCAATCCTCCGCTCGACAGTATTCGTGAGGCCGACGGCATGACGTTGCGTGTGGCCCTCGGTGCGAAGCCGAACAGCGGGGCGAAGAAGGCCCGCCAGATCGTCGTGCGTTCCCCGATCTTGACCCATCTCGATATGCTGCGCATTCGCGAGCAGTCGGAGACGCCCCTTCGCCGTTTCGAAATGCTATATTCGCCGGTCTTCGATGTTGCGGAGGCCAATGAAACGGCCCTGCGGCAGGCAATCGATGATCTCTGCGATGAGGTTGTGGCTTTCGCAGCTGAGGAAGGCGGCATCGCCGTCATCACCGACCGGCATGTCTCGGCAGGCCGTGCGGCCTTGCCGATGATCATGGTCGTCTCCGCCATCAATCAGCGGCTGATCGAGGAAGGTCTGCGGCTGCGCATTTCCCTGATCGTGGAAAGTGGCCAGTTTTCTTCCTCGCATCACATAGCAGCCGGCCTCGGCTTCGGCGCTTCTGCCGTCTATCCGCTTGGCGTGCAGTTCCGCGCCGAGGAGAAATTCGGTGCTGATGCCGACAAGGCCTTCAAGCGTTTTGCCAAGGCGGCGGAAAAGTCGCTGATGAAGACCATGGGCAAGGTCGGCCTGTGCACGGCGGAAAGCTATATCGGCGGCGAGTTCTTCGAACCGAACTTCCTCGATACCGACGATGCGGTACTGAAGCGCTATTTCCCCAATGTGAAGACCCCGGTTGGCGGCGTCAACTTCGCCGTCATCGCGCAGGCCGTGGCGGACTGGCACCGCAAGGCGCTGTCCGTGAAGGGCGAAAACGACATTCCGCTGCTCGGTCTCTTCAAGGAGCGTGCGGAAGGCGCCGGCCATTCCTATGGCACGACGGCGGTACGCGGTTTCGTGGACATGACGGAGGAGAAGATCGGTTTCGACAAGGGAACCGAAAACGAGGAGGCTTTGCGTCTCCTGCCGCTCAACCGGCTGGAAGATGCCTTCGGTCTCAACGATGCGGCCTATTATCACAACAGCTTCGACCGGCTGACCCCGGAGGCCATCGACAAATTCGAGGTAACGCCCGGTTACCGCGCCTTCGCCCGCATGATGGCCGAGGAAAGGGCGCGCCGCCCGGCCGCTCTGCGCGACGTTCTGGAATTGCCGGCCGACGTCACATTCGCCGGTTCCGCAGAAGAATTCCGCCGGGAAATGGGCCGTTTTTCCCGGCAGGGCAATAACAGCTTCATGGTGCGCGGATTGCGTTGCGAAGAGGCGGGAGACGGCGCTTTCCGGCTGCAATTGACCGGCCCGCACGGTCATGAGCTTGCCCGGCTTGCCGCGCTCGGCCAGTCGCTGCTCGACCGTTTCGGTGCGGATATTCCCGGCCACTGGCTGGAAGGTGGCGCGCTCATGGTTCAGGCGCAGGGTGAAGCATCCGCCTATCTCTCGCTTATCCGCACTGCACCGGAAAGCATTCCGCTCGATGCCGTTCAGAAGGCGAGCGAGATCACCAAGACCCTGGCATCGGGTGCCATGAGCCACGGCGCGCTTGTCGCTGCGGCCCATGAAGCGGTTGCACATGGCACCAACATGGTTGGCGGCATGTCGAATTCGGGTGAAGGCGGCGAGCATATTTCCCGTTATGGCACCATCCGTGCCTCGCGCATCAAGCAGTTCGCCTCTGGCCGTTTCGGCGTCTGGGCCGGTTATCTTGCCGATCCGATGCTGGAAGAGATCGAGATCAAGATCGGTCAGGGCGCAAAGCCAGGCGAGGGCGGGCAGTTGCCGTCTCCCAAGGTGACGGTGGAAATCGCCGCCGCACGCGGTGGTACGCCGGGCGTCGAGCTTGTCTCGCCGCCACCGCATCACGATACCTATTCGATCGAGGATCTGGCCCAGCTCATCCATGACGCCAAGGCGGCGCGCGTGCGCGTTATCGTTAAGCTGGTCTCGTCTGAAGGCATCGGCACGATTGCAGTCGGCGTCGCCAAGGCGGGGGCGGATGTCATCAATGTCGCCGGCAATACCGGCGGCACGGGGGCGGCTGCCGTCACCAGCCTCAAATATACTGGCCGCGCGGCGGAGATCGGCATTGCCGAGGTGCATCAGGCGCTCTGCGCCACCGGTCTGCGCGCCAAGGTGCTGCTGCGTTGCTCCGGCGCGCACCAGACGGCGAGCGATGTGGTGAAATCGGCACTTCTCGGCGGTGACAGTTTCGAATTTGGCACGACGGCGCTGATGATGCTGAAATGTGTCATGGCCAAGAACTGCAATATCAAGTGCCCAGCCGGTCTCACCACCAATCAGGAGGCCTTCAACGGCGATCCGCGCGCGCTGGCGCAATATCTCATGAACATCGCCCATGAAACGCGCGAGATTTTGGCCGGGCTTGGGGTTGCCTCGCTGCGGGAGGCACGCGGCCGTTCCGATCTTCTTCACCTCCTCGATCATCCGGCAAGCGTCGGCCAGCTTGACCTCCGGGCAATGCTCGCCGTGGTCGAAGAGGTGAAGATCGACAGCCCGGTCTATATGGAAAAGGACTTTGCACTGGACGATGCCTTCATCGAACTCGTGCGCTCGGCCCTGGTCGACAGCAGGCGCGAGAATATCGAGCTTGGCGGCAATCGTTTCCTCAACAATTGCAACAAGAGCGTCGGCGGTCAGCTCGCCGTCGATATCGAACGCATGCTGAACCATGAGCTTTCCGACGAAGAGGCGGATGCTCTGCCGGCCGTGAAGCGGGACAGCCGTGGCCGCCGGTTCCTAGAGGCGGGTTCGGTGCGCATCGATACCTCCGGTTCCGCCGGGCAGTCCTTCGGCGCTTTCTGCAATGACGGCATGGTCATGGTCCATACCGGCACCTGCAATGACGGCGTCGGCAAAAGCGCCTGCGGCGGCACCATCGTCGTGCGCTCCCCCGGCGGCGGCTCGGAAGAGGCGGGCGGCAACGTGCTGGTCGGCAATTTCGCGCTGTTCGGCGCCACCGGCGGTCGGACCTTCGTGGAAGGGCAGGCGGGCGACCGTTTCGCGGTGCGTAACTCCGGCGCCACCGCCGTCGTCGAAGGCGTGGGTGATTTCGCCTGCGAATACATGACCAACGGCGCGGTCCTGAACCTCGGCAGCTTCGGCAAGGGTTTCGGCAACGGCATGAGCGGCGGCTTCGTTTATCAGTATGATCCCTATGGCGATCTGCCGAAGAAAGTCAGCCACGATTCCATCCTGCTCGGTTCAGTCACCGGTGAGGATGAACAGGCCGCCATTCATAATCAGGCAATCCACCAGCTTCTGACCTGGCATGTCGCAGAAACCGGCTCGGCCAAGGCGGCATGGCTTCTGGAAAACTGGGAAAGTGAACAGCATAATTTCGTCTATGGCATGCCACGCGCCCTGCTGCTTTATCAGGATAGCGATGAAATTCTGAAGGCGAAGCCCCGCAAGGAACTGCTGGAGGAACTGGCATCCGCGCTTGCCGCTCATCAACTGCGAAAGTTCAAGCTCGCCTATCGCGACCGCAAGGCCGTCCTGAACGGAACGGTGCCGGGTTATGGCGAGACGGATACCGAAGAAATGTACGCGCTGCTCAACAATTATACCGTGTTGAGCATGGCGCAGGCCATCGCCCTGCAGCGGCTGCCGATGGCGTCGGGTCCTTCCGACCCGGCAATTGAAAAAGCCGTGCGCAATCTCATCCTCACGGAAGACTATGCGCTGATGCAGCGGTTACTGAAATATGCCCGCGAGGCGCTTTCGGACCATGGCGATGAACAGCTTGCGGTGATGATCGCCGCCAAGCGCCTCGACGATTACAAGCAGGCGCTGGCGCGCAGGAACATCTGGTCGGTGGACAGCCCCGGCACCTATGGCTGGATCATTCAGCAGAACCGGAAAAACGTCGAGAAGATCGGCCGTCTGCCGGGCTTCGAGGAGCTTTTCGCAGCCCGCGCCATTCCCGACCTCGCCACCGCATCCAGCCACAGGGCAGCATGATGAAGATACCTTATATTCCCGAAGACGCGCCCTTCAACGGTGATCAGCGCGCATGGCTTTCCGGTTTTCTGGCGGGGCTCCATTCCCGCGCCGCCATCGGCCTGGAGACATCGGTTGCCGCCGCTGCTCCCCGGGCGGCGGCCAGCGTGCTGAATATTCTCTTCGGCACCCAGACCGGCAATGCGGAGGCGCTGGCGATGGATGTCGCCGCCGCCGCGCGCGCCCAGGGCATGCAGCCGGTGGTGACGGCACTCGATGATGTCTCGATGGACAGTCTCGGCGCCATGAAGCGGGTCATCGTTGTCACCTCGACCTATGGCGAAGGTGAAATGCCTGATAATGCCCAGCTTTTCTGGGAAGCGCTCGCCGCGGACAGCGCGCCGCGTCTGGACGAGATGAATTTTGCCGTGCTCGCGCTCGGCGATACCGGCTATGACGGCTTCTGCCAGGCGGGTAAGCTTATCGATACGCGGTTCGAACAACTCGGCGGCAAGCGCATGAAGACGCGTATCGACTGCGATATCGACTTCGAGGACGCCGCCGCCGCATGGATCGGTGAGACCCTGCCGCTCGCGCTTGCTGTCGATGGCGGCAATACGGCATCTGTCACCATGCCCGACATCGCCGAGCCGCCCGTGCGGGCAAAACAGGGCTGGGGCCGCAGAAATCCCTATTCGGCTGAGGTAAGCGTCAATCGCCGCCTGTCCGGTCCCGGCTCATCCAAGGAAATTCGCCACTACGAATTCGATCTCGGCGAAAGTGGTCTGGACTATGAGGCGGGTGACGCTCTTGGCGTCGTGCCCCTGAACGATCCGAAACTGGCCGGCGCGCTGCTGGAACACTTCGGAGCGGCTGCGGATAGCCAAATCGCCGGGCTGGACCGGCCGGTCGGCGATGCGCTTCTCAACATGTTCGAGATATCGACGCCTTCGCGCGAACTCGTCGCCGAAATCGGCAAGCGGGCGGGGCATGACGAACTCATCCACATTCTCGCAAACGGAGACAGGGAGCAACTGGCCGCCTTTCTCTGGAGCAAGGATATTCTCGACCTCATCAATCTCGGCGGAAAGCCGCTATTCGATGTTGCTGAATTTGTAACATTCCTGAAACCCCTGCAACATCGCGCCTATTCCATTTCTTCCAGCCCGCTGGTCGCAAAAAATAGCGTGCATCTGACCATCGCCAGCGTGCGTTATCGCGCCGAGGGCCGTGAGCGTGGGGGCGTGTGCTCCACCTATCTCGCCGACCGCGTGGAGGCCGGACAGAGTGCCGGGATTTTCGTCTCGCCGAACAAAGCGTTTCGTGTGCCGCAGGACAATGACGCGCCTATGATCATGGTGGGACCGGGTACGGGCATCGCGCCCTTCCGAGCTTTTTTGCAGGAACGGCAAGCCCGAGGCGCAAACGGCAAAAACTGGCTGTTTTTCGGCGATCAGCACCGGCAGTCGGATTTCATCTATGAAAACGAACTTGGCGACATGAGCCGCGATGGTGTGCTCACCCGCCTCGACCTCGCTTTCTCGCGGGATCAGGCGGAGAAGATTTATGTCCAGACCCGCATGCGGCAGAACGGCAAGGCGCTCTATCAATGGCTTGAAGAGGGCGGTTATTTCTACGTCTGCGGCGACGCGACCCGCATGGCGAAGGACGTCGATGATGCCCTGCACGGCATCGTCAGCGAGGAGGCCGGCATCTCCGCTGAGGCGGCGAGCGAGTATGTGAACCGGCTGAAACGCGAAAAACGTTATCTGCGCGACGTCTACTAACTATTGCCATGACGAGACCGTTCTGGCGCACCGATTGCTCAGCAATTGGTGCAGACGGTCTCGGCGTCGCGTTGCTTAAAGAAATACTCCCGGCCGATGGTGATCGACTTCACCCCGGACGAGGCAAGATCGGGCATGAACATCAGCAATTCATGCGGGATGGAAAGTTCGACGTGGATGAGAAAGCTGTTTTCCACGAGCAGGCGCGTCGGAACGGCGACCGGTGACCCCACCGCATAGGGTCTCAGATTTTTCTCATCCCAGGACCAGGTGATTTTCGCCTGTTTTTGCGCGTCGATCTTGATGCCGCTGATCTTCAGCTGCAGACCCTTGGTGCTGTAGGGCGCAAACACGGCGGCTGCGACGTCCTGCATGCCCGCGAGATAGGTTTTATCGACGGAACCTGTTTTCGATATCAGATCGTTGATGGAGGCTGCAGCGGTGCTTGCCCGCTTGTAGGTGTTGTATCCGATCGTCAATTCGAACGAGGTCAGATAAAGCGCAAGCAATATCGGAAAGAGGATCGCGAACTCCACCGCACCCACGCCACGGCGATCTTTGGCAAAGCGTGAAACGAGCGCCATCAGGCGTCGTTTGCCGTTTGCCGCAACGGACACCAGCCCTGCCATCATGAGCCCCCGCCTGTGATGTATTTCTCGTTCATGAACGCATTTGTCGCGACGATGAGGAAATGTGAGGGCATCGATCCGTCGGCCGGACGTATTTTCGTCAGGTATGGCCGGATGATATCGGCAACCACGCGCCAGCGATAATAGACACGCAACATGTTGATGGTTTCCGGCCCGCCCGGCTTGAAGCCGAATTGGGCGGTGTCGAGATCGTAATATTCGCCATAGGCCTTCAGCGGTATCGTGGTCGGAATATCCTTGAAGGCGGTAAACGAGCGAAGATCGATATAGAGCTTCTGTTCTTTTTGAATTTCATCCGCTGAGCAGGTGATCATCACCGAGACTTCGTTGCAGAAGCTCTTGCGGAAATCCTCTTTCGAAATCGAGCTGCTGATCTGCCCGGTGCGCAGACGCCGCGCCATGTTCTCGGTGGCATTGGCGACGACCTGTTCCGCCATCAGGGCGATGAAGGTCTCGATGATCGCAAAGACGACGAGGAAATAGGGGATCGCGAGTATCGCGAATTCTATAGCCGCTGTCCCGTCGCGCGAGACTCCGAATTTTTCCAGCAATGGCTTCAGTCTGGCCAGTCGCATGAGGCGATATCGATCTCTAAGAATATGCGGCAAGCGCAACCGTTGAATTTGTTGCGGACCATAACCACCCGATGTTTAAATTCAGTTACTCCAACGAATTATACTTTAGTGATTTCCGAAATTGATACGTCCCAAAATATAAAAGCCCGGCACATGGCCGGGCTTTTGTTGACGCTGAAACGGGCGCTTATTCCGCATCCGCTTTGGAGAGAACCTCCAGCGTGGGTGTGGAAGTGATGTTATAACCACAGTCCACATAATGGCATTCGCCGGTTACGCCGCGCGACAGATTGGACAGCAGGTAAAGCGCCGATCCGCCGATATCGTCGATATCCGCGGTCCGCCGAAGCGGTGCGTTTTTCTGGTTCCATGCGTAGATCGCCCGCGCATCCGAGATGCCGGCGCCCGCCAGCGTGCGGACCGGACCGGCCGAGATGGCGTTGACGCGAATATCGCGCGGGCCGTAATCGGCGGCGAGATAACGCACGGACGCTTCAAGAGCCGCCTTGGCGACGCCCATGACATTGTAGTTCGGGATGACGCGCTGCGAACCATTGTAGGTCAGCGTCAGCATGGAGCCACCATTGGTCATCAACTCGGCGGCACGCTTGGCGATTTCCGTGAAGGAGAAACAGGAAATGACCATGGTGCGGCTGAAATTCTCGCGCGTCGTATCCGCGTAGAGGCCCTTCAGCTCGTTCTTGTCGGAAAAGCCGATGGCATGGACGATAAAATCCAGCGAGCCCCATTTTTCGCGGATCGTCGCGAACAGGGCGTCGACCGAGGCGATATCCTCGACATCGCATGGTACGATGAAATCGGATCCGAGCTCGGCGGCGAGCGGTTTCACACGCTTGCCGAGCGCTTCACCCTGATAGGTGAAGGCCAGTTCCGCGCCCTGTGCCGCAAGCGCCTTGGAGATACCCCAGGCGATGGAATGATTGTTTGCGACGCCCATGATGAGGCCGCGTTTACCCTGCATGATGCCGTTCATGGGCAATTATCCGTTATGACGCTGGAAGACGAGCGTGGCGTTGGTGCCGCCGAAGCCGAAGGAATTGGAAAGGATGGTGTCGATCTTGGCGTTGTCGATGCGGCTGCGAACGATCGGAACGCCCGCAAATTCGGGATCGAGCTCGGAAATATGCGCGCTTTCGCCGATGAAGCGTTCCTGCATCATCAGCAGGCCGTAGATCGATTCCTGCACGCCGGCCGCACCCAGCGAATGGCCGGTGAGCGACTTGGTCGACTGGATATGCGGGATTTTGTCGCCGAAGACTTCCCGGATCGCGCCGATTTCCTTGCTGTCGCCAACCGGCGTCGAGGTGCCATGGGTATTGATGTAGTCGATGTCGCCCTTCACGGTGGAAAGCGCCTGCCGCATGCAGCGGATTGCGCCTTCGCCTGAAGGAGCCACCATGTCGTAACCGTCCGAGGTCGCGCCGTAACCGACGATTTCGGCGTAAATCTTCGCGCCGCGCGCCTTGGCATGTTCCAGCTCTTCGAGAACCAGCACGCCCGCACCGCCGGCAATCACGAAACCGTCGCGGTTGACGTCATAGGCGCGCGAGGCGACGCTCGGTGTCTCGTTATATTTGGACGACATGGCGCCCATGGCGTCGAAGAGGTTGGACATGGACCAGTCGAGATCCTCATGGCCGCCCGCAAACATCACGTCCTGCTTGCCCCACTGGATCATTTCGGCAGCGTTGCCGATGCAATGCGCCGAGGTGGAGCAGGCCGACGAGATGGAGTAGTTGACGCCATGAATCTTGAACCAGGTGGCAAGCGTGGCCGATGCGGTGGAGGACATCGCCTTCGGCACGGCAAAGGGACCGATGCGCTTCGGGCTGTTGTTCTTCAGCGTAATATCGGCCGCCTCGACGATGGTGCGGGTGGAAGGACCGCCCGAACCCATGATGATGCCGGTGCGCTCATTGCCGCTGATGTCGCTCTCTTCGAGACCGGAATCGGCGATGGCCTGCTTCATGGCGACATGGTTCCACGCACCGCCCTGCGACAGGAAGCGCATGGCGCGGCGGTCGACCAGATCGGTCGGGTCGAGAGACGGCTTGCCCCAGACCTGGCATTTGAAACCGTGTTCGGCAAAATCCGGCGAAAATGAAATGCCGGATTTGGCATTGCGCAGCGATGCGGTGACTTCAGCGGCATCACCGCCGATGGAAGAAACAATACCGAGGCCGGTGACAACAACTCGTCTCATGAAAGGGACCTTTTCTTAAGATTTCGGCTGGACGACCGAAGCCGCCCGGCGTTTGTCAGGACTATTCCGTCTGCCTCAGGCAGCCTTTTCCTTCGACAGGCCTACGCGCAGGTCCGTCGCCTGATAAATGGTTTCGCCGTCCGCCTTGAGCCAGCCGTCGGCGGTTCCGAGCACCAGACGGCCGCGCATCACGCGCTTGAAATCAATACCATATTGAAGGAGCTTCGTGTGAGGGCGAACCATGCCCTTGAACTTCACTTCGCCGGTGGAAAGCGCCATGCCGCGACCTTCTTCGCCCAGCCAGCCGAGGAAGAAACCGGTCAGCTGCCACATGCCGTCAAGGCCCAGGCACCCCGGCATGATCGGGTTGCCCTGGAAGTGGCAGGGGAAATACCAGTCGTCCGGGCTGACATCGTATTCGGCGCGGATGAAACCCTTGTCGAAGGCGCCGCCGGTTTCGGAAATTTCGGTAATGCGATGGACCATGAGCATGGGGGGCAATGGGAGCTGTGCATTTCCCGGGCCGAACAATTCGCCGCGACCGCAGGACAGGATCTCCTCGTAATTGTAACTTGATTGCCTCGTTGCCATACCGCTTTCACTTCCCCAGTTACTGGTGTTGATCGACTTCACTAGAGCAAGTTAGGTTCAAAATGAAGCGCTGCAAGGGCAGAGGCCGCTCTGCCCCCATTCTTTGTCTTCGAACCTTCTTCGCAGAAGTCATTACCTCAATATGCCGTCCGCATACAGGAACCGTACGGCTGGAACCAGAGGAAATTTGCAGGAATGGCCGGTTTGCCGCCATTTGCCACGCCTAAGCCACGCTGAAACTATTGAAAGCACCCGCCGCAAAAGATATATGCTAATGCAATTGGTAAGTTTCATACCTCTGTTTGGAATGGGATTGCATGGCATTTGACGCCACATTGGATATCGGAACGAGGTTGCGGCGCTCGGGGCTGCGGCCCACGCGCCAGCGCGTTGCTTTGGGCGATCTTCTTTTCGCAAAGGGCGATCGCCATCTGACGGTCGAGGAACTGCACGATGAGGCGGTTACCGCCGGCGTGCCCGTTTCTCTCGCCACCGTCTACAATACGCTGCACCAGTTCACCGAAGCCGGCCTCATCCGTGTTCTCGCCGTGGAAGGCGCCCGCACCTATTTCGACACCAACGTCTCGGATCACCACCACTTCTTCGTGGAGGGCGAGAACGAGGTTCTGGATATTCCCGTCAATAACCTCCAGATCGACAATTTGCCGGAAGCGCCCGAGGGCATGGAAATCGCCCATGTGGACGTGGTCATCCGCCTTCGCCGCAAGCGCGGATAAGGCTTCAGTCCGATCGCGGATGTGAAAATGGCGCCCACGGGCGCCATCTCTGTTTTCGGCGGTCATTTCTATTTGTCACTTCATCACATCTTCCGGCCGCCTGCCGGGCTTTGCCTTGTAGGGCGGAAAAGTCCAGCCGAAGATCAGCGCACCGGACCGGACTGCGAAGGCCGTCAGGACGCCTGCGGCTGATGCGGCATAAAGCGGTGCGCCGAGGAAATAGACGACAATGAATGTGGAGGAGCCCAGGAGCGCGCAGGTGATGTAGATTTCCGGCCGCAGCAGCACGGAAGGCTCGCCGGCGAGAATATCGCGCAACACACCACCGAACGTCGCCGTCAGAACGCCGGTGACGATGGCGACGGTTGCGGAGCCGCTGGCGGCAAGCCCCTTGGCTGCTCCCATGACGCAATAAGCGGAAAGGCCCAGCGCATCGAGCCAGATCAGTACGCGGTAACGGGATTCGAACAGATGCGCGGTGAAGAACAGCAGCACCGCGACCGAGACGCAGACGAGGATATAGGTCGGGTTCACCACCCAGAATACAGGCGTCCTGCCAAGCACCAGATCGCGGACCGTGCCGCCGCCGATGCCGGTTGCGGCGGCGAAAAACAGGAAGCCGATCAGGTCGAGCTGCTTGCGCGAGGCGGCGAGCGCGCCCGTTGCGGCAAAGATGGCGACCCCGGCATAGTCGAGAAAACCCAGAAGCGTCATGAAAAGGTTCCCCCCGGAAACACGGGCTGCGAACACGTCAGTGTCGCGCAAGCACTAAACTCTAGGCTGGCCGCCCGGATGATCGCAACATCCATAACCGAAACGGATGCAAAGGAAAATGCCGTGCGAATCGCTCTCGTTGCCGCTCTTCAGGCGCTGGTTCTCTTGATGTTTCCGGTGGCGCTCTCGGCGCAGCAGCAGCTGGTGAACGACCCCGAGATCTACGAGAAGGACCATTTCCGCAACGAGTGCAAGGTGGCGGCCTTCGGCGACGATTTCGTCACGCGGCTGGATATCAACAATGACGGGCTGATGGACGCCGTCGTCAATCACGGTGTTCTCGATTGTGACGGCGAAAAGGGCCGCAGCTGCGACGACGAGGGATGCCCTTATAATTTCTATGTCCAGGTGAAAGAGGGCGGTTATCTGATGATCGCGACGGCCCGGATTTACGACTATGATTTCATCAAGCGCTTCGGCAACATGGTTTTCGTGCTGAAGATGCATCCGCGTTATTGCGAGCGTACCGACAAGGAACCCTGCCTGATGACGGTGCGGGTGCGGGGCACGAAATTCGTCACCATCTCGCGAAAGTGACGGCGATGATTTTCAGGGCGTAATCCGCCGGATTTTGACCCTTTGATTGTAGCGCTGGCGAAGCGAGCGCGGAATGATGAAAGTGGCGATGGCGACGACGAAAACCGTGGCCGCGACCACCCAAAGGGCGTTCGATTGCAGGGTGGCGGCAAGAATAGCGCCGCAGATCGCGCCGCATATCATTCCAAGCCATGGCACGATCTGAATGCCCCAGTCGAGGCTCCGTTCGCCGAGAAGAAAACGACCGATGCCGCGGCCGAAACGGGAAAGCGCGCCGGTCACATAGGTAAGCCCGATTGGCAGTCCCTCAATATGCTCAACGGCGGCGTTGACCATGCCCATGGCGAAAACGACGAGATAAAATTGCGCAAGAGCGGAAGTCTCGCCGCCGAGCAGCGCGGCAATTGTTACCAGCAATCCCACCGCCATCAGAACGGCGAAGATGCGCCGGTCGAACTTATGCGCGACCACGATGCCGCCGGCATTGCCCGCCACGAAGGCAATGATTGCGAAAAGCAGTTTCGCGGCGTGGGAATAGAGGCCAGCCTCTATCGAGACTGCGGCGCGCGTGGTGTTGCCGGTCATGAAGGATACGAAGTCGCCTGAAATATGCAGGCCCACCGCATCCGTCATGCCCGCGATGAAGGAAATGGCGGCAACCAGCGCAATTCCGGTTCCGGTTCGCCTTGCCCTGATGATACTGCGACGTCTTTGTCTGGTCATGGAAAGCTCGACATGGAAAAACGGCGGGCCTGTGCGCCGGGCCGTGTTATCCTATGTCTAGAATGCCGGATGGTGTATTTGCAATCTTTCTGGAGGCCTTCGGAAACTTCTATTTTGTCTAGACAAATATAAAATCCCTGCCTACGATGCCTCAAATAAAGCGATAAACAACATCGCACAAAAATAAATCAAAAGGGGTTCAGATCATGAAGAAAACATGGGTACTCGCCACAGTCGCCGCGCTCTTTTCATCCGCTTCCGCCTATGCCGAGACGTCGGTGACGATTGGCATGTCCGGCTGGACCGGTTTTGCACCGTTGACGCTCGCCAAACAGGCCGGCATTTTCGAAAAGAACGGTCTGAAAGTCGATATCAAGAAAATCCCGCAGGCGAGCCGCCATCTGGCCCTTGCTTCCGGTGACATCCAGTGCGCCGCCACCACGGTGGAAACATGGATCGCGTGGAATGCCAATGGCGTGAAATCCACCCAGATTTTCCAGATGGACAAGTCGCATGGCGCGGATGGCATTGCGGTGCGCAGTGATGTTGCCAAGGTCGCGGACCTGAAAGGCAAGACGGTTGCCGCCTCCGCGCCGGGCACCTCCCCTTATTTCTTCCTTGCCTGGATACTCAAGGAAAACGGCCTTACCCTGAAGGATGTCAAGGTCGTCAACCTCGAGCCGGGACCGGCCGCGCAGGCATTCGTTGCCGGTCAAAATGATGCGGCCATGACCTATGAGCCCTATCTGTCCACTGTCCGCGCCGCCCCCGATAAGGGCAAAATCCTCGCCACGACGCTGGATTATCCCGCCGTCATGGATACGTTCGGTTGCACCCCGGATTTCCTGAAGGCCAATCCGCAGGCGGCGAAAGCACTGGCGGACAGCTATTTCCAGGCCCTCGAGCTCATCAAGGCCGATCCCGAAAAGTCCTATGCGACGATGGGCGCGGATGTGAAGCAGACCGGCGAGGCCTTTGCCGCTTCGGCAAAATTCCTCGAATGGCAGGACAAGGCCGCCAACCAGAAGTTTTTCGAGGGTGAATTCAAGACATTCTCGGAAAAATCGGCGGACCTGCTGCTGGAAATCGGCGTGATAAAGTCGAAACCCGATCTTTCGACCCTCGCGGATACGTCCTTCATCAAGTAACAGAAAAGGCGGCCGCGTTCCCTGCAGGGAATATTGCAGCCAAAGACAGGTGAGTGCGTCGATTGTGCGTCGCGAAACGCGCACGGCGCTCCGATGGCGCGGCGAAGGTGCCGCGCCGGTTTTCCGGACAGGCGACAGATGCAACCTCTTCAACCCATAAGGAACAGCACGAGAATTGCTCTCGGCATCCTGTTCTTCGTGCTGTTTTTTTCCGCCTGGGGCGTTGCCACGCTGGGCGGTTTCGTATCGCCAACCTTTCTGGCCGACCCCATCACCATGCTGAAGGACGGCATCTATCTGCTGACCGATCAGGGTTTTGCCAGCGATATCGGCATGACGATCTGGCGCGTGGTCGGCGGTTTCGTGCTGGCATCGCTCGTTGCCGTGCCGGTCGGCATCGCCATGGGGGCCTATAAGCCCGTCGAGGCGCTGCTGGAGCCCTTCGTCTCCTTCGCGCGCTATCTGCCGGCTTCCGCCTTCGTGCCGCTCCTCATTCTCTGGGCCGGGATCGGCGAGATGCAGAAGCTGCTGGTGATCTTCATCGGCGCTGTGTTCCAGATCATCCTGATGGTGGCCGTGGCTGTCGCCGGCACAAGACGGGATCTGGTGGAGGCGGCCTATACGCTTGGTGCGAAGGACCGGGGCGTTGTTCGCCGTGTTCTCATTCCCGCCAATGCGCCGGATATTGCGGAAATCCTCCGTCTCGTTCTCGGCTGGGCCTGGACCTACGTTATCGTTGCGGAATTGATCGGCGCCTCCTCGGGCATCGGCTATATGATCATCAACAGCCAGGCGCTGATGGCGACCGGGCAGATCATCTTCGGCATCATCGTCATCGGCATTATCGGTCTTATTTCGGACTTTGCGTTCAAATCGCTGAACCGGAAGCTTTTCGCCTGGAGGCTTGCCTGATGAGCGAACTCGTTATCAAGGGCGTCAGCCGCACTTTTCCGGGTGTGCAGGGCGGGCAGCCGACGCTGGCCCTCCAGCCCACCGATCTGGAAATCCCCCGCAATGATTTCGTCACCATCCTCGGCCCGTCGGGATGCGGAAAATCGACCTTGCTGCGCATCATCGCCGGTCTCGACCGCCCGACGACGGGCGAAGTGCTGCTGTCCGGTAGGGCGGTGACGGGGCCGGGGGCGGATCGCGGCATGGTGTTCCAGTCCTATACCCTGTTTCCCTGGCTGACGATCCGCGAAAATGTCGCCTTCGGCCTGCGCGAACGCGGCGTTGCCGAGAAGGAAAAATGGGAGATCGTCGACAGCTATATCGACAAGGTCGGCCTGCGCGGCTTCGAGAACCATTGGCCGAAACAGCTCTCCGGCGGCATGCAGCAGAGAACGGCCATTGCCCGTGCCCTGGCGAACGGCCCGAAAATCCTGCTGCTCGACGAGCCTTTCGGCGCTCTCGACAACCAGACGCGCGGACTGATGCAGGAACTGCTGCTCGGTATCTGGGAGCGGGAGCAGAAGACGGTCATTTTCGTCACACACGATATCGAGGAGGCGGTGTTCATGGCGTCGCGTGTGGTGACCATGTCCGCAAGGCCGGGTCGCATCAAGTCGATCACGCCGGTCGACCTGCCGCATCCGCGTCACTACACCGTCAAGGCCAGCCCGGAATTTTCTGAGCTGCGCGCCAAGCTTACGGAGGAAATCCGCAGCGAGGCGATTGCCGCCGCTGCCCATGGATAGTTGATCAGGCAAAGGGGAGGATAAAAGCATCGGGATGAGGAGCACAGGCGCCGATCTTCAGGAAAAATCGCTGCACGAGCGCATTCGCAATGATGTCGAGCGTCATATCATGTCGGGCGAATGGCCGCCGGGTTATCGTATTCCCTTCGAACACGAGATGACCCGGCAATATGCCTGTTCGCGCATGACGGTGAACAAGGCTCTCGGCGAATTGGTGCAGCGCGGACTCATCGAAAGACGCCGCCGTCTCGGCACCTTCGTTCGCCAGCCCCATGCGCAATCCGCCGTTCTGGAAATCCACGATATCGAGCGGGAGGTGCAGGCGCTGGGTCTGGTCTACGGTTACCGTCTCGACAAACGACGGCTGCGCCCTGCGGGGGAAGAAGACGGCGCGGCCATGGCGCTTGCCGCCGAGGCCCCGGTCCTGGAACTTACCTGCACGCACTTCGCCGGCGGCGTTCCCTTTTGCCTTGAGGAGCGCATCATCAATGTAACCGCCGTTCCGGAGGCGGAAGCCGCGGATTTTTCACAGATCGGGCCGGGGACATGGCTACTGAAAATGGTGCCCTGGAGTGCGGCCGAACATCGCATCAGCGCCGTTTCCGCCGACCGTAAAAATGCGGCGGCGCTCGGCATTGCTTCCGGTGCTGCCTGTCTGGTGATCGATCGCCGGACCTGGCATGGGGCGGATTATATCACCCGCGTCCGTGTCACCTATCCCGGTGACCGGCATGCCCTCGTTGCGCAGTTTTCGCCCTCGCAGAACAGCTGAAGGCCGTCGATCGGTCAATTTTTTGTAAAGAAGAGTTTACGGGTGGTCTTTTGACAATATAATAGTTGTCAAAAGAACTCAGGTTTATTATCGGAACGTCAAGCTTTCACGACGGTATCCGTTCATGGCCCCGGTTTTCAGGAACCGGTCAATCTGCGGATGAGTTCATCGACGGAAATCCGGGATAAAAATTATGTCAGCTGAGACCTCAACTTCTTCCGCATCCTTCAACAAGGCAAACACGACAAGGCATTTCTCCCTTGCCATGACTGTCACCTTGCTGGCCGGCTTGAGTGCCGGCGCGGTTTTCGCTCAGACGGCACCGGAAACCCAGATACAGCCCGCACCGCAAACGGAAGCGGTTCAGCCAGCACAGCCGGCAGCTCCTGCGACGCCGAGCGCTCCGGCCTCCGCGCCCGTCCAGCCTTCCGCGACTGCACCGGCCCAGCCGGCCGCCACCGCACCCTCGCAGCCTCAGTCAACTCAGCCCGCACCGGCCCAGCCTGCACCGGCTCAGCCCGCGACGAATACCGCACCGGGAGCCGAAGGCCTGGCACCGCAGCCGACGCAGACCGAGCAACCCGCACAGATGGGCCAGACGACCGCGCCGAATGAAGCCGCGACCCCGATCGAGCCTGTCAGCACCGAGCCCGCGAGCGCCGAACATCGTGCGGATATCCCGCACAACCTTTCTCCCTGGGGCATGTTCATGGCGGCCGACTGGGTCGTGAAGGGTGTCATGATCGGCCTTGCCTTCGCATCTCTGGTGACGTGGACGGTCTGGGTCGCGAAGTCTATCGAGCTTGCAGGTGCGCGGGTGCGCGCCGGCTCGACGCTCAAGGTCATTCGCAGGGCAAAAACCCTGACGGAGGCCACCGAGGCCGTCGAAAAGAAGGGCGGGCCGGCAGCACTGATGTTGCGCATGGCGACCCACGAAATGCAGCTTTCCGATGCGGTGGTCGAACACACGGATGGCGGCGGTATCAAGGAGCGTGTCTCGTCGGCGCTTTCGCGTATCGAAACCCATGCGGGTCGCCGCATGTCGCGCGGAACGGGTGTTCTGGCGACCATCGGTTCCACCGCTCCCTTCGTCGGCCTGTTCGGCACCGTCTGGGGCATCATGAACTCCTTCATCAGCATTTCGGAATCGCAGACGACCAATCTTGCCGTCGTCGCGCCGGGCATCGCCGAAGCGCTGCTCGCCACCGCCATCGGCCTTGTCGCCGCTATTCCGGCCGTGGTGATCTACAACGTCTTCGCCCGCTCCATCACCGGGTACCGCCATCTGCTGGCGGATGCCGCAGCCGGTGTGGAACGACTCGTCAGCCGCGATCTCGATTTCCGCCGTATTCCCCCGGGCAGCACCAGCAAGCCCGCGGTATCGCTGGTAGGACGGTGATCGGCCATGGCTGGCGGTATTCGCGAAAATAGCGGAGACGATCTCTCCGAAAACCACGAGATCAATGTCACGCCCTTCATCGACGTGATGCTGGTTCTGCTCATCATCTTCATGGTGGCGGCACCGCTCGCCACCGTCGATGTGAATGTCGATCTGCCCGCATCCACCGCAAAGCCGGCGGAACGCCCGGAGGAGCCGCTTTATCTGACGGTCAAGGACGACCTCTCGCTCAATCTCGGCAATGATGCGGTTGCCCGCGAAGCACTGGCCGCCGCCATCGACCGGCAGACGGGCGGCAAGAAGGATACGCGCATCTTCCTGCGGGCCGACAAGGCGGTCGATTACGGCCACTTCATGGAAATCATGAACCTGCTGAGAGATGCCGGTTATCTGAAGATCGCCCTCGTAGGACTGGAAAACGCGGCTGCCGCATCGCAGCCGGCCGCCGTTGGCCAACCCGCAGCGCCGGGAACCACGCCATGACTGAAAACGGCTACCCGCAGGCCCGGCATTCCCGTCTCGGGGAAGTAACGCTGTGGTCCGTCGCGGCGCTGCTCATGCTGGGCGTTCACGCTGGTTTTGCCTATTATCTGATGCAGGAGCCCGAAGAGCAGGAAGCCGGCGGGCCGCCTCCTGCTGCGATCATGATCGAAATGGCGGCGATACCGGAGGCCGTAAAGACCGAAGAAACGACGCCCGCGCAGGATGTTGAGGACGCCGAAGAGGTGAAGAGCGACAGCAGCGAACCGGTGGAGGAAGCCGCCCCGGAAGAGCCGCCGCCACCGGAGCCGGTTGCGGAAACGCCGCCGCCGCCAGAGCCGGTGCAGCCGCCTGAACCGCCGGTCGAGGAGATCGTCGAACCGCAGGAAATTCCCGAACCCGTGGAGCCGGTCGATCCCGTTCAGGAGCAGATGATGGCGGAACTCGAAAATGTCGAGGTCCCTCTGCCCGTCATGCGTCCTCCGCCGCCGCCCGTCGAAAAGAAGGTGGAAAAGAAAGAGCCGCAAGAGAAAAAGAAGGTCGAGCGCCAGCGTCCCAAACCGCAGCAGGCATCGGAACTGCGCGAAACGGCGAAGGCTGAAGCCCAGCAGTCCGACCGGACGGCGGCATCGCGCAGCAATGCCGGCTCCTTCTCGTCCTCGTCCATGTCAAATGCCGATTGGGGTGCGAAAGTGCGCTCGGCGATGCAGCGGCGACTGGTGCGTTCGGCTGGAAAATCGGGGATGACCATTACGGTTTCATTCAAGATAGACAGCGGTGGTTCCGTCGGCGGTGCGAGGATTATTTCATCCACCGGTGACTCGGCGATGGATCAGAAGCTTCTGGCCGTCATACAAAGAGCGTCCGTCTCGCCGCCGCCGCCAGGCGCAAATACGAGTTTTACCCTGCCGATTCTTTTCAAGTAGGGTGAAGCAGTCCGACCGCATATGGGCGTCCCGACTCTGGAGAGGATGGGATGCCCGATTTATTTTCCATGTTGATTTGCAGCGACCGTATACCGCAAAGTAGGACCAATCCGTCCCACCGCATGCAAGCCAACAGGAACCACGAAAATCATGAAATTCTCAATCGCAGAGGCGGAGGATCTCGTATCCTCTATCTTTGAGCGCAACGGCGTTCTGCCGCAAAACGCCCGTTCGGTGGCAAAGGCGCTCGTCGCCTCCGAGGCGGCCAGCCAGGGTGGTCACGGTTTTCGCCGCATCCCCGTGTATGTCCGGCAGGCGCGGGTTGGAAAGGTCGATGGCAAGGCGCGTCCGGTGGCGACCCGCGTGAAGCCGGGCGTGCTCTCGGTCGACGCCAATCACGGCTATGCCTATCCGGCGATCGATTGCGCCCTTGAGGAATTGCCGGACATGGTCCGGCAGCAGGGCATTGCGCTTGCGGCGATCCACCGCTCCCATCATGCGGGTGTCATGGCGCTGACCGTCGAGCGCCTCGCCGAAATGGGTTTTGTCGCGCTCATGTTCGCCAACGCACCAGCATCAATGGCGCCCTGGGGCGGCAGCAAACCGCTTTATGGAACCAATCCGATCGCTTTCGCCACCCCCGTCGGCGGCGCCGATCCGCTGGTCATCGATCTCGCGCTCTCCAAGGTCGCGCGTGGAAAGATCATGGCGGCCCGCCAGAAGGGTGAAACCATCCCCGGCGACTGGGCGCTCGACCGAAACGGCCGGCCGACGACCGATCCCGAAGAGGCCATAGAGGGAACCATGGTGCCCGCAGGCGAGGCCAAGGGCGCTGCGCTGGCATTGATGGTGGAGATCATGGCCGCTGCGATTACCGGCGGAAACTTCGCATTCGAGGCATCTTCCCTTCTCGATGACAAGGGAGCACCACCCTCTCTTGGCCACACGATCATCGCCATAGACCCGGTATCGTCAGGCGGTACGGCCTTTACCGAGCGGCTGGGGCTCATAGCCGGCGAGATAGAAAAGCAGGAAAATGTGCGTCTGCCCGGCCGCCGCAGCCAGGGGATTCGCAAGCAGGCGCTGGAAAGCGGCATCGTGATCGAAAGCGATATTCTGACCGAAATTAAATCGCTCTGATGCGACAATAAAAACCCGGCGGGTCGACTATGACCCGCCGGGCAAACCGTAAATGGCATGCTTTGCATTTGCGTCGATAGGGCCGGACATCATGTCCAGCCCGCTTTGGTCCGCCATCCCGCCATTGATATGGAAGGATTTTGACGCAGAAAGCCGCTCATTCGGTTTTCAGCTTACGGGAGGGGACGTTTCGCGTAAGCTTGGATGATCAGGTTGGCGATTATGCGTCCTGCACGATCAGGCCGCGCAGCAGGGCGATGCTGACGGCATTCAGCAGATTGGTGGCGCCCAATCTGTGGCGCACTCTTTCAAGAGTATCCTTCACGTCCGCTTCGTCCGCGCCGGTTATCAGGGCGACGTGGGACGGATGCTTGCCCCGCGCGACCAGCCCCAGATAATGCCGCTCACGCTCCGAAAGGATGATTTCATGCGTCTGGCGATGTTCATGCGGCGTGTTTGAAGACATTTTCTTTCAGCCTTAAAAGAGATTGGCCTTCCCGGGGCACGATCAGTCAATGATTCATTCCCCGAAACCAGCTCGTTTACCGCTCTGTCTATACGCGAACAGAAACGCTAATTTCGCCAATAGGTTTCATCGGGCATTGGTAATTATGCAATAAGGGCCGCTTTCGCAGCCAGCCGATCCTGACGCGGACGCTCTATTCTGTGCACTGAAGGGAACTGCAACACCGATATCGCCAGAGACCACAATGGGTCTGGCGTGAAATGCAGCTTCAAAGCTCTGGAATGTTTTCGTCACACCCCGAAGGATATGCGGCGCTCTAATAGGCGATGTGCCTCACCGAGAGAATAACATCTCGCGCCAAGTTTTTCGTTTTATTGTTATGTTTCGGCACACAACGCGATGAGCGCCGACATATTTCTCAAATTTAATGCGTCATTTCGAAATATTGATGCCGTCAACATGTATCATCCGGCGGAATGATGCGCGTGTTTCTTGCGAATATCGGTCGGTGTTGCCCCGAACCAGCGCGAAACGGAACGCGAAAACGCACCGGGTGTCGAATAGCCAAGCCTGTAACTGATGTCGGATACCGGAAGATCACTTTCCACGAGGAGTTTGAAACCGGCATTTTTGCGAATGGCGTCCTTTATCTCGTTGAGATTGGTGCCGAGCTCTGCGAGCCGCCGTTGAAAACTCCGTTCCGACAGGTTGAAATAGGGAGCGATCTCGCCGAGCGAAAGCTCGGCATCCGAGAGCCGCATCTGCATATACCGCTTCACCTGGTCAATGAAATGGGTCGCGTCCGCCGATGTTTCCGGTCGCAACATACGGCATTGCAGGTTCATCAGCTCGAACAGCCGCTCATCCGCATTCGGATTGACGACATCGAGAAGCGGTACCGGCAGACGCATGGTATGGATCGGCTGGGAAAAACTGACGCGCCTGGTCATTCTTTCTTTAAATAGCTGAATATTATTCGGTTTCGGCCGCTCCAGACCGATCTCGATCTGGTTGATACGATCTCCGAGAATATCGCGGAGACGTTGTACCAGGACGGCGAGCGACAAATCCACATATTGATCGCGTTTGGCGATAACCGGCGCGAAGGACCATGACAGGGTTACCTGCGTGGCATCCGTTACCATGGTGAAATTGCTGTTATTGGTGGCGTAATAAACATGGTCCTGAAGAAAACGCAGGAACGCCCTTACCGTCGGTGCGCTGATCAGCCCATATCCGAACGCGCCGGATGCACCCGCTGGAAAGGTGGAGGCGCATTGCAGACCGAAAGCGTCGTCGCCGGAAATCAGTGCGCAGGTTTCGAGCAGTCGGGAAAATCTATCGAGGCTTATGCGTTCCGTCAGGCTGTTGAATGTGGCTGGATCAATGTCCAGAGCCTTGCAGATCGGTGCGATATCGATGCCCCGTGACCGGGCATAATTGCTGACGCCGGCAGCCAGACCGGCCACCACACTTATCTCGTCGCTGACCCTTTTCTCGGGCATCCCTCGCCTTGGCGTACCATGTTTGGAAATTGTCGCCTGATGGTAAGCCTTGAGAGAGCGTTTGTCGAGCAGCCCGGCTTCGGGATATTAAGTGCGGTCGGTGTCTGCGCTTTGCTCCAGCACCTGCATGATGGCTTTGCCGGCATCTTCGATAGCGCCGCTATTATCGACGGTCGTGACGTCGAAGTCTCCAGCGACTGTCAACGAACTGCGTTCCAGCCGCCGGAGAATATCGTCCCGGCTTTCCCGCCCGCGCTGCTCCAGGCGCATTGCCAAAACCTCCGGCCGAGCGACGATGTTCACGACCTTGAGACGGGAAAAGGCGGTGCCGAAATGCGGCAGGGCGGAACGCGAACCGTTGGCAATGACCACGTCTCCCGCATTGAGGTGACGATAGACCGCGGCCGGGATGCCATATTTCAGCCCATGCGCCTGCCAGGACACCGCGAAGGCGCCCTCATCTTCCAGCCGGTTGAACTCCTGCATCGAAACGGCATCGTGGTTTTCACCCCCCGCATCGCCGCTGCGGGTAATGACGCGGCGGGTGAAGTGAAAGCCCGGCCGTCCGCACAATCGCGCTGCGGCATAGTCCATCAGTGTGTCCTTGCCGGCCCCGCTCGGGCCGACAATCACGATCATCGTGCCGGGCGATGCCGCGCGCCGGCTATCCTGCCCATCGTCGGTCATGCCACGCGCTTGCCCTGACGCCAGACGGAACGGGCGACCGGCACACCATCCTCGCGGTGAACCCGGACCAGATCGGCCCGCAATCCCGTGGCGATACGACCGCGATCGAGAAGGCCGACGGTGCGCGCCGGTGTGGCGGTGACCATGCGCAGCGCCTCCGGCAGGCTGATGGCTTCCACCTGATCGGCGAGCAGGAATGGCGCGAAGAGCAGGCTGAAGGGCACATAGTCGGAAGAAAGAACATCCAGCACGCCGATCTCGGCGAGGTCGCGGGCGGCGATGTTGCCGGAGTGGGACTTGCCGCGAACGATGTTCGGCGCCCCCATCAGCACGCTCATGCCGGCGCTGTGCGAGGCTTTTGCGGCTTCGACGCTGGTGGGGAATTCCGCCAGTTTCACGCCGTGGCCGATAGCTTCGCCGACATGCGCCTCGGTGGCGTCGTCATGGCTTGCGACCGTAATGCCGCGCTCGGCGCAGCGGGCCGCCAGATAATCGCGGTGCTTGGCGGAATATTCCGCCGACGCCGCCTGCCGACGCCGCACGAACTCGGCGAAGGCCTCGTCGCTCAGCCCACGCTTCTTCTGGTAATAGAAGATATATTGATCCATCGACTGGAACTGGCGCTGCCCCGGGGAGTGGTCCATCAGCGAAATCAGCCGCACGCGCGGATCGGTTTCGAAGTCTTCGAAATGGTCCAGCACATCCGAGGAGGCGACTTCACAGCGCAGATGCAGCAGGTGATCCGAACGAAGGCGGTTCTGATCTGCCGCGGCCTCGATGGCGTCAGCCATTTCGCGCATTTCACCCTTCTTGAAGCCGCCGTCCTCATCCGAGCCGAGCCGCAGGCAGTCGAATACGGTGGTGATGCCGGAGGCGGCCACCTGGGCGTCATGGGCCTGAATGGCGGCGATCTTGTCCCAGATCACGCCGGGGCGCGGCGAATAATGCTGCTCAAGATGGTCGGTATGCAGTTCCACCAGACCCGGGATCAAATAATCACCTTCCAGATCTTCGCCGGTTTTGGAGGCACCTTCGCTGATATCGGCGATCTTGCCGTCACGGATCAGGACGGAGCCCAGAATAATATCGTCTTCCAGAACGATACGGGCATTGGAAAGGGCGTGCTCGGTCATGGGTTCGCATCTTTCTTTGGTGGCTGGCCAAGGGGGTGCCAGCTATGAACGGTAAAGGGCGCCCCGCGTGTTTCTTCAATGAACAAGGCGAGGCCGGAAATGCTGAGAGGTCGATCGGTGAATTCGGAAAACCGCGCCGAAAGCACCTTGTGCATGGCGGGCTGCTCGCTCTCGTCGATGCGGCCGGTCAGCGTCATATGAAAACGGAAATCATCCATGACATGGGGATAACCCCAGAGCGACAGATTTTGCCGCTGGCTCTCCGTCAGCATCTGTGGCCGCCGACGGGCAATATCGGTCTCTGACAGGGGCGCGCGAAACCGGTCGAAATGATCGACGATCTCGGCGGCAAAATCCTGCAGCGGCTGATAGGTGCGGTCCGGGACCAGTGCGAAAAAAGGCCCGAGCGCACCGACGACGACACGCGGAATTTCGAAAGTGGACTGGCTGGCCGCGAAATCTTCGAAGGCCGTGAGCAGCTCCGCTTCGCTGTATTTTTCGGCAAGCTCGAAAGGAGCCTTCAGGGTCGCGTGGAAACCGTAACGGCGCGGCTCCTCCGTGATCTCGGCATAGTCGTCGTGGTCGTCATGCAGCGTGCCGGAAAATGCGTTGCGGCCCAGCCAGCGTGACGCTGCCTCAGTCAGCGGGTGATCTTTAGCCGGAGAAAAATAGATGGCATAGCGCACGGCAAGCACTCTTCAGTGTCATGGGAGACCAGGGATGAGAAGCTATTTGGCGTGACTCGCCAGCTTCCCGCAAGGTCAGGAGTGCGAGGTAATTGGTTTCCGTGACAGAATGATGATGCCGAAGGAAAAAAGCGCATTGGAAATGCGGCAAGCTTCCTAATGTGCTGAAGACACAGGCGGACATGATGACGGGATAGGGCCGGCATAAATTGGGACTGCGCGAGTGTCTGGCGGAGATGACGAACATCGTTACGAGGTTCGTCATTCCATCCCTTCAGACCTAGTGTTGTGTTTTGCCGATCAGGCGTGAACGCAGCGAATTGGAGATGTGGTCGAACAGGAAAACGACGAAGAGAATAAGCAGGACCATATAGGCGACCTTGTCCCAGTCGGCATTGGTGCCCATCGCTTCCAGCAGTTTCAGACCGATGCCGCCGGCGCCCACCGCGCCGATGATGGTGGCGGAGCGGGTATTGCTTTCCCAGAAATAGAGTGACTGCGAAATGAAGACCGGCAGGACCTGCGGCAGCACACCGAAGCGGTTGACCGCAATCGGGGAAGCGCCGACCGATTTGACACCCTCGCGCTGCTTGTCGTCGACATTTTCCAGTGCCTCGGCATAGACCTTGCCGAGCGCTCCGGTATCGGTGAAGAAGATCGCGGCAATGCCGGGGATCGGTCCGGGGCCGAAGCTGCGGGTGAAGAACAGCGCCCAGATCAGCATGTCGATGGAACGCAGGAAGTCGAATAACCGCTTCATGCCCCAGTTTGCGGCCCTGTTGGCGGTAATGTTGCGCGCGGCGATGAAGGCGAGCGGCAGGGCGACGACCGTGCCGAACAGCGTGCCCACAAAGGCCATGACCAGCGTCTGCATCAGCTTGGAAAGAATATCGGCATGTTGCCAGACGCTGTTGTCGAGGAAATCATCCACCATGTGGCCGATATTGGAGCGCTCGGGATCGAGCCTTTCTCCCCACAGCGCGAGAGCGGCGAGTTCACCATAGCCCTTGCCCCAGAATTCCGATTTGGTGTCGAACAGGAAATTCGCCCATCCGAGGAACCGACGCTGGACATAGACCTGACTGGTGCGGATTTCCGCCTGTCCGGCAAAACCAAAATGCACGAGAACCTTGTTGCCGTCCTGCTGGATTTCCTGCGGCACGTCGTCGGATGCCCGGGCCTGTTCTCCATTGATGATGACGGGATAATTCTTGCCGTCGACATAGACATCCACCCGGGTCGGGGTCACGTCGAGGCGGTTTTCCATGCCCGCATAAACGACGCTGTAGCCGCCATCAGGCAGGGGCTGCAGCCAGTCGATTTTTGCATCGACCGGATATTGCCCGCGGCTGGACCATTGCGGCTCCACCTTGCCGTCTTCGAAACGCAGGCGCGGCTGGGCACGCCAGGAATACCAGTCTTGAATATAGCTCGAGGCACGATCCCACCGGCCCTGCATGAAGGCCGGGCCGACGTTGAAGAAGAAAAAGCAGCCGATGAGATAGACGGTGACGGCGAGAAGGCCGACGAGCAGACCATATCGCTGCATGAAACCGCGATTGAACACGTGCGGATGCGCGGCCGTCAGCCTCTCACGGTCGGCGGTGTTGAGAATGAAGCTGGACGACATCAGGCCGCTCCCCGTCCGAATTCGAAGGATTGATGGCCGATCAGCCTGCGGCGCAGCCAGCCGGAAAACTGGTCGACGGCGATGATGGTGATCAGCAGAAGGATGATGATGGCATAGGTCTTCGACGCATGATCGTTACCGATCGACAGGCGGAAGACCTCGCCGATACCGCCGCCGCCCACGGCACCGATGATGGTGGAGGCGCGCACGTTGATTTCGGCGCGCAGCAGCGCGTAAGAGACGAAATTGGGCAGAACCTGCGGCACGATGGCGAAGCGCACCCGTTCCAGCCAGTTGGCGCCGGCGGCGCGCAGGCCTTCATCCGGCTTCATGTCGGCATTTTCCACCACTTCGAAGAACAGCTTGCCCAAAGCACCGATCGTGTGGACAGAAATCGCGATGATCGCGGCGATAGGGCCGATGGATAGAATGGCGGTCAACAGCCCGGCGACGACGATTTCCGGGAAGGCGCGCAGCACTTCCATGACCCGGCGCACGACCCAGCGCACGATCCCGGCACCGACGAGATTTGTGGAGGCAAAAAAGCACAGCACGAAGGCAAAACTGGTGCCGATGATTGTCGAAACCAGCGCGATGTTGAGCGTGATGATCAGCTGATAGATGAAATGCGGGATGTAGAAGCTGTCAGTGATGTAAACACGATCTGCGACGTAATTATATTTCAGCGAACCGTCCGCATAGGGTGACGGCAGGTCAAACATCGCCCGGAAAATTTCAAGCGGGCTGTCCGGCACGAAGGTTTTCATGAAGTCGAAGAAATAGGGCAGGCGCTCGAAGAATTTACCAGAATTGGCCGCGTTGGCAAAATTCAGGGAAGCGGTGAGGATGACGAGGAAGATCACAAGCGAAATAACGGTATAGATCCGTCTTGTCGCAAGCTGCTGTTGATAATGACGCATGACCGTCTGGGACGATGCGCTCAATCCCTTGGGGGAGAGGGTGCCATGATGCAGTGTGGTCGCCATGCCGCTTTTCCTTTATTGGCAAAAGCGGCGGCGCCGCAAGGCACCGCCGCTTCCGGGTATGATCGCAGGATCAGCCGCCGATAACGGACTTACGGGCGTCGATGATCGTCTGGTAGAAGGACGGATCGACCTTGATGTAGGCGGTGTTCTTGCCCTGGGTGAAACCCTGGAAGCAGGCAAGGTCCTTCTTCGGCAGTTCCATGAAGAAGTCTTCGACCTTCTGCTTCATCGCGTCGCCGAGCTTGTTGGTGACCATCAGCGGGCCGTTCGGGATCAGCGGCGACTTCCAGACTTCGACGATATCGTCCATGTCGAGGTTGCCCTTCTTGACCATCTGGTAGAGGTTGCCGGCGGTGTAGCCTTCTTCCCACTTGCCGACGCCCGAACCGAAGGTGGTGCCGACATCGAATTTCTTGTCGAGAACGGCAAGAACGAGGTTCTCATGGCCGCCGCCGAAACCGGTTTCGGAGAAGTATTCCTTCACCGGAACACCGGTTTCCTTCGGGATAGCCACGTTCGGAACGAGGAAGCCGGAGGTGGAATCCGGATCGGCAAAGCCGATCTTCTTGCCCTTGGCGTCAGCCAGCGTCTTGATACCGCTGTCCTTGCGGGCAACCATGATCGTGTAATAGCCGGTCGAACCATCGGCGCCAGCGGTGGTCAGGATCGGATCGACGGCCTTCGGATCGGCAAGAGCGATCTTGGCATAGGAGGAAGCGCCCATGGAAGCGATGTCGATGGTGCCGCCGAGGAGACCCTGGATGACGCCGTTATAGTCCGGCGACGGGAAAACCTGAACTTCGGCAACGCCGGTCGCGGCCTTCAGGCCATCGGCAACGCACTTGGTGTTGCGGATCTGGTCGGCTTCGTTTTCGGAGCCGTCGAGACCGATGCGCAGAACCTTGACGTCCTGAGCCATGGCGGAACCGGCCAGAACGCCAAGCGCGACTGCCGAAAGAAGGACTTTCTTCAACATGGACTTTCTCCTGTTTCCCGGCGAGCCGGAGTTTGTTGTGAAGTATCGGCCCTTGACGCGGGCGCAAACGATGCTGAGCGGTTCCTCAGAGCCCGGCGAGAGCGAGCGGTTCGGGGCCGGCAGATTGCTGCACCGGACGCGCGGGAAGCTGCGCGCCGGGAATATTGATGCTGGTCGAGGTCATGGTCTCGTCGATGCCGGACCCTTGAGAATCGGTTCCGTAAATCTCCGTGACGGCCGCAGCCGTCAGCTCCGCCGGCGTTCCGTCGAAGACGACGCGGCCCTGAGACATGCCGATGATGCGTTCGCAATAATTGCGTGCCGTATCCAGCGTGTGCAAGTTGGTGATGACCGTGATGCCTTCGCGTTCGTTGATGTCGCGCAGCGCGTCCATCACGATCTTGGCGTTCAGCGGGTCGAGGGAAGCGATAGGCTCGTCGGCCAGAACCATCTTCGGAGACTGCATAAGGGCGCGGGCGATGGCGACGCGCTGCTGCTGACCGCCGGAAAGCGTGCCGGCCGCCTGCATGGCCACATGTTCGATGCCAAGCCTTTCCAGGGCGGCGATGGCCATCAGGCGCTCGTCATTGGTGAAGATGTTGAACAGGCTGAGCGCCGTCGAGCGGTGGTTGAGGCGGCCTAGCATGACATTGGTGAGCACATCGAGGCGCGGCACCAGATTAAACTGCTGGAAAATCATGGCGCAGTCGCGCTGCCAGCTACGAAGCGCAGCACCCTTCAGCGCCGAAACTTCCGTGTCGTTGAAATGGATGGAACCCGAGGACGGATCAACGAGGCGGTTGATCATGCGCAGCAGCGTCGATTTTCCCGCACCCGAGCGTCCGATCACGCCGACCATCTGGCCCTGCGGAATTTCGACATTCACGGAATCGACCGCAGTGTGGTTGCCGAAACGGCGCGTGACTTGCTTCAGGTGAAAGCTCATTTCCCCGTCCAATCTTCTTTTTGACGGGGTTCGGCGTAACAGCGGTGCGTGAAGTGTGGATGTCAGTTTGATGAATAAAATATTACAGAATTCGCAGATACGACGCCCAGGGGTTCGCCGACAAAGCTTTCTGGAGGAATCTTGAGACCGTTCAAATCCGCGTGTCTTTTTTGATCGCATAAAAAAATCCCGGGGGTATCCCGGGATTTGCAGGTGGTCGGCAGAGGGAGGTTTCATCCGCCATATTTCGCGACGAAAACCTCGGCGTCCAGATTGCGGAAATCGTCGAGAGCGACGCGCAATGCCGCGTGATCCCAGTCCCACCACTTGAGATTATCCATTTGCCGGCCCAGTTCCGCCGGGAAGCGCTCCCGGATCAGCCGGGCGGGCACGCCGCCGACGATGGTATAGGGCGCGACATCTTTTGAGACGACTGCACCCGCCCCGATCACAGCGCCGTTTCCCACCGTGACGCCGGGCAGGATCGTCGCACCATGGCCGATCCATACATCATGGCCGATGACGACGCGCTTGGCGCGGCGGGCGGCAAAGAAGTCCGTCTCATCCTCCGCATCGTCCCAATAGTTGTGGGCACGATAGGTGAAGTGATGCAGCGTCGCCCGCTGCATCGGGTGATTGGTGGCATTGATGCGGACGGAGGCGGCGATGTTGACGAATTTGCCGATGGTGGCGCACCAGATCGCACCATCCTGCATGACATAGGAGTAGTCGCCCATCTCGACTTCCTCGATGCGGCAGCGTTCCGAAATTTCGGTATAGCGGCCGATCGTGGAGTTGCTGACACGGGCGGTCTCATGGATGACCGGTTCCAGACCCACCTTGACGCTCATGCCGCTGCTTTCCTGGGAGAAAACTGTGAGACGTCCAGAATGCGGTCGGCCACGGCCTCCCGCACCTCCTCGTCATGGAAAATGCCGAGCAGTGCCGTGCCCTTCTGTTTTTTCTCGACGATCATATCGACGACGACACGCCGGTTGAGGGCGTCCAGCGAGGCCGTCGGCTCGTCCAGAAGCAGAATCGCATGGTCGGTGATGAAGCCGCGGGCGATATTCACGCGCTGCTGCTCGCCGCCCGAGAAGGTTGCGGGCGGAAGCGACCATAGTTCCCGTGGCAGGTTGAGCTTCGAAAGCAGCATGGCTGCGTGTTCGCGGGCTTCATCGGCGGCAACCTTGCGCGCCAGAAGCGGTTCGGCGACGACATCTATGGCAGCGACACGCGGCACGGTGCGCAGGAACTGGCTGACATAACCGATGGTGCGGTGGCGGATATCGAGGATCGTGCGCGGCGAGGCGTTGCCGATATCGACGACCTGGCCCTCATGACGAACAAGAATCTGCCCGCTGTCGATGGCATAGTTGCCATAGAGCATTTTCAGGATCGAGCTTTTGCCGATGCCGGAGGGCCCCCCGAGCACGACACATTCGCCGCCGCAAACGGAGAAATTGACATCGCGCACAACGGGCAATTCGATACCGTCGCGAAGATGCATGGTGAAGCTTTTGAAGACTTCCGAAACGATAAGAGGCGTCGGCATGGCATCAAACCTGCAGAATAGAGGAAACAAGCAATTGCGTGTAGGGCTCGCGCGGATCGTCCAGCACCCGGTCGGTCAGACCATGTTCGATGACGTCGCCGCCCTTCATCACCATCATGCGATGGGAAAGCAGCCGCGCCACCGCAAGATCATGGGTGACGACGACGACGGCGAGACCGAGATCGTTGACGAGACCGCGGACCAGATCGAGCAGGCGTGCCTGCACGGAAACATCGAGGCCGCCAGTCGGTTCGTCCATGAAGACGAGGCGCGGCGAGGTGACGAGGTTGCGGGCGATCTGCAGGCGCTGTCGCATGCCGCCGGAAAAGGCGCGTGGTTGGTCGTCGATGCGGTCGGTGCCGATTTCCACCCGTTCCAGCCATTCGCTGGCCGATTGCCGGATATTGCCGTAATGCCGGTTACCGACGGCCATCAGCCGCTCGCCGACATTGGCGCCGGCCGATACCGCCATGCGCAGCCCGTCCGCCGGGTTCTGGTGCACGAAACCCCAGTCGGTCCGCATCAGGAAACGCCGTTCGGCCTCGCCCATATGATAGAGGTCACGTACCGAACCGTCGCGCATGCGATACTCCACGCTGCCCGCCGTCGGCATCAGCCGGGTGGAAATGCAGTTGAGGAGCGTGGTCTTGCCGGAACCGGATTCGCCGACAATGGCCAGAACCTCGCCCGGGTAAAGCTCGAAGGAGACATTGCGGCAACCGGCGCGGTCGCCATAATATTTGGAAACGTCCCGGACTTTCAGAAGCGGTGCGTCGCTCATTCTGCGGCCTCCTTCACATCCGCCAGCAGGTGGCCCTTGTGGCCATGGACGCGGCGGTCCTCGCAATGGTCGGTATCGGAGCAGACGAACATCCGCCCGCCCTTATCATCAAGCACCACCTCGTCCAGATAGACATTCTCCGCACCGCACAGCGCGCAGGGCTTGTCGAAGCGCTGGATTTCGAAGGGATGGTCCTCGAAATCGAGGCTGACGACGTCGGTATAGGGCGGCACGGCATAGATGCGCTTTTCGCGTCCTGCGCCGAAGAGCTGCAGGGCGTCCGAGAGATGCATTTTCGGATTGTCGAATTTCGGGGTAGGCGATGGATCCATCACATACCGCCCGGCCACCTTCACCGGATAGGCGTAGGTGGTGGAGATGCGTCCGTTGCGAGCAATGTCCTCGTAAAGCTTTACGTGCATCAGGCCGTATTCCTCCAGCGCGTGCATGACACGCGTTTCGGTCTCGCGCGGCTCGAGGAAGCGCAGGGGCTCGGGAATGGGAACCTGATAGACGAGGACCTGACCCGAATGCAGTTCTTCTTCGGGAATGCGATGCCGCGTCTGGATGATGGTCGCATCCTTGGTGCGGGTGGTGACGGCAACATTAGCCACCTTCTGGAAAAAGGCGCGGATGGAAACCGCATTGGTCGTGTCGTCCGCACCCTGATCGATAACCTTCAGCACATCGTCTGGGCCGAGAATGGAAGCGGTTACCTGCACACCGCCGGTGCCCCAGCCATAGGGCATGGGCATTTCGCGGGAAGCGAAGGGAACCTGATAACCGGGAATGGCGATGGCCTTCAGGATCGCCCGGCGGATCATTCGCTTGGTCTGTTCGTCCAGATAGGCGAAGTTGTAGGCAGCCAGCCCGTCGTCAAATGAAACTTCTTCAAGCATTGCGCGTTAGCCTTGTGAAAAAAGGAGTACAAGCTCATGGAGATTGGAATTCTTGCAGCCGTGTTCTTTGCTGTATTTGCAGCATCGACCGTCTTTTGCGCTTACTGGTTTGGCGAGCAGCACAGCCGCTGAGCTATTCGGCCGCATCGCCCAGCCACTCCGCGCCATTGGCGTTGATCGCCTCGAAATCGGCACGCATTTTCCTGACCAGACCGAGTTCGGCTTGGAAATCCACGTAATGCGGCAGTTTCAGATGTTCGACGAAACCCGTCGCCTGAACGTTGTCGGCGTGTGAAATAACGAATTCCTCGTCCTGCGCGGGGGCCACGACGTCCTCGCCGAATTCGCCTGCCCGCAGCGCCCGGTCGACCAGCGACATGGCCATCGCCTTGCGCTCGCTCTGGCCGAACACCAGACCGTAGCCGCGTGTGAATTGAGGTGGCGCCTTGGCAGAACCCTTGAACTGGTTCACCATCTGGCATTCGGTGACCTGTATGTCGCCAAGCGAGACGGCAAAGCCGAGTTCTGGCACCTCCAGTTCCACCTCCACTTCGCCGATGCGGATTTCACCGACGAACGGATGGGTGCGGCCGTAACCGCGCTGCGTCGAATAAGCGAGCGCCAGAAGGAAACCCTCGTCACCCCGTGCCAGCGATTGCAGGCGCAGGTCACGCGGCATTGGAAATTCCATCGGCTCCCGCGTTAGGTCGCCGGCAATATGGTCAGCCGGCATATCGCCGTCGGTTTCGATCAGTCCTTCTTGCGCCAGAATGTCTGAGACGCGCATGACATGTGCCGGCTCGCCTTCCCGCTGGGTGGCTGTCTCAACGGCCTCATCCTCGAGAAGCGAAGGATCGAGCAGGCGATGGGTGTAATCGAAGGTCGGCCCCAGCAATTGTCCGCCCGGCAAATCCTTATAGGTCGCGGAAACGCGCCGCTGCACCGTCATGTCAGCGGTATCGACCGGAACCGAATAACCGAAACGCGGCAGGGTCGTGCGATAGGCGCGCAGCAGGAAGATGGCCTCGATCATGTCGCCGCGGGCCTGCTTGACGGCAAGGGCTGCAAGCGACTGATCGTAAAGAGACGCTTCCGCCATCACCCGGTCGACGGCGAGCGAAAGCTGCGAAACGATCTGCGAAACCGTCATCGCGGGCAGGTGGCGGTCTCCGCGCCGCTTGTCGGCCAGAAGCCGGTGGGCGTTGGCAATGGCGGTTTCCCCGCCTTTGACAGCAACATACATCTTACGCCTCCACGGGTTGAATGCGCGTCGTGCGCGGCAGGCAGACAAATCTGTCGGCGGATGTCAGGATGAGGTCGACGCCGCGCGGGAAGATGGCGTTGTTCTCCGCCCACAGCCGCGGGAATATGTCCAGCAGGCCCGTGGGGCTGATGATGTTGACGTGGCGGATACCGGGGCCGGAGAGCAGCAATTCCCGTCCTCCATCCAGATCAGGCAGCTCGATGATGAACGTGGTGGAGCGGTCGGGATATTCCTGACTTCCCTGGGCGAAGAGACCGAAGGAGGCTATGGCGCTGCCCGCTTCGATGACGGCGAAATGCGCTGCGCTTTTTTCATCCGTCGCAACCGCGCCGGTATGAAATCCGATCCAGCCGGGGACGGTTGTTTTCCGCAGGGCGCCGCTCAGCCAGAACGGCGTATCGTGATCGCAGAGCGCCAACAGGACCGCGCCGGTGGCGGGGGCGAGAGGCAATGGTGGGGCGACTGCGGTTTCGATTGTCTGCGGCGTGCCCGGCCGGGCCATGCCATCCATGAGTTTCTTGAAAATCCGTTGGGAATCGAAGACGGCGTCGGAAAAACCGCCCGTCAATGCTTCGGCCTTGACGCTCATCAATCTTCTCCTCGAACCATGGTGAAGAAATCGACCCGGGTGGCGGCGGTCTCTTTTGTTTTCCTGTCCTTCTCCTCGGCCAGTCGTTTCTCGACCGGTGAAAGAAGCTCGGTCTCGACAAAGCTGCGGGTCGGGCTTTCCTGCCAGAGCGCATCGAAAACGGCGGCGTACCAGGCCTTCTTGCGGCCGGTGCCGAGAACATGGGCGTGACCCACTGTGCCAGAGGCAAGCTTGACGGTTGCCCGGGTCACGGTCGTCTCGCCCAGATTGAAGGGCGCGCCGCCGCCGCCGATACGGCCCTTGACCATGACGAGGCCGGTTTCCGGCCCGCGTACATTTTCCGTCCGGGGGCTCTCATCCTGTCGGTTCCAGACGGTTTCGAGTTCCTGCACGGTGGCGCGGGCAAGAAGCGCCGCCACCCGCTTTCTGTCTGCATGCAAGTCTGCAGTTTCGTGAATCATCGCTTGACCTCTAATGTCTATTGATATAGACAACTATACAATATAAGGTACATTTAACGTTCGTGAATGACAAGCGTGTGACATGGGCCCTTCGGCAGCGATGAAAAGAAAGAACGGCGTGGCGCTCTGGCGGCAGATCGCCGACCGGATCAGAGGCGAGATCGCGGCGGGCGATCACGATGAAACCGGCATGTTGCCGCCGGAAATGATGCTGGCCGAAAAATTCGGCGTCAACCGCCATACCGTCAGAAGCGCTATTGCGGCGCTGGCCAGTGAAGGCATTCTCGAGCCGATGCAGGGGCGCGGCACGATGATCGCCCGCAAGGAGCGCCTGAGTTTTCCGATTTCACGGCGCACGCGATTTACGGCGGGCATCGGCGATCAGGTCAAGGAAATGGAAGCGCTGCTTCTTTCCCACACGACCGAACCGGCCAATGCCGATCTGGCGGCACGGCTGCAATTGCCGGCGGGTGCGCCGCTCATACGTCTGGAAACGCTGCGCAAGGCCGATAATCGCCCGGTCTCCCGTTCGACCACATGGTTCCCGGCCGATCGTTTCGCCGGAATAGGAGAGGCCTATCAGAAGAGCGGCTCGATTACGGCTGCCTTCAATATGCTGGGCGTGGCGGATTACGTGCGTATTTCAACCGTCATTTCCGCCAGCCATGCGGACACGCAGGATCTGGCCGATCTGGAGCTGTCGCCGGGTGCAATCCTGCTCGTCACCCAGGCGCTGAATGCCGATATGGATGGCGTACCGGTGCAATATGCCATCAGCCGCTTCTCGGCTGATACGGTCGAATTCACGGTGGAGAATTAAGGCGAAGCTTACTCCGCCTGCGAAAGCCCCAGCACATCCAGCATGGAATAGAAGCCTGGCTTCTTGTCGAAGGCCCAGACGGCTGCAGCAATCGCGCCGCGTGCGAAAATGGAGCGGTCGCCGGCATAGTGCGAAAGCTCGACGCGCTCGCCCTCTCCGGCGAAGATCACAGAGTGTTCGCCGATCACCGAGCCGCCGCGCAGCGTGGCGAAACCGATGGTCCCGGCTTCACGCGCGCCCGTATGCCCGTCGCGCACGCGAACGGACGATGTAGTGAGGTCGACCTTGCGGCCCGCCGCCGCCGCCTCGCCGAGCAGAAGGGCGGTACCTGAGGGCGCATCCACCTTGTGCTTGTGATGCATTTCAAGGATTTCGATATCCCAGTTCTGCGCATCCAGCGCCTGCGCTGCCTGCTGTGTGAGAACACTGAGCAGGTTGACGCCGAGGCTCATATTTCCCGACTTGACGATGCGGGCATGGCGCGACGCCGCCTTGAATTTTTCCTCGTCTTCCGCCGAGCAACCCGTGGTGCCGATGACATGCACGATGCGGGCCTGTGCGGCGAGGCCGGCGAAGGTGACACTGGTTGCCGGCGAAGTGAAATCGATCACCCCTTCCGCATGCAGAAATGCCTGCAACGGATCGCTGGTGATTTCGACGTCTATCGGGCCGAGACCGGCGATTTCGCCCGCATCGCGGCCAACAAAGGCAGAGCCCTCGCGCGCGACGGCGGCGTGCAGCTGGACGCCGGGGGTCTGGTGAATGAGGCGGATCAGCGCCTGTCCCATGCGGCCCGCCGCGCCGACCACCACCAGTTTCATGCCGCTGCTGCCCATGCTGTCACTCACTTTTCATCTCGGGCGGATCGAAATCCGCCGGTATTTGTCGATTGATGTTTTCAGCAGCGACGTTAAAGACCGCCCGCCTGCTTCGCAAGCATCACGAAGGGCTGACCGTTGGAAACGATCAGGCCCTCCAGCGTCGTCCGTCCAGCGACAGGCCGAAATCGGACGGCGTTCTCGAATAGGTGGCGAGGCCGGAAAGAGCCGCCTGCGGATGGGTGACGACGAAGGTGGGAATGGTCCGCATCAGCGCACTGTGCGGCGCCTTGTCTTCGAAGGCGGCCCGGAATTCCGGGCTCTTCAGCGCCGGAATGATCTTCTGCGAAATACCGCCGGCCAGATAGACACCGCCCTTGGCCATGAAAATCAGCGCGAGGTCACCGGCCACGCGGCCGAGATAGGTGCTGAACAGCGAAAGAGTTTCTTTCGCCTGCGGGTTGTCGCCCGAAAGCCCCTGCGAGGTAATGTCGGCCGGATCGGAAAAGACAGGCTCGATGCCATCGGCGGTGCAGACGGCCCGGTAAAGATTGACCAGCCCGCGCCCGCACAGGATCTGCTCCCCGGCGACACGGCCCTCGATGGTTTCGATATGCGGAAAAACCGCATAGTCACGCGCGCTTCTCGGGCCGATATCGATATGGCCGCCCTCACCAGGCACCGGGAACCACATATGACGGGCATAAACCAGCCCGGCGACGCCAAGCCCCGTGCCGGGTCCAAGAACGACGCGCGATGCCAGCACATCCTTGCGGCCGGAGCCGATGGGTTCGCGGTTGTTGTCGTCAAGCGCTGCAATCGCCAGAGCCTGCGCCTCGAAGTCGTTGATGACGATGACATCCTTCAGGCCAAGATTGGCCAGCATGTCCTTTGGCTTGACGACCCAATGGCAATTGGTGAGCGGTATCTCGTCACCTTCGATCGGGCCGGCAATCGCCAGAATGGTCGAGACCGGCTGGAGCGAGGTCTTGTCCAGAACCGCCTGCTGAATGGCGTCGTCGATAGTCGGATATTCCGCCGTCTTCACGGTGGTGAGGTGCACCGGTTCGGCAAAGGAATCGATCAGAATGGAAAAGCGGGCATTGGTGCCGCCGATGTCGCCAAGCAGGATCGGAAAGGACAGATATTCGGTATCGGACGTCTTCGGCATTGCCTGTTCCATGTTGGGAGGTTCAGTTGGCGACGTGGAAGTCGATGAGATTTTCTGCGGTGGCGCGGTTGAGCGCCATGGGAATATCGTAAACCGTAGCAAGTCGCGTCAGCGCCTTCACATCCACATCATGCGGCATTGCCGTCAGTGGGTCGGTGAAGAAGATCAGCATATCCACCTCGCCGGTCGCAATCATCGCGCCAATCTGCTGGTCGCCGCCGAGAGGACCGCTTTTGAGGCGAATGACTTCGAGACCCGGACAGGCTTCCTGTACCCGCCCGCCGGTGGTGCCGGTGGCGACGATCCTGAAACCGGCAAGCGCCTTCTGGTGATGACGGGCGAAATCCGCCATATCGTCCTTTTTCTCGTCGTGAGCGATGAGCGCGATACAGCGTTGTCCTTCCATGGTTCCAGCCCGTTCCATCAAGAATTAAATCGATTTGAAGCCTTCTATAACAGCTTGCCGCCATTTGAAAAGGGAAGCTGTTGAATGCCTCATTTCTGTTTCAGTTCAATGTCGGGCGCTGGGTGGGAAGCGGAATATCCGAAGGCGGCTGCAGGGCGGGGGCCGCCTGAATGACCTGTTCCAAGTTTTGCTGGCGCGTTGCCGGAGCAGGCGAATAGGCCTGAGCTGCAAGTCCCTCGGGATTGGCGGAAGGGGCGGCAGCCACGGCGGCGCAGGCCGAGGGCAGATCGGAAACCATGACCGGGCGCGGTTTCACCGGCTTGGCGTTGGGATCCTTTTTCGGCGGCGCCCATGGTTCCTTGCTGAACCACCAGGCAAGCGACTTGTCGCAGCCGTCGCCTTTGCCCACGGCCGCCTGCGGTTTGCAATTGGGCGCGCCCGGCGGGCATTCGAGACGGATGTGGAAATGCTCGTCATGGCCGTAGATCGGCCTGATCTTGCCCATAAAGGTGCGGTCGCCGGTCCATGTCTGGCAGAGTTTCTGCTTGATGGCCGGGTTGACGAAGACACGCTCCACCTGCGGATAGCTTGCCGCCATCATCACCAGCCGGGCATTGAGCGGTGACCACTTGCGGTCATCGACCGTCAGGAACTTGCTCTTGTCCAGCATGGAGATGAAAGGCACCGTTTCGCGCTGTTCCGCGGTGAGCCGCGGGGTCGGCATCGGCCGCCACCATATGTCGACATCAAGGCCGATCTGGTGCGACGCATGGCCGGTCAGCATCGGCCCGCCGCGCGGCTGGGAAATATCGCCCAGCAGCAGGCCCGGCCAGCCGATCTTCTGGGCATCCTGCGAAAATTGTTCGAGGAAGGAAATCATCTGCGGCTGGCCCCAGCGCCGGTTGCGGGAAAGGCGCATGGCCTGCCAGCCGGGACCGTCCGTCGGCATGGCGATGGCGCCGGACTGGCAGCCCTTGGCATAGGAGCCGATCGGCTGCGAGCCCGTGGCGGAAGGCAGCGCCATGTGGCCAAACACTTCTTTCGCGGGCCTGTCCTCGGCCGATGCGGTTTCCATCTGCAACTGCAGCGCGGAGACGACCGAAATCGCCAGCATGGCCGCCTTGAAAACTCTCGATGATCCCGCCGTCATATCGTCGTGCCCGTCCGATCAGATGATTCTCTTCCCCTTAAGATAAACTGTAACGGGATTTTGTTGAAACCATGTTTCGCCCCGCCTGTTGCAAAGCGGGAGGATAAAGGCGCGGATAAAGAGCTTGTGAGCCAGCGCATCTGTTTTTTGCCAATCTTTGTTTTATGCTCTCTCCAACAAACGCGAAAACAGGGACATTCCCCCGATGATATTGGCACCACTGAAATCCCGTCTCCTCATTGCTCTTGCGGCATCCGCCCTGCTGATACCGGCGGCGGCCTCCGCACAATCGGCCGACGTGTGGCGGAAGGGGATTTCGACGGTCGGGGAACTGAAACATCCCGATGGCTTCGATCATTTCGACTATGTGAACACCAAGGCGCCGAAAGGCGGCACCCTTCGCCTGTCGACGGCGGGCACTTTCGATACCCTTAATCCGCTGCTTGCCAAGGGGGAGGCGGCGACCGGCCTGTCGCTCGTTTTCGATACATTGATGAAATCGACGGAAGAGGAGCTGTCGGCCTCCTACGGTCTTCTGGCCGAGGGCGTGAGCTACCCGGACGATATTTCGAAAGCCACCTTCCGGCTGCGCGCCGAGGCGAAATGGGCCGATGGCAAGCCGGTGACGCCGGAAGATGTCGTCTTCAGCTTCGAAAAAGCCAAGGATTTGAGCCCGCAGCTTGCGACATACTACACTCATGTCACCAAGGCGGAGGTGAGCGGGGAAAGGGACATCACCTTCACTTTCGACGAAAAGAACAATCGCGAATTGCCGCAGATTGTCGGGCAATTGCTGATCGTTCCCAAGCACTGGTGGGAAGCCGCCGGCCCGGATGGCAAGCCGCGCGACATATCGCGTGGCACGCTGGAACCGGTGATGGGTTCCGGCCCCTACAAGATTGCCTCAGTCTCTCCCGGCTCGACAATCGCTTACGAACGCCGCGACGACTACTGGGGCAAGGACGTCAATGTGAATGTGGGGATGAACAATTTCAAAACCATCGCCTACACCTTCTTTGCCGATCAGGATGTGGAATTCCAGGCCTTCAAGTCCGGCACCGTTGATTTCCGCCAAGAAGCCTCCTCCAGCCGCTGGGTCACGGGTTATGATTTCCCGGCCGTCAAGGAAGGCCGCGTCAAGAAGGAAGAACTGCCGAATATCTATCGTTCCGTCGGTATCATGCAGGCCTTTGTGCCGAACATGCGCCGCGAAAAGTTCCAGAACCCGAACCTGCGCAAGGCACTCAACTACGCCTTCGATTTCGAGGAGCTGAACCGAACGCTGGCTTACGGCCAGTTCCAGCGCATCAACAGCTTTTTCATGGGCAGTGAGCTGGCCTCTTCCGGCCTGCCGACCGGTCGCGAGCTGGAAATTCTTCAGGAACTGAAGGATCAGATTCCGCCGGAGGTTTTCACCACCGAATACCGCAACCCCGTGGCAGGCGACCCCGCCAAGCAGCGCGACAATCTGCGCGAAGCGGTCAGGCTGATGAAGGAAGCCGGTTACGAGCTGCGCGGCAACCGCATGGTCAATGCGAAAACCGGACAGCCGCTCGACATGGAGTTTCTGATCGATTCCGCCGGCATGGAAAGAACCATCCTTCCCTATGTCCAGAATCTGAAGAAGATCGGCATCAACGCGACGATCCGGACCGTCGACGCCTCGCAATATACCAACCGCACCCGCAGCTTCGACTATGACGTGATCGTCAAGCTCTGGGCGACTTCGGCGAACCCCGGGAACGAACAGGCGGATTTCTGGGGCTCGGCCGCCGCTGACCGGCAGGGTTCCAACAATATTGCCGGAATCAAGAATCCCGCCGTCGACGCGTTGGTCAGGAAGGTCATATTTGCGCCCAACCGGGATGAACAGGTGGCCGCCGCACGCGCGCTCGACCGGGTGCTTCTGGCAAACAGCTATGTCATCCCGCAATTCTATCGCGGCGAGATGTTCATCGCTTACTGGAACACGCTTATCCGTCCGGAAAACCTGCCCCAATATGGCGTCGGTTTTCCCGATGCATGGTGGTCCAGTCAGGCCGGAAACTGACGCCGGCCTTGCTTTCGTGGCGAAGGCTTGATTCACATAGGGCGAGACGAATCGCTTAAAGCGCAGGCAGGCGCTTTCAGGAAAGGACCGGGTTTGACAGAAACGAAAACCGCTGACGTATCGGCCGGGAGCAGAGGCTGATGGGCGCCTATATCCTCAGACGTCTGGCGCTGATGATCCCGACCATCATCGGCATTATGGGCATTTCGTTTCTCGTCATCCAGTTCGCGCCGGGCGGGCCGGTGGAACAGGTCGTCGCGCAATTGACCGGGCAGGGCGACAGCGCCTCCGACCGGCTATCGGGCGGCGGCGATCTCATGGGCCAGTCCGGCGGTTTCGATGATAGCGGTTCGAAATATCGCGGTGCGCAGGGTCTTGATCCGGAACTGATCGCCAAGCTCGAAAAACAGTTCGGTTTCGACAAACCGCCGCTCACCCGTTTTCTCGAAATGATGTGGAATTACATCCGCTTCGATTTTGGCGACAGTTTCTTCCGCAATTCCTCGGTGATCGATCTCATCATCGACAAGCTGCCGGTCTCGGCCTCGCTCGGCTTCTGGATCCTGATCATTTCCTACATCATCTCCATTCCGCTCGGCATCAAGAAGGCCGTGTCCGACGGCTCGACCTTCGATGTCTGGACCTCCGGCATCATCATCATCGGTTATGCCGTGCCGAGCTTCCTGTTCGGTATCCTGCTTATCGTCCTCTTCGCCGGCGGATCCTTCTTCGACTGGTTCCCGCTGCGCGGTCTGGTATCGGATAATTTTGATCAGCTGAACTGGTGGCAGAAGATCATCGACTATTTCTGGCATCTGACCCTGCCGCTCATCGCACTGTCGCTTTCGGCCTTCGCTACGACGACGCTTCTGACCAAGAACTCCTTCATCGACGAAATCAAGAAACAATATGTCATCACCGCCCGCGCCAAGGGCCTTACCGAGCGCAGGGTTCTTTATGGTCATGTCTTTCGCAACGCGATGCTGATCGTGATCGCCGGTTTTCCCGGCGCCTTCATCTCGGCCTTCTTCACCGGATCGCTGCTGATCGAGAATATCTTCTCGCTCGACGGTCTAGGTCGCCTCGGTTATCTCTCGGTCGTCAACCGCGATTACCCGATCGTCTTCGGCACGCTCTTCATCTTCTCGCTGATGGGCCTCGTCGTCGGCCTTATTTCCGACCTGATCTATACATGGATCGATCCGCGTATCGATTTCGAGCGGAGGGATGTGTGATGACACTTGCCCATGCCGCCGAAACGGAAACGCTGGTAAAACCGAAGCGCCCGTGGTTTTCGCCGACCACCAAGCGCCGCTGGCAAAATTTCAAGGCAAACCGGCGCGGTTACTGGTCTTTCTGGCTGTTCCTGCTCCTGTTTTTCCTGAGCCTGATTGCGGAATTCATTGCCAATGACAAACCCATTCTCGCTTCCTACAAGGGCGAGTTGTTGGTGCCGGTCATGGTGGATTATCCGGAGGAAAAATTCGGCGGGTTCCTTGCCCAGACCGATTACAAATCCTCCTTCATTCAGGATGAGATCAACGCCAATGGCTGGATGATCTGGCCACCGATCCGCTACTCCTATCAGACGGTCAATTCCAATATTCCGCATTCGGCGCCGACCGCGCCCTTCTGGCTGATGGATAAAAAGGATCGCTGCTCGGCGTACCCGCAGGGCGATGCCGATCCCGGCTGCACGCTTGGCAATCTCAACTGGCTCGGAACCGACAATCAGGCCCGCGACGTCACGGCGCGGATGATCTATGGTTTCCGCATTTCCGTGCTGTTCGGCCTGACGCTGACCATCGCGTCGGCCCTTGTCGGCGTCACCGCCGGTGCGATCCAGGGTTATTTCGGCGGTTGGACTGACCTTTTGTTGCAGCGTTTCATCGAAATCTGGTCGTCCATGCCGGTGCTCTACATCCTGCTCATCATCGCGGCCATCCTGCCGCCGGGCTTCTTCGTGCTGCTCGGCATCATGCTGCTCTTTTCATGGGTCGGCTTCGTCGGCATTGTGCGCGCCGAATTCCTGCGCGCCAGAAACTTCGAATATGTCCGCGCCGCCCGCGCACTCGGCGTCGGCAACTGGACGATCATGTTCCGCCACCTTCTGCCCAACGCCATGGTGGCAACACTGACCTTCCTGCCCTTCATCCTCTCCGGTTCGATCACGACGCTCACCTCGCTCGATTTCCTCGGCTTCGGCATGCCGCCGGGTTCGCCGTCGCTGGGCGAGATGATCGCGCAGGGCAAGAACAACCTTCAGGCCCCCTGGCTTGGCCTCACTGCGTTTTTCACCATGTCCATCATGCTGTCACTGTTGATTTTCGTCGGTGAAGCGGTGCGCGACGCCTTCGACCCACGCAAGACGTTCCGGTGATCGCCATGACGGAAACAAAGACCCAACCGCTTCTCTCCGTCCGCGATCTCTCCGTCGCCTTTCATCAGGGCGGCGCGACGAGCATCGCTGTCGATCATGTGTCCTTCGATCTGATGCCGGGCGAAGTCGTTGCCCTCGTCGGCGAGTCCGGTTCCGGCAAGTCCGTGACGGCGAACTCCATTCTCAAATTGCTGCCCTATCCGGCGGCAAGCCATCCCTCGGGGAAAATCCTGTTCGACGGCAAGGATATGCTGACTTTGCCGGAACGCTCCCTGCGCGCGGTCCGCGGCAACGACGTCACCATGATTTTCCAGGAGCCGATGACCTCGCTCAACCCGCTCCACACCATCGAGCGGCAGATCGGCGAGATTCTGGAACTGCATCAGGCAATCACCGGAGCGCAGTTGCGGGCGCGCACGCTGGAACTGTTGTTGCAGGTTGGCATCCGTGAACCGGAAAAGCGCCTGAAGGCCTATCCGCATGAATTGTCCGGCGGCCAGCGGCAGCGCGTGATGATTGCCATGGCGCTTGCCAACCGGCCGAAACTGCTGATCGCCGATGAACCGACGACGGCGCTCGACGTGACGGTTCAGGCCCAGATTCTGGAGCTGCTCGGCGATCTGAAAAGGCAGCACGGCATGTCCATGCTGTTCATCACCCACGATCTCGGCATCGTTCGCAAGTTTGCCGATCGCGTCTGCGTCATGACCAAGGGCAAGATTGTCGAGACTGGCACCGTGGAGCAGGTTTTCAACGATCCGCAGCACGCCTATACGCGCCATCTTCTGGCGGCGGAGCCGAAGGGCGAGCCGCCACATTCCGACGCCAGCAAACCCGTGGTCATGCAGGGTGACGATATCAAGGTCTGGTTTCCCATCAAGGCGGGGCTGATGCGCCGGGTGGTCGACCATGTGAAGGCGGTCGATGGCATCGATATTACCCTCCGCGCCGGCCAGACGGTGGGCGTGGTGGGCGAATCCGGTTCCGGCAAGACCACGCTCGGTCTGGCGCTCTCGCGGTTGATTGCGTCTGAAGGGCGTATCAGCTTCATCGGCCAGTCGATCGACCACTATTCCTATGAAATGATGAAGCCGCTCAGAAACCGGCTGCAGGTGGTGTTTCAGGATCCTTACGGTTCGCTCAGTCCACGAATGTCGGTCGGCGAGATTGTCGCGGAAGGCCTGAAGGTGCATGAGCGGTCTCTGTCTGCCGACGAGCGCGATACGCGTGTCGCCACCGCGCTGGAAGAGGTCGGCCTCGATCCGGCCACCCGCTGGCGGTATCCGCATGAATTTTCCGGCGGCCAGCGCCAGCGCATCGCTATTGCCCGCGCCATGGTGCTGAAACCGCGTTTCGTCATGTTGGATGAGCCGACCTCCGCGCTTGACATGAGCGTGCAGGCGCAGGTGGTCGATCTGCTGCGCGATCTGCAGGCGAAGCACGAACTCGCCTATCTCTTCATCAGCCACGATCTGAAGGTGGTGAAGGCGCTCGCCAACGACCTGATCGTCATGCGCCATGGCAAGGTGGTGGAGAGCGGCCCGGCGGCGGAAATCTTCGCTGACCCGCAGCAGGACTATACCAAGGCGTTGCTGGCGGCCGCCTTCAACATCGAGGCGATGAAAACGAACGCTATAAGCCACTAGGCTGCATTGCTGTTTCTGTTAAGGTGATGATTTTTCTGTTGCTTCGCGGAAAATGCCGACCCATGTTGAGGGGCATGTGACGCGGAAACGGATTGATTGCCATGGCAGCGGATGTGATCGTTTTGGGGGCAGGGATCATCGGGGTCTCCATCGCCTTGCAACTGGCCCGCAGGGGTAAGTCGGTGGTGCTGGTCGACCGGCGCGGGCCGGGTGAGGAGACCTCGTTCGGCAATGCCGGGCTGATCCAGAGAGAAGGCGTCGTGCCTTATGCCTTCCCGCAGGATCTCGCCCTGTTGCTGCGCTATTCCCTGAACAACAGCATCGATGCCCGCTATCACCTCTCCGCTTTGCCGAAGATCGCGCCTTTTCTCGGCCGCTACTGGTACAATTCCGCAGCCTCGCGCCACGCGGCAATTGCCCGCGCCTATGCGCCGCTGATCGAGCATTCGGTTTCGGAGCACAATATCCTGATCGAGGAGGCGAAAGCCGGTGATCTGATCGTCAAGAACGGCTGGATGGAGGCGTACAGAACCGCCGCAAGGCGGGATGCCGATTTTGCTTTCGCTGAGCGTCTGGCGCGCGACCATGGCATTTCCCATACGAAACTCGACGCCGAGGAGCTTGCCGCAGCCGAGCCGCATCTGAGCCATGATTTCGTCGGCGGCCTGAAATGGAACGATCCCTGGTCGGTGCGCGATCCGCATGCGCTGACGCTCGCTTATGTCCGGCTGTTCGAGAGCCTCGGCGGAAGCTTCGTCAGGGGCGATGCCTCCACCCTCAGCCAGACGGTGAGCGGGTGGACGGTGCGCACCGAAACCGGCGCGGTCGAGGCCGAACATGCCGTCGTGGCACTTGGCCCCTGGGCGGATATCGTTACGGAACGGCTGGGTTACCGCTTTCCACTCGGTGTGAAACGCGGTTACCACATGCATTATGCGCCGCAGGAGGGCACGAAGCTCAATAACTGGCTGATCGACGCCGAGCGCGGTTATTTCCTCGCGCCGATGCGAAAGGGCATCCGCCTGACGACGGGCGCGGAATTTGCTGAACGCGATGCACCGAAATCTCCCGTGCAGATCGAGCGGGCAGAGCGGGTGGCGCGCACCGTCTTTCCTCTCGGCGGCCGGCTGGATGCGGAACCGTGGATGGGTGCGCGGCCCTGCACGCCGGATATGATGCCGATCATCGGCAAAGCGCCGCGCCATAAAACATTGTGGTTTGCTTTCGGGCACGCCCACCATGGCCTTACACTTGGGCCGATCACCGGCCGTGTATTGGCGGAAACCATGCTGGGTGAAACGCCGGTTATCGCCATCGACGCCTATCGCCCTGAAAGGTTCAATCCCTGATAGCTAAATCCGCTGGCCTTCCGGGGACAGGCCACGTAACATGGTCGCATGCTGGGGCGGGATGGCGAAAAGTGTAAGCGGTTTTCGCCTGAAATCCCGTTCTAACTATATAATTTAGATCATGTAATGATCTAAAGGGGAAAAGGGGCGAAACGTCATCATGGTGGCGAGGTTTCTCATCTATCAGCAGCAGGACGACTTTCGTTAGCGCAACTCGCTGCGCATGAAACGAGATGGAAACGGCTTGCTGGTGCATGATGGATGATATTGAAAACGCAAAGAAATTTTTCGCCGATAACCCCGATATCGAAATTCTCGAAGCTTTCGTCATAGACGCGAACGGCGTGCCGCGCGGCAAATGGATTCCGCGCGAACGGGCAATCGACGTTCTTGAAAAGGGAATGGCCATTCCCCGGTCGGTCTATGCGCTGGATATCTGGGGCCGGGATGTGCATGCCGCAGGCCTTGCGGAAGGCACGGGCGATCCGGACGGGTTTTGTTTCCCCGTTCCAGGCACACTGTCGCGGGTGACATGGCTTGGCCGCCCGACGGCGCAGGTTCTGCTGGCAATGAAAAATCCGGATGGAACCGGCTTTTATGGCGATCCGCGCCATGTTCTGACGCAGGTTCTGAACGCTTATAAAAAGGCCGGTCTCACACCGGTCGTTGCCACCGAACTCGAATTTTACTTGATCGATCCCGTCCGCTCCGCGCTCGATCCCGTCCGTCCGCCGCATAGCCGCGAGGGCCGCTGGCACACGGGCCAGACCCAGGTTCTGTCGATTTCCGAACTGCAGGATTTCGAGGACGTCTTCCATGATATTGCCACGGCCTGCCGCGCACAGGGCGTGCTTGCCGATACGACGCTGCGGGAAAACGGTCCCGGCCAATATGAGATCAACCTCAATCATGTGCCGGATGCATTGCAGGCGGCCGATTTCGCGGTCTTTCTGAAACGTATCGTCAAGGGCGTGGCGCGACGGCATGACCTCGACGCCACCTTCATGGCCAAGCCTTACGGGTTGCAGGCCGGCAATGGCATGCATGTGCATTTTTCCGTTCTCGACAGGGACGGCAGGAACATCTACGCCGGAGAGGATGGCCCATCGGATGCCTTGATGCATTCGGTCGGCGGCCTTTTGGAAAACATGGGTGAAAGCATGGCGATCTTCGCCCCCCATGCCAATTCTTATCGACGTCTGACCCCCAGCGAACACGCACCGACCTACGCCTCCTGGGGCATTGACAACCGCTCGGCGGCTGTGCGTGTCATCGTTGCCAGCAAGGCCGCGACGCGTATCGAACACCGGGTCGCCGGCGCCGATACCAATCCCTATCTCGTTGTCGCGATGATCCTGAGCGCCGCATTGGCAGGCATGAAGGAGAAGCGCCAACCGGGCGGCGCAATTGCCGGCGACAGCCATGCGATCAATCACGAGCCGCTGCCCACCAACTGGGACTATGCGTTGCAGCGCTTCACGCGGTCGAGCTTTGCCTATGCGACGCTCGGCCAGAAGTACCGCACGCTGTTTTCCGCCTGCAAGCAGCAGGAGCTTTCCGAATTTTCCCTTCGTGTAACCGACGTCGAATATGACGCCTATATCAGGACGGTGTGAAATGGCTGAGGTAACGAACATTCCCAATCCCGGCCACACATCGTCATGGTATGCGGCCTCCGCGAATGTCAAAACCGTGCGGCCGACGCTCGAAGGCGCGCTGGACGCCGATGTCTGCATCATCGGCGGTGGCTTTACCGGCATTTCCGCCGCGCTGGAACTCAGTGAGCGCGGCTATTCCGTCATCGTTCTGGAAGGCGTCCGCGTCGGCTTCGGCGCTTCGGGTCGCAATGGCGGCCAGATCGTCAACGGCTATAGCCGCGATCTCGAAACCATCGCTGGCCGCTATGGGCATGACAAGGCGGTGAAACTCGGCGAAATGTCGCTTGAAGGCGGCGCGATCATCCGCAACCGCATCGCCAAATACGCCATCGATTGTGATCTCGTCGATGGCGGTTTCTTCGCCGCCTTCACGCCGAAACAGATCCGCGAGATGGAGGCCCATAAGGCCCATTGGGAGAAACATGGCCATGGCGGTCTCGAAATGGTCTCGAAGGCGGATGTCGGCCAGTATGTGAAGACCGAACGATATGCCGGCGGCATGATCGACCGCTTCGGCGGGCATATCCACCCACTCAATCTGGTGCAGGGCGAAGCGGCGGCGGCGGAAAGCCTCGGTGCTCGCATATTCGAAAATTCGCGGGTCATTGCGGTGGAGCAGGGCGCAAACCCCGTGGTGCGCACGGCAACAGGCAGCGTGAAGACGAAATATGTCCTCGTCTGCGGCAACGCCTATCTCGGCAAACTCTTGCCGGAAATCGGCGACCGCATGATGCCGGTCTCAAGCCAGGTCATGGCGACGGAGCCGCTCGATGCCGATCTGATCGAGGCCCTTCTGCCCGCCAATTATTGCGTCGAGGATGCCAATTACATTCTCGATTATTACCGCCGGACCTCGGACAATCGCCTGCTCTATGGCGGCGGCATCGGTTATGGCGGCAGCGATCCGGCTGACCTTACGGGCGTGATCCGCCCGAACATGCTCAAAACCTTCCCGCAACTGGAAAAAACGAAAATCGACTTTGCCTGGAGCGGCAATTTCGCGCTGACCCTGACGCGCATTCCGCATATGGGCAGGCTGTCGGACAATATCTATTTCTCGCATGGCGACAGCGGCCATGGTGTGACGACAACCCATCTGCTCGGCAAGATACTGGGCGAGGCCGTTGCCGGCCACGCCGAACGTTTCGATATCTGGAGCTCGCTGCCGAATTATCCGTTCCCCGGCGGCAAGACCTTCCGGGTGCCGCTGACCGTGCTTGGCGCATGGTGGTACGGCCTGCGCGACAGGCTCGGATTTTAGAACGTCACCGTCTTCAAACCGGAAAGTGCGTTATTCGCAATATCCTCCGGTGTGGCATCGATGCTGACGGTCACGACACCCGGTTCGCCGGTCGGCACTTCCAGCGTGGCAAGCTGGGTCTGCAGCAGCGAAAGCGGCATGAAATGGCCCTTGCGTTCGCCCATGCGCCGGCTGAGAAGCTCCAGGCTGCCATCCAGATAGACGAAAGCCAGCGGGCCGCCAGTGGCCTTGCGAAGCCGGTCGCGATAGATTTTCTTGAGCGCCGAGCAGGAAACGACGACACCGTTGCTTTCGCTGCCCTTGCGCAGTTCCGCGCCGATAAGATCGAGCCAGGGCCAGCGGTCTTCGTCCGTCAGCGGAATACCCTCGGACATTTTATCGACGTTGGATTTCGGGTGAAGCTTGTCGCCCTCTATGAAAGCAACGCCCAGTTTCTCCGCCACTGCTTCCGCGACCGTGGACTTGCCGGAGCCGCTCACTCCCATCACGACAATTGCCTGTGTCACCCGAACCTCGAATGTTTCTGTTTCGACGGTCAGCCCCTACCATGTGCGGCAGGCATCGGGAATATAAAAATGCGGGGCTTGCCTGTGTCAGTGCCCGGTTTTGCGCGCCGCACTCTTCTCCAGGGCGAAAAAGGCAGCATGAATCAGGATCGCCAGCGCCGCAACGATCAGCCCGCCCTGAAGAATGAAGGCCAGATTATTGGATTGCAGGCCGGCAATGATCACTTCGCCGAGGGTGCGCGCCGCGACGGTCGAGCCGATGGTCGCGGTCGAAAGGCTGATGACCGCCGAAAGCCGGATGCCGGCGAGAATGGCTGGAAGGGCAAGCGGCAACTCCACTTTGACAAGGCGTTGCCAGCCGGTCATGCCGCTGCCTCTCGCGGCATCCATCACCGTGGCGGGCAGGGTTGTAAGACCCGTCAGCGTATTTTCGAATACCGGCAAAAGCGCATAGAGAAACAGGGCAATGAGCGTTGGTTTTTCGCCAAAACCGATCATCGGTACGGCCAGCGCCAGCACCGCTACCGGCGGAAAGGTCTGGCCGATATTGACGATGCTGCGCGACAGCGGCAGGAAATCCGCCCCGAACGGCCGGGTGGCGAGAACCGCGAGCGCTCCCGCCGTGAGCGTGGCCAGCCCCGTGGCAATCGCCACAATGGTCAGATGCGACAGCGTGAGGGAAAACAGATTGGCCTGCGTGTAGATTGCCGGCGCATTGGCCTGCACGAGAGGGCGAAACACCGGTGCGAAGACCTGTGGCACGGCAAGGAAGATGGCCAGCGCCAGCGTCAGGAAACCGAGGGCAAACAAGGATAAGGCGTTTTTCATGGGGCTCCGGCGGCACGCTGGAGGAGAACGTCACGCCGAACCCGGCCGGCGGGTTGCCCATTGTCCCTGACGACCGGCAAGGCATCGCAGCCCGCCCATAACATAGCCGACAGAGCGTCGCGCTGGCTTGTATGTTCGCTGAGCGGTTCGCCCTCTGCGTTTCCCGGCTCCACGACATCGGCAACGGAGAGAACGGACAGCAGTTTCAGCGCCCGTTCGTTGTCGCCGATCATGGTGCGCACGAAATCTGTTGCCGGTTTCAGCACCAGTTCGGCCGGCGGGCAGTCCTGCACGATACGGCCCTTGTCCATCACGGCGATACGATCCGCCAGATGAAAGGCCTCGTCCATATCGTGCGTGACGAGAACGACGGTCACGCCGAGCTTTTTCTGGATATCGAGAAGATCGTTCTGGGCCTTGGCGCGGATCACCGGGTCCAGCGCGCCGAAGGGTTCGTCCATCAGGAGAATGTTCGGCTCGGCGGCCAGCGCACGCGCCACGCCGACACGCTGCTGCTGACCGCCTGAGAGCTCATGCGGGAAACGGTGGGCATAAAGCGCGGGATCGAGCTGGAAGAGATGCATCAGCGCGTCGATCTTCGCCTCGATCCGCTTGCGATCCCAGCCGATCAGCTGCGGAACGGTCGCGATATTTTCGGCCACCGTCCGGTGCGGAAACAGGCCATGGCCCTGAATGGCGTAGCCGATCTGGCGGCGCAGCTTGAAACCGGGCATCGCACTGACATCCTCACCATCGATACGGATCGTGCCGGAGGTGGGCTCCACCAGCCGGTTTATCATGCGCAGCAGAGTGGTTTTTCCCGAGCCGGAGGTACCGACGATGACGGTGACGGTGCGCGGCGCGACAGTCAGCGAAACCTGATCCACGACGGCTGCATCGCCATATCGTTTCGTGATGGTGTCGATTTCGATCATGCCTTTTGCCTTCCGCCTGCGCTGAAGAGATTGCTGTCGATGAGGGCGTCGAGTGTTATCGCGGCGGCAAAGCCGAGAAGAACCGTCGGCACGGTGCCGAGCAGCACGAGGTCCATCGCGGTCTGCCCGATGCCCTGAAATACGAAAACGCCAAAGCCGCCGCCGCCGATCAGGGCGGCAATCGTCGCCAGGCCGATATTCTGCACCAGCACGATGCGGATACCGGTGAGGATGACCGGCATGGCCAGCGGAAATTCCACCCGCAGCAGCCGTTGCACCGGCGTCATGCCAAGCCCGCGCGCCGCTTCCCGGACCGCCTGCGAAACACCGGAAAGACCGACCACCGTGTTGGAAACCACCGGCAGCAGCGAATAAAGAAACAGTGCCACGAAAGCGGGCGCCATGCCGATGCCGGCAATGCCGACTCTCGCGGCACCCGGCACAGTGGCCGCGATCCACCCGAGCGGTGCGATCAAAAGGCCGAAAAGGGCGATGGAGGGAATGGTCTGGACGATGTTGAGGCTGTTCAGTACGCCTGCGCGCAACCGCTCGACCTTGTAACAGAGTATCCCCAGGGGGATGCCCACCACGGTCGCTGCGATCAGCGAGCCGATGGCAAGTTCCACATGCCGCAAAGCCTCGGTCCAGAATGTATCGGCCCGGCCGGTATATTCCTTGATGATGGAGAGGTCGTTCCAGAGGCCGCTTATCAGCACGGCAGCGAGCGCGGCGATGGCCACCAGCAGCAGCAAAATCCGGGCAGCGGGCTTCGGCTCAAGACGGGCAATACAATCCGTAGCGAGCAGAGCCAGCCCGGCAAATATCAGCCAGAAGCCGCTGGCAGGTGAAACGCGGGCAAAACCGTTGCCCTCCGGCATGAGGAAAGATGCCGCCTGCCCGACGAAAACCGCCAGTGCCGCAAGACCGGTGAGCGCGAATACGAGTTTCAATCGCGTGGGAAAGCGGAAAAAGGCGATGAAGGCCGAAAGAAGAACGATGGTGACGAGAACAGTTGCAGCCGAACCCGGAAGAGCTTCAAAGACCGTTCGTGTCTCGCCCTGAACGATCCGGTTGGCACGGAATGTCATGAAAGGTGAGGCAAAAAGCGCATAAAGAAGCAGGCACGAAATCACAACGCCCACTTTGTCAGGCCATTTCGTCAAATCCTGCTCCCCTGTCTTTTGGCCCGTGTATGATTTGGGAGGGGACCACAGGAACGCACCGGTTCCCGCAACCCCCTCCGGCACCGCGAGCGGCTACTTGACGAAGCCGTTCTTTGTCAGAAAGTCGAGCGCCACGGTCTTGGCCTGTTCGCCGCCCACCTGAACGCGGGCGTTCAGATCCTGCAGCGTTGCGAGATCGAGTTTTTCGAACACCGGTTTCAGCAGCTCTTCGATATTCGGGTGCTTTTTCAGAACCTCTTCGCGAATGATAGGCGCTGGTTGATAGACTGGCTGCACATGTTTGTCGTCCTCCAGCACCACAAGACCGGAGGGCGCGATGCCGCCATCCGTGCCATAGACCATGGCGGCATTGGCATTGTTGGTCTGGTTGGCGGCGGCGGCAATCGTGGCCGCGGTGTCGCCGCCGGAAAGCGTGATCAGCTGGTCAGGCTTCATGGTGAAGCCATAGGTGGTTTGAAATGCAGGGAGCGCGGCGGCGGAGTTGACGAATTCGGAAGATGCAGCAAGCACGACTTCGCCGCCATCGGCAACATATTTGCCAAAATCGGAAAGCGTCTTCAAATTGTTCTTGTCGGCGACATCCTTGCGCAGCGCAATCGCCCAGGTGTTGTTTGCCGGCGATGGCGTCAGCCAGACGATCTTGTTGGCATCGAAGTCGAGTGTTTTCGCCTCTTCATAGCCCTTAGCCGCATCTTTCCAGAGCGGATCGTCCGCCTTGGAGAAAAAGAACGCGGCGTTGCCGGTATATTCCGGATAGATGTCGATCTCACCGGCGGTGATCGCTTTTCGCACAACCGGCGTGGCGCCAAGCTGGATGCGATCCGTCGTTTCGATCTTGTTCTGGTTAAGGACGGCGAGGATGATGTTGCCGAGAACACCGCCTTCCGTGTCGATCTTCGACGACACGACCACCTGCGCCTGAGCGATGGAAACAGAAAGGGCAAGCGCAAGTCCGGCGCCCGTCAACGTCATCAAGCGGTTCATGAATGTTCCTCCGGTGGGTCAGCCTGCCAAACAGGCAAAAGATCGCCGCCGCAATTGCGGCCGAATATAAACGGCCGGGAGGAAAAATGGTTGCATGCCATCTGCGTTTTCGCGCCGATGGCTCCGGCTACACGCCGACGGTCAGGTTTCGCCGTCCCGCTTGCGTGCGTCCTTGCCCATGACCAGCGGCATTAGAACGGAAAGAAACAGGAGCCTGATGACGTGGTGGGAGCCGACATAGGCGGTATCGGCATGCATCATCACCGCCATCGCTGCCATGGTCTCCAGGCCGCCCGGCGAATAGGCGATCATGACGGCATTGAGCGGAACGCCGGTCACCCGGGAAATCATCCAGGCAATGCTTCCGGCAATCAGCATCACGGCGATGGTGACGACGAAGCCGGCCAGAAAGCCTTTCCGCACGTCCATCAGTGAGACATTCGAAAAGCGCGTGCCGATAAGGCAGCCGATCAGCACATAGACGGGCAGGCTGAGCCAGGTGGGAACGCCGCCTTCGGTAAGGCCGGTAATGTGGGTGCCGATGGAAATGGCGACGCCGCCAAGCAGCAGCGCGGCCGGAAACTTCCAGCGCAGGAAAAGCCAGCCGGTCAGAAGCGATGCGCCGATGGTCAGCGCCAGCGTGAAAAGACCCATTGGCGGGTTGGCCACAAGCGGTTCCGTGCTGACGAGATCGAAATATTCGACGATCAGCGGCACGGAAAGCGTCAGCGCCAGGACCCGCACGCTTTGCACGATGCTGACGGTCGCAAGGTCGCTTTTCGTCTCGGCGCCGAGGCTGATGATATAGCTGAGATGACCGGGAGAGGCGCCCAGCATCGCCGTTGTCCGGTCGTAACCGAAGCCGTAATGCAGGATCCAGTAGGCGACATAGAGCATGATAACGACAGCGACGAGCACAACGACGAAGCTCACGGGCCAGGTCTTTGCGGCGTCGATCACGGAGGGCGTCACGCTCGTTCCCATAGAGATGCCGACGACGACGAAACAGGCATTGCGGATGAAGGCGGGAACGCCAAGCCTTACACCGGCCAGCCCCGTGATCGTCACGGCAAGCGCCGGGCCGGAAAGAAAAGGCGCCGGAATATCGATGAGGCTGGCGAGGAGCGCCCCTATGCTGCCGACGAGCGCGGTGAGTGCAAATGTATGGAATTCAGGCTTGATGATCATTGCGACGCTGATTGGTTGCTTGAAAAAGCTCGCGACCAAATGCGCCGCTTCCATTCGCGACGTCAACACGCAGGATCAAAAATATTACATTTCATGCGTATTCTATAAAAGAAAAGCCCGTGGACTGAAGGACACGGGCTATGGCAATTGCCGATACGGCAATGGGATGATTAGGCAGCCGGAAGGGCGGCGATCTTCGGCATTTCCGTATCGAGGCCCAGCAGGAAGTTGATCTGGGGCCGCGCCTTGACGAGATCGTCAATCGAATATTCCGCCAGAACGTCGAAAAACGCATTGAGCGCCTTGCGAAGCGCCGAGTTGAGGCCGCAGCTATCCACAAGCGGACATTCCACAGCACCGTCCTCGAAGCATTCCGCCATGGCGAAGCTGTCTTCAGTCACCTTCACCACGTCGAACAGGCTGATCTTTTCGGCGGGTTTGCCAAGACGCACGCCGCCGTTACGACCGCGCACGGTTTCCACCAGGCCCGCCTTGTTGAGCGGCTGCAGGATTTTGAACAGGAACAGCTCCGAAACGCCATAAGCCTTGGCGATCTCGGGAATGCGGCTCAGATGGCCTTCATTGGCGGCGCAATACATCAACATGCGAACGGCATAGTTGGTCTGTTTGGTCAAGCGCATGCTGGTCTCCTAACTCTCAATGTGGAGTTATATAGTCTCTTTTTCAGTTTAGAACAATTCCAGAAACTGAAAAAACTGGCACCCATCCGATATTTCTCGAACAGCCTTGTTGACCGTCCGGATGATTCATGAACAAACAAGTCAAGAATCGGAATGTAATGGAGGCATTCATAATGGCAAGCTTGAAATCATACTTTTCCGCTGCCGTTTTTTCAGGGTTGACGATCCTTGTCGCCGCGCCCGTCGCTCTGGCAGAAGGGGAGGTTAACGTCTATTCCTATCGCCAGCCTGAATTGATCCAGCCGCTGCTCGATGCTTTCACGAAGGAAACCGGGATAGAGGCGAATGTGCTTTTTCTCGATAAGGGGCTGGTGGAACGCATTCAGGCCGAGGGCGTCAATTCGCCCGCGGATGTGCTGCTGACGGTCGATATCGCCCGTCTCGTCGAGGCGAAGGAGGGCAAGGTTACCCAGCCGGTGCTCAACGATCCCGTCATCGAAAAGGATATTCCCGCCAATCTGCGCGATCCCGAGGGCGAATGGTTTGGTCTCACCACGCGCGGTCGGGTGGTCTATGCGTCGAAGGAGCGGGTGACCCAGAAGGACATTACCTATGAGGAGCTTGCCGATCCGAAATGGAAGGGCAAGATCTGCGTTCGCGACGGCCAGCATTCCTATAATATCGCGCTGATCGCCTCGATGATTGCCCATCATGGCGTCGATTATACCCGCACATGGCTGACCGGCCTGAAGAACAATCTCGCCCGCAAGCCTGACGGAACCGACCGCAGCCAGGCGAAATCGATCTTTTCCGGTGAATGCGACATCGCGCTCGGCAACACCTATTATGTCGGCCTGATGCTGACCAATGATCGCGAGCCGGAAGAAAAGGAATGGGCTGGATCGGTGCGGGTGATCTTCCCCAATGCGGGCGATCGCGGCACACATGTAAATATTTCCGGCATGGCGCTGACGAAGTACGCCCCCAACAAAGACAATGCGCTGAAGCTTATGGAATTCCTGGCCTCCCGCGAGGCGCAGGAAATCTATGCCAAGCAGGTCTTCGAATATCCGGTGCTGCCCGGCGCGGAGCCGTCCGATGTCGTGAAGGGCTTCGGCCCCATCAATCCGGACAAGCTGCCGCTGACGGACATAGCCGCCCATCGCAAGCAGGCGTCCGAACTGGTGGATGAAGTGGGTTTCAACGACGGCCCGACCAACTGATCCCGGCGCAGCCCTTACCGCCCAGCCGAAATCAAATAAAAAGCCCCGCTGTTTTTCCAGCGGGGCTTTTGCTTGTGTACCGGCTTCCCGGCTTACTTCATTGTCGGCATCACGAATTCAGCGCCCGACTTGATACCCGACGGCCAGCGCGAGGTGATCGTCTTGGTCTTTGTCCAGAACTTGATCGAATCCGTCCCGTGCTGGTTGAGGTCGCCGAAGCTCGAAGCCTTCCAGCCGCCGAAGGAGTGATAGGCAAGCGGAACCGGGATCGGAACGTTGACGCCGATCATGCCGATATTGACGCGGCTTGCGAAGTCGCGGGCGGCATCGCCGTCGCGGGTATAGATGGCAACGCCGTTGCCATATTCATGCTTCATCGGCAGTTCCAGCGCGTCTTCGTAATTCTTGGCGCGAACAACGGAGAGAACGGGTCCGAAGATTTCCGTCTTGTAGATGTCCATGTCAGGGGTCACGTGGTCGAACAGGCAGCCGCCGACGAAATAGCCGTCCTCATAGCCCTGCAGCTTGAAGTCGCGGCCATCGACCAGAAGCTTCGCACCCTGTGCGACGCCGCTGTCGATCAGGCCCTTGACGCGCGTCTGCGCTTCCTTGGTGACGAGCGGACCCATATCGGCCTTGTCGTCGGTATAGGGGCCGATTCTCAGGCTTTCGATCTGCGGAATGAGCTTTTCGACGAGACGGTTTGCCGTCTCCTCACCAACCGGAACCGCAACGGAAACAGCCATGCAGCGCTCGCCGGCCGAACCGTAACCTGCGCCCATCAGCGCGTTTACCGCCTGGTCGAGATCGGCATCCGGCATGATGATCATGTGGTTCTTCGCACCGCCGAAGCACTGCGCGCGCTTGCCGTTCATGGCGGCCGTGCCATAGACATAGCGGGCGATCGGCGTCGAACCGACGAAGGAGACCGCGCCGATATCGGGATCGGTCAGGATGGCGTCGACGGCGCCCTTGTCACCGTTGACGACGTTGAGGATGCCGGCCGGAAGACCGGCTTCGATCATCAGTTCGGCAAGACGGATCGGCAGCGACGGGTCGCGCTCGGAAGGCTTGAGGATGAAGGCATTGCCGCAGGCAATTGCGGGCGCGAACATCCACATCGGGATCATGCCGGGGAAGTTGAACGGCGTAATGCCCGCGCCGATGCCAACCGGCTGGCGGATCGAGTACATGTCGATGGCCGGGCCGGCACCCTCGGTGAATTCGCCCTTCTGCAGATGCGGAATGCCGCAGACGAATTCGCAGACTTCGAGGCCGCGCACGATATCGCCCTTGGAATCTTCAACGGTCTTGCCATGCTCGCTGGAGAGCAGCACCGCCAGCTCGTTCATGTCGCGGTTCAGAAGTTCGACGAACTTGAAGAAAACGCGGGCGCGGCGCTGCGGGTTGGTGGCGGCCCATTTCGGCTGCGCGGCCTTGGCGCTTTCTACGGCGGCGCGCAGTTCGGCGTCGCTTGCAAGCGCGACAGTTGCCTGAACTTCGCCGGTGGCCGGGTTGTAGACATTCGATGTGCGGCCGCTGGTGCCCGGCACATGCTTGCCGTTAATGAAATGACCGATTTCCTTCATGGGTGTTCCTCCAGAATGTGATGGCGCAGCATTACCTTTCGATTTGCACAAATCAATCGCCTGAAATAAGCATCCATTGTGCAAAAATAGACATAAGGAGGGTGCCGTGAACTGGGATGATGTGCGTTTGTTTCTAAGCGTGGCGCGAAGCGGCCAGTTTCTTTCGGCGGCCAGAAAGCTTGGCGTCAACCATGCCACCCTTAGCCGGCGCATTTCCGCACTGGAAGCGGCCATCGGCACGCAGCTCTTCCTGCGCAGCACCAATGGCTGCGAGTTGACCGAAGAGGGGCAGCGCCTTCTTGCCGGGGCCGAGCGGATGGAAACCGAAATGCTGAATGCCCAGGCAAATCTCGGCCGTGTCGATACGGCGGTGGCGGGAACGGTGCGCATCGGCGCGCCGGATGGCCTCGGCGTTTCTTTCCTCGCGCCGCGGCTCGGCCGGCTGACGGCGCGTTATCCCGATCTGAAAATCCAGCTCGTGCCGGTGCCGCGTTCCTTCTCACTGTCGCAGCGTGAGGCCGATATAGCCATCACCATCGAAAGACCGGAGCAGGGCAGGCTGATGTTTTCAAAGCTCACCGATTATTCGCTGGGCCTCTATGCCTCGGCGGATTATCTGGCCGATTATGGAACGCCTGATGATGTAGAGGCGCTGAAGCGCCACCGGCGGATCGGTTATGTGGAAGACCTGATCTTTTCGCCTTCACTTAACTTTACCGGTGAGATCATGCGCGACTGGGACGCCGCCTTTGAAATCTCCAGCGCTACCGGGCAAACCGAGGCGGTGCGTTCCGGTGCGGGCATCGGCATCCTGCACAATTACATCGCCGGGCAATATCCCGAACTTCTGCGTATCATGCCGCAACTCACCATCAGCCGGTCCTACTGGACGGCCTATCACGAATCCGCCCGTCAACTGGTCCGCGTCCGCACGGTGGTCGATTTTCTCCAGGAACTGGTTGCCGAAGAACGGCGAATCTTCACCTGACATCCAACACGCCGACATTATTAGTACTATTAATTGTTCCGGCCCGGCAGTTCGGGGCTTGACAAAGGATGGCAGGCTGGACGACCAATGCAGCCATTGGGAGAGATCGGAACTGACATGTCTATGATACGTAAGCTTTCGCCGACTGGCCTCGGCGTGGCCGTCATGCTGCTTGGAATGCTGCTTTTCGCACTGAACGACGCCATGGGAAAATGGCTCGTTGCCACCTATAGCCAGGGTCAGGTGATCCTCATTCGCAGTGCGGCGGCGCTTATTATCCTCGTTCCGATCGTCTGGCGTGCCGGCCTCTCCGGCCTTGTCAGAATTGAACGTCCCGGCCTTCAGTTTGCGCGCGTCTTCTTTTCCACCGCAGAGCTTTTCTGTTTCTATTTCGCGGTCGCGGCCCTGCCGCTCGCCGATGTCATGACCTATTGGCTGGCCGCCCCCATCTATGTGGCGGCGCTCTCGCCGTTTCTGCTCGGAGAAAAGGTGGGCTGGCGTCGCTGGACGGCCATCGCCATCGGTTTTGTCGGCGTTCTCATCGCGCTCAAACCCAGTTCGGCAAGCCTCACCTCCGCAGCATTGTTTTCGATCCTCGGCAGCGCCGCCTTTGCTTTCATGATGCTATCCGGTCGCCAGCTGCGCAATACGCCGGATACGGTGCTTGCCTTCTGGCAAATCATCGGTGCGGCGCTTGCGGGCATTGTCGCGGTATTCATCACGCCATCGGGATGGCTGCCGGTTCAGTCCAGTTTCGATCTCGCCTTCCTCGGCCTGCTCGGCGTCGTCGCCATGACGGCCCATGTGCTGGTCAACCGGGCGCTTAAACTCGCCGATGCCGCCACCGTCGCGCCGCTGCAATATACGCTGCTGCTCTGGGCGGTCATTTTCGGCTGGCTGTTCTTCGGCGATGTGCCGCAGACGAGTATCGTCGTCGGCGCGGGTCTGATCGTTCTTTCCGGCCTTTATATCTTCTTCCGCGAAAATACTCTCAAACGCCGCCGCGAAACCGCTGAAGACCTGGCAGCAGAGCAGGTTTGATCTTCCTCACAGCCTCGATCACGATCACGGGACTTGACGAAGGCGTGATCTTCAGGGAGTAAGAAAGAGCCCTGCGATGATTTGTCTCGCAACGGCAGAGGAAACAAAGGTGCCGGGCCCCTCTGGCGAGAGTTTTACGGCGCTCTCGCGATGTCGGTACCGCCTGCAAAAATTGGCCGGCGGATTAAAAACTATGAAAAACCTGAATGTGCTTCGCGCGCGTGCTTTCTGCGTGCGGCCTGACGCCCTGCGTCGGCCCCTGAACGCCCTCTTTATGGGAGGCGACCGGACATGAGCGCTGCCCAGAAAAACACGCTTACCTACTTCAAGTGGGCTTTTATCGTCACCGTGGTCGGTTTGATCCTCGGCGGTTATCTCGGTTGGGAAATGACCGGAACGGTCGGCGGTACGGCGACGATCTTCTTCATCTGCGTCGTGCTGGCGGTGCTGGAAATCTCACTTTCCTTCGACAACGCCATCGTCAACGCCAATAAGCTCAAGGATATGACACCGGTCTGGCAGCATCGCTTCCTGACCTGGGGTATCCTGATTGCCGTTTTCGGCATGCGTATCGTCTTCCCGCTGCTCATCGTGGTCGTCGCGGCCAATGTCGGCCCGTGGACGGCGATTGTCATGGCGGCTACGCAGCCAGAACGTTACGCGGAAATCATGCGTGACGCCCATCTGCCGATTGCGGCTTTCGGCGGCACCTTCCTGATGATGGTCGGTCTCAACTTCTTCTTCGACCATGAAAAGGACGTGCACTGGGTGCGCTGGATCGAGGAAAAGGCTGCAACCTATTCCTCCGTGAAGGGCATCGAGATTGCCTTCGTGCTGGTCGTCATGCTGATCTTTTCCCGCATCATCGGTGCTAGCGACAATCCGGAACTTGGTCCGGTCGCGGCCAACACCTTCTTCCATTCGGCGATCTGGGGTCTTTTGACCTTCCTGCTGGTTGAAGTCGTCGGCGGCATTCTCGACCGCAGCCAGGAAATGCTGGAAGGCGCGGCGAAAGGCGGCTTCGGTGCGTTTCTTTATCTCGAAGTGCTGGATGCCAGCTTCTCCTTCGATGGCGTTATCGGCGCTTTTGCGCTGACGCAGAATCTCTTCATCATCGCCATCGGCCTCGGTATCGGCGCCATGTATGTGCGTTCGATGACCATCATGCTGGTCGAGAAGGGAACCCTGGCGGAATATCGCTATCTGGAGCACGGCGCCTTTTATGCAATCCTCATCCTGTCCGTCATCATGTACGTGCAGACCATGGTGCATATTCCGGAGGTCATCACGGGCCTTGGCGGCGCGGGTCTGATCGGCATCTCGCTCTGGTCGTCGATCCGCTATAACCGGCGACAGAGTGCCGATGCGGTCGATGCCGCCCGCGGCGCGGAGATCTGATCCGCAATTACCCATGCCTTCCGCTGTCGCGGCGGAAGGCAGTTTTTAAGCATTGAATTATTTTTTTGCCTGTTTTTGTTGCTATTTGCTCTTTGCGAAAAATTTCGCCACAAGGCGGAGTTCGTGCCTTAAGTTGCTGTTTTTACGAGTATTTGTGCGCTGCATCAAAATTGGCACGCTTCCTGCATCTCATTCCGCAAGTCCAGAGGGGACATTATGGCTCGAAAACGGGTCGACAAATACCGCCGCGCCGCGCGATCTTTCTGATCTGCGCCGTGCGGCGGTTCTGTTTGTGCGGGATGGTTCTTGAGTTTTCCGTTCGGTTGAATGAAAACGATAAGACAACGACTGGAAGGGTCACGGTTTGCCTGCACAATTGTCGCCCACGGAGGCCCTGGGTCTTTGGCATCGTGTATCCACGGCGCAGGTCATTGACGATCAGCCGGATTTGACCTTGCGTCAAACCGCCATCCTGCTGCAGATTTATCTTGTGCCGCCGCCGCACACCGTGCGGGGTCTTGCCGCCATGCTGGGTGTGACCAAACCGGTTATTACCCGCGCCCTCGACAGTCTGGGTGCTCTTGGATTGGTCGACCGGGTTCGGGATGAGCGGGACAAGCGCAATGTCGTGATAAAACGCACAGTAGCCGGTGCGCTTTATCTGGAAAAATTCGGCGATCTGATTATTGATCAGGCGCGCAAGATCTAACCTCTGGATGTGAAACCCATGATGCTCGACCGCCGCCTGAATGTCTTCCGCTCCGATCTCGCCGATGAAAAGCTGCAGGGCGTGGTGCAGGCCGAGCGTTTTGTCAGCGGCTCGCCCGCGCAGATCGCTGTGCCGGTTGTTGGCCTGCGGCCGACGCCGGACCTTGCCGCCGGCATCGATACCGAGCTGCTGTCTGGCGAAACCATCCGTGTTTTCGAGTACGCGAATGGCTGGGCATGGGTGCAGGCGGATGCAGATGGTTATGCCGGCTATGTGCCGGAAACGGCGATTGGCGATGTCGTTGTCGCCACACATCGGGTGATTGCACCGCGCACTTTTCTCTATCCAGCCGCTGAATTGCGCAAACCGCCGGTCGCCGCGCTGTCCATGGGCAGTCTCATCCGCATCGTCGGCGAGGCGGAGACACGCGGCACCCGTTACCTGCTGACCGAAAAGGGCGAAGGCATCATCGCCGCCCATTGTCGCGCCGTGGATGCGGCGCTTGAAGAGGATTATGTGGCGGTAGCACTGCGCTTTATTGAGACCCCCTATCTCTGGGGCGGCCGTTCCGGCTTCGGTATCGATTGTTCCGGCCTCGTGCAGCTTTCCATGGCCATGGCGGGCCGGCGGGTTCTGCGCGATACCGACATGCAGGTGAAGTCGCTCGGCGTAGAAATAGAGCGGGATGAATTGCGCCGCGGCGATCTCGTCTTCTGGAAGGGCCATGTCGGCCTCATGGAAAACGAGGAAACGCTGCTGCATGCCAATGGCCATACGATGAATGTCGCACGCGAAAATCTCGATGCGGCCATCGAGCGTATCGGCTGGCTGTACGAAAAGCCGACGGCTTTCCGCCGCCTGGAAGACTGAAAAGGCGGCTTTCACGAAATTGTGCCTGTGAGGCCCTTTGTGCGAGAGCCGCCGACAGCCTACATCGGTTGGATGATGGTTCGGGACCGGCATCGATGAAGACAAGAACGGCGACACGATTGGCAGCGATCCTCGCGGCGGTTTTGCTGAGCGCGTCAGCGCAGGCGCAGACTGTTTTCCAGAATGGTTTTGCCCCCGCGCCGGATGCCTATGCAAACCTGCCCGGCGTCAAGGATCCACGCACGCTGCAGCCGAAGGTCCGTTACAATTGCCACAGCGCTCTTGGCTCGACCGGATATTCACGCGGCCCCTACCGGAATGTTTTCGGCAGCCGTGGACTTCCTGTTCAGGGTTACCGTTGCACCGATGAAAACGGAATTTCCAGCTTCGGCGGCAGAAACCCGGTTTCCAAGGACTGGTATCCCGGCATAAACCCCGTAGATCCGACCTTCTGAAGCGGCATCTCTCCAGCTGCGGACCGAAAACCCCATTGCACTCTTCGGAAAATCGATGCGCGGGCGGCGGCGGCGGGCATTTGCCTGGCCGGTGCTCTGGACTTGTTGTCGCTTTTTCAGATAAATCTTCCGCATGACAGGTTGATACCTGCCGGGGTGCGGAGTGACATCGGCTATTCTGACCTTTGGCCGATATTGGGGAATGCGAGTATGACGAAGACCGATATAGCCACCCGTGTCCATAATCATACCTGGAAACTCGACCCTATCGTCCGCAGCCTGATCGATACGGATTTCTACAAGCTGTTGATGTTGCAGATGATCTGGAAGCTCTATCCGGAAGTCGATGCGACGTTTTCGCTTATCAACCGCACGAAGACGGTGCGGCTGGCGGAAGAAATCGACGAGATGGAGCTGCGCGAACAGCTCGATCATGCACGCACCCTGCGTCTTTCCAAGAAGGAAAACATCTGGCTTGCGGGTAACACGTTTTACGGCCGCTCGCAGATTTTCGAGCCGGAATTTCTCTCCTGGCTGTCGAGCTATCAATTGCCGGAATATGAGCTTTTCAAGCGCGACGGGCAATATGAGCTGAATTTTCATGGCCGCTGGATGGACACGACGCTCTGGGAAATTCCGGCGCTCGCCATCATCAACGAGTTGCGCTCGCGCAGCGCCATGCGTTCGCTCGGTTATTTCACGCTCGATGTGCTTTACGCCCGCGCAAAGGCCAAGATGTGGGAGAAGGTCGAGCGTCTGCGGGAACTGCCGGGCCTGCGCATTTCCGATTTCGGCACCCGCCGCCGCCACAGCTTCCTTTGGCAGCGCTGGTGCGTCGAAGCGCTGAAGGAAGGCATCGGGCCCGCCTTTACCGGTACGAGTAACGTCCTGCTCGCCATGGATTCGGATCTCGAAGCCGTGGGCACAAACGCGCATGAACTGCCGATGGTGGTCGCGGCGCTGGCGCAGACGGATGAGGAGCTCGCTGCAGCACCCTATCAGGTTCTGAAGGACTGGAACCGGCTTTATGGCGGTAACCTGCTGATCGTGCTGCCGGACGCCTTCGGCACGGCGGCTTTCCTGCGCAACGCGCCGGAATGGGTGGCAGACTGGACGGGTTTCCGTCCCGACAGTGCGCCGCCGATCGAAGGTGGGGAAAAGATCATCGAGTGGTGGCAGAAGATGGGTCGCGATCCGCGCAAGAAGATGTTGATCTTCTCCGACGGTCTCGATGTCGACGCCATCATCGATACCTACAGGCATTTCGAAGGCCGCGTTCGCATGAGCTTCGGTTGGGGAACCAACCTCACCAATGATTTTGCCGGTTGCGCGCCAAAAACCATCGCCAGCCTCAAGCCGATTTCCATCGTCTGCAAGGTGAGCGACGCCAATGGCCGGCCGGCCGTGAAACTCTCGGACAATCCGCAGAAGGCCACCGGCGACCCGGCCGAAGTGGAACGTTACCTGAAGTTCTTCGGCGAAGAGGACCACAAGGAACAGAAGGTTCTGGTTTAGAGCTTTTGTGGAGCCCGGTTTTCCGCCCGGAAAATGCTCTGAATTGAGAACGGGCGCTCCGGTTGAGGAAGCGCCCGTGGAAGCCTGCACCTATAAGCAGATTACTTCGCAAACTGATGTGCGATGTAATGGAAGAGTGCGCGGATACCCTGCGCCTCCCCGCCGATCGATGAATGATGCCTCTCGCTCAGAGACCAGCCGTAAATATCGAAATGCGCCCAGCGCCTGGTATTGGTAACGAAACGCTTCAGGAACAGGGCGGCGGTGATCGATCCGCCCATGCCGCCCGAAGGCGCGTTGGTGATATCGGCTGCGCGTGAGCGGATATCCTTGTCGTAGCCCATATAGAGCGGCATGCGCCACAGCGGATCGTCCGTATCGATGCTGGCTTCCGCGATATCATGCGCCAGATCCTCATCATCAGTGTAGAAGGGCGGCAGATCCGGGCCGAGCGCGACGCGTGCGGCACCCGTCAGCGTTGCCATGTCGATCATCAGGTCCGGCGCATCTTCGTCCGCATAGGCCAGCGCATCCGCCAGAACAAGACGGCCTTCAGCGTCGGTATTGTCGATCTGCACCGTCAGCCCCTTGCGGCTGCGGTAGATATCGCCGGGGCGGAAGGCATTGGAGGAGATGGAGTTTTCGACCGCGGGCACGAGAACGCGAAGATCGACCGGCAGCTTCGCATCCATGATCATCAGCGCAAGGCCGAGCACATTGGCCGCGCCTCCCATATCCTTCTTCATCAGCGCCATGGAGGCGGCGGGTTTAATATCGAGGCCACCTGTATCGAAGCAGACGCCCTTGCCGACAAGGGTGAGGCGCGGATTGCCCTTCTTGCCCCAGTTCATCTCCAGAAGCCGCGGCGCGCTTTCGCTGGCCCGGCCGACAGCATGGATCAGGGGGAAGTTTTCCTTGAGCAGATCATCGCCGGTGGTGACCTTCACCTTTGCCTTGTAATGGGCGGCAAGCGCGCGAAAGGCAATCTCAAGCTCATCCGGCCCCATATCGTTGGCCGGAACATTGATGAGGTCGCGCGCAAGGAAAACGCCGGCCAGTACGCGCTTGATCTCGCCGTCTTCCGCATCCTGCGGAATAAGGAGCTTTGCCCCGTTCGTCTTGGTGGTCTTGTATTTGTCGAAGCGGTAGCTGCCGAGACCGAAACCGAGAGCGAGGCGATTGGCCGTCAGGGGTGCGGTTTCGATGTGCCATTCGCCTTCCGGCAGCTCACGGGCGAGTTTCCCGGTGATGAAGGGGATTTCCGAGGGATTGCTGCCGAGGCCGAGAAGCACGCCGCCCAGCGAGCCATCGGCGGAAGGAACGAGGAGGATGGCGCCTGCCTCCGCCTTGAACCCCGCCTTCTTCGCCCAATCCAGAGCGACAGGGTCGATGGCGCCCTGTTCGATATGGGCCGGCGTGACGGCGAAAACCGGCAATGTGCTGCCGGCCTTGGAGCTGAAAGGGGTCGGGCGTTCGATGAACTGATAGGGCGCCATTGTATGCTTCCGTAAATGTCGAGAATCGGTGCGATTAACGCTCTGTTAGGGTTAACAGATTATTGCTTAAGCGAAAGTTGCGTCATGTGAGTCTGTCGTGTGTCGGGCGCAAGATCGATCATTCTCGGGCGGGGGCGCTGCCATGACTGCATTTTCTTTGGGCGAGACAGGCCGGACAGGGTTGCTGCGGGGAGCATGTCTTGCCGCATTGATTCTTGCGGTTTCGGGGTGCGCGAGCACCAACAAGCCTGATCGCATGTCCACCGGCTCCATTCCCGCCGCCACGCGCTCCTATGATCACATGAACATGGAGCAGCTTCGGCAGGCGGAGGAGAGCGCCGGCAAAGCCTATGAACGCAGCCCCAAGGATAAATCGGTCGGCATGAATTATGCCAGCGTGCTGATGATGACCGGCAAGAACACACAGGCTCTCGCCGTCATGCAGCAGATCGCCATCGCCAATCCGGCCGACCGCGATGTCCTTGCCGCCTATGGCAAATCGCAGGCCGCCGCCGGCCAGCTGGAACAGGCGCTTTCAACCATCCAGCGGGCGCAGACGCCGGACAGGCCCGACTGGCGGCTTTATTCCGCCGAGGGCGCCGTGCTCGATCAGCTTGGACGCTCGAACGAGGCGCGTTCCCGCTACAGGCAGGCGCTTGACCTGAAGCCGAACGACCCGAGCGTATTGTCCAACCTCGGCATGTCCTATGTCCTGTCGAGTGATCCGCGCACTGCCGAAACATATCTGCAATCCGCCATCGCCCAGCCGGGCGCCGATAGCCGCGTTCGCCAGAACCTTGCGCTCGTGGTCGGTCTACAGGGCCGCTTTGCCGAAGCCGAGCGCATCGCGGTTCAGGAACTCTCGCCACAGCAGGCACAGGCAAACCTCACCTATCTGCGTGCCATGCTTTCGCAGCAGAACTCCTGGCAGCAACTGGCGAAAAAGGACGGCAAGCCGGCTGGTTGATACGCTTTCGCAGGTATAGAAGGGTTGCCCTGATCGAACGATTTCCGGTTTCGCTCCTGCGCGTTTCCGTCGTTAGAACGTGTCGGCGACACGAATGCCGGCAGGCCCGAGAATAACGGCGATGAGAACCGGCAGGAAGAACACTATCATCGGTACAGTCAGTTTGGGCGGCAGCGCTGCAGCCTTTTTCTCAGCTTCATTCATTCGCTCGTCTCGACCTTCCTGCGCCAGAACACGCAGAGCCTGTGCGAGCGGCGTGCCATATCGTTCCGCCTGGATGAGGGCCTGCACCACGCTTTTGACACCGTCCAGTTGTGTGCGCATACCAAAATTCTCAAGCGCGACACGCCTGTCCTGAAGGAAGGACAATTCCGCTGTCGTCAGGATCATTTCTTCCGCAAGTTCAGGCGACTGTTCTCCCATCTCTTCCGCCACGCGGCGCATGGCCGCTTCCATCGAAACACCGGATTCGATGCAGATCAGCATGAGATCAAGTGCATCTGGCCAAGCCCGCTTGATCGAGACCTGTCGCTTGGTCATGCGGTTAGAAACGTAGATATTGGGAGCATAAAAGCCGATATAGCCGAAAAGAAGAACGGCCATCAGTCGAATGAAGAAGGCTTTATCCGCAAGATTTCCGAGAACGAAAATCCAGGTGAATGCGACGGCCAGAAAAATGAACGGCAATATGAATCGGGCGGCAAGAAATGTATTAAGCGCATTTTGCGAACGAAAACCGGCCGCTCGCAGCTTGTTCATTGTGTTCTTGTCGGCGAGCGCTTCCTGGAGATTGAATTTTTCGACGATTCGCCGTGCGGACTTGTTGTTGTTGCCACGCAGGGAGGCCTTGCCGTCTCTGGTTGCAGTTGCCAGACGCTCGCGCTCGCGGCTGCGAATAAGTTCCCGTTCGGACGATACGGCCTTCATTCGCTTGGCAAAGTCCTTTCGTTCGAAGAAAGGTGTAATGAGCGTATAAAGGGTGGCGAAAACCGCCACTGTTACAAGAATCGCAATTATAGTTTGCGGATTCGTCAGGTCTGAAAGGAGATTTCCTGTCATCGGTGACCCTCAAATATCGAAATTGATCATTTGACGCATGATGAAAATTCCGATGAGCATCCATAGCCCGGATGCACCCAGAATGATGTGCCCGCGCATATCCGTGAAGAGGACTGCAAGATAGTCGGGCGACGTGAAGTGCACCAGCAGCATCACAATGAAAGGCAATGCGCCGATAATGACCGCCGACGCTTTTGCCTCCATCGATAGAGCGTTCACTTTGGCGCGCATTTTCTTTCGGTCACGCAATACCTTTGAAAGGTTGGATAATGCCTCCGAAAGATTGCCGCCTGCCTGTGCCTGGATATTGATGACGGTGCTGAAGAAGCTGACTTCGAAAAGCGGCATGGTCAGCATCATGCGCTCTATCCCTTGGGGAATCCCGATACCAACCTGCTGCGCATCTACGACCCGCTGAAACTCTGTTTTCACCGGCTCCTGACCATCAGACGCGATCAGTCGCACGGCGTCATTCAGCGGCAATCCGGATTTGATTGAGCGGCACATGACATCCAGCGCATTGGGAAATTCCTCAAGGAATTTTTTCTGCCGGCGCTTGAGGATGAACGCCAATACCCAACGGGGCAGCCCTAAAGCAACTACTGCGCCTATGAGCAGGGCGGTTATTAATGATAGATCATATAGAAGCGCGATGAGAGTGGCGAGAGCCGAAGCACCTGCGCTCAGGAGATGAAACTGCCGAACGGAGATTGCCAGCCCAGCCTGCACCAGTTTATCGCGCAGGCTCACATTCTTCGCTTTTTTCGCCTTTTCATTTTGTTTCTTTTCCATATCCCGCAGGCTGTCCTGCATGGATTTGCGGCGCTTGCTGAGTTCCTGGACCCGATCGCGTGCAGCTTTGATATTTACGTGATCCGTCTCTGCCGCCTGCACCCGCTTGAAACGGCTTGTGGTCTTTTTCTCGACCTCTATCTGCTGGAAAAGAAAGACGTAGGCGAGTGCTCCTGCCGAGATGGCGACAAGTACGGCCAGTAACGCTATTGTCGGGTCCATGGCAGTCGCTTTCCCTTAGGATGTCTTTTCCATCTCATCGAGCGCGGCTGCCAGGCGTTTCTCTTCGCCGTAATAGCGTGCACGATCCCAGAAATTGGGCTTGCTGATGCCGGTCGATACGTGCCTGCCGATCAGCTTGCCGTTCGCATCTTCGCCTTCGATTTCGTATCGCATCAGATCCTGCGTGACGATGACATCGCCTTCCATACCGATCACTTCCGTAATCTGGGTTATCCGGCGCGAGCCGTCACGCAGACGCGCTGCCTGAATGACGACATCGATCGATCCCGAAATGATTTCACGCACGGTCTTGGCCGGCAGGGTGAAGCCGCCCATGGCGATCATCGATTCGATACGGCTGAGGCATTCGCGTGGCGTATTGGCGTGCAGCGTTCCCATCGAACCGTCGTGACCGGTGTTCATGGCCTGGAGAAGGTCGAAAACTTCCGGTCCGCGCACTTCGCCGACGATGATGCGCTCAGGCCGCATGCGAAGGCAGTTCTTGACGAGATCGCGCATTGTGATCTCGCCTTCCCCTTCGATATTGGGCGGACGCGTTTCGAGCCTCACCACATGCGGTTGCTGCAGCTGCAGTTCGGCGGTGTCTTCGCAGGTGATGACGCGTTCATCCTTGTCGATGAAGCTCGTCAGGCAGTTAAGAAGCGTCGTCTTACCCGAGCCGGTGCCGCCCGAGATAACGACATTGCAGCGGACGCGACCGATGATCTTGAGCAATGTAGCGCCTTCCGGCGTGATCGCTCCGAAACGTACGAGCTGGTCGAGTGTCAGCTTGTCCTTCTTGAATTTTCGGATCGTCAGCGCCGGACCGTCGATGGCAAGCGGTGGAGCGATGACGTTGACGCGCGACCCATCCGGAAGGCGGGCGTCGCATATCGGGCTCGATTCATCCACGCGTCGGCCGACCTGGCTGACGATGCGCTGGCAGATGGAAAGCAACTGCGCATTGTCACGAAAACGGATATCGGATTCGATGGTCTTGCCGCCGACTTCGATGAAGGTCTGGCCGGAACCGTTGACCATGATATCGGCAATATCGTCGCGTGCGAGAAGCGGCTCCAGCGGCCCGTAACCAAGAACGTCGTTGCAGATATCTTCGAGCAGCTCTTCCTGCTCGGCAATCGACATGGCGAAATTCTTGATCGTGATAATGTCGTTGACGATATCGCGAATTTCCTCGCGCGCGCTTTCCGCGTCAAGCTTGGCGAGCTGCGAAAGGTCGATCGTATCGATAAGCGCGGAAAATACCTGGCTCTTGGTATTGTAGTAGTCTTCCGTGCGGGCGCGTTTTCTCTGCGCGAGCGGTGCACTTGCGGTTGCTTGACGCACCACCGGTGATTGGCCGGGTTCAAGAGTGTCAAGTGCAGCAGAACGAGGTTCAGGCGCCGCCGTTACCTGCATGGGCACAGGTGCAGCAAGATCCGGCTTCGTGCTTCTGGCTGGGCCTTCAGGCCCGCGTTTTCCGAACATCGGCGTTTCCGTCTAAGTACGCAGGCAGAAGGCCTACTTGCGCTTGAGAATATTCTTCAGTTTTTCCAGACCGCCGCGCCTGCTTTTGCGCAGCACGGAGCGGCCGGTGATGGTATGGGCGATTTGCGAAAAGGTTTCCGCCGTCTGGGATTTTTCATCCATCTCGCTGATCATGCGTCCGCTATTGGCGGCGTTTCCGAACAATTGTGCGTCGAATGGGATAATCGCAATCGGCTCGATTTCCAGCGGCTCAAGGAAGTCCGCCGGCGCGATTTCCGGGCGCTTGGGCATGCCGACCTGATTGAGAACGAGGTGCGGCAATTTATCGTTGGGTCTCAGCTTGATGAGAGCGTCGAAGAGATTCTTCGTATTGCGCAGATTTGCGAGATCGGGAACCGCCGTTATGACCACCTCATCGGCTTCCGCAAGGACTGCGCGCGTCCAGTCGCACCACTGGTGTGGAAGATCGAGAACCGCAACCGGGGCACTGCGCTGCAAAACCTCGAGGATCGGCAGAAAAGCCTGACGATCGAGATCGTAGGTTCTGTCGAGAAGAGACGGTGCCGCCAAAAGCGACAGATGATCGGAACATTTCGTCAAAAGACGGTCGAGAAATACCTCGTCCAGCCGCTCCGGCGAAAAGACCGCTTCAGCCATGCCCTGGGCAGGGTCCTGATCGAAATCGATATTCGCCGTTCCATAGGCAAGATCCATATCCGCCAGAATGGTTTCCGTGGAGAAAAGACTCGAAATGCCGAAGGCGCAATTATGCGCGATGGTCGATGAACCTACGCCGCCCTTGGCACCAATGAAGGCGATGTTGCGGCCCAGCGGCTCCGCTTCCGGATCGACGAAGATCGCGGCGATCGAAGCCAGGAGATCGGCCATATTGACCGGGGCGACGAGATATTCGGAAATGCCGTTGCGGATGAGATCGCGATAAAGCGTGATGTCGTTGTGTCGGCCGACAATGATGACACGCGTGGAGGGATCACAAACCTCCGCCAGGGGCGCGAGATCGTCCAGCAGCGAGGCGGTTGAGCTTGCCGTTTCAAGAACGATGAGATTGGGCGTGGGCGACGTGGAAAACATCGTGGCTGCCGCATTGATATCGCCCTTGGTCACCCGCAGGGTAACCTTGCTCATGCGCCGGTCGCTGGACAATCCGTCCATGACGCCTTGCATGTTGTCGCTGACGCAGAAAGCGTGAACGGAAATGCGGGGCAGGGGGCGCAGGCGATCCATATCCGAAGCGCGCACGGGCGGCTCGGCTTCCCCGCCGCCGCTAGTTTTGATATCGTATTCTACAGCGCTCATCGTCTATCCTGCCGTGACAAATTTTGGGTCTGCATCAATCTGTTGCCGCGGTCGAAGTCTTGCCGCGATAGGTGTCGATGACGACCGCGCGGCGCTCGGCATCGATCGGGCTCATGCCACGCGGGCCGACCAGATCCATGGGATTGGCGATCTGCGCTGCGAGATTGCTTTGGGACGCGCACCCGAAATTGTACCAGTTCTTATTGGCGAAGGTATTGTCCGAGAGATCCTCTGGCCATTGGCCGCACTGACCGGTCATGGCGGTAACGGCGACATAGCTCAAACGGATGGGAGAGGCGTCGCCATTGGGGGAAGCGGCATAACGCGTCTCCATGATCTTGCCCGGCGCCACACCCGCGCCGGAAAGCGTCGAGCGAATCTGTTTCGCCATTCGCGATGCGGCCGCCGAGTTGGCCGATCCCGACGGCGTCTGAATATTGATGATCCCGGTGGACATCGACGCATAATTCTGGGCAAAGCCGCGGACATTATCCGCCATCGCGGTGGTCAGCCGACTGTCGCTGGCCGAGACCGGAATATCCAGCGAATGCTCCGCTTCCGACAGGGTAATCGGGTGGCGTGTGCGATAATCGTCGGGAATGGCGTTGGTGGTCATCGGATCGCGTGCGCAACCCTGCAACAGGCCGGCGGCAAGCGCGGCAACGACGACGAGGCCGGTCCGTCTTCCGGAAAGGTAGGGGGAAAAGGAGGAATAGGGTTCCTTCATGACGTTTCCTTCCCTGACCGGGCTTGCTGTGAAGAGGGGATTTTGTGTGCGTGTCGTCATTTGTAGATGAACCCCACTGACCCCTGATAGGGCGCGGCCTGAACCTGATCCTTGCGGCCATAGACCTTGTTGACGCGGTTCATGAAATACATGGCAGCGTCGTTTTCCGGATTGAAGTTATCATCTGGCCGGGCGATCTGATTGCGGGCAACGGGCCGCACCAGATAGGGCGTTGCGATAATGACCAGTTCGGTTTCGTTGCGCAGGAAGTCCTTGCTGCGGAAAAGCGTGCCGAAAATCGGGATTTTCGACATGCCCGGAAGCCCGGACATGGCCTGGCGGACATTGTCTTGAACGAGACCTGCGATCACGATCGATCCGCCGGAGGGAAGCTCGACCGTTGTGGAGGTCTCACGCTTTCTGACCGACATGTAGGTCGAACCTGGGACCGTGCGGCCCGAATTACCAGTTACAACATTGCCTTCATAGGTGGGCTCGGAAACATTGGTTTCAATTTTGAGACTTATTCGGCCTGGCGAAAGCACCACGGGCTTGAAGTTTAACGTGATGCCATAATCGACAGTATTGGTCGTGCGCGTAATTGTGGGCCGCCCGGTGTCCTCGTCGATGTCGACTTCCTGTTCTCCGGCAATCCTGAAATCGCCTCCGACGTAGAACTTTGCCTGCTCTCCGGAAATAGCCGTCAGGCTTGGTTCCGCCAATGTACGCATGACGCCCGCCTGCTCCATTGCAGTGAGATAAGAAGCGAATCTGAGAGACCCCGAGCCTATCGCACCACTGGCAATTCTTGACGCGCCATCGATCACATTGCCAAGATTAGACGGATTCGCAAATTCGAAACCATTACCGCTTGTTGAACTGCTGATGGAGCCGTTGAAGCCGAGTTGCTTCAGAACCTGTCTGCTTACTTCGGCGACGGTGACCTTCAGTGTTACCTGATCTTCACCCTCAATCGTCAGCATGTTCACAATTTGCGATACCTGCCGGCGCTCCGCAAAAATCGCTGCATCGCCGCCATTGTCACCGCCTGTCAGAGATATATTACGGGTGGTGGCCTCACCGCCTTTTAGAAATGCGTCGGCAAGTTGAACGGCGCGTGCGGAGTCCTGCGGTGTACGCACCGATCCTGTAAGAACGATGTTGTCTGAAACGATTTCTACCTTGATATCCGACTCGGGAATGAAACGGCGAATATTCGCCTCGAGTCCGGAGATGTCCCGCTCTACTTCCAGATCGAGACTGACGATTTCCCGGCCGCCCTCACCAAAAATGAAAATGTTGGTCTGTCCTACCGTTTTACCAAAAAGATAAATACGTCTGGACGTGCGGGTGACGGCATCGGCAAGGCTCGGATCGGCAACGAGAATGTCGTGTGCATCTTCGGGCAGGTCGATGACCAACGCCTTGTTTAAACCCAGCTTTAAGCGCTTGCGAATGCCTGTGCCGCTTTCGGTAATCCGCACGATGCTTGCGCTTTGCGCCTCCGCTTCGCTGACGCGCAGAAACTTGGGGGAATGCTGGCCGGGAACGCCTGAAAAGGCCAGGCAGAATGCGAGCCCACCCGCCATCGATGAACGCAGGCGTTGGTTGAGACGATTTGTCATGAGCCTTCCGGTCATTGTGATGCTCCTTGACCGCTCTTCACGATCGAGCCGGATTTGATCACCTGGATTTCCGGCTGTCCGGAACCGCCGCTGAGAAGATGGCCAGCCGAAAGCGTATCGTTTTCCTGCGCATCGGCGACGGAGCGCAAAGCAAGCGTGAGACGGTCCGCCATTTGCTGCGCCACCGTTATGATCTTCGCCTGTTCCGGTGTGAGTTCGAGCGTGGCGGTTGCGCCGACCACTGCCGACGTTCCGTCCTCGCCTTCCTTGATCTGCTGATCGATTGCCAGGACACGAACATTGTTCAAAACATTTTCGGTCAGAAAGTTATTATTGTCGCCCTTGCGGACCATGATCACATCGACCCGGTCGTTCGGCAGCACGAAACCGCCTGCGCCTGTCGAGACGGAAATCTCGGTGGCGACAGCGCGTTTCCCGGCCGGCAAAAGGGAGGACATGATGCGCGTGCTGGAATCGACCACTTTTTCCGGCCGGATCGGTTCACCTTCGAACAGAGGCAGCCGCACGACCGCACCGGTGAGTTCGGTAATGGCGTCAGGCCTTTTTACTTCCGTTATGAAACTGTCGACCACATTGCCCTGTGGCCAGGGTGTCCAGCGCACGGAACTGTCGTTCAGGCGGCTACCGACGGGCAGATTGACCGAAGAGACGAGAACGTTGACCGTCGGTTCTTTCTGGATGATCGTTTCTGCTTTTTCGATGACCTGCTTCGCGCCGGAAATCTGCATGGCGACAAGGCCGGCAAGACCGGCGGCCACCAGAGCAACGGAAAGAATAAAGATACGCGAGGGTTTCATGCTCGATCCTTGAGGGAATCAGATTCTTCTTCCCCGAGGATGGCGCGCGATTGGTATAATTATGGTTAATAGTGTGCTTGGATTTGTAGTTAACAATTCTATAAACGATTGGGATCGAAATCCTGATCTAGTATAGGCTTGTGATCGCCGCTTTTACGAGGGGGCAATTCCCATAGGTCAGGAGTCCCGCTGCAGCGATACCGATACCGTATGGAATCTTCTTTGCAACCATAAGGGAATCAGGGATCGGTATGCCGATGGCTACGATTTCCTGTGACCGTGATCTCAGCAGTAGTATGCCAACTGTCAATGCGCCGCCGATCAGCGTCACCGCAAGTAAAAATTCTATGAGAGAAATGTTGAAGCCGTACCAGACTGCCGCTCCAGTCAGCAGTTTTGCGTCTCCTCCGCCCATGACATTGGCAGCGAAGAGCACAAAACAGCAGAGAAAAACGGCGAGGCCGCCTGCGAGACTTAAGATAAAAGTCTGCAAATCCATTCCCGACAGGGGCGCAACGAAAGCGAAAGACAGCAAGAGCACGACGGTTATCGAGTTGGGGATCGTCATGCTGAAAAGATCGTTCAAGGCCGCGAAACTGAGGCAGAGCGGGACAATAAGAAAAATCGCTGCGACGATCATGATTACCCTGCCTTAATCTATCCAATTCAGCTGGAAGAATAGCAAATGCAGGTGATTTCCCAATTCTGGGTAAATCACCTGCATTATACTTTTTATCAATCAAACGCCGCCGGTGGAGGCTTTCGAGTTCGTGAACGAGGTGCTGATGAAAGTGAAAGTGTCTTTCAGCTTACCGCCGACTGCCGTTGTACCACCGATAATGCCAACGGAAATAAGTGCAGCAATCAAACCATATTCGATTGCAGTGGCGCCGGATTCGTCTTTCAGGAAACGAGCGAAAATCTTGGTCATAGGGTCTCTCCTAACTTGTGTTGGTTCAGCACGCCGACAACTGTTCTCCGTTGTTCGGTTGGGTTCAAACTACAACGGAGCGATTTCCAAGCGCTTAAAAAAAACGATTAACTCAAAGTAAACGGCAGGATGAGTTTCTCTTGGTAAATAAACATAAAAAGTATTGTCTGCATTTTTATATTTGCTGATAAACGAATATATTTCGAAGCTGACCACTTCTCTCGTCCGGCTAAGTTTCGGTTGAAAGAGGCGCAGCTGTTCAGTTTTGACGCGGGGCGGAGAGACGTGAAAATATCAATACATTACGAATGGTTACCGTCCTCGTTGCGGATTTCCGCCATTTAACGCTTCATTCACTAAAACCGCGCATTCTGTGGAGAATAAAGTGCGGGTAGTGAGCAAGGGCCAAACGCGTGTCATCCGGAAAACTGGCGAAAATTGTGGTCGGCTTGTCCGTCTTTCTATCGGGTTCGCTGCAGCCCGCCTTTGCTGAGGATGACATCTTGCGCGTCTCGATGAATCACGCCCGTGTCCTTCGTCTCGACCGCGCCGTCAGCAAGGTTATCGTCGGCAACTCCAAAGTCGCCGACGCCACGGTTGCCGATGCCACCACGATTGTTCTGACGGGTCGCAGTTTCGGCACGACCAATCTCGTGCTTCTGGATGCCGATGGCAATCCAATCGTGGATGAACGCATTCTCGTCTCCATCGACGAGGGCAATACGGTTCGTGTTTTCCGCCAAACGGAGCGGACGGTTCTGTCCTGTACGCCGAATTGCGAACAGCATTCGCAAAATAGTGGCGATAAAGACGCTCAGCCATAACAGGCAAGGTCGATCATATTTCAGACAGGACAACAGGCCTTCCGACAAAAACGGAAGCGGCCTGTTCGTAGCTTTTCTGTAAGTGGAAAAGGCGAAAAAGCAACACGCTTCCCGGCGTTTACCGGTCGGCTATATGTTGCTGTTTTTTCGGCTAAGTTCTTGATCTGGCTAAGATCAAAAATGGAATGGTGCCCAGAAGAGGACTCGAACCTCCACACCCTTGCGAGTACCAGCACCTGAAGCTGGCGCGTCTACCAATTCCGCCATCTGGGCGACGGAGAGCGATGTACGAGGGCAGCCGCCCGGTGTCAACAGGCTTTTTGAACTTTTATGACGATCATTGATTTTAAAGGGAAAAAACTTGGTTGGGGCTGTTGAAACATGTCGCCGGGTCAGGTGTCGAGCCCTTCATGCTTCGTTCTGTCCACATGACCGAGGTCGCGCTCCGGGTCGATGATGTCACGGATTCTCTGTTTGAGTTCTTTTGGGCCGGGAAAACCGCCATCGCGTTTGCGTTCCCATATGGTCGTGCCGTCCACGGTGATCTCGAACAGGCCGCCGGTTGAGGGAACGAGGCTGACTTCGCCGACATCGGAAGCGAAGGTCTGAAGGATTTCCTGCGCCATCCAGCCTGCCCGGAGCAGCCAGTTGCATTGCGTGCAATAGCGGATGGTTATGCGGGGTTTTGTCTCGGTCATCCTCAGGTCTCCTTCACCGCGCAGCGGCAATAATGTTCACGATAATGTCAACCATAATACTCATGTTTTTACCGGGCGTACGCTTGTTCTTATCATGCGGCTTTGCGAACAGAGAAGCTGTCGAAGGCTGAAACGTGGAGATCCTATGGCCCAGTTCGAGAATAATCGTCAGCGTCTTTTCGTTCCGGCGGTCGCACCGCTTTATAATGCGACACATGATCTGGTGGAGACGATCCTGCGCGTCACGGCCGGGCTTCTTCTTGTCACCCATGGTTTCGGCAAGATCGTCAATCCTTTCGGCGCAGTCGGCATGGTGGAGAGCCTCGGTTTTTATCCCGGCGTCTTCTGGTCGCCGCTGCTTGCCGCCACGGAATTTTTCGGCGGCATTCTGGTCGCCATCGGCCTGTTCACACGGCCGGCATCTTTCGCGGCCATGATCGTTCTTCTGGTAACGGTTTATTTTCACGGCATCGTAAAGGCGGAAGGTCTGGGCGGCGCGGAAAAATCGATACTGTGGGCTGCGATTTTCCTGTTCTTCGCAGTTCGTGGCGGCAACCGGCATTCCGCAGACGCCAAGCTGGCGCGTGAATTCTAAGGCGCATAGGTCAGGTCATCCGCCTGTCGTCGCACTGACGACGCCGCGGCTCTTGAAAATCGATTTTTCTCGTGGTGAAGCTGGATTCGATCGGCACTCTTGGCCGGTTGAATCCATTGTCGTCTCCACGAGGTCTTATGCGCGTCGCAATCATAGAAAACATGGCGGGTACGCCGCATGGGCAACTCGGCGTAGCGCTGGAAGAAGCGGCGGCGGAAATCCATGTGATCCGCGCCTATGCGGGTGAGCCTCTCCCAACGGATGCCGCCGACCATGATGCGCTTGTCGTTCTGGGCGGCGAACAGAACGCGCTTGACGATGCGTTTTATCCGTATCTTGCCGATCTCGCCCTTCTCATGAAAGCCTTTGGCGATGCTGGTAAAGCGGTCATGGGTGTGTGCCTCGGCAGCCAGTTGCTGGCGCGCGCCTATGGCGGAGAGAATATTCTCTCGGGGCCGCCGGAATTCGGCTGGCAGGATGTCTCCCTGACGGAAGAGGGCGTGTCCGATCCGCTATTGGCCGGGCTGGAAAAGACCTTTCCTATTTTTCAGTGGCATTGCGATACATTTACGCTTCCGCCGGACGCCACGCGGCTTGCGACCAATGGCGCGACACGAAATCAGGCCTTTCGCATCGGCCGGGCGGTCTATGGCACGCAATTCCATTTCGAGGCCTCGACCGCCGTGGTTGATGGCTGGTGCCAGGCGTTTCCTGCTTCCGTCGAAAGAATGTCGCCGGGCTGGCTGGAGAATTATCGTGACCACCGTGGCTTGCGCGCAGAAATGGCCGATGCAGCCGGGCTGGAAATCGCTCGAGCCTGGGTACGGCTCATTGAGATCGGCGATTTTCCGTTGCGAAAGTGATCGAGGCCGAACAGAGTTGCGGCTGATGGACTACCGCGCGAAAGGAGGCGCAAAGATCATGTACAAATTCGAAATCTATCAGGACAAGGCCGGCGAATATCGTTTCCGCTTCAAGGCATCCAATGGGGAGACAATGTTCTCGTCGGAAGGGTACAAGGCGAAGGCGTCGGCTATCCATGCGATCGAATCGATCAAGAGAAACTCCCCCGGCGCCGACACTGTCGATCTGACCGCCATGACGGCCTGAGCCGCGCCACGACGCGAGAACTCAAACCGTTTCGCCTGCCAGAAATGACGGGCGCATCGGCGGGCGCCGACGTAAAGATAAGATTCAGTCTTTTTTGATAATCTTCCGTTAGCATTTGTATTTCGAGGTCTCCGGGCGGCATCAGAGTGCCCCCGATTTGTTTTGCGTACGGGTTCTCATGCGTTCATCGGCTGTGCCAGCACTTTTCTTCGGTTGCTTCCTGCTTGGAGGCTGCACGTCCAGTTCCGGGCCGGAAAGCCTGGTGGCCGGTTTGCCCTCGAAGGAAACGACGAGTTCGGTCACGCCATCCGCGCCGGTGCCGCAGGCAAGTGTCGGTACCCAGCCCATTTCAGCAAAGCCACGGCAGGAAGTTCTGGCATGGGGCGGGCCGGTGCCTGACGAACCCAAGGCCTTTTCCGCTGTCACCCCCAGGGCGTCGTTAACGCAGAATGCGCCTGAAATCCGTTTGCCGGTTCCGTCACAGGCGGCGGGAATGGTGCGGCCGGCGGAGCGCCCCACGATCAACCAGATGGAGCGCCCGGTCCAGTTGGCCATGGCTGCGGCGCCGGCGGCGAGCGCCGGTGCGCAGATTCGCTCGCGCATTTTCCGCTCCAGCTTCAGCGATGCCAAGCCGATCAATTTCGGCAGGGTCCAGCCGCGTCATTTCCAGGTCCACGGGGTGGATGTATCCCGCTGGCAGGCCAATATAAACTGGCCGCAGCTGCGCACACGCGGCGCCAATTTCGCCTTCATCAAGGCGACGGATGGCGGCGACCATCTCGATCCGATGTTCCGCACCAACTGGCAGCGCGCGAAGGAGGCGGGCATTCGCCGCGGCGCTTACCACTTCTTCTACTGGTGCCGCAACGCCAGCGAACAGGCGGACTGGTTCATTCGCAATGTACCGCGCGACCCGGACGCCCTGCCGCCGGTCATCGACGTGGAATATAACGGCGAATCGAGCTGCAAGATGCGCCATTCCCGTGAACGCGTTCTGGAAAAGATGCGCGTCTTCATGGACAAGCTTGAGCGCCATTACGGCCAGCGGCCGATCATTTATACGGCGCCCGATTTTTACAAGGACAACCTCCAGGGCGAATTCCAGGATTATCCCTTCTGGCTGCGCGCCGTCGCCCAGCATCCATCGGTGGTTTATCCCGGCCGCAAGTGGCTGTTCTGGCAATATTCCGGTTCCGGCCTGTCGCACGGCGTCGATGGTCGCATCGATCTCAATGTCTTCAACGGCAGTGAGGATGCATGGCATCGCTGGGTGGACCGCCGTTCGAGCTGACGATGGCAATCATCAGCGCGCGAATTTTCGCGCGCCTGCAACACAGAGCACCACGATAAGCGTAACGGCAATCATGGCCGGGCTCACCTCCTCATGCAGCAGGGTCGCGGCAAGTGCGAGCCCGAAAAAGGGCTGAAGCAATTGCAGTTGGCCCACGGCGGCGATGCCGCCAAGCGCCAGCCCGCGATACCAGAAGATGAAGCCGATCAGCATGCTGAACAGGGAAACATAGGCAAGGCCGGCCCAGGCCTGCGGGTCGATGCCGGCGAGTGTTTCCGGCCCGGTGAAGAAAGCAAGCGGCAGCATTACCGGCAGGGAAAGAACCAGCGCCCAGGAAATGACCTGCCAGCCGCCCAGCTTGCGGGAAAGGGCAGCACCCTCCGCATAACCGAGCCCGCAAACGATGATTGCGCCGAGCATCAGAAGATCGCCGGCAAGCGAGGCCTCGATCCCGGCGGCAAACGAATTCGACAGCGAAAACCCCGCAACAAGCGCGCTTCCAAGACAGGAAAAGAGCCAGAAGACGGGGCGTGGGCGTTCTCCGCCGCGCAGCACGGCGAAGATTGCTGTTGCGAGCGGCAAGAGCCCCACGAAAATGATGGAATGCGCCGAGGTGACATGCCGCAGGGCGAGTGCGGTCAGTAACGGGAAGCCCACCACGACGCCGAGCGAGACGATGAAAAGCGATGTCAGGTCATCGCGCGCCGGGCGCTTTTGCCTGAACAGAAACAGCAGCGCCAGCGCCAGCGCGCCGGCAATGCTGGCGCGGGCGACGGTCAGGAACACCGGATCGAAACCCGTTACCGCAATGCGTGTCGCGGGCAGCGAACCGCTGAATATCACCACGCCTGTCAGGCCGCTCAGCCAGCCGCTCGTCGTCTTGTCCATTGTCAACTCCTGCGTTTTGTCTTTCTTGATCCGGAATGGCTGGCAGGAACAGCGACAATCACATACAATTCCAACAAACTGTTATGGTATAAAAAGCGGGTACGGTTGGAGGAAGTGTGGACGGACAAGTCGCTGCGGGCACGCGCATAGAAAAGGTGATGGCAAGTGTGCGGCAACGCATCGCCTCGCGCAGCCTGGTGCCTGGCGCGCGCCTGCCGTCGGTCAGGGCACTGGCGAAGACCATGCAGGTTTCCACCTCCACCGTTGTCGAGGCCTACGACCGGCTCGTGGCGGATGGTACGATAAGCTCGCGCCCCGGCTCCGGTTTTTTCGTTTCGGGCCCGCTTGCGCCCCTGTCGCTTGCCGATATCGAGCCGCAGCTCGACAGGGCGGTGGATCCCTTGTGGGTCTCGCGGCAGGCGCTGGATGAAGGTTCCGTTCTCGCCAAACCCGGCTGCGGCTGGCTTCCCGCATCGTGGATGCCGCAGGAGGCGTTGAGGCGGGCGATGCGCGGGCTTGCCCGCGCCGACGCCGCCCTGCTGACGGATTATGGCAGTCCGATGGGGCTGTTGCCGCTGCGGCAGCTTCTGTCACGCAGGCTGGCCGAACACGGGGTGCAGGCGGGCGCCAGCCAGATCATGCTCACCGATTCAGGCACGCAGGCGATCGATCTTCTGTGCCGTTTCCTGCTGCAACCGGGGGATACGGTTGTTGTCGATGATCCCTGTTATTTCAATTTCCACGCCCTCTTGCGGGCGCATCGGGTGAAGATCGTCGGTGTTCCCTATACGCCGACCGGACCGGATCTGGCACTCTTCGAGCAGGCGCTGAAAGACCATCAGCCCCGGCTTTATATTACCAATTCCGCAATCCATAATCCGACAGGTGCAAGGCTTTCCGCCGTTTCCGCCCATCGCCTGCTGATGCTCGCCGAACAGGTGGGGCTGACCATCATCGAGGATGATATTTTTGCCGATTTCGAAACCCAGGCCGCGTCCCGGCTGGCGGCCTTCGACGGTCTTAACCGCGTCGTCCAGATAGGCAGTTTTTCAAAAACACTGTCGGCCTCCGTGCGGTGCGGTTTCATCGCAGCCCCTGCCGCATGGGTGGAAGCCCTGACCGATCTCAAGATCGCCACCACTTTTGGCGGAACGCATTTTTCGGCGGCGCTGATCCTGTCGCTTTTGACTGATGGCAGTTACCGCAAGCATGTCGAGGCGCTGAGGCAACGTCTTGCGGCAACGATGCCGGAGGTGGCGGCGCGTCTGAGGTCGGTCGGATGTGTGCCGTGGATCGAACCGCAGGCGGGCATGTTTTTATGGTGCCGTCTGCCGGACGGGGTTGATGCCGCCGATGTGGCGCGCCGCGCGCTTTCGCGGCAGGTGGTGCTGGCCCCCGGCAATGTGTTCAGTTCCTCGCAGAACGCCTCCGGTTTCATGCGTTTCAATGTCTCGCAAATGGCAGGTCCGCAGGTCATGACGGTGCTGGCGGAGGCGCTTCAGAAAACACCCGAACCTCGTCGGTTGTAAGCGTTCTGGAAGGAATCGGAACAAAATCCCGTGAACGTCGTTTTCTCCGCAGAATGAAGAGGAGGAAACACCATGACATTCGATCCCAACAACCCGCGTCCGGACCGCGATCTTCGTCCGGAAGTGAATATCAGCAATGAACCGCGTGCCCGCACGTCGTCGTCCTGGGTGCCGTGGTTGGCGATCATCGTCGTCGTATTGGTGGGCGTTTTCGCCTGGTCGCAGATGAGCGGCCCGACCACCGATCCGGCCACGACATCCTCCACCACGCCGCCTGCGGCAACGGATCAGGCACCGGCGCCCATGGCTCCGACCGCTCCGGCAACACCGCCTGCGAACAACACCGCACCGGCAAGCCCGAATACGGGCGGCACGCAGACCCAGCCGTAACGGGCCTACTGATATAATAAAACCGCCTGCCTCCGGGCAGGCGGTTTTTCTTTGCGGCTCTTTTCCGCGCCCTAAAGCTGCTCCATCGCGGAAGGGTGGTTGGAAACCCTGGACCAGCGGCTGATGGACTCCTGTGCTAGTTGCGAAAGGGCAATGCTTCCGAAACGGGACAGCAGAATGTTTTCCGCCTCTTTCATGGCCTCGAAAAGTGCTGCATTGACGGCCTGTTCGATAACGCAGTTCGGGTTGTCGCCCGCCAGCCCGATTGAGAACAGTTCCGGTGCGCCAAGCGCCCGGTAAATGTCGAGCAGCGTGATTTCGCTGAGCGGCCGCGCCAGCACCCACCCACCGCCATGGCCTTTTTCCGACGAGACATAACCATGCTCTCGCAAGCCGGCCATTGTCCTGCGCACCACCACCGGATTGGTCTGAAGCATCGCCGCGATGCTTTCGGATGTCGCCGCACCCTTATGATTTTCCATATGGATCAGAATATGCAGCACCCGTGAAAGGCGCGTGTCGTGTCTCATTGTCCAAGCCCGTCTGTTTACACCGAAGCTATCACTTTCGAGGTGACGTAACAATATAAGTTGCGTGACTATTGACTCCGAAAATCACGTAACAATATAAGTATCGTGAAATGAACGGGCACTTCCGCCTCTTTCCTGAAACGATGGGTGCATCATGAAATTCGACGTCATCATTATCGGCGGCAGCTATGCCGGCCTCTCGGCCGCCCTGCAGCTTGGACGCGCCAGAAAAAACATTCTGGTGGTGGATGCCGGTGAACGGAGAAACCGTTTCGCCAGCCATTCGCACGGTTTTCTCGGCCAGGATGGCAAGGCGCCGGGTGAGATTATCGCCGAGGCGCGCCGCCAGATCGAACGTTATCCGACCATAGATTGGGCTGAGGGCAGGGTGACCGATGCCGAAGGCTCCTTTGGCGATTTTGTAGTCGAGATCGATGGCAGCCGCCGTGAGACAGCGGACCGGCTCATCCTCGCCATGGGCGTCACCGATGAATTGCCTGCTATTGCCGGGCTGAAAGAGCGTTGGGGCTCTTCGGTCTTCCATTGCCCCTATTGCCATGGTTACGAGCTCAATCAGGAAAAGATCGGCGTCATCGCCGCTTCACCTTTGGCCATTCACCACGCATTGATGCTGCCCGACTGGGGCGAGACGACCTTTTTCACCAATGGCGTATTCGAGCCGGATGGGGAGCAGCAGGCATTGTTGGCGGCCCGGGGCGTGCGGGTGGAAACAACCCGCATCCGGGAAATTACGGGGCATGCGGATGTCGTTCTGGTGGATGGACGCAGCATCCCATTGGCTGGCCTTTTCACCCAGCCGAAATTGCGTATCGCCTCGAACTGGCTGGAAAAACTTGGCTGCGCCGTGGAGGAGGGGCCGATGGGATCGACCATCGTGACAGATCCCATGAAACAGACCACCGCCCGCGGTATCTTCGCCTGCGGTGATGTGGCAAGGCCTGCCGGCTCAGTCGCCCTTTCGGTGGGAGACGGCGCCATGGCGGGTGCTGCGGCGCACCGGTCAATCCTGTTTCCGGAATGATCAATGCGAAACAAGATTGAGCCAGCGGCCCGGCGGCATGCCGAAGGCATTTTTGAAATGTCGGGTAAAATGCGCCTGATCCGCAAAACCGCAGGCAAATGCCGTTTCCGCAAGGCCCGCACCCGCACGCATCATCTCTTTGCATTTTTGCAGCCGGCGCATGATGAGATAACGGTGCGGGCTGGTGCCGAACAGGAAGCGAAAGTGCCGAAAGAGCGTGAAGCGGTCGAGCCCGCTTATCCGCTCCAGCTCTTCGGAACCGACGGTGTCGGCGCTATTCTCCAGCAGATAGTCCCGGCACCGTAAAACGGCGATCCGGTCGATCCGTTTGATGGTTCTGGCGCTTCCGTTTGAATGTTTCCAGAGCAAATCCGCCAGTCTCGACTGCCAGTCGGTGAGAAGCAGATTGTCCGGCTTGCCTTCCAGATTGCCAAGCGCCTCGATGAGGCATTGCCGGAATTCCTCATCCTCGATGACGGGATTCTGGGCGAAGGGCAGTGCATTATATCCCGCCTCAGTTGCTTTTTCGGGCGGAAGATAAAGCATACGGTAGCGCAGTCCTTCATCGGTGCCTGCGCCACCATCGTGGACTTCGTCCGGATGCAGCACAATTACCCTTCCGGGCGTGCTGAAATGCGATTTCCCCCGATAGGAGAAGGTCTGGACGCCGGAAAGCGTGACACCCAGCGCATAGGTATCATGACGGTGCGGCGCATAGGCGTTGCCATGAGAGCGCGCTTCGATGCGTTCTATGCCTTCGCTGGAGGGTGCCTGCACGATCCCTTCGAATTTGCACGAACGTTCAAGATCGCCGACGCCCCGAGGGGCTAGGATCGCTTCTCTTTCGTAACCACAGCCAGATTGAGTTCGCATGTTTGATACCAAGATCGCCGTCATCCTTCGCGATGACCTTGCCGTGTGGCAAAAACTGAACGTTACCGCATTTCTCATGTCCGGGATCGTCGCCCAGACCAAGGAGATCATTGGAGAACCATACCGCGACGGGGCGGGCAACGTCTATAATCCCCTGTCCATCCAGCCGATTGTCGTCATGGCGACGGATCAGGAGGCGTTGCGCAAAATCCACCAGCGATCCCTCGAGCGCGATGTTACGACATCGCTTTATATCGAGGAAATGTTCGCCACGGGGCACGATGTCGCCAATCGCCAGGTATTTTCGGAGTTTTCACCGGAGAATGCCAAGGTGGTCGGCATGGCGCTGAGGGCCGACAGGAAGATCGTCGACAAGATTACCAAGGGTGCGAAGCTGCACGCGTGATAGAAGCCTAAACGCAAAAGGGAGGCGATGGGCCTCCCTTCAATCGCGACGGCAATATGATTTTGCCGCTTATTCGTCGTTCATCTTCAGGGCGGCGATAAAGGCTTCCTGCGGAATTTCCACCTTGCCGAACTGGCGCATGCGCTTCTTGCCTTCCTTCTGCTTGTCCAGAAGCTTGCGTTTGCGCGTCGCGTCGCCGCCGTAGCACTTCGCCGTCACGTCCTTGCGCAACGCGCGCACGGTTTCGCGGGCGATGACTTTGCCGCCAATGGCGGCCTGGATCGGGATCTGGAACATATGCGGCGGAATGAGTTCCTTCAGCTTTTCGCACATGCCACGCCCACGCCGGTCGGCCGCCGAGCGGTGCACCAGCATGGAGAGCGCATCCACCGGATCGCCATTGACGAGGATCGACATCTTGACGAGATCGCCTTCGCGATAGTCGATGATGTTGTAGTCGAACGAGGCGTAACCCTTGGAGATGGATTTCAGGCGGTCGTAGAAATCGAACACCACTTCGTTGAGCGGCAGTTCATAGGTGATCATCGCACGGTTGCCGACATAGGTCAGTTCCGTCTGCAGGCCGCGCCGGTCCTGACAGAGTTTCAGGATGCCGCCGAGATATTCGTCCGGCGTCATGATCGTCGCCTTGATCCACGGCTCGCGGATTTCCTTGATCTTCACAACGTCGGGCATGTCGGCCGGGTTGTGCAGTTCCTTCTCCGTGCCATCGGTCAGCGTCATTTCATAGACGACCGAGGGCGCGGTGGCGACGAGATCGAGATTGAACTCGCGCTCGAGGCGTTCCTGAATGATTTCGAGATGCAGCAGGCCGAGGAAGCCGCAGCGGAAACCGAAGCCGAGGGCGGCGGAGGATTCCATTTCGAAGGAGAAGGAGGCGTCGTTGAGGCGAAGCTTGCCCACCGCCGCGCGCAAATCTTCAAAGTCGGCCGCATCGACCGGGAAGAGGCCGCAGAACACCACGGGCTGCGCGGGCTTGAAGCCGGGCAGGGCCTGCGCCGTCGGGCGCTTGTCGTCGGTGATGGTATCGCCAACACGGGTATCGGCAACTTCCTTGATCGAGGCGGTGATGAAGCCGATCTCGCCGGGGCCGAGGCTGTCGACATTGACCATCTTCGGGGTCAGCACGCCGACGCGCTCGATGCCGTATTTCGCGCCCGAGCCCATCATGCGGATCTGCTGGCCCTTGCTCAGCACGCCATCGATGACGCGCACCAGAACCATGACGCCGAGATAGGTGTCATACCAGCTATCGACCAGCAGCGCTTTCAGCGGTCCGTTTTCGCCGACTTCGCTCTTCGGCGGCGGCAGACGGTGGACGATGGCTTCCAGAACATCCGGAATGCCAAGACCGGTCTTGGCGGAAATCATCACGGCGTCGGAGGCGTCGATGCCGATCACCTCTTCGATCTGCTCCTTGATACGGTCGGGTTCGGCCGCCGGCAGGTCGATCTTGTTGAGCACGGTGACCAGCTCGTGATTGTTGTCGATCGCCTGATAAACGTTGGCAAGCGTCTGGGCTTCCACGCCCTGCGATGCGTCGACCACCAGCAGCGAACCTTCACAGGCCGAAAGCGAGCGGGACACTTCGTAGGCGAAGTCGACGTGGCCGGGCGTGTCGATGAGGTTCAGCACATAGGTCTCGCCGTTATTCGCCTTGTAGTGCAGGCGCACGGTCTGGGCCTTGATGGTGATGCCGCGTTCGCGCTCGATATCCATCGAATCGAGAACCTGTTCCGACATGTCGCGTTCGGCAAGGCCGCCTGTCGACTGGATCAACCGGTCGGCCAGCGTCGATTTGCCATGATCGATGTGGGCAACGATCGAGAAGTTGCGGATATGGTCCAGGGGCGTGCGGGTCGAATTTGTGCTCATGTCCCGCGCTATAGCAGGGGCTTGTCACACCGCAAAGCGGGAATTTGGTTAAAAGCCTTTTAAAATGGGCTTTTCAGATCGCAAATTGCTCCGGCCAGTCGCGCCGGGTGGCCACCTGTCCTTCAGTGCGGAGCCTTGCGACGGCGGCAAGATCGATATCGGCGATCAGAAGCGTGCTCTGTGTCACCGCATCGCTTTCGCTTTCCGCGACGATACCGGATGCGGGCATGCCGTAGTCGGACGGCACGTAAAGGGCGGCGCGGCCGCGATTCTCATCGACGGCGGGAGACCATGGGGCCTCGCCCGCGGTGGGGGAGGAGAGGATGGCATATTGGTTTTCCAATGCCCTGGCCTGCGCGCCGATTCGTACCCGGTAAGCACCCGCCAACGTGTCGGTACAGCTGGGGGCGAGCACGAGTTCGACGCCGAGCTCCGCCAGTCTGCGGCCTAGCATCGGGAACTCGTTGTCGTAACAGATGAGGATGCCAAGCCTGCCGATCGGCGTCTCGAAGGCTTTCAGGCCCTCGATGCCGGCATGAATGTTCCATTGCTCCCGCTCGAAGCGGGTCATGATCTGCTTGTCCTGATAACCGATCAGCCCATCCGGGCCGAACAGCCATGCGCGGTTGCGGAACTTGCCGTCCGGGTCCTTCACCGGCGCGCTTCCCGGCTGGAAGAGGATTTGATGTTGCCGCGCCAGCTCCTCGCAAAGCTCTACCCAGGAAGGGATCAACGGCTGTATCTCTTCGATGGAACGGTGCAGATCGGAGCGCGCGGCGGGCGGCAATTGCCCGGTCAGCGTCATTGCCGAATATTCCGGCAAAAGCAGCAGTTCCGCACCCTTTTCCTTCGCCTCGCGAATGATGGCGGAGAGATGCGCGGCATAAGCCTCCCATGTCTCGATCAGCTCGATGGCATATTGGCTGGCGGCAAGGCGTGTCATTTGTCTCCGTCTCCGGCAAGAATGGTCTTCATCCAGAAGGACAGCGGTTTCGGGCTTTCAACGCTTTCGTCGAGGTCCTGCCATGTGAAGCTGGTGCGCAGTTCCGGGTGATGGCTATAACCGCGCTTTTCCCAGAAGGCGTTCAGCGGCACGTAGTCCGCCGGGCGTCGTGGATGGTCTGCGGGTCGCTCCACAGCACAGAAAGTGCACCTGTCGAAACCGAGCCGCTTTGCATGCGCCTCCCGTTCTTCGAAGAAACGCACCCCAATGCCGTGGCCGCGATAGCCGGGCAGAAGTACGCTTTCACCGAAGTAGAATATCCGGTCCGGATCGTAACCTGCTTTGACGAAGGGCTCCTTCACCTCTTCGGTCTCGGCCGCCATCGGCATGCCGGTGGACATGCCGATCACTTTGCCGTCATCAAGCGCCAGCACGAAGACGGCGCCGTCCGTATCGGCATAGGTCGCGAGATATTTGCGCTCATAGTCCAGCGAGCCGTCATAGAGATAGGGAAAGGCGCGAAACACCTCGATCCGCAGGCGCGCGAGGTCATCGAAATACGGTGTGGCGTCAATGCCGGAAAGAGACTTGATTTCGACGGTCATGGGCATTTTCACTTTCGGTTGCACTGGTTATACCGTCATGGAAAACCCGCGCAAGCATTGAACGGAGAAGACGATGACCGCTGCCGAGACCATCCGCGCCTACTACGAAGCCTTCAACCGTCAGGACATGGATGCCTTTCTGGCGCTTCTTCACGATGAGGTGGTGCACGACATCAATCAGGGCGAGCGCCAGACCGGCAAGGCCGCCTTCGCTTCCTTCATGGACCATATGAACCGCTGCTATAAGGAAAATCTCACCGACATGGTCATCATGGCGAGCGAAGATGGCAAGCGTGCTTCCGCAGAATTCATCGTCAACGGCGAATATCTCAAGACCGACGAGGGATTGCCCGAGGCGAATGGCCAGAAATACGTACTACCGGCCGGTGCCTTTTTTGACCTGAAGGACGGCAAAGTTAGCCGAGTAACGAACTACTATAATCTGAACGACTGGATTGCCCAGGTCGGCGCCTGAGACGTTCTTTTGCCGCAAAGCAACCGGCGGCAAAGAAGATGATAGTTTCCATTATCGTGGATATTGACTCCATCATATGAGAGTGCAATTCTCATATGATGGAAAACGAAGATCATATTCTTGAGCGCTCCATCGGCGAGCGGATCAAAACATTGCGGGCTGAAAACGGCCTGACGCTGGACAGGCTCGCCGCCGAATCCGGCGTCAGCCGCGCCATGATCTCCCGCATCGAGCGTGGAGAGGCGAGCCCTACGGCCTCGCTGCTGGCCCGCATCTGCGCAGCCCTTGGCCTTTCGCTTTCCGGTTTCTTCGCTGAAAACGAAGAGGCTGTTTCCCCGCTCATGAAAATGCGTGATCAGCAGCTCTGGAAAGATCCGGAGACCGGTTATGTGCGCCGCGCCATCTCTCCGCCGCGTGTGGGATCCGATGTCGATATCGTCGAAGTCGAATTTCCGCCCGGCGCGCGCGTCGGCTTCCCTCCGCATGCGGCGAGCCGGGGGATGACGCAATATGTCTGGCTTTTCGAAGGTGTGCTGGAAATGACGAGCGGCGGAGACGTTCACCGGCTGGAACCCGGAGATTGCCTTTTCATGCCGGTTGGCGAGGGGCATGTTTTCCACAACCCCTCCGAAAAACCTGCCCGTTATGCCGTCGTGCTGGACCAAAGACAGCGCTGATTTCCCCGACAGGAGTTTTTATGACCACCATCCGCGTGTTGAACCGGGAAGAGACCATCGATGTCTTGCCCGAACTCTGTGAGGTTCTGGCTGCCTGCGTGAACGGCGGCGCGTCCGTCGGCTTCATGTTGCCCTTTTCTCCACAGGATGCCGAACCTTTCTGGCGATCCGCAGCGGAAACAGTGGGCGAGGGGGCGACCATTCATGTGGTGGCGGAAGTGGATGGCAAGGTGATGGGCACCGTGCAGGTCGGCCTTGCCTCCAAACCCAACCAGCCGCATCGCGGCGATTTGATGAAGCTTCTGGTGCATCCGTCCGCGCGAGGCCTCGGACTTGCCCGCAAGCTCATGCAAAAAGTGGAGGAGGAGGCGGCAAAACGTGGTCGTACCCTGCTGGTGCTGGATACGGCCACGGGCAGCGATGCCGAGGCGATCTATCCTCGCCTCGGCTGGGAGCGGGTCGGCGTCATCCCCGATTACGCCCTGTTTCCTGATGGACGCTTTTGCGGCACGACCCTTTTCTATAAGCGGATCGGCTAGGCCTTTCAGTCTGCCGCCTTACTGACCCGGCTTCAGTGTACGGTTGAAGGCGGCAGCGATAATCGTCTCCAATTGTGCGTGAATATCCGCGCGGTCCCGCGGTCCGGCCGGTTCGCAGATGGGATCGCGCTCGCCGACGGATTTGAGAAAGGCGTCGGCATCCGGTTTGCACAACGGCAGGAAGCTGAAATGATTGGCCTCGTCCACTTGCTGATAGGTCGCGCCGGGCACTTCGTTCGCGAGTTTATCTGCAAGCACGGCGGGTGGAATTTTGCCCTTACTGCCGAGATTGATGAAGGTGAGCGGAATATCGATCTGCTTCAGGCTGTCAGGCCGAAAGGCGAGCGCCAGACCGGGATCGACCAGTACGGCGGACCGAATACGGGGATCGCGGTTCTGCTGCTCGAAACGTGCCTTGTCGATGGTTCTGAGATCGAGCTTCGGCACGCTGACCGGCTCGCCATTGAGGTAACCCCGGCCACCGGCGAACCATTGGCAATCCATCATCGTGGCATAGTCTTCGCAATAGCGCGCATAGGCATCGAGATCGGCGCGCGCGCCCGAAATCTCCATCGCCGCGCTGCCGCCGAGCGAAAAGCCGAGCACGCCGATCCTTTGCGCGTCGATAGCACTCGACAATTTGCCCTTTGCCGTTAGAACAGTGACAATCGTGGAGAGATCGTCCGTTCGCTCCCAGATTTTCGGTGTATCGGCGGGTGTGGAATCGCCGCTGGTGGTGCCGGGGTGGTTGGCTCCGGCCACAATGAAACCTTCGCTCGCAAGTTTCGCGGCGATCCATGCCATGCCGGACACTCGTGAACCCGAGCCGTGAGACAGAAGCACAAGCGGCAGCCGACCCGGCTTCACCGCGCTATCCTTGAACACGGGCGTGCCCTGAAAAATCCGGTCATCGCCGGAAACCGTCTGCGTGCCCTTTCCGTCGGAGGGATACCAGATGGTGACGGCAAGGTCCTTGCCGCGTGCCGGCGAATGGATGGCGGTTTCGCTGACGCCGACAGCCTCGCCTGCAAGAACAGGCTGGCTGACGAGAGCGGAAAACAGGATGGCCGTGACGGTGGCGATAGGGCGCATGAAAACCTCGTGCGGTTGGAAAGAACGGGGTTCAATCTGCGCCGCGACATGTTTTTTGCGTCCTTGATCGTGTTAAAGGTCGTCCCGAAACGCGATCTGGTCCATGAATTGGCAATATAAGCCGTTGTTTCGGGGATATTCATTCGTGCTGTTCATTCCGCTGCCTTTCGTCGTGGCGCTTCTGCTGGTTGTCATGTTCATCGTTTTCTTTCGAGGCGGAGACGATGTGCGAACCAATCGGGCCTTTCTGACGCTGATCGCGCTTTGTGCCCTTCAATCCGTCCTTGTCGGACTGCGCTGGGGGTATGGCGTCAGCGAAACGCGTTATGTTTTGCCGGTCCTCGCCGCCTGCCTGCCGCCGCTCGTCTACATTGCTTTTCGTGGGCTGATGAGAGTGGCGGCGGAGAGCAGGATAGCGATGCTTGCCAACCTCGCTTTGTCGCCTTTGCTCATCGTCATCATGGAATTCATCTGGCCGATGGCGATCGATCTTGCGCTGATCGTCATCTTTGTCGGCCACGCCATTGCCCTGCTTCTTCTTGGCAGAAAGGGGCCGGATGGGCTGGACGAGGCGCAATTTGCCAGCGTCACCTCGGCGCACCGGGCGCTTATTATCGCTGCAATCGCTCTTTGTGTTTCTGCCCTGTTCGATCTGCTCGTGTTTTTCGATTTCGAATGGGCGCATGGGCAGAATGTTGCAGCGCTGGTCAGCAATGCCAATCTTTTTGGCCTGCTGTTGATTGGCCTCATGGCCGCGCTGGCCGGCAAGAGCAAGGCGCCGCAAACAGGCATAGAACCTGTCGCGGAATTGTCAGCATCGGCGGAGCCATCGGAACAGGACCGCGATATCGTCGCAAGGGTTGATCGGCTGATGGAGACACAGGCGCTTTACCGTGATGAGAATCTCAACCTGTCGCGGCTTGCAAGACGCCTCGGCCTGCCGAGCCGGCAGATATCAGGCGCGATCAACCGCTCGCTCGGCGTCAATGTCTCGCAATATGTCAATCAGTTGCGCATCCGCGAAGCCTGCCGACTGCTGGAAGAGACGGAGCAATCGGTGACCGCGATCATGCTGTCCTCCGGCTTTCAGACCAAGTCCAATTTCAACCGCGAATTTCGCCGCGTCACCGGCATGAGCCCGGTCGACTGGCGGGAGCGTGAAGTGTGGAAGCTGGTCTCGCCAAACAAAACGGTCACCCGGCAGATGCCGGATGACCGTTTGAAGATCGTCGGGAAATGATGGGGATCAGAGCGTGCCGTTGCGCTGCTGGATCATCATGTAGGTGTCATAGGTGTATTCGGCGATCTGCGCCCAGAGATAGGCGTCCTTCTTGAAGGCCTGCTGGCTCTCGTAGATTTTCTTGAAGCTCTCGTTCTTGGCAGAAATCTCCGCATAGGTGTCCTGTGCCGCCTTGTGGCAGACATCGAGGATTTCCTGGCTGAAGGGGCGCAGGATGGCGCCCTGCGCCACGAGTTCCTTCAGTGCCTTCGGATTGCGCGCGTCGTAACGCTCCAGCATGCTGGCGCTGCCGGCGGCGCAGGCGTCTTTCAGGATGCGCTTGTAGTTCTCCGGAAGCTCGTTGAACTTCTGCAGGTTCACGAAGGCATGCACGGCCGGGCCGCCTTCCCACCATGCCGGGTAGTAATAATATTTCGCGACCTTGTAGAAGCCGAGCTTCTGGTCGTCATAGGGGCCGACGAATTCGGTGGCGTCGATCGTGCCCTTTTCCAGAGCCGCATAGACATCGCCGCCGGCGATCTGCTGCGGCGTGACACCGACCTTCTGCATCACCTGACCGGTCAGGCCGGCGATACGCATCTTCAGACCCTTCAGGTCGTCGATGGTGTTGATTTCCTTGCGGAACCAGCCGCCCATCTGGGCGCCGGTATTGCCGAGCAGGATCGAATAGATATTGTGCTGGGCAAGGAATTCGTTGAGCAGCTCATTGCCGCCGGCCTGGTTGAACCAGGCATTCGTCTGGCGTGCATTGAGACCGAAGGGAACCGAAGTTCCGAGCGCGAAGGTCGGGTCCTTGCCGACGTAATAATAGGAGCAGGTATGCGCCATTTCGACGGTCCCGGCCGTCACCGCATCCGCCGCCTGCAGCGCCGGCACGATTTCGCCGCCGGCAAAGTGCTGAATGACGAAGTTGCCGCCGGAGGCTTCCTTGACATGGTCGGCGACGATCTGGCCCGCGCCGAAAAGAATGTCGAGGCCCTTGGTGAAGGACGACGTCATGCGCCAGGTGATCTTGGGGTTTTCCTGTGCGATGGCCGGAGCGGCAAGCGCCGTTGCGGTAACACCGGCGCCGAGAGCGCCCGCCTTGCGTATAAATGATCTGCGATCCATGTCGATAAGCCCCGTTATGTCTGCATATTACAGGCGAACCGCACGGTACGCCTCCCGCAGGTTACTAATCATTTATCCCCGCAGCCATCAAGAGGGAATGTTCGAAACTTGCGTGATCTCCGGTGATGCTTGGCGAATGTTGCTTCGTCACGTCTTTCCGCGTCACTTGCTGCGCATCAACGCCGGGTCGTCCATTGCGGGATTGTAAAACAGTGAAAGCGTCAGGCTTCTGGCGATGCGTTCCGCCGTTTCCATGAACCAGTCGTGGGCCTCTTTGCTTGGCGCAATATCATCAAGCGTAGCGGAAAACAGCGCAAGCCATTGCGGGAAAAGCTCCGCCGACATGCCCTTTACGCCGAGATGCGCCTGCACGGGTTTGCCGCCATAGCCACCATTCTTGAACGCGACAGCCGCCCAGAACTGTTTCATTCTGGCCATATGCTCCGGCCAGCGCCCGGCAAGCCGCGCATCAAAAACCGGGCCGAGCGTGGGATGTGCAAGAACGCGGCCGTAGAATGTCTCCACCAGCAAATCGATGAAACCGGCATCGACGCCGATCTCCGCCATGGCTTTTTCCGCCCTGTCCTGAATTTCCGCGCTGTGAGCGGCTCTGGCCGCAACGTCGTCCTGCATGGTGTTTCCTTTTTCGCGAATTTACCCCGCTGCGATGCGGCCCGCAATGCGACCCTTTGCCTTATTAGAATTATTCTAAGAAGGCTTGATCCCGGTGCGATGCGGATGTATTTAGAATTATTCTAAAAAAGGTCTCAGCCATGTTTCGCAGTCTTTTTTCCCTGTCCAAACGTCCCTTTTCCTCCCTTGGCGAACAGGAAATCCTCGCGCTCGCCATTTCATCCGAGGAGGACGATTCCCGCATCTATCGCTCCTATGCCGATCATCTGCGCGCGCAATATCCGCAATCCGCCAAAGTCTTCGAGGATATGGCCGAGGTCGAGCAGCAGCATCGAAACGTGCTGATCGATATGCATCGCCGCCGCTTCGGAGAAACCATCCCGCTGATCCGCCGCGAACATGTGCGTGGTTTCTATGAGCGCACCCCGGACTGGCTGGTGAAGAACCTGTCGCTCGAAAAAATCCGCGCCCAGGCCGAATTGATGGAAGCGCAGGCGATCCGCTTCTACGATGAGGCCGTCAAGCGTACCAGCGATGCCTCAACACGCAAGCTCCTCGGCGATCTGGCCGAGGCGGAGCGGGGTCACGAAGACATTGCGCAGATGCTGCAAGAAAAACACCTCGATGAAAACGGCAAGACCGAAGAGGCGGAAACCGCAAAACGGCAATTTCTTCTGACCTATATTCAGCCGGGTCTTGCGGGGCTTATGGATGGCTCCGTCTCGACGCTCGCGCCGATTTTCGCGGCCGCCTTTGCCACGCAGGATACCTGGCAGACCTTCCTTATCGGCCTCTCGGCCTCCGTTGGTGCGGGTATTTCCATGGGCTTCACCGAAGCCGCCCATGATGATGGCAAGCTTTCTGGCCGCGGTTCTCCGGTAAAGCGGGGCCTGGCCTCGGGCATCATGACGGCCATAGGCGGCCTCGGCCACGCATTGCCCTATCTCATTCCGCATTTCTGGACGGCGACCGCGATTGCCGCCGTCGTCGTTTTCGTGGAACTCTGGGCCATCGCCTTCATTCAGAACCGCTTCATGGAAACGCCGTTCCTGCGCGCGGTGTTTCAGGTGGTCCTCGGCGGCTCACTGGTGCTTGCGGCCGGCATTATCATCGGCAATGGGTAAAAAAAGAAAGAGCCCGCAATAGCGGGCTCTTAATTCCTTCGAACCTGGCACAGGCGTCAGCGCAATGCGCCGACCAGCACGTCGCGACCGTCTTCAATGGAGACCCAACGGCCCGTATTGAAGGACGCCTGCCGCTTCAGATAGGTGTAGTTGGTGTCGGTCCACAGCTTCACGTCGTCGGTGAGGTTATCGAGAATATAATCGCCGTCGGTGGTGCGAAGGGTCAGCACGGCATGGCCTTCGCCATCCGGCTTGCGCACGACGGTGATCAGAAGATCGGCCACGGAAAAACCACGCTCGACCAGCTTCTTTCGCTTCAGCAGCACGAAATCTTCGCAGTCGCCGGCGGTCGTCGGATATTCCCAGACTTCGTCCTTGCCGTAGATTTCCTGATCGGTCATCGCCACGATGGTGGTATTGACGGACGTATTGACCTCGCGAATGACATCCCAGCCATAATCCGTGACGCGCGGCGGCGGCGTCGCCTTGCTGCGAATATTGCATTCATCGGCATATTTCTGACAGAACTCATAATGGCCGATAGGCTGGGAGGTAATCCCCCCCGTCACCATGGAAGGGCTTCCCTTGGTTTCCGCCGTGGCGGAGGCAGCAGTCATTAGCCCGGCGGCAACTGCAAACAGCAGCGCACGCGCCAGCGGTGCGTTCATCATGAAACCCGTCCCTTAATTCTTAACGAAAAGTTAAGAGGGATAGGGGGCTTGAGTCAATCGCTAGCAATCGGCGGCGCGCAAGACTCGTCGAATATGGTTAAGAGCGTTGCGCAAATGCCTATATTGCAAGGGCTTTGACCGCGGCGAGCATCCGCTCGATATCCTGCGGCCGGGAAAGCCGATGGTCGCCGTCGCGGATCAGCGTCAGCACGACGTCGTCGGACGGAAGATGTTCGATAAGCTTCAGTGCATGCTGATAGGGAACATCCGGGTCGCGCATGCCCTGCAGGATGTGAACGGGGCAGCCGGTGGTGATGATACCCTGCAGCACGCGGTTCTGCTTCCCGTCCTCCATCAGCGCGCGGGTGAAGATGTTGGGCTCGGGGCTATATTCCGAATGTTCCTCGAAATAACCCTTTTCCGCCAGAGAGGTTTTTTCCGCATCCGAAAGGCTGGGCTCTATCAGCTCCTGCGTGAAATCCGGCGCTGGCGCAATGAGGACGAGACCGGCGACGGATGGCGCGCTGCCCGCCTTGCGCAGCTCCTCGACCATGCGTAGCGCAATCCATCCGCCCATGGAGGAGCCGATGAGAACGACGCGCGACGGCGCCTTTGCGCGCACCACGGCAAGCGCCTCTTCCAGCCAGCGGGAAATCGTGCCCTTCCTGAAGTCGCCGCCGGAGGCGCCATGGCCGGAATAGTCGAGCCGCAGGCAGGCAAGGCCGTTTTCAGCGGCGAAGCGATCGAGTTCAACCGCCTTGGTTCCGGTCATGTCGGAACGATAGCCGCCGAGCCATACCAGCATCGGCATATTCTCGCCCGAAGCCGCCGGGCGATGAAGGAAAGCGATGTCGCGAGTGTCGTTGTCGGGGCCTACGCGCAGGAATTCAGCGGCTTGTTCGGTCATGTATATGCAATTCTCCTGATTTTGGTGCAACAACGGCGGCGTATTTGCAAAAACCGTGACAACAGGTGATCTTTTCGGGCAGATATGCTATTGACTTCGCCACGGCAATAACGACATTTCCGCCGCTTGTACCAAACAAGCTGTTTTTTGCTGACGTGATCCAGAAACAGATCAGGAGAATACGACCATTCGCAGACCTTTCAAAGCCGATGCCCCCGTCAAGGAGGGGCCGCGCTCCAACCGGGAAATTCGGGTTCCCAGAGTTCAGCTTATTGATGAAGAGGGCCAGAACCTCGGTAGCATGCCGACGGATCAGGCTTTGAAACTGGCGGAGGAGGCCGGTCTCGATCTCGTTGAGATTTCGCCGAACGCTGAACCGCCGGTATGCAAGATCCTCGATCTCGGCAAGCTGAAGTACTCGACCCAGAAAAAGGCCGCTGAAGCGCGCAAGAAACAGAAGATCGTCGAAGTTAAAGAAATCAAGATGCGCCCCAACATCGACACGCATGACTATGACGTGAAGATGAAGGCGATGGGCCGTTTCTTTGACGATGGCGACAAGGTGAAGGTAACGCTGAAGTTCCGCGGCCGCGAAATGGCCCACCAGGAACTCGGCATGAAGCTTCTCCTTCAGGTGAAGGAAGACACCCAGGCGATTGCCAAGGTGGAGGCCGAGCCGAAGCTGGAAGGCCGTCAGATGATGATGGTTCTCGCCCCGAAATAATTTGCGCCAGCCTTTTAAGGCCGCATGAATCGCCATCGCAAGGGGAAGTTTGCTTTCCCCGTTGCGCTTTTAGCCGACTGCGGTTATAAGCGCGCGTCCGAACGGTCCGGCAGGGCATGCCGAGGCCGTTCCTGAATAGCTTGAAATAGGCCTCGTCTGCCTGTTTCGATACAAAAACGGAGTAGCAAAATGCCCAAGATGAAGACGAAGTCCGCTGCAAAAAAGCGGTTCAAGATCACCGCAACCGGCAAGGTTGTTGCAGCCGCCGCCGGCAAGCGCCACGGCATGATCAAGCGTACCAACAAGTTCATTCGCGACGCGCGCGGAACCATGGTTCTCGCCGACGCTGACGGCAAGAAGGTCGTCAAGAACTACCTGCCGAACGGTCTCTGAGACTTTTCCGCACATTTGGACACTTTAAGGAGATCATGACATGGCACGCGTAAAACGTGGCGTAACTTCCCGCGCCAAGCACACCAAGACACTCAAGGCAGCCAAGGGCTTCTACGGCCGCCGCAAGAACACCATCCGCGCAGCAAAGGCTGCCGTGGATCGTTCCAAGCAGTACGCTTACCGCGACCGCAAGGTCAACAAGCGCAACTTCCGCGCTCTGTGGATCCAGCGTATCAACGCTGCCGTTCGCGAATTCGGCCTGACCTATGGCCGCTTCATCGACGGCCTGAACAAGGCTGGCATCGAAGTCGACCGCAAGGTTCTGTCCGACATGGCTATCCACGAGCCGGCAGCATTCGGCGCGCTCGTCGAAGCAGCAAAGAAGGCGCTTGAGTACCTCAAGGATGCTGGTACGGCCAACGAGTTTGAAACCGCTGTAAAGTAATTACGGCGCGGACAATCTGTTGTTCATTTGAAACCCGCGCCGGTTCTCCGGCGCGGGTTTTGCGTTTGGCTGATGCACCCGCCTGGTCGAGAATGTATCGTAGTTTTTAATTTAGAAATTTAGGAAAAATAGAGTATCCAGCGCGTCTGCCCTGAAAAATCTCCTGGTGGACGAGAATGCTGGTTAATGAAAATCAGGCTGAAACAGCCGAAGGGTTTCGAGTACATCTTGATGATGCAGATATTGCCACTCTCATGCACGCTTTGTTAAAAAGTGAGCGGCGGGTCCAGAAGGTTGAGCTGTCGCAACTGACAGTATGGATCAAGCGCCAGGGCACGGAAACGCCGTCCTGGTGGATAAAGCTGCAGACCTTTCTCGCAAAGCTGCTTCCTTACACCTTCATGCGCCCTTCGCCGCCGCTCGACGGTGCCGGCCTGATGCGTCGCGAACTCGACACCCTGCAGGCCTTCAAGGCCAGTGGTTTTCCGGTTCCGCCCGTGATCTATTCTTCCCGGACCGCAGTTGTGCTGGGCGACGTTGGCCCCACCATCATCGAGCGCATGGACGCTATAAAGGCAGCCGCGCCGACGGAACATGATGCCCTGCTGGTAAAATCTGCCGAGGCACTCGGCGAATTGCATGCGGCAGGCCTTTGCCATGGGCGCCCGCATGTGCGCGACTTTTTTCTCGAAGACGGCCGCGTCGGTTTCATGGATTTCGAGGAGCGCCCGCAGGAAGTCATGCCGCTCGAGACGGCGCAGGCCCGCGATATCTGGCTGCTGTTTTTACAGGTCGCGACCCGCGCCTGCGATGCGCGGAAAACCTGCGATGCCGCCTTCACCCGCTGGCGGGAAAACGCCCCGCCCCGGGCGCTGGAAGAATTGTGCCGTCTGACCGGCATTCTGGGGCGTTTTTTACCGGTTGCCCGGTTGATCGGGCGCGTGCGGATGGGTAGTGATCTGCGACGCTTTATCATGGCGACCGACTATCTCATGAATGCTGTGAACCCCGAAGCCGCTGTTAAAAAGACCGGCAAGGCAGGAAAAGATGACTGAACTTGATACCTTGAAATCGCAATTGATGTCGGAGATCGCCACGGCTGCCGATGAGCCGGCCATCGAAGCCGTGCGCCTTTCCGCGCTTGGCAAGAAGGGCTCGGTTTCGGAGCTTCTCAAGACGCTTGGCAGCATGACGCCGGAAGAGCGCCAGACCCGCGGCGCCGCGATTAACCAGCTCAAGACTGAAATCACCGACCTCATCGGCGAGCGCAAGAACGCGCTGAAGGACGCTGCCATCGCCGCCCGGCTGAAAGCGGAAACGGTGGATGTCAGCCTGCCGGTCCGCCAGTCTCCGGCCGAGCGCGGCCGCATTCATCCGATCAGCCAGATCGTCGATGAAATCACCGCGATCTTCGCGGATATGGGTTTCTCTATCGCCGAAGGTCCAGATATCGAAACCGACTATTACAACTTCACGGCGCTGAATTTCCCGGAAGGCCATCCGGCCCGCGAGATGCACGATACCTTCTTCTTCCAGCCGGATGAAAAGGGCGAGCGCAAGGTGCTGCGCACCCACACTTCGCCAGTGCAGATCCGCACCATGGAAAGCCAGAAGCCGCCGATCCGCATCGTCATTCCCGGCAAGACCTATCGCCAGGATTCCGACGCCACCCATTCGCCGATGTTCCATCAGGTCGAAGGCCTTGTCATCGACAAGAAGGCGCATGTCGGCAATCTGCGCTGGATTCTGGAAGAATTCTGCAAGACCTTCTTCGAGGTCGACAGCGTCGTCATGCGCTTCCGCCCGTCCTTCTTCCCCTTCACGGAGCCGAGCTTCGAGGTGGACATCCAGTGCGACCGTTCCGGCCCGATCGTGAAGTTCGGCGAAGGCACGGACTGGATGGAAATCCTCGGTTGCGGCATGGTGCACCCCAATGTGCTGCGTGCTGGCGGGCTGGACCCGGATGAATATCAGGGCTTTGCCTGGGGCATGGGCCTCGACCGCATCGCCATGCTGAAATACGGCATGCCGGACCTGCGTGATTTCTTCAACGCCGATGTCCGTTGGATGACCCATTACGGCTTCCGCCCGCTCGACATGCCGACGCTGTTCGGCGGTCTGAGCGTTTAATCCGGTTAGCCAAGGAGCAAAGACATGAAATTCACTCTTTCCTGGCTGAAAGAGCATCTCGATACCGATGCGACGCTGGACGAGATTTGCGAGCGGCTGACGGCAATCGGCCTTGAGGTCGAGGACGTTGACGACAAGGCGGCCTACAAGCCTTTCGTCATCGCCAAGGTGCTCTCCGCCGAGAAGCACCCGGAAGCTGACCGCCTGAAGGTTCTCTCCGTTGACGCCGGAGACGGCAAGCCGGTGCAGATCGTCTGCGGCGCTCCGAATGCACGCGCCGGCCTCGTCGGTGCGCTCGCGCGTCCGGGCGTGTATGTTCCGGGCATCGACGTCACCCTTGCCGTCGGCAAGATACGCGGCGTGGAAAGCCACGGCATGATGTGCTCCGAAAAGGAGCTGAACATTTCCGACGATCACGACGGCATCATCGACCTGCCGGAAGATGCGCCGGTCGGCACCTCTTTCGCCGCCTATGCCGGGCTCGACGATCCGGTCATCGAAATCAACCTGACCCCGAACCGCCCGGACTGCACCTCGATCTACGGTATTGCCCGCGATCTCGCCGCTTCCGGTCTCGGCAAGCTGAAGACGAGACCCGCGCCGTCCTTCAAGATCGAAGGCGCAACCCCGGTCGACGTGAAGCTTGAGCTGGACGATGCGGCGCTTTGCCCCGGCTTTTCGCTGCGCATCGTTCGTGGCGTGAAGAACGGCCCCAGCCCGAAATGGATGCAGCAGCGCCTGCTGGCAATCGGCCTGCGTCCCATCAATGCGCTTGTCGACATCACCAACTACATGACCTTCGATCAGGGCCGGCCGATGCACGTCTTCGACGCCGCAAAGGTCAAGGGCGATCTCACGGTTCGCCGCGCAAAAGAGGGCGAGACGATCCTCGCGCTCGACCAGCGTGAATATAAGCTCGGCCCGAACAATGTCGTCATCGCCGATGAGAAAGGTCTCGAATCCATCGGCGGCGTCATGGGCGGCGAACATTCCGGCTGCGATGACAATACTGTCGACGTGCTGATCGAATCCGCTCTCTGGGATCCGATCAACATTGCCAAGACCGGCCGTTCGCTCGGCATCATCACCGATGCGCGTTATCGTTTCGAGCGTGGCGTCGATCCGGAATATATGGTTCCGGGTCTGGAGCGTACCACCGAGCTGGTTCTCGAACTGTGCGGCGGCATTGCCGGCGAGGCGAAGGTCGTTGGTTACAAGGGGCATCAGCCCAAGGTCGTGGATTTCCCGCTCGCGGAAGTAAAGCGCCTGACAGGTCTGGAAGTCTCGGCGGAAGAGAGCCTCGCCATTCTCAAAGGCCTGGGTTTCAGCGTCGAGGGAACGGGCGAGCGCGTCTCCGTCACCGTGCCGTCCTGGCGTCCGGATGTCGATGGCAAGGCCGATCTGGTGGAAGAGGTCATGCGCATCCATGGCGTCGACAACATCAAGCCCGAGCCGTTGGAAAGCTTCGGCGCGGTCAACGGCCGTATCCTGACCACGCTGCAGATCCGCACCCGCACCGCGCGCCGTGCGCTGGCAAGCCGCGGCATGCTCGAGGCCGTCACCTGGTCCTTCATCCCGGAAGCGCAGGCGAAACTCTTCGGCGGTGGTTCGCCGGCCCTCAAGCTCGCAAACCCGATTGCGGCCGATATGTCGGACATGCGGCCCTCGCTGCTGCCCGGCCTGCTGACTGCCGCACAGCGCAATGCCGACAAGGGCTATGGTGACGTCGCGATCTTCGAGGTTTCCGGCACCTATGAGGGCGATACACCTGATAAGCAACGCCGCGTTGCCGGCGGTGTTCGTCGTGGCACGGCCTCGCTCGCAGGCAGCGGCCGCATGTGGTCCAATGCTTTGAAGGGCGGCGGCAAGCCCGTGGATGTCTATGACGCCAAGGCCGATGCGCTCTCGGTGCTGGAAGCTGGCGGCCTGCCCATGGCCAATGTGCAGATCGAAGCCGGCGGCCCCGGCTGGTATCATCCCGGCCGCTCCGGAACCATCAAGATGGGTCCGAAGGTCGTGCTCGGCTATTTCGGCGAGTTCCATCCGAAGACGCTCTCCGAACTGGATGTCTCCGGCGCCTATTGCGGTTTCGAGATTTATCTCGACGCCATGCAGGAGCCGAAGAAGAAGGCCACCCGCACCAAGCCTGCGCTCGAGCTTTCGCCCTTCCAGGCGGTGAAGCGCGACTTCGCCTTCGTGGTCGACAAGTCGGTAGAGGCGGGCGCCATCATCAAGGCTGCAACGAGCGCTGACCGCAAGCTGATCACCGGCGTCAATGTCTTCGATATTTTCGAGGGCGCATCGCTCGGCGAAAACCGCAAGTCGGTCGCCATCGAAGTTCAGATCCAGCCGGTCGACAAGACGCTGACGGACGAGGATTTCGAGGCGCTGACGGCCAAGATCGTCGGCAATGTCGAGAAATCGACGGGCGGCGTCCTGCGCGCCTGAGTCTGAAAGCAGCTGACGGAATGAAAAAAGCCGCGGCAATTGCCGCGGCTTTTTTGTTTTTATCGGTTGGCCATCCGTGACATCTGTTCTGGATAACGTGCGCCGGCGACTTTTGCGGGCGAGAGCAGCGCGCCGAGGCTGGCGGCTTCTTCTGCCGTCAGCGATACCTCCGCCGCGGCAACATTCTTCTCCAGATTGGCGATTTTTGTCGTGCCGGGAATAGGAACGATGAAGTCGCCCTGTGCCAGCACCCAGGCCAGCGCCAGTTGTCCGGCGGTCACACCCTTCTCAGTCGCCATGTCCTCCAGAAGCTTGATGAGCGCCAGATTGGCGTCGAAGTTTCCGCTCTGGAAGCGCGGCAGGCCGCGGCGGAAGTCGTCGGATGCAAGGCCGTCAAGCGACTTCAGCGCGCCCGTCAAGGCACCGCGCCCGAGCGGGCTGAAGGGGACGAAGCCGATGCCGAGTTCTCGGCAGGTTTCCAGCACGCCGTTTTCCTCCACGTCGCGGGTCCACAGCGAATATTCGCTCTGAATTGCCGCAATGGGATGAACGGCGTGCGCTTTGCGAAGCGTTTCGGCACTCGCTTCTGAAAGGCCGAGATGCTTCACTTTGCCCTGCTTTACCAGCTCGGCCATAGCGCCTACCGTGTCTTCGATCGGCACATTCGGATCGACGCGATGCTGATAGAACAGGTCGATCTCATCGACACCGAGGCGTTTGAGAGAGGCTTCGGCGACGGCGCGCACATTTTCCGGGCGGCTGTCGGTGCCCACCATCATCTGGCCAGCGGGTTTGCTGGTGTCGATTTTGAAGCCGAACTTGGTGGCGATGACCACCCTGTCGCGATAGGGCTTCAAACCCTTGCCGACAAGGATTTCGTTGTTGTAAGGCCCGTAAACCTCTGCCGTATCGAAAAAGGTGACGCCGAGTTCGACGGCGCGGTGCAGCGTTGCAATTGCGCTGCTCTCATCGCCGGTCGGGCTATAGGCGTGTGTCATGCCCATGCAGCCGAGGCCAAGCGCGGAAACGGAAAGGTTGTTTCCAAGGGTTCTTTTTTTCATCTGTTCGTCCTTCCAAAGGAACCGCCCGTCATCAGGGCGTTATGAGAAAATAGCGTCTCATGGCGGCAAAAATAATCGCTGCAAATCCGCGTGGGTTGTTCTATCATTTAGAACAATGAACCGTGTGCAACTCTCCCAACTGGCTGTTCTTGCCGCCGTTGCCGAAGGCCGCAGCTTTCGCAAGGCCGCCGCCGAACTTGCCATTGCCCCTTCCGCTGTCAGCCATGCGGTGTCGTCGCTGGAGGCGAGCCTTGGCTTGCGTCTGCTTCATCGTACCACCCGCAGCGTTTCACCGACAGAGGAGGGCAGGCGGCTTCTCGAAACACTTGGTCCGGCACTTGCCGATATCGATGCGGTCATCGAGACGCTTGCCGAGCAGGGCGGAAGACCGGTCGGCCCCCTGCGCATCACCCTGCCGCGGCTTGCTGCCGAGGACCTCATCGTGCCCCGGCTGGGTGAGTTCCTGCGGCTCTATCCTGATATTTCCCTCGAAATCTCAACGGATGATCGTTTCGAGGATATTGTCGCGAAAGGTTTCGATGCGGGTTTGCGGCTTGGCGAGCACCTCGATGCGGATATGATTGCGGTAAAAGCCAGCGGCGCATGGCGCGGCGCGATTGTCGGCGCGCCCTCCTATTTCTCAGAAAATCCACCACCGCAGGATCCAAGGGATCTCATCCGGCATCGCTGTATCCGCCGGCGTTTCGCCAGCGGCCTTATCTATCGCTGGGAACTGGAGAAGAATGGCAAGCCATTGGTGGTTGATGTGCAGGGGCCGCTGATCCTGTCGGACCAGAGCCTTATTCGCCGGGCTGCCATCGACGGGGCAGGGCTTGCGTTCGTTTTCGAGCAGCGTGTTGAAGACGATATCCGGGCGGGCAGGCTTATCCGCGTGCTTGACGACTGGTGCGCCCCGTTCGACGGTTTTTACATTTATTATCCCTCGCGCCGGCAGATGAGGCCGGCGCTGAGGGCTTTCGTGGATTTCTTCCGCTTCAGGATTTGATCAGAACTTGATGCGATAGCGGATATGGCCGTCGCTCTTCACATAGCTGTCGTAGAGCTTCTGGGCGCGGTGATTGTCCTCGCCGGTGTGCCAGTACAGCCGTGACCAGCCCTTGTCCTTGCAGATGGCGACAAGATCATCCATCAGCGCCCGGCCCGTTCCCTTGCCGCGGATTTCGCCATCGACAAACAGGTCTTCCAGATAGCAGTCGGGCGTCTTTACCCAGGTGGAATCATGGAAGTGGTGAATGGCGAAACCGGCCATGCGGTTGCCGAGCATGGCCAGGCGCATGGAAACACGGGATGCGGGATCGAGAATGCGTGCCCAGGTGTGCTCGGTCACCTCATCGGCAAGTTCGACATCATAAAAGGCAAGATAGTCGTTCCACAGGCGCAGCCATTCCGTCCGGTCAGCCGGCTGCGCATCGCGAATTCTGAGCTCCATGTTACGCACCCGCCTTGTCGAGCAGTGTCATCATCTCATCCGTCAGCTTTAACTCGACGGCGCGTTTGAAGCTTTCAAGCTGGGAGAGGCTGGTGGCGCTGGCGATCGGCGCGGTTATCGCCTTCTTGCGCAACAGCCAGGCCAGTGCGATGTCGGCAAGTTTGGCCCCGGTTTCCACTGCCACGGCATCCATGGCGCCCAGAATGGCAAGCCCGCGCGTATTGACATATTCACCCACGCGATAGCTGCGGGCGACGCCTTCCGTATCGGCCTTGGCACGATATTTCCCGGTGAGGAAGCCGGCGGCGAGGCTGTAATAATTGATGACGCCGATTTCTTCCTTCTGGCAAAGCTCGGCAAGCGGACCTTCGAAATACTTGCGGTTATAGAGATTATACTCCGGCTGCAGCACGTCATAACGGGGAAGATTGTTTTTTGCGGCCGTGTCCAGCGCCTCCTGAAGCTGGCTTGCGGAATAATTGGAGCAGCCGATGGCGCGGATTTTTCCCTGTTCCTTCAGCTTGCCGAAAGCGGCGAGCGTTTCCTCCAGCGGCACATCCGCATCCGGCTTGTGGGCGAGGTAAAGGTCGATGTAGTCGGTTTGCAGCCGCTTCAGCGACGCTTCCACGGCCTCCGCGATCCACTTGGCGCTGAGGCCTGTCTTCTGGCCGCGATTGTCAAAACCGACCTTGGTGACGATCACCGCATCTTCACGCCTGACACTGGATTGCTTCAGCCATTTGCCGATGATCGTCTCGGACTCGCCGCCCACATGTCCGTCCACCCATGCGGAATAGACATCCGCCGTGTCGATGGCGTTGAACCCGGCGTCGAAAAAGGCGTCGAGCAGGGCAAAGGAAGTCTTCTCATCCGCTGTCCAGCCGAACACGTTGCCCCCGAAGACGATCGGGGCGATGGAGAGGCCGGTGCGGCCGAGGCTTCGTTTTTCCACGGGGAATGCTCCTGTTGCTGTCTTGGTGGCAAGGTAGCAACTGCTCATCCGCATAACCATTCAATTCCTTTGATGGCATTCATCAGGCAGCGGCAGGGTTTGAGATTATCAGGCCTGAAAACCGCGATAATGGCTGGGCGGGTAACGATTATGCTGCTGCCAGACGCGCCGCAAATGCCGGGCGGAGGCAAAGCCCGCCCGTTCGGCAATGGCTTCCATATCCAGGCGACTGTTGGCGAGAATGTCGCGGGCGAGATTGACCCGCATCAGGTTGACGTAGTCGATGACGCTGATGCCGGTATGCTCGCGAAACAGGCGCGACAGATGCCTTTCGCTGAGCGCCGCAATATCGGCCAGCCGCTCCAGCGACCAGTCCTGCGCCGGCTCTGCCATCACACGGTCCTGAACCCGGTGAATGGCGGGATGGATGTGGTTACGGCCGGTGAGCCAGGGGGAGATTTGCGGATCGCTGCCGCTGCGCCTGAGATAAACCACCATGGTTTTGGCAATACGCGCGGCGACAGCCGGGGATGTCAGCCGGGAAACCACATGCAGCATCAGGTCGATGCCGGTGGAAATACCGGCACTCGAGAAGCGGTTGCCATCCTCGACGAAAAGGCGGTTTTCGGCCACCTGGGACAGTGGAGCGATGCGGCGCAGCCCTTCAAGGCAATCGGCATGGGTCGTGCAGTTGCGCCCATCGAAAAGCCCGGCTTCGCCCGCCAGCAGCGCGCCGGAACAGATGGAAATGACTGTCGTATCGGGGCGCACAACACGGCGCAGCCATGCCGCCAGCACTTGCCGCTCTCGCCCTGTCTCCGGATCGTTGTCGAAGCGTGATGTGCTGCCGGAGATCAGCAGGAAAGCATTTTCCGGCAGGGTCGCAGGCAAGTTCTCCAGCCCTGAAAGCGCAAGACCGATGGAAGATTGCTGTTTGTCAGTCGCAGCAATGTAGCGGCAGTCGAAATGGATGTCCCGCTGTTCCCCATTGGCATAACGGATCACTTCGAGCGGGCCGGCAATATCGAGCAACAGCGCATGTGGCGGCACAAGCGTATAAAAGGGAATGGTGCGCGTGCCGCCTTTATCCATCAGGCGGCCTCTTTGACGGTGGCCAGTGCATCATCGACGGTCACGATGCGCGCGAAGCGGCCGGCCAGCACCAGCTCGGTTCGCTTGCGGATATCGTCCGGGCTGAAGACGGTGCCGGAAGCATGTGTCATCGGGAAAGTCAGCGTCGCTTCGGTGACGTAATCGACGCTGTAACCAAGATCGGAAGCATGCCGGGTGGTGGTTTCGCAGCATTGTTCGGTGCGGATGCCGGAGACGATCAGCCGGTTGATGCCCTTCTGCGTCAGCCAGATTTCGAGGCCGGTGCCGGCAAAAGCCGAATGGCGGTTTTTGTGAAAGGTGACATCAGGGGTAATCCGCACACCCTCCAGCGCCCGGATATAGCCGCTGTCTTTTGAAAAGGCCCTGTCGCCATCGACGTGGAAGATTTGTACGACGGGAATGCCCGCAGCCCTGACGCCGTCGATCAGTGCCTGCTGCTTCTCCAGATAGGCGGTAAGCTCGCTTTCCTCGAAGTAAGGGGCGTGCCGAAAGGACTCCTGAACGTCGATAACAAGCAGCGCTGTACGAGAAGAGGACATTTCATGTTTCTCCATTGGGTTCATGCATAGCATAATTCCTCTTATCCAGATCGGAGAAAAGCAGGCATTCCGACAAAGACAGGACACATTCAGCCATACTCTGCTCTGTCATGCATGTGCGGCTTGCCAGACCGTATGACGATGGTAAGTTTCCGGCGGATGGCAGAGCGGGAGATTGGAATGCTGCGTTTCGGAATAATCTCAACGGCGAAAATCGCTCAGGATCACGTCATTCCGGCGATACAGGATGCGCAGAACTGCGTGGTCAGCGCTATCGCCAGCCGTGACCTCGCCAAGGCGCGCGCGGTGGCGGATCGTTTTTCCGTGCCCCACGCCTTCGGCTCCTATGAGGAGATGCTGGCCTCGGATGTGATCGACGCCGTCTATATTCCGCTTCCGACCTCGCAGCACGTGGAATGGACCATCAAGGCCGCCGATTCCGGCAAGCATGTTCTGTGCGAAAAGCCGATTGCATTGAAGGCTGGGGAGATCGACACCCTCATCGCCGCGCGTGACCGCAACCGTGTTGTCATTTCGGAAGCTTTCATGGTCACCTATGCGCCCGTCTGGGCGAAGGTGAAGGAGTTGCTGGCGTCCGGCGCGATAGGCACACTGAAGCATGTTCAGGGCGCTTTCAGCTATTTCAACCGCGATCCCGGCAATATGCGCAATATTCCCGAACTGGGTGGGGGAGCCTTGCCGGATATCGGCGTTTACCCGACCATCGTGACGCGCTTCGCTACCGGCGCGGAGCCCCGGCGCGTACAGGCCACCGTCGAGCGCGATAAGGAATTCGGCACAGATATCTATTCCAGTGTCAGGGCCGATTTCGGCGATTTCGAACTGAGTTTTTATCTGGCGACACAGCTTGCCGCCCGTCAGGTGATGGTTTTCCATGGCACTGAGGGGTACATTGAGGTCAAATCTCCCTTCAACGCCAATCGCTGGGGTGCGGAAGAGATCGAGCTGACCAATCAGGCCCATAACCAGTCGCAAATATTCCGGTTTCAGGATAGCCGCCAATATAAGCTGGAGGCGGAGGCCTTTGCCCGTGCGGCGAAGGGCGAGGGCGACGTCGTGACGCTGGAAAGCTCGAGAAAGAACCAGCTTTTCATCGACGCCATCTACCGGGCGGCGGAAAAGAATGGCTGGGAGACGGTTTAGTCCTGATCTTGCCGTTGCTTTTGAAGCCGCCAATAACCGTAAAGCGCCAGCGCCAGTGCCGCCAGCGCTGAAAAGGCAAGTGGGACGAGCGGCTGGACGAGAGGATTGCGCCATTGCAGCAGGGCAAACAGGCCGACACTGACGATACGTGAGGTGACTGTGACGGCATTCATCAGAAAGCTGTTCAGCCTGGCTGACGCCTCACCATTTGCACGGTTCAGCCGCCAGCTTGTTGCAAGCCCCGTTGCTGCGCCCGGCAAACGGGCGGCCAGCGGATCGACGCCGAGATAGAAAATAACCAGACAGGTCACGGCAAGGTCAGCGGCCAGTCCGCAAATCTCGGTCAGCGCAAAGTGCGGACGCCTCAAGACTGTGGGCTTTTAGAGGGTTGGCTGGGTGGAGCGCGGGCGCTGCAGCACCAGAAGGCTAAGGACGACACCCACGACACCGAAATTGTAACCGGCGAGCGCCAGAAGCAGCGACATCAAGGGCACGGCCGTGGAAGAAAGTGCAATCGCCACGCCATAGGCACCGATAATCATCATGCAGATGAAAACGATGCTGAAAACCGAACGAAGCGCAACTGCGGTTACGCCGAGTGCTGTGGCGGTAAGAAAAATCATGATGCCGCCTCCTCTTTGGTTGCCGGGCCTGGGGCAAGACGTAACGCCGTTTTCCCTAACGAACCCTTGTTTCCTCCTCCAATCCCCATTTTCCTAACTCGTTAGTTGAGGATATGGTTTCATCGCCGTTAAAATGAGGCTGGCCGGCGCCGGCATTTCCGAATCGACGGGTTTTGGTTACAAACGGGCATGAGCGATATCTTCTCCCACGCAGCATTGAGCAATCTTGCCGAGTTCTCGGTCTCCGAACTGTCGGGTTCCATCAAGCGCACGGTGGAGACGGCTTTCGAGCAGGTGCGGGTGCGCGGCGAGATTTCCGGCTATCGCGGTCCGCATTCTTCAGGACATGCCTATTTCTCGCTGAAGGACGACCGCGCCCGTATCGATGCGGTGATCTGGAAAGGCACCTTCTCGCGGCTGAAGTTCCGCCCGGAAGAGGGCATGGAAGTCATCGCCACCGGCAAGGTCACAACTTTTCCCGGCTCGTCGAAATATCAGATCGTCATAGAAAGCCTCGAGCCTGCCGGCGCCGGCGCGCTAATGGCGCTGTTGGAAGATCGCCGCCGGCGTCTGGCGGCGGAAGGGCTGTTCGATGCGGCCCGCAAGCGCCGACTGCCCTTCATGCCGCATGTCATCGGCGTCGTTACTTCGCCCACGGGCGCTGTCATTCGCGATATTCTTCACCGCATTTCGGATCGATTTCCTGTCCATGTGGTCGTCTGGCCGGTCAAGGTGCAGGGCGAAGGTTCGGGCGAAGAAGTGGCGAACGCCATTCGCGGCTTCAATGCGCTTCCGCCCGGCGGTGAGATTGCGCGGCCGGATGTGCTGATTGTCGCGCGCGGCGGCGGCAGTCTGGAGGACCTCTGGAGCTTCAACGACGAAATCGTCGTACGCGCCGCTGCCGAAAGCGAAATCCCGCTGATTTCCGCCGTCGGGCATGAAACCGATACGACCTTGATCGACTACGCCGCCGATGTGCGTGCGCCGACCCCGACGGGGGCCGCCGAAATGGCCGTGCCGGTGCGTGCGGAACTGGAAGCGCAGCTCTCCGGCCTTGCCGCGCGTCTTTCAGGCTCGGTCTCGCGGCAGATGGACAATCGCCGTCAGGGTGTGCGGGCGCTGGTGCGCGCGCTGCCGTCGCTCGATCAGCTTTTGGCCCTGCCGCGCCGCCGTTTCGACGAGGCCGCGAGCGGTCTCGGGCGTGGACTGGAATTGACCACGCTGAACAAGCGCCGCGCCTTTGAGCGATCCGCCTCGGGTCTCAGGCCGGAAACCTTGCTGAATGGTCTCAAACAGCACAGGCAACGGATTACCGAGCGCATGCACCGGGCCGAAACCCTGGTGGAGCGCCGTCTGCTGCAAGGAAAAGGCCGTGTCGATGCCTTCGATTCCGCGCTGCGTTCGCTTCCCGCCCGGCTGCTCGGCCAAGTGGAGCGGCAGAAGGAGCGGGTCGTCACCGGCGCGCGCCGGGCCGATACAGCCGTATTGCACCGCATGGCGCAGAGCCGCGCAGGCCTTGCCGCCCATGACCGCATCCTGCAATCGCTGTCTTATAAAAACGTGCTGAAACGCGGTTATGCCGTGATCCGCGATGAAGAAAACCGGCCGCTGACCCGCGCTGCCGCTGTCGCTTCAGGTGCTGTGGTCTCGATGGAATTTGCCGATGGCCGCGTCTCGGCCATCACGACGGGGGAGGGGATGCCATCCCCTGATAACCCTGTAGTGCCCAAAAAGAAGCCGGCCAAACCGGCTTCTTCCGATCCGGGCAATCAGGGCAGCTTGTTCTGATCAGATCGATGCCGCATCCGAAAAACGGCGGCTGACGGTGAAGGTCTTTTCGATATCGGGATGAAGTTCCATGCCAAGGCCGGCGCCCGGCGGCACGGTGATCATGCCATTCTTCACCTCAGGCAATGCGGTGACGAGATCGCGATACCAGGTCTTGTAGAAGGCGCGCACGCTTTCCTGCACCAGCGCGTTCGGCGCGTTGAGCGACAGATGGGTGGAGGCGCAGAGCACCACCGGCCCGGTGCAATCATGCGGGGCGACTGGCAGATGCCAGGCTTCCGCCATCGAAGCGATCTTGCGCGCCTCCGAAAGCCCGCCGCACCAGCTGATGTCCAGCATCACCACACCGGCAGCACCTGTCTCCAGCAGATCGCGGAAGGCCCAGCGTGAACCGAGCGTTTCCGAGGCGGAAATGGGTGCAGGCGAAACGGCGGCATAACGCGCCAGGCTGGAAAGACTGTCCATCTTGATCGGGTCTTCATGCCAGAACGTCTGGTAGGGAGTGAGCGCCTTGGCGATCTGCATGGCGGGCAGAAGCTGCCACATGGAGTGAAACTCCACCATGATATCCATCTTGTCACCCACTGCCTTGCGAATTTTCTCGAAAGGCTCGAGCGCACTCTTCAGGTCCGGCATCGAAATATATTGCCCGCGCGTCTTTTCTGCCGCCGCATCGAACGGCCAGATCTTCATGGCCGTGATGCCGTCTTCCAGCAGCGAATGGGCAAGCTCGTCCGCCCGGTGCAGGAAGCCGTTCAGGTCGTCATAATCCTTGCCGCCGGAAAGGCCATAATTGGCGGTCTGCTGCCCGGTCGCCTTCTTGATATATTCGGTGCCCGCGCAGGTGTTGTAGGTGCGGATTTCCTTACGGCTGAAACCGCCGAGCAGCTGGGCGATGGGCTGGTTTGTGGCCTTGCCGAAAATATCCCACAGCGCGATATCGAAAGCGGAGTTGCCGCGCACTTCCGCGCCCGATGAACGGAAGCCGAGATAACCGACGAGGTCTTGCGCCAGAAGGTCGATCTGCAGCGGGTCGCGGCCGATCACGCGGGGGGCTATATATTCGTGAACATAGGTCTCCACCGTCTCGGCGCCATAAAAGGTTTCGCCAAGCCCGGTAATGCCCTCATCGGTGTGGACCAGAACCCAGAGCAGGTTTGCCCGTTCCGCCACACGAACGGTCTCGAGTTTCGTGATTTTCATGAAAGTGTCTCCTCCAGAGATTTTCGTCTGGGATTTCGTTGAAAAAAATCAGGCTATGCCGGCGGCCAGAAGCGCATGCACGCTTTCATCGAAATGCCGCGCCATCAGCGTTGAGGCCGTTTGCGGGTCACCGGCGGCAATGGCCTGCCCGATGGCGATATGAAGTTCCCCGGCTGCATGACGCTGCGCGTCGGATGTTCGGCTCTTCCATCCGATCGGCCATGTCTGACGCGTCACGTTTTGAAAGGCGCCGAGAATGAGTTCGAAAACCGGGTTCTTCGAGGCTCGGGCAACGGCGAGGTGAAAAGCAAGGTCGTGTTCCATGACCTTGTCATTGTCACCGAAATCCCGCTCCATATTGTTGGCATGGTCGAGAATGGTGAGCGCTTCCGCATCCGTTCGCCTCAGTGCCGCGAGCGTCACGGTTCTGACTTCGATCGTGCGGCGCACGTCGTAAATCTGCTGGATGTTGATCTGTTCGGTGTGAATGCCATGTTCGAACATCAAGGACATTGCACCGTGATCCAGCGTCGCCACCGTCGCGCGCTTGCCGGCACTCACGTCGATCAACCGCATGGCCGAGAGGGACCGGAAAGCCTCGCGAACGACGGTGCGGGAGACACCTAGCTGCTGCGAGAGCGAAAGCTCGCTGGGGAGCTTTGCTCCCGGTGCAAGTTCGTTTTCGCGGATATGGCGGGTGATAGCGCCGATCGTGCTGCTGACGAGACCGGACTCATGCGAAATGGCAGTTAACATTTTTCCTCCAACCTGTAGTACAGGTTTATGGAAAATTGCTTACAGGATTTTTTGGAGCGAAACAAGCGCCATCCCGGAGCCATTGTGTGTTTGTCGGGCCGAAAAGCCTATTCTTCGAAATCCCGCAAAAACCGTTTCAGCAGCCGGTTCAGCGTCGCACGCTCTTCTTCGCTGAGACCGGCGACCAGGCGGTGCTGGTTTTCGACGTGAGCGCCTGCCGCTTCCTCGACAATGGCAAATCCTCGTTCCGTCAACGATATCAGGACGCTGCGCCGGTCGTTCGGGTTATGGATACGCTCCACCAACCCGGCTTTCTCGAGCTGGTCGATCCGGTTGGTCATGGTGCCGGAACTCACCATCGTCATGGCCAAAAGATCGCCGGGGGAGAGCCTGTAGGGTGAGCCGGAGCGCCGCAATGTCGCCAGCACATCGAAAGCGGACGAGGAGAGCCCGTGCTTCAGCAGCACCGCCTCCACCTCCCGGCCGAGATGGGTGGCGAGCCGGTTCAGGCGCCCGAGCAGCCCCATGGGACCGACATCGAGATCGGGCCGCTCCCTGCGCCATTGCGCCAGAATGTGATCGACATGGTCCAACGGTTCTTTGCTCATCACCAAGGCATAACAATTGATGTCTTGACGTCAAGATAAAATCGGCTAGATTGCATTTATCTTGATATAGAGATTCTTGAAATGAAGAAAAATCCGACCTATGCCGCCGATGTGGTGGTGACCGCCCTTGCCCCCGCCATCTGGGGAACCACCTATTTCGTGACGACCGAATTTTTGCCGCACGGCTATCCCTTTCATGTCGCGATGCTGCGCGCATTCCCGGCCGGCGTGCTTTTGCTGCTTTTTGTAAGAAAGCTGCCGCACGGTATCTGGTGGCCGCGCAGCTTCATTCTCGGGGCGCTGAATTTCTCGTTCTTCTGGGCGATGCTTTTTGTGTCGGCCTATCGGCTGCCGGGCGGCGTGGCGGCAACGGTGGGTGCGGTCCAGCCCCTGATCGTGATTGGCCTTTCCCGGCTGTTTCTCGCCGCACCCGTCCGGCCGCTGGCCATCGCGGCCGGTTTTCTGGGCATTGTCGGCGTCGCGCTTCTGGTTCTGGCGCCGGGCGCTGCGCTGGATGGTATCGGTGTGGCGGCAGGTCTTGCCGGTGCCGTCTCCATGGCTTTCGGAACGGTGTTGACCCGCAAATGGCGGCCGCCGGTCGAACCTCACATTCACCGCCTGGCAATTGACGGCGGGCGGCCTTCTGTTGCTGCCGGTCGCCTATTTCCTGGAGCCGGCCCTGCCGACGCCGACAGCGGCCAATATTCTCGGCATGGCCTATCTGGGACTTGTCGGTGCTGCCCTGACCTATTTTCTGTGGTTTCGCGGGCTTGCCCGCATCGAACCTTCCGCCGCCGCATCGCTCGGCTTCCTAAGCCCGGTCGTTGCAACCCTGCTCGGCTGGCTGGCGCTCGGCCAAAGCCTCACGCCAGCGCAGATCGTCGGTTTCGTTGCGGTGCTTTTCAGCATCTGGCTCAGTCAGCGCAGCCAGTTGCCGAGATAGGTGTCGTCAGGCCCATTCGCCCTTGCGCATCACCGGAACCGTGGAGCCGTCCGGCTTCACACCGTCAATATCCACCTTGTCGGAGCCGATCATCCAGTCAATGTGGATCAGGCTTGAGTTGCCGCCCTGCGCCTTGATTTCTTCCTGCGACAGCGAAGCACCGTCGAGGAAGCATTTCGAATAGCATTGGCCGAGCGCAATGTGGCAGGAGGCGTTTTCATCGAACAGCGTATTGTAGAACAGGATGCCGCTTGCAGAGATCGGCGAGGAATGCGGCACCAGCGCCACTTCGCCGAGACGCCGCGCGCCCTCGTCGGTGTCGAGCACCTTGTTCAGCACCGCTTCGCCCTTCGAAGCCTTGGCTTCGACGATGCGGCCGGCTTCGAACTTCACCTGGATGTCGTCAATCAGCGTTCCTTGATGCGATAGCGGCTTGGTGCTGGAGACGTAACCGTCGACACGCAGCGCATGCGGGGTGGTGAAGACCTCTTCCGTTGGGATATTCGGGTTGCAGGTCACGCCATTCTTGGCGGTGGAGGCGCCGCCATGCCATTCATGGCCGTCGGCGAGACCGATCTTCACATCCGTGCCGGGGCCGGTGAAATGCAGCGCAGAGAAGCGCTCACCGTTCAGCCATGCCGAACGTTTGGCGAGATTGGCATTGTGCTCGGCCCAGGCCGCGACCGGATCGGTCAGATCCACCCGCGACGCGGCGAAGATGGCGTCCGCGAGCTTGCGGACCGCTTCGTCTTCCGCGAGACCGGGGAAAACCTGCTTTGCCCAGGAGGGGTTCGGATAGGAGATGATGTTCCAGTTGATGTCGAAATTAGAAATCTTCTCCAGCGCCGGCTTGTAGGCCGTGGAGTTGGCCTTGTTGGCGCGGGCTACCTTGGCGGGGTCCTGTTCGGCCAGCAGCATGGGATTGTCGCCGGCAATCGCCAGCCGCGCCGCGCCATTGGCATAGGCCTTCGCCATGCCTTCATAAAGCCAGCCGGAAGCCCGGTCGAAATTGGCGTCGCTGGCGTGGCGATAGCGGGCAAGCGTGGTTTCTTCGTCGGAATAGAAAGTGGTGACCAGTCCGCCACCCGCCATATAGGCGTGTTTGGTCAAAAATCGCACCAGCGGCAGGGCTGCCAGCGGTGCGGTAATCACCAGATCCTGATCCTTCTGCAATTGCAGGCCGACCTTGACGGCGACTTCGGCCAGTTTTTCGAGTTTGACGGGATCGATGGGGGAAACGGTCATGATCTGCCTTCGTCTATTTCAATAGGAGGCGCCGACCATAGCCCATTCCTTCCGAAAGCCAAATGCTTTCAGGCGCGCATCCCGCGCTTCAATCGGCGACCAGCGGCGCGGCAATGGCCTTCAGCGCGCTTTGGGCATCGCGGGGCGAAAGCCTCACCTGCAGGCCGCGTTGCCCACCATTCATGTAGACATAATCATGCGTCATGGCCCCGGCCTCGATGGCCGTCGGCACCTGTTTCTTCTGCCCAAAAGGGCTGATGCCGCCGACATGGTAACCGGTGGCGCGCTCCGCATAGGCAGGCTTCATCATGCTGGCGGATTTGCCACCGAAGGCGGCGGCTAGTTTCTTCATGCTAACCTCGCGATCCGAAGGGACAACGACGCAGACCGGCTTGCCGTCCAGCTCCGCCATCAGCGTTTTCAGCACCAGATGCGGTGGCTCACCGATCGCCTCGGCCGCCTGCAGGCCGATGCGATCGGCATTCGGATCGTAGTCATAGGTGACGGTGGTGAAGGCAACGCCGGCCTTGGTCAGCATCTGGGTGGCGCGGGTTGTTTTGGACATGGCGGGCTGCGTTCACGCAAAAAGGGTCTGGTAGGTTTCAGGCTTGAAACCGACGGTTATCCTGCCCTTCGCTTCCAGCACGGGCCTCTTGATCATGGAGGGCTGTTCCAGCATCAGCCCGATGGCCTTCTCATGGGTGAGATCGGCCTTCTGGCCGTCATCGAGTTTCTTGAAGGTGGTGCCGGCCCGGTTGAGAACCGTTTCCCAGCCCGCGGCATCGCACCATGTTTCCAGATGGGCACGATCGATGCCGGCCGCCTTGTAGTCATGGAAAGAATAGTCGACACCATTGGCTTCCAGCCAGCTTCTGGCCTTCTTCATCGTGTCGCAGTTCTTGATGCCGTAAATCGTGACCGTCATGCCATCTGCCTCGTCGTCTCTAAAAGCACTTCCGGCATAACAAAATATCCGTCTTATTCAACCCGCCTCCTGAAGTGCCCTGCGCATATACCCCGTCCTGCCGCTTAAGCCATGCAAAATCGCAATGGCTGATATCCAAACGAGCGCGAGCAAAGCTGCATGGCTTCCCTGCTGCATCATGAGTTGTAGAACGGGCCGTAAATGCCCATTATCTGGGCATCAAAGATGGAGAGAAAAATGCGTCAGGTTGCAAAGACATCGCGTAACTTCTTCGGTGAAACTTTCGCCGTTCTCGGTGCAGCGCTCTCGGTTTCGGCCGCTGTTCGCGCACATCGCAAGCCCGCCCGCGCCGATCTCGAAGCCCTCGGCATCGACGGCAAGGCTTTCGACAAGGTACAGCTCTAAGCTGGTCATCATCCGTTGCGAGGCGATATCGCCTCGCTTGCGTTCGATAACCGGATCGGTTTTCGGCTGGCGCGGCGGATATGCGGCTGGCGCAAAAAGCGTCGGAGTCGCACAAGAAAGCTCCGCACAGTTCTCAATGGAGAGTGCGGAAAAATTGTCGGTATCAGAGCGCTACGCCGCTTCAGGTGCATGTTATCGCACTGACGCCCTTTGTGTCAGCCGTTTCGAAGGTCCGATCACTTTTTCCGGCAAATTTAGCTGGCTTTCAGGCCGTTCATAACGCTCCGCTTTCGGCGAGAGTGCGAAGCGCCCGAGCAGTTCATGCCGTGTTTCGCCATTGTGGCTGAAAACGAGTTCGAAGCTCCCCGCAAGCCAGCTATAGGGTTTGTCAGCCGGCATCGGCTCAATTTTCCCGCAGCCGTAGATAACGGTGAGATGTGGCGTAAACGACGATGCGGCGACATAGGGCAGGTTTGCCCTCCGCAGGGCGCGCTGCACCATTTTCGCCAGAGCCCTAAGTTCCTGCATCTCGCGGCAGCTGTGTAGCGCCAGACTGTTGCGATTGCCGAAAAGCGATGTTTCATCGAATGTGATCGGAACGGGCCGAGCCTTGATCTCCCCCAGCGCTGCCTTCAGCCTTTCTACTAGCCCGTGAGGCACGGTCTTGAAACCTCCGATACAGAGCAGGGTTATATGCAGAAGCTCCGGCGGATAGGCCTCACGCTTCGTCCGCCCTGCGGCATGGCGCGCCGCATCGGCAAAAATTCGTTCCGCCAGGGCTGCCGGCGGTTTCACTGTGATCAAGAGCTTGCTGCTAAATCGCGGATTGAAATGCCGTATTTTCTCCGGCTCCCATCCTTCGAAGAAAAGCTGCCTTAAACCTCCTTCATCTGCCAACCCGAAACCCATAGCGATGCTCCACGGCCTTTGCCCGGGCCGGGATATTATCACCAACGGCAATAATTAAAAGAACAAAAAAAGAACAAAACCCTTGGGTGCTTACCAGATGCCGGGAAATAGCCGGTAGCGCCTGTTCGCAGCCGCAGGTTAAAACCGCCTGGTGTTGACATTCTACCTACTAATTGGTAGGTAGTTCTCATGAAAAATCCACAGACCAAAGCCGATGAAATCCTCCGTTGCGCACGCTCCCTGATCATAAAGGGCGGCTACAACAGTTTCAGCTATGCCGACGTTTCCGCCGTGGTCGGCATTCGCAATGCGAGCATTCACCATCACTTTCCCAGCAAGTCCGATCTGGTCCAAAAACTGGTTGCGCAATACAGGCAGGAGGCGGAAGCGGGTATCGCCGAACTGGAGCAAAACATTTCCGACCCGCTCGAACAGCTCCGCGCCTATATCGGCTATTGGGAGGGCTGTATCGCCGAGGCCACTCACCCCTTCTGCGTCTGCGCTCTGCTCGCCAGTGAAATTCCGGTTCTTCCTGAAACAGTCGCTCTTGAAGTGCGCACGCATTTTCGAAGTCTCTCCGACTGGCTCACCGCCGTTCTGGAACGTGGCGTTGCCCAGGGGCGCCTCGCGCTGAACGGAACCGCCAGAGCCAATGCTGAAATCTTCATGGCTACCGTGCATGGCGCGATGCTTTCCGCCCGTGCCCATGGTGATGCGACGACTTTTGGCGCAATAACCCGCCCCATGCTGGAGCGCATGGCCGCTTGAAACTGCAGTTTCGCGAGGGAGCTCGATGCATGACCCGAGCGGCACGCCACCGAAAAAATAGACCGTAGTAAGCTGGCAGATTTGTCGATGACGGACTGCTTCCCGGACCACCACGTCCTTTTGGACGAGAAAGGCAATCTCTCATGTTCGGAATTTCTCCGCTCGGCTGGATCCATACGCTTGGAAGCCTGCCGGCCATTCCCGCCGCCATTTACATGTTTGCCCGCCACGGCCGAATCGTTCCCCGATCAGCGCCAGGCACTCTTTATCTTGTCTCCATGCTCATTGGCGCTGCGACGGTCTTCCTCGTGGCGCATCAGCCGATCAGTTACGGCGTTGGCGTCCTGACCATCCTGTTCCTGCTCGCAGGTTACGGCATCGAAGGCGTTCTGGGTTCAACGCGCATGGCCAGATATATCGAAACCATCTGTCTCAGCATCAGTGCGTTTCTTTTGATGGTCCCGACGGTGAGCGAAATCCTGCGTCGTGTTCCAGACGGTCACCCTCTGGTTACGGACCTGAAATCGCCGCTGCTTCTCGGCGCTCAGGCAGGGTTGCTGGCGATCCTCGTGGTTGGCCTGACCGCCCAGATCATCTATCTCGCACGGCAAAACAGAAACGCCGCGAACTAGTCGCGGCGTCATCTTTACAGGACGATGTCGAGTATCGTCCTTATTCCCACTCAATCGTGCCGGGCGGCTTGCTCGTCACGTCATAGACGACGCGATTGATGCCGCGCACTTCGTTGATGATGCGGGTTGCCGCGCGGCCGAGGAAATTCATGTCGTAGGGATAGAAATCCGCCGTCATGCCATCCACCGAGGTCACGGCGCGAAGCGCGCAGACGAAGTCATAGGTGCGGTAATCGCCCATGACGCCCACGGTCTGCACCGGCAGCAGCACGGCGAAAGCCTGCCAGATGGTGTCGTAGAGACCGGCCTTGCGGATTTCATCGAGATAGATCGCATCCGCCTTGCGCAGAATATCGAGCTTCTCACGGGTAATCGCACCGGGGCAGCGGATTGCCAGGCCCGGGCCGGGGAAGGGGTGGCGGCCGATGAAGCTGTCCGGCAGGCCGAGTTCACGGCCAAGCGCACGCACTTCATCCTTGAAGAGTTCGCGCAGCGGCTCAACGAGCTGCATGTTCATCCGCTCGGGAAGGCCGCCGACATTGTGGTGGCTCTTGATGGTGACCGAGGGGCCACCGGAGAAGGAGACGCTTTCGATGACGTCAGGGTAAAGCGTGCCCTGCGCCAGGAAATTCGGTGCACCCTTGCCATCGGCAGCAATCTTGGCCGCTTCGGCCTCGAAGACCTCGATGAACAGGCGGCCGATGGTCTTGCGCTTCACTTCCGGATCGGAAACGCCCGACAGTTCGCCGAGGAACAGGTCGGCGGCATCCACATGCACCAGAGGAATATTGTAATGGTCGCGGAACATGCCGACGACCTGCTCGCTTTCGCCAAGCCGCATCAGGCCGTGATCGACGTAAACGCAGGTGAGCTGGTCGCCGATCGCCTCATGGATGAGGATGGCCGCAACCGAGGAGTCGACGCCGCCGGAAAGCGCGCAGAGCACGCGGCCGGTGCCGACCTGCTCGCGGATCTTGCGGATCATTTCCGCGCGATAGGCCGCCATCGTCCAGTCGGATTTGAGCCCGACGATCTTGTGCACGAAGTTGGAGAGCAGCTTGCCGCCGTCAGGCGTATGCACCACTTCCGGGTGGAACATGGTGGAGTAGTAGTGACGCGTCTCGTCCGCGGCGATGGCGAAAGGTGCGTTCTCAGAGGTCGCGATGACCTCGAAACCTTCCGGCAGCTTCGTCACGCGGTCGCCATGGCTCATCCAGACGGGATAGCTCTTGCCCTGCTCCCAGAAGCCTTCGAAAAGCGGGCTCGCCTTCTTGATGTCGATATCGGCGCGGCCGAATTCCGCCGCATGGCCACCTTCGACCACACCGCCGAGCTGCGTGCAGAGCGTTTGCTGGCCGTAGCAGATGCCGAGGATCGGAACCTTGCTGTCGAACACCGCCTGCGGTGCGCGCGGGCTTCCTTCCGCCGTGACAGATGCGGGGCCGCCGGAGAAGATCACGCCCTTGGGCTGAAGCTTCTCGAACGCCTCTGCGGCATTCTGAAACGGATGGATTTCGCAATAGACCCCGGCTTCGCGGATGCGGCGCGCAATCAGCTGCGTCACCTGGCTGCCGAAATCGATGATGAGAATGCTGTCGGGATGGGCTATCTGGGTCATGGCGAGCCTTTAAAGAAAATGGCGGCTTTAGGCAACCCGGAAGCGGGCGTCAAACAGCGGAAATTTACGAAAATCGCAAGGTTCTAAAGGGCAATCACGCTGTCCTCGATGGCGCGGCAAAGCCGGTGGACGGCATCCGCCAGCTTTTCATCGATGATGTGCAGGTACTCCGTCCAGTCGTCCACATGGTTCACATCCACCTTGCCATCGGAAATGCCGCGCAGACTGACGAGCGGTACGCCGAAGCGCTGGCAGGCTCTTAAAACCGCAAAGGTTTCCATTTCCACCATATCGGCGTCGATCAGCCCGTAGGCCTCACCCGAAACGACATTGGCGCCCGTGGAAAGCCGGGCTTCGGCAATTTCAGGTATTCGAAAAGGCAAGGCCACTTCGGCGGGCAGATCGAGCAGCGGCGTGCAGCCCTTTTCGAAACCGAAGGCGGAGGCGTCCATGTCGCGATAGGAAACCGAAATCGCCTGATAGATGCCGGTTTGCTCCAGCGTCCGCGAACCGGCCGAACCGAGCGAAACGACGAGGTCCGGCAGGTGATCGGCCGCATCGAGACCGGCAAGAACGGCCGTGACCGCAATCGCCGCCTCGACCGGGCCGATACCGGTCATCAGCGGCGCAATGCGTGCCTGAAGATGGGGACCGTATTCGGGGGAAGCGGCCATGACAAAGAGGACGGATTTATCCGCAACATGCAAAAGCCGGTAGCTCATCCGGTAATATCCTCGCGACCCTTTACCACCATCATCGTGCCCGTCATGGAGGCGATCAGCTTCGCCGGTCCGTCGGACAGCGCATAGGCGCGGCCATCGGCGACGATCAGGTTGTTCCCTGGCTTGATGATCTCGCCGCGAAACAGGAACCGCTCGCCGCGTCCCGGCGACATGAGGTTGACCTTGAACTCGATGGTCAGCAGCGAGGCTTCCGGCTCGATGATCGTATAAGCGGCATAGGTGCAGGCCGTATCCAGACCGGCGGCGATGACGCCCGCATGCAATATGCCGTGCTGCTGCGTCAGCTTTTCATGAAAAGGAAGCTCGATTTCCACCAGCCGGTGTTCGATACGGGTGATCTCGGCGTTAATCGCCTGCACCACGCCCTGCCGCGCAAAGCTTCTTTCTATCCGCTGACGAAAATCGCCGGGATCCGTGATCTCCATGTCCTACCCGCCTGCTTCTGCCTCATCGCAAACTGACATGGCGCGTGGCGGCAGGCAAGGCAAGGGCGGTGCGGGGATTTAGTTCAACATGCCGATGCTTGCATTCAGCACCGTGGCAAAGGCGACCCATACGGCATAGGGCACGAAAAGCCACATGGATATGCGGTCACGGCGGCAGGTGAGCGCCATAAAGGCGACGATACAGATCAGCATCGGAACGATGATGACGAGCGCCCCCGCCGGGCTTTGCATTCCGAAAAAAATCGGAGACCACAGGAAGTTCAGCACCATCTGCGTGAACCACAGCCGCATGCGCGTTCCCATCGGCTTGCGGATCCATGTCCGTGCGCCGGCAATGCCGATCAGCACGTAAAGCGCGGTCCAGACGGGCCCGAAAATCCAGTTGGGCGGATTGAAGAAAGGCTTCTGCAGCGATTGATACCATTCGCCGGGCACATTGTTGACGCCGATCAGCGCCCCCACGGCAACAACAGCAACCACAAAAACGACATAGACGGCAAGGTTTCTCATGATCCGTCAAATGCGCCGGCCGTGCTTTTGTTCCCCTGTCTTTTCAGTATTTTAGCTGGACAGACGCACGATGTGCTGATCCCACGCCACGTCGCTGCGCCGGGTCTCGAAAAATCCGTCATAGGAAGAAACCGCAATGCCTCTCGCGGCGGGCGCGACGCCTGCCGCTTCCCGCACGGTCGTCTCTGAAACGACGCGCCCGGTTTTCGCATCCAGCGTCACGGCGGCGTTGCCGTTGGGCGATGTCAGGCCCACCAGCCCATCGCGCCGGTTGACGGCAATGGCCCCGACATAATTGGCAAGGCGCACCGTCGTTTCTTCCGGCAAATCGACGAAGGTGAGAGCTTCGCCCCTGGAGAAATGGCCGACAAGCGGCGGGAGATCGTTGCGCGGTCCCTCATATTGGCAGGCGAACCAGATACGCCCGTGATCGCCGAGATCGACATGGCGGGTGGAAAGCTGCCGCAGATGCGCCGGCATGGCTTGTTTCTGGATCACTTGCCCGGTCGCCGCATCCAGAAGCACGAGGGACGGCTGCATATTGTCGATATTGAGCTTGGTTCGGCCGAAATCCGGATGGGTTTCGATGCCGCCATTGGCGATCACGATCAGCCGCCCGTCATCGCTCACCGTCATGTCATGTGTGCCGATGCCTTGTGCATCATATTCGCCGATGCGGGTAAAGCCGTTGCGGGCGTCATAGAGCCCGATAACGCCGCGATTGCCGTCGAAGTCGTTTTCGCTGGCATAGAGGATTGCCCCGTTGGGGGAGAATTGCCCGTGGCCGTAGAAGTGGCGGTTTTCCGGCGTGTGCATCACGATCGGTTCGCCGCGCCGCGCGGGGTCGAAGGCCATGAAAAAGGTGCCGGGCCGGCGCGCAAACGCCACGGTCATGCCGGTTGCATGGCTCGTCGCCATTCCATGGGCGCGGGCAGGAAGCGCGACGCGGTCGATGATCTCGCCGCGTTCGCTTACCGTCGCAATGCCGTAGGACCCGTCACGGGCGCGGAAGGCGGAGGCAAAGACCGCGTCCGTCCGCTCCAGCGCATAAAGTGAACGGGGAGCCAGCGCGGCGATGAAGGGAACTCCCGCCGCTTTGATGAAGCTGCGCCGATCTATCAGCATCCGTTTGGTGCCGGAGATCATCGGCTCAGTCCCCATCGGCGAAGGAGAAGCCGGAGCTGAGGCCAATGGCGCCGCCATATTGATCGTTCAAGCGGTAGATCAGGTCTTTGCCATTGAGCAGCAGATAATCCACCTTGGCGCGCTGATCGTCCTGATCCAGCGCCTTTTGCACATCCGTATTGATGGTCCCGGCAACGCGGATCATCGATTTGGCGATGAAATCGATGGAGTTGACGATGGAGCGCTGATCGGGCGGTACGAGTTCGACCATATCCGCCGTGTGCAGCAGGGTCTGAACCGCCTCGATATTGGTGGCAATGCTCTGCCATGTCAGGCCGGAGCGCCAATAAATGGCGGTGCGGGGAAATCTTGCCTTGTCCGGTCCCTTGTAGAAGGTTTCGATCCGCTGGTCGCGAATGGCTTCGGAGCCATGGACAAGAATGCCGAGCAGGGCGACCAGCGCCTCGCGCTCGTCACGAAAGACGGGGTTGTCCGCTCCGGGCTGCGTCCAGTTTTTCTGCGCGCCGTCAGTCGCATTCCAGCTGTCAGAAAGTTCCGTTGCCACATTGGCGATATTGCCGGCGATAGCGGCGCCATAGCGGCAGCGGAAATCACCCTTCCTGTCGAGCAACTCTTCCGCTCCGGTTCCGTAAAGCACGAACTCAAGAGCGCCGAGCCCCTGCGCCGCAACGCTCTTGCCGCTCAGGCCATCCGCACTCGTGACGCTTTCATCCTTTTCGGTGAGATAACGCTGCACCTGTTTCAGCCCGAGACCCTTCTTGTCGGGATAATAAAGCACGCGTTCGAAACGGTTCTTCTCGATGACAGGGCCGACACGCACGATCTCAATGGTCGACCAGCTTGACACCGTATCGACAAAGGCCGCCTTGGCCGCCGCTGCGGTCGTTTCGGAGGGAGCGGTGCAGAAAGCTTTCATGCGGCCTTCCAGCGTCTCCGCCGACTGCCGGAAGCGGTCATAGCCGGGACGGATGAAGCCGTTCACCGCCTTTTCCATCACGCCTCGCACCTCAACCGGGTCGAGCGGCGGCGGCGGCATCAGCTCCACATCCTGCGCCCTTGCCGGCGGCGTGGTCAGAAGCAGCAGCACGGACATGACGCCAGAAATTTTTCGCATGGCATTTTTCATCAAAGGGACTCCAGAAAGGCCAGCAAAGCCTGCCGGTCGGATTTTTGCAAGGCGGCAAAGGCGTCGCGCGCTTTTTGCCCTTCGCCGCCGTGCCACAATATCGCTTCCGTCAGGCTGCGCGCCCGCCCGTCATGCAGGTAAAAACCGTTGCCATTGACCTTTTGCGTCAGGCCTATGCCCCAGAGCGGCTGGGTTCGCCACTGCCGTCCGCTGGCTTCGCCCACCTGCTGGCCATCGGCAAGTCCTTCGCCCATGTCATGCAGCAGAAAATCGGAATAGGGCCAGATCAGCTGGAAAGAATGCATGGGGTCGGCAGCGTCGCGGCGTGTGACGAATTTCGGGGTGTGGCAGGCCATACAGCCGGAGGCGTAGAAAAGCTGCTTTCCGTGCAGAACCGTCGGATCATCGACATTGCGGCGGCGCGGCACGGCGAGGTTTTCGGTGTAGAAGGTCACGAGATCGAGAACCGGATCAGGCGCCTCCACCGGCCCAAGCCTTAGCTGCACGCCGGTCGGCATGGCAAGACAGTCCTTCTGGACGTCCGTGCAGTCGCCATAGGCATTCGGCGCATCCGGTGAGGAAATGCTGATATCGTGGGAGAAGGCGCTGGCGCTCTGGTCTCGCACGCTCGCATTCTGCGCTTTCCAGCCAAACCGACCGAGTTTCACCTCGCCGGTGCGATGGTCTTTGACCCATGCGGGACGCCCGGCAACGCCGTCGCCATCATTGTCGTCCGGGTCGGCCTGGGCCAAAATATCGGCCTCGGCAATGGCCTCGATCAGGCCAAGACCGAGGGTGGGCATGGCAATGCGCGCCGAAAGCGTCGTGTCGGCGCCAAGCGGGCCATATTGCAGGTTCGCCACGGCATAGTCGGGCTTGCGCAGCATCACCACCTCGCCATCCGCCAGCTGAACGGGCTCTTCCGTATAGGTGATGACCGGCTTGCCTTCGGCGGCGAGGCCGGGAATGGCCAGGTTCTGAAGCTGCCGGCCATAGGTATTATCGGGAAAATTTAAGGTCTGGTGGCTGGCAATGGCCTGTCGTTCGGGTTCATCACGGGCCGGTCGCGCCAGCCGCAGAAACAGCGAGACGGCGTCTTCTCCGGCAAGAGGCGGTCGACCCCTGCCATCCTTCACATGGCAGGTCTGGCAAGATCGAGCGTTGAAGAGCGGCCCGAGCCCGTCCGAGGCCTGTGTGGAGGAAGGAGAGGAGACCCAGAGCTTCTGGAACAGTGCATTGCCGAGCTTGAAATCCTGCTTCCGTTCGAGCGGCATTGTAGCGGAAGGATGGGAGAACGCGCCGCTGTCGGCCTTGCTGGTGCTGGTTGTTGCTCCGCCGGACATGGCTTCGAAAGGTTCCGGCCGAGTAAAATCTGCCGTTGGCGCAGTCACGGCCAGCACGCGGCTTCGATCTTTCTCCGTCAGATCGTTGCGCAGCGGTTCGGCAAGCGCCATCGACGCCACAAGGCAGGCTGCCCCGGCGAAGAAGAATGGCTTGCGGATCCGCGGCAGCAAAAATTGCATGACAATAAGGGCGGGTGAAAAGTAACGGGCCGCAGCGACCTGCGACCCGTTTTACCGCTTATTTGAAGACGGCGTTCGGATTGTCGAGGCTGTCGGAGCCTTCGAGCTCGATCTTGCCGAGATCGAGCGCCGCGATGACGCGTTCGACAGTCTTGGTCTGGTCGAGAAGGCCGTCGATGGCCGTCTGAACCACGGCGTTGCCTTCCTTGTTGCCTTCGCCAATCATCTGGTCATAGGCCTCGACGGTCTGCGCGCGCTTTTCCATGGCATGCATGGCGTCGAGCGTCTTGTTCAGCTTCGCCAGCATCTCGTCGTTCAGTGCCTTGTCCTTGGCGCCGACCAGTTCCGACAGCGAGGCGCCCGTCATCTTCGTTCCGTCCACGCGGGTATAGTCGCCGGTATAGGCCGAGGCGATGCCGATCGCGTCGTAAAGATGCGAATTGTAGGTGTTGTCGGAGAAGCAATCATGCTCCTCTTCCGGATCGTGCAGCAGAAGGCCAAGCTTCATGCGCTCACCCGCCAGCTCGCCATAGGAGAGCGAACCCATGCCGGTGAGAATGGCGGTCAGGCCCGCTTTCGGATCGGCTTCCACCGTTTTCGTGGCTTCGCCTTCCGGCGCCCAGGCATCCACCATCTCCTGAAGATCCTTGATCAGCAGGGTCGAGGCGGATTTCAGGTAATCGGCGCGGCGGTCGCAATTGCCGTTCGTGCATTTCGCCTTGTCGTAATCGGTGTAGGGGCGGTTGCCTGCGCCCGGTCCGGTGCCGTTCAGATCCTGACCCCAGAGCAGGAATTCGATGGCGTGGTAGCCGGTCGTCACATTGGCTTCGACGTCGCCCGCCTCGTGCAGGCTTTCGATCAGCTCGGGGGTGATCTTGGAGGCGTCGACCTCTTCACCGCTGATCTTGATCTTCGGATTGGCGATGATGTTGGCAACGTGAAGCTCGTTCTCGTCGCTTTCCGTGCCATAAGAACCGTCGACATAGTCGATCAGGCCTTCATCCAGTGGCCAGGCATTCACTTTGCCTTCCCAATCGTCGACGATCGGGTTGCCGAAACGATAGACTTCCGACTGCTGATAGGGAACGCGGGCCTTGATCCATGCTTCCCGGGCGGCCTTCAGGGTTTCTTCGCTCGGCGTTGCGATCAGCGCATCGATGGCCTTGTCCAGCGCCTTCGCCGTGGTCAGCGAATCCTCATATTTCGCATGCGCGACATCGGCATAATGCTTGACGACGGCGGCCGCGTCGGTGGCGGCCCGGGCGGGAAGCGCGGTGAAAGCCGCAGATGCGGCAAGAAGCGCAAAAGAAGCGCTGAGAATGGTTTTGCGGATCATGATCCCTCTCCTTCGGCAGGCGTGAAATGACTTCGCGCCGCGGCAAGCGAGTTCTGACCCAATCACAAACTTGTGTCAAACATTCTAGTTTAGAATGCTTTGAAACAAGACCTGGTGTTGTTTTCCAAGTAAAATCAGTGCTTGCAAAGACGGTGTTATGCTTTGCGTTTCATCAAGCAGAAGAAGAAGCCATCCGTATCTGTGGTTGCAGGCGTCAGCGTCACTGTCTTGCCGTCAGAAGAATGCGGTTTATTCGCGTTGCCGCCGAAAGTCGTCTGCCAGCGCTCCAGTGCGGAGCCGATGGAAAATTCCGGATTTTCCGCGCAGAAACGCCTTACCTGCTGTTCGTTTTCTTCGGGAAGCACGGAACAGGTGACATAAAGCAGCTCTCCGCCCGGGCGTACGAACCCCTTGGCCTGCGAAAGCGCCTCGCCCTGCTGCTGCACGCGCTCTTCCAGATTGCGGGCCGTCAGCCGCCATTTGGTGTCGGGCCGGCGACGCCATGTCCCGGTGCCGGTGCAGGGCGCGTCCACCAGAACGCGGTCGAATTTTTCCTGAAACGGCGTAAGGCCGGAGGCGCGGTCGTGCACCTGCACATTGCGCGTGCCGGCCCGCTTCAGCCGTTCGATGATCGGCGCAAGGCGCTTGCGGTCGGCGTCAAAGGCGTGGACCTGGCCCTTATTGTTCATGCTGGCCGCCATGGCCAGCGTCTTGCCGCCGCCGCCCGCGCAATAATCGAGGATCTGTTCGCCTTCATGCGCGCCGGCAAGGTCGGCAACGATCTGCGAGCCTTCGTCCTGCACCTCGAACCAGCCCTTCTGGAAGGAAAGTTCGGCGGTAACGTTCGGCAGGCGAGAAGGACCTTCGCCGGCGGGAATGCGCACGCCCTGCCGGGCGATATGCGTGGCTTCTGCGCCGCTTTCCTCCAGAGCCTTCAGCACCTTGTCACGCGTCGCTTTCAAGGTGTTGGCGCGCAGATCAAGCGTGGGCCGCTCATTCAGCGCCTGCGCCTCGGCGAGCCAGCGCTCGCCAAAGGCGGTTTCGAAGGAGGATTGCACCCATTCGGGTATGTCGCCCTGAATATGGGCCGGTGCATCGCTGAGGGAACGGGACAGAAAGGCCTGCTGCCTTTGTTCATCCGGTGCGGCGGGGGCGAATTTGTCGCCGTCGAATTCCGCCGAAAGGTCCGAAAAGCTTTTGCCCCATTGGCGCAGCAGCACGGCATAACCTAGCGAGGCAGCGCTGTCGTCATCCATCAGCCAGGCGTGCGACAGTTTCATGCGCAGCGCGTCATAGACGATGTTGCCGATTGCAGCCCTGTCGCCGGAGCCGGCGAAACGATGGGCAAGGCCCCAATCTTTCAGAGCATCGGCGACGGGACGCCTGCGTCCATCAATATCCGCCAATACTTCGATTGCTCCGGCCAAACGCCCGCCTAAACGCATTGTCTACCTCGTTCTTGTGCTAAGCCCGGTTGGTAGACGCGAATGGCGGCGAGGGCAAGGCTCAATCGGCCTTGACGACCTCGTAGCAGACCTTGGCGGTGCCGGAGTTGATCATGCCGATGTTCTTGGCGGCTGCCTTGGAAAGATCGAGAACGCGGCCCTTGATGAACGGCCCACGGTCATTGATGCGCACCACAACGGCCTTGCCATTGCGCGCATTGGTCACCTTGACCTTGGTGCCGAACCGCAGCGAGCGGTGGGCGGCGGTCAGGTTGGCGGCGTTCATGCGCTCGCCCGAAGCAGTCTTGGAGGTCAACGCATACCACGATGCGCCTCCACAACCATTTGCCGCATTCGCCTGAAGAGGCGCAATGATGGAACAGGCGGCGATAGTTGCAGCGGTGAAAGTTATACGACGGATATTCAACAAACTGTGCTTCCCTGAAAATCGGCCCCGCGCCGATTGATTGTGCCCTTGCTAAACGGCCATGAACTGGCCTGAACGCCTTTTGATGCGAGATTGTAGGGCGAGGGAAAAATGGCGAAAAAAAGCTGACCTCAAATCACGAACTGTTACAGTATGTAATATTCGTGATCGTTAGCCGGAAAGCTGTCGGCAGGGCGTCCCGGCCAAAAGCTGGAAAAAATAACGCAGAATCAATGGATAACGGAAATGCTGTTGCGGGTCACGGCTTCGTGAATCCAGTTCACGAAATGTGAGTGAAATATTTTTCTAATGACTACGATTTTAGTGATTTTTGGACGGTTAATAAAATCCTAATTGGCTGAAATAAGACGAAAACCATCCGCAAAAGCGGGATTGGAAGGATTTTTCATCGCTTTTCGAGAGGGAATTTTTCAGCCTCGCCAGAGGCCGTTTTCCCACAATTGTCTCAGGGAGAACCTGTACTCCGGGAAGCGGAAATCGAAGCCGAGATTGCGTATTCTGGCGTTGGAAACGCGCTTGTTCTCGCCATAAAAAGAGCGCGCCATCGGCGTCAGATCGGCGGTCTCGAAGGCCTGCTCGGGTGGCGGTTCCACCCCCATCAATGCTGCTGCGAAACTCACCACATCCTGCGGCGGGCAGGGTTCCTCGTCGGTCACGTTGAAGATGCCGCGTTCGTTTTTCCGTGCCAGAAAGGCAAGTGCGGCACCGATATCCTCGACCCGGATGCGATTGAACACCTGGTCCTTCTTCACCAGCCGCCGCGCCGTTCCTTTCTCGAAATTCATGAAGGCATTGCGTCCGGGGCCGTAAATTCCGGAAAGGCGCAGGATGGCAAGCGGCACATCCGCCTTTTCCGCTGCCGCAGTCCAGGCGGTTTCCGCAGCCACCCGTTCCACGGATCGCGCGGAGACCGGGCGGCAGGGCGTTGTCTCGTCCACCCAGGCGCCGCCATGGTCGCCATAAACGCCGACGGTGGAAAGATAAGCGACCCATTTCAGATTGGGCGTGAGCTTTTTCAGATCGCCACCCAGAAGCGCAAGCAGCGGATCGCCATCCTTGCCCGGCGCGACGGATTGTACGAGATGCGTGATGTTGCCCATTGCGGCGACGAGTTCGTCATTGAGCTGAACGCCATCAAAGAGGAAGGGCGTCATGCCTGCGGCGGTGAGGTTTGGAAACTTGTCCTGACTGCGTGTGGTGCCGGAAACGCTTGCTGCTTCGGTTCTCAGCGCGTTAGCGATGGCTTTCCCAGAATATCCCGCGCCAAAAATCATCACATGCATGCGTCACGCCTCTGCCAGTTGCCATTCCATTTCCGCCTCCGGATCAGGCTCCGGCGCGCGACCGGCAGAGTATGTACGGAATTCGTCCCTGTCCATAAGCCGCGACAAAGCCCACGCGGCCATGCCGCGTACTTCGGGCGAAGGGTCGGTTTCGGCAAGCGCCTTGCATCGTTCCACGAATTGCCGGTCGGCCGAGTTGCCCGCCGCGATCAGCACATTGCGGATGAAGCGATTGCGGCCGATGCGCTTGACGGGTGAGCCGCTGAAGAAACCGCGAAAGGCTGCGTCATCGAGCGTGAGCAGGAAGGCGATGGAGGGTTCCTTCAGATCTTCGCGCGCCTGCAATTTCATCTCGGAGGCGCTCGCTGCAAACTTGTTCCACGGACAGGCGGCAAGACAGTCGTCGCAGCCATAGATGCGATTGCCGATCATCGGCCGGAATTCTTGCGGGATCGGCCCCTTGTGCTCGATGGTGAGATAGGAGATGCAGCGGCGCGCATCCAATTGATAGGGCGCGGGGAAAGCGGCCGTCGGACAGGCATCGAGACAGGCGCGGCAGGAGCCGCAATGGTCCCTTTCAGCCTCGTCAAGACAGAGTTCGGCCGTGGTGAACATGCTACCGAGAAACAGCCACGAACCATGGGTGCGGCTGACAAGGTTGGTATGCTTGCCCTGCCAGCCGAGACCGGCGGCGGCGGCAAGCGGTTTTTCCATTACCGGTGCGGTATCGACAAAGACTTTCACATCCTCGCCGGCGCGCGCGGCTAAACGGGTAGCGATTTCCTTCAGCCGCCCCTTGATGATGTCGTGATAATCGCGATTGCGGGCATAGACCGAAATGGCCGCCTTGTCGGGTTTGGAAAGCAGGTCGCGTGGGTCTTCCTCGGGGCCGTAGTTCAGCCCGAACATGACGATGGAGCGCACGTCTCCCCAGAGCGTTTTCGGCTCTGCCCGGCGGGCCTCGGTTTCCTCCATCCACGCCATCGTACCGTGATAGCCATTGTCGAGAAACTGTCTCAGCCGTTCGGGTGCGAGCGGAATGCTGTCCGGCGCGGTGATGCGACACAGATCGAAGCCGAGCGAAAGCGCTTCCTGACGAACGAAGTCCGTCAGTTTACGCGCGCGTATTCGCTGCTTTTCGCTCGCGACGTCGATGGTCGTTTCTCCTGCGGGTTATTCTGCGGCATATATAATGCATGTCGCCCGAAAGTGTGCAGCGGTTTCGGGACAACGACATGCTTTAGATAAAACCGCAGGCCACAGCAAATAACCGGGAGGCCAGACCTCAGAAGTCCAGATCGGCGTAGTGGGAGGAAGGGGCAAGGCGCGGAATGCGTTCGCTGAGGAACGGCCGGAAGGAAGGACGGGATTTCACCCGCTGATACCATTCCTTGGCAATCGGCGCTTCGAGCCAGTTGATCTCACCGAGATAATCCAGCACCGAGACCGCGGCAGCAGCGGCAAGATCGGCATAGCTCAACCGGTCGCCGGCAAGCCAGGTGCGTGAGCCAGCCAGCCATTCCAGATATTTGATGTGCTGGCGAATGTTGTTACGGGCCGTGCGCAGCAGCTTGGAATCCGGCGGTCCGCCACCCTGCGCCGCCGTCATCTGCAATTTATAGACCCTTTCCCGCACCAGCGGCCGGGTCACGTCGTTTTCCATCTTCTGCAGAAACCATTCCGTCAGCCGGCGGATTTCCGCACGCTGAAACGGGTCTTCGGCGAGAAGCCGACGGTCGCGCTTCAGAACCCCATGCGTTTCGTCAAGAAATTCCGCAAGCACATAGGGCCCGCTCAGCGAGCGCATATTGTCGTCCAGATAGACCGGCAGGGTGCCGGCCGGATTGAGCGCCAGAAACTCCCGCCGTCTTTCCCACGGCTGCTCCTCCACGAGATCGGTCTGGAACCCGTATTCCGCGAGGATCAGACGAACGAACCGGGATGCGGTCGACATCGGAGAGTGATAGAGAGTTGGCATCGGTACTCAATTTTTACGATTGGTTGTCATGATCGGCATTTGCCGAAAAACTTTTTCAGTTTCGCTTCATCAAGACGCTATAAGAGCTTGGCTACTTTAAAACAAGTTTAACGCAATTGCCTTCCATTGCCACTTTCCCCCTGAAAAGAAGGATACCTCATGGGTGACCAATCGATCATCAGCGCGCTTCTGCTGGGCATTATCGAGGGTCTGACGGAGTTCATTCCCGTCTCCTCAACGGCGCACGTGCTGCTGGCCGGGCATTTCCTCGGCTTTAAATCACCCGGCAACACCTTTGCCGTTCTCATTCAGCTCGGCGCGATCCTTGCGATCCTTCTTGTTTATTTTCAAAAGCTTGTGTCGCTTGCGCTCGCTCTGCCGACAAGCGCGAAAGCGCGCCGTTTCGTGCTGGCCGTCGCTCTCGCTTTCCTGCCGGCGGCGATAATCGGCGCTTTGGCGCATGACTTCATCAAGACCGTGCTGTTTGAAACGCCGATGCTCATCTGCGTGGTGCTGATCATCGGCGGCGTCATTCTGCTCGGCGTCGACCGCATGCCGCTGAAGCCGAAATATACCGACATCATGGATTATCCGCCGTCGCTTGCCTTCAAGATCGGCCTCTTCCAATGCCTTGCGATGATTCCCGGCACGTCGCGGTCCGGCGCCACAATCGTCGGGTCGTTGCTGATGGGAACGGACAAGCGCTCCGCCGCCGAATTTTCGTTCTTCCTGGCAATGCCGACCATGCTCGGTGCTTTCACGCTCGATCTTTACAAGAACCGCGATGCGCTGAGCTTCGATGACGGTGCGCTGATCGCCGTGGGTTTCATCGCCGCTTTCGTCTCGGGCCTCTTCGTTGTTCGCTCCCTGCTGGATTTCGTATCGCGGCGGGGCTTTGCACCCTTCGCCTGGTGGCGCATCGCCATCGGTTCGCTGGGACTGATCGCACTCATGGTTCTGGGTTGAACCAGGGGCGGGAATAATCTCCGCCCGCGACGAACGAACAGAAAAAGAAAAAGCGCCCCCGGAGAACCGGCGGCGCTTTTTCTTTGAAACTTTTAAAGGCCGATCAGTTGGTGCTGATCGAAGCCGTTGCGCAGGGGTCGACGCCATAGGCGGGAGCGCAACCGCTCTTACCCGCTGCAACCGTTCCCGGCGCCATGAAAGAACCCGCCAGAACCACCAAAGCCGCACACGCAAAAAAGAGTGCGATAGATCTGCCCATTTTATGATTGCCTTTCAGACGTTCGTTCGCGCGGATCATGCCGCCGTGTGTGAATTGAGTGGTCGGGATATGTTTGGAATGTGGCGAATATCAATAAAGCAGCTTGTTGAATACCGGGTTAATACGAAGTCTTTTCCACAGTTGCGCTTGTGCCACGCTTGCCTGTGGAGGCCGGACCACCGTTAACTTTTACCCGGCTTTGCAAAACAGCCCTGGTTCATTCAACACCTCCCCTGCAGTTGAGGGGAAAATGCACAAATAGCGGTTTGGTTGCGATTGAATTGCGCAAAAACAAAAAGCGGGAATGGCTCCCGCTTTGTTTGTGTTCGATGAGGCTGAAGGTGGGCTTCAGGCCGCTTTTCCGGCATTTGAGAACTGGCCGTGCGGGCGGTATTGCACCATGTAGGAAGGCAGAATGGACGCGACGCGAACGGGGGTGATGCCAATGCCTTCCAGCGTCAGGCCGTTCTTTTCGGCGTCGGTGGAAACGACATTGTCCTTTTTCAGCATGGTCACCTGATCGGGCGTCAGCGGCGGCGCAATCAGCGGCACCATTGAAGCGATCTTGCCAATCATCGACGCGACGCCGAAGGGCAGGTTGACGAAGGGACGCTCCCGGTAGGTCGCGGCAAGAACCGCCTCGAGACAGTCACGGAACGTCATGACATCCTGACCGCCGAGTTCATAGATCGCGCCGGGCTTCAGCTTGCCATCGACGCCAAGGGCGACGGCTTCCGCGACATCCTCGACATAGACCGGCTGGAACCTGGTTTTCCCGCCACCGATCAGCGGCAGGAACGGCATGCTGCGGGCCATTTTTGCGAACTTGTTGAAGAAATCGTCTTCCGGTCCAAAAATGATCGACGGGCGCAGGATCACGGCGCCAGGCAGAATGGAATGGATGGCGGCCTCGGCGTGGCCCTTGGTGCGGCCATAACCGGTCGGCGAACCGGCATCCGCGCCGATGGCGGAAATATGCGTCAGCGTGGCGCCGGCATCGCGGGCCGCCTCGGCAATGGCTTTCGCACCGAATTCCTGTACGGCGTCAAAGGTGTTGCGGCCGCTTTCGGTCAGGATGCCGACGCAATTGACCACATGGTCGGCATCTTCCACGGCTTTGACGATGGAATCGCGATAACGCAGGTTCGCCTGGGCGAAGGAAATCTGGCCGACATTGCCGAGCGGCTGCAGGAACCCGGCGAGATCCGGGCGGCGTACGGCGACGCGGATGCGATAACCGCGCTTCGCAAGTATCCGCACGACATGCCGCCCGACAAAACCCGAACCGCCGAAAACGGTGACGAGGGGTGGAAGGTTGGCCAAGGTCATGGGAGGCTCCTCAGAAGCTGTCGATAAAGCGTTTTTCAGTCTCTTAGCCCAAAGCCGCGCGCGCGTGAAGAGATGTTGTCGCGAGGCTGGAAGACGGTTTGGGAAATGCGGTTGACGGACGTCAAATTCCTTCGACGATCATCATCTCCGCATCCGCGACTTCCTGGCGGATTTTGGCCGCGGCCTGATATTCGGGAGAATTATAGCAGTCGATGGCGTGCTGCACCGACGGGAACTCGATGATGACGTTGCGCGCACGCGCCTTGCCCTCCAGCTCGGTCAGCGCGCCGCCACGGGCCAGGAAATTGGCGCCGAACCGCTCGAAAGCGGGCTTAGCCGTCGTGACATAGTCCTTGTAACGCTCACTATCGCGCACATCGACGCGGGCGATCCAGTATCCCTTTGCCATTTCATCTCCTCCGATTGTCGTTACTGATTGGCCGGAAAGCTGGCGCGCAGCATGTCGTCAAGAATGGCGCGGGCCGCCGCTTTCGGGTCTTCCGCCCTGACGATCGGGCGGGCGACCACCAGATGGCTCGATCCGGCCTTGATGGCGTCGTAGGGCGTCATCACCCGCTTCTGATCGCCGAGATCCGCGCCGGCCGGGCGAATGCCGGGGGTGACGACGGCAAGGTCCGGGCCGAGGATTTCGCGCACGGCGGTCGATTCTTCCGCCGAACAGACGATGCCGCCCATGCCAGCCTCGCGTGCCTGCTCCGCCCGGCGCAGCACCAGCGAACGGGCGTCAGAGGCATAACCTGCCTCGGCGAGATCGACGTCGTCCATCGACGTCAGCACGGTGACGCCCAGCAGGCAGAGGCCGGAGCCTTCGGCGGCCTTGACGGCGGCGCGCATCGCTTTGGGATAGGCATGCAGCGTCAGCATCGACATGCCCATGCGGGCGATGTTTTCGACGCCGGAGGCGACGGTATTGTCGATATCGAGCAGTTTCATGTCGAGAAAGACCTTCTTGCCGCTCTGGACAAGGTCGCGCGCAAATTCGAGACCGCCGGCAAAGACCAGCTGATAACCGATCTTGTAGAACAGAACCTCGTCGCCGATTTTCGACACGATGTCTTCGGCTTGCTGCACAGTCGGAACATCCAGCCCGACGATGAGTTTTTCGCGCGCGGTCATTGTCTTATCCCTGCCATGTTTCCATTGCCGTCCAGTCGCATGTGGGGGACGCGGCTGCAAGTGAAAAGTCGGCGATGGAGAAGCGAAAGAGATTGCCGCCGCCGGACGGCTGGTCCTTGCTGCGGCTGATGCCGCGGCCTTCGATATGGCATTTCAGAAGCGTACCTACGCCACCATGTCCGACAAAGGCGATTGGCTGCTGCGGGTCGTGCCGGCCGAGAACGGCTTTGACCGCCCCGACGATCCGCGCCTGCGCGTCGATTGCACGCTCCCAGCCGTGAAAGCTTTCCTCGGGATGGGCGAAGAACCAGTCCGCCGCCTTTTCGAATTCCGGCGGCGGCAGAAAACCGGTGGCGGACCGGTCGTTTTCATGCATCGCCTCGACGATGTCCATTTCCGCCCCGGAGGTTTCAGCCAGGATGCGGGCGGTTTCGATCGCCTTGGTCTCGGCGCTGGAAACGATGCGGCGTAATGACCGCGCCCAGGGCAGGCGGCTTGCCTCGCGCGTCCGCTCGGCACCCCTGTCCGAAAGCCCCCATTCGGGAACGGGAACAGCCGGATCGATCTTGACCTGGGGATGGGTGATGTAGAGCGCATGCATGACAATCGGTCCTCAAGGACGATGGAAAGGGCAAATCGACACCCTAACCATTCGTCACGACCGGGAAATGACGGGTTCCCGCACTCTGTCGAAGATCAGGCCCGCGTATAGGTCCACAATTGCGCCGGCGGAATATTGCGCACGATGAAATCGAAATGGCGGATGTGGTAGAGATGCGGCTGCGCGACGATGGGGGAAATCGGACCGTAGGATATCTGCACGACGGGGCGGCCATGGGGCACGCGCTTCAGCAATTCATCGAGAAGCTTGATACGGGCGGCCATGGGGAAATTCAGCATCGGCACGGCGGAGACGACGCTGTCGAACATCTGGCCCTTGTGTTCGCCAAGCGTCGCATCGAGATCGAAGGCGTCGCCATTGACGAAATTGACGCCCGGATAGCTCTTGAGGAGCTGATTGTAGAAATCGGTCGAATATTCGATGGCGGTCAGGTTCTCCGGCTTGATGCCGCGCGCCAGAATGGCCTTGGTGATGACACCGGTGCCCGGGCCGAGTTCGAGAACCGGCAGGCCGGAATGGGGATTGATGAGACTCGCCATTTTTTTCGCCGTGATGGACGATGTCGGCACAATGGCACCGACTTTTTTCGGCTGGCTGACCATGCCCTTGAAAAAGCGGATTTCTTCTTCAAATTTCTGTTCAAGCCGTTGCTTCAGGTTAAGTGCCATAGTTCCCTCAGATGCTTTTGGTCATTGTCAAAAAACTGTTACGCAATGTTGATCCCATTTGGCGCAAAAACAAGGCAAAATGTCGTAACTGGAAAAATTCGCGTACGGTTTGAAATACACCGTCGCCGAATCAAAAAAAGCCGGTGAAGCGTTCCACCGGCTTTTTTGATGAAACCTGCAAAAAAGTCCCGTTTCAAACGCGCATCGGCATCAGAACATAAAGCGCATCGTCGCCAGCGGTGTCGCGAACGAGCGTCGGCGAGCCGGCGTCGGCCAGCAGGAAAATCGCGTCGTCGCCGGAAAGCTGCGAGGTGATGTCGAGGAGATATTTGGCGTTGAAGCCGATTTCCATCGAATCATTGTCGTAACCGACAGCCACTTCTTCCGTAGCACTTCCCGAATCCGGGTTGTTGACGGTCAGCGTCAGCTGGCCGTTGGTGAGCGCGAGCTTCACGGCGCGGCCGCGCTCGGAAGAAATGGTCGAGACGCGGTCGACAGCCTGCGCGAAGGTCTGGCAATCGACCCGCATTTCCTTGTCGTTGCCGGTCGGGATCACGCGCTGATAATCCGGGAATGTGCCGTCGATCAGCTTCGAGGTCAGAACGACCGAACCGATGGTCAGGCGGATTTTCGCATCCGAGACTTCGACGGTGACTTCCAGCTCGGGGTTGTCCATCAGCTTCTGCAACTCGCCGACGGTCTTGCGCGGAATGATTATGCCCGGCATGCCTTCGGAACCGGAAGGCGCATCCACATCGGCGCGCGCCAGGCGGTGGCCATCGGTCGCGACGGCGCGCAGCTTCAGGTCGCCATTGCTTTCGATGGTATGGAAGAAAATGCCGTTCAGGTAATAACGCGTTTCTTCGGTCGAGATCGCAAATTGCGTCCGGTCGATCAGCATCTTCAGATCGGTCGCCTTCAGTTTGAAGGTGTGGCTGAAGGTGCCGGCCGTGAGGTCGGGGAAGTCCCCTTCCGGCAGGCATTGCAGCGAGAATTTCGAACGGCCGGAGGCAACCGTCATCGATGAGCCGTCCGGATTGGTGGCCAGAAGCACTTCGGAACCGTCCGGCAGCTTGCGCACGATTTCATAAAGCAGATGCGCCGGCACGGTGGTGGCGCCTGCCTGCTCCACCATGGCCGGTGTCGCTTCGGTGATTTCGAGATCGAGGTCGGTCGCCTTCATGTCCAGATTGGCGCCGGATGCGCGCAGCAGGACGTTGGACAGGATCGGGATCGTGTTGCGTCGCTCGACGACCCGGTGGACGTGGTTCAGCGATTTCAGAAGGTTCGACCGCTCAAGAGTAATACGCATGGACGCTACCGCTTTCAACCGTTGCGAACCGGCCACCGCCGGATCGGCAAGAAGAGTCTTCACCGGCCAGAAAGCCGGATAATGTGGACGGGCAAAATGGCAGAGTTATTGCAGGAAATGCAAGAGCCGAGTGCATCTGCCGCGGGTCATTTTGCTGCTATACAGCATGATCCACAGGCTGGGGGCGTCCGTGGACCTTGTTCGCCGGTTTTCTATTGCCCATAAAGAGAGGAAACCAGAGCGACCGGCCGCGAATAATCGGCCAGAATGATTGGAAGCCGTGTGACGGAAGAAATATCGAACAGCGACTTGAGAGATGCAACAAAGAGCTTCAGGATCGGCACGGCCACCATTCCGGCCCGGCCGCTGGAGCCTGCGCTTTATCTCGTGGCTACGCCCATCGGCAATCTTGGCGATATCACCATCCGCGCGCTGGAAACGCTGGCCTCGGCCGATGTTCTCGCCTGCGAGGATACCCGCGTCACCCGCATCCTGCTCGAACGTTACGGTATTCGCACCCGCCCGCTCGCCTATCATGAGCACAATGCAAACGAAGCGGGGCCGAAGCTCATTGCAGCGCTTGAGGCAGGAAAATCCGTGGCGCTGGTCTCGGATGCCGGAACGCCGCTCGTTTCCGATCCCGGTTACCGCCTCGGCCAGCTCGCGCTCGAGGCCGGGCATCGTGTCGTGCCGGTGCCGGGAGCATCCGCGCCGCTCGCCGCCCTCGTGGGTTCGGGAATGCCGAGCGATGCTTTCCTGTTTGCGGGCTTCCTGCCGGTGAAGGATCGCGGCAAGCGCGACCGTTTTGCCGAACTCGCAAAAATCCCGGCCACCTTGATCTTCTTTGAATCGCCGCATCGCATCGGCGCTTCCGTCAAGGTGGCGTCCGAAGTTCTTGGCCACGACCGCCGCGCCGTGGTCTGCCGCGAGCTGACCAAGACCTTCGAGGAGTTCCGGCGCGGCACGCTTGGCGAGCTTGCGGATTATTACGGTGGTGACCGTGTGGTGAAGGGTGAGATCGTGCTTCTGGTGGAGCCGCCCTCTTATGACGAGATTCCCGATATCGAGGATGTCGAGAAGCTGCTGAAGGACCTCGTCGCCACCATGCCCGCCGCCAAGGCGGCAGGCGAAGCCGCCAAGCTGACGGGCCTGCCGCGCAAGGAGCTTTATCAAAGGCTGCTGGATATGAAGGAAACGGATGGCCGCTGACGGGCGAAGCAATAACAGGCGCAAGGCCGAGCGACGCGGCCATGCCGCGGAATATTGGGCGGCACTTTATCTGCTGCTGAAGGGATATCGCATCCTCGCCATTCGTTATCGTACCCGGCTGGGGGAAATCGATCTCATCGCCCGCAAGAAGGACCTCGTCGCCATTGTCGAGGTCAAGGCGCGAACGTCCGGCGAAGGTGCCGTGGATGCCGTCGGTTTCCATTCGCAGCAACGCATTCGGGCGGCGGCCGATCTGTGGCTCGCCCGTCGCAAGGATGCCGCGCGCTTTTCGCTGCGTTTCGATATCATCGCCGTTTTGCCACGACGCCTGCCGCAGCATTTTATCGACGCCTTTTAAAGGGGAGGGAAACATGTCCACCGAGCGGGAAAAAATGGCCGCGGGCGAATGGTACAGCTGCATGGATGCCGAGCTGGATATATTGCGCTGGCGGGCACGAGGGGCCGTCCACCAGCACAATACGATGCCGCCGGATGAGCGCGGGGCAGTGGCCCCGTTGCTAAGGGCTCTGTTCGCTTCTGTTGGTGAAGGGGCATTTATCGAAGCGCCGTTTCATTGCGCTTACGGCTTCAACATCACACTTGGTAAAAATGTTTATCTCAATGCCGGCTGCACCATTCTGGATTCCGCGAAAGTTACGATAGCCGACGGCGCGATGCTCGGGCCTGCGGTGCAGATCTATTGTGCGGAACACCATCTGGACCCGGTGCCGCGAGCGCAAGGCATTGAAATCGCAAAGCCCGTGACGATCAGCCGTGATGTCTGGATCGGCGGCGGAGCGATCGTTCTGGCTGGCATCACTATTGGTGACGGCGCGATTGTCGGCGCCGGTTCGGTGGTGACGCGCAATGTGCCGCCGGGCGTGACGGTGGTCGGAAATCCGGCTCGGCCGATAAAGCGCATGACCGACTGAGATTTTCGTCAGTCGCTGTAATAAATCTGACATGGAACTGTCAAAGAGGCGTCATGGAACGTCTCTATTCGCATCCTCATCCCAATAAATGGTGGAGAGGATTTAGTAATGTTGAAGAAGATTTCCATGGCCGCAGTGGCCGTCAGCATTTCGGCGACGTCTTCCATGGCTGCTACCAACATCACCTGGTGGCACGGCATGGGCGGCCGCAATGGCGAAGTCATCAACGAAGTCGCCCAGAAGTTCAACGAAGCCCAGAAAGAATGTGCTCTGACGCCGGTTTCCAAGGGCTCCTACGAAGAAGCCCTGGCCAGCGGCATCGCTGCTTTCCGCTCTGGCGAACAGCCGAACATCCTCCAGGTTTTCGATGCTGGCGCCGCGACCATCATCAACGCCAAGGGCGCTGTCATTCCTGCCGAAGATCTCATCAACAAGGCCGGTTACAAGTTCGACCGCGATGCCTTCATCAACGGCGTGCGTTATTTCTACGCTGCCGCTGACGGTAAGTTCGTCGGCATGCCGTTCAACTCCTCCGCTCCCATCATGTACGTCAACGACGAAGCCCTGAAAAAGGCCGGCGTCGAAGCGCCGAAGACTTGGGAAGAGTTCGAGCAGGTTGCGCCGAAGCTGAAGGAAGCCGGCTACATTCCGCTCGTTCAGTCGCAGCTCACCTGGCAGTTCACGGAGAACTTCTTCTCCCGCAACAACATCCAGTTCGCCACCAACAATAACGGCTATGACAGCGTCACCGACACCAAGCTCAAGGTCACCGACCCGAACCTCGTCATGATGTTCGACAAGCTGAAGGACTGGAAGGACAAGGGCCTGTTCGCCTATTACGGCGCCGGCTGGAACGACAACCAGAAGCCGTTCGAAGAAGGCAAGGTCGCGTTCTGGATCGGTTCTTCGGGCTCCTTCGGCGGCCTGCAGAAGACGGCGACCATGCCGTTCTCGGCAACCTTCCTTCCTTACTGGGGCTCCATCAAGGGCGCTGGCACCAACTCCTTCATCGGAGGCGCTGCGCTCTTTGCAATGTCGGGCAAGTCTGAAGCCGAAAACAAGTGCGTGGCCGACTTCTTCCAGTTCCTGACCTCGCCGGAAATCCAGGTCTTCTACCACAAGGCAACCGGTTACGTCGCCATCACCAAGGCGGCTTACGAAAAGGCCAAGGCTGAAGGCTTCTACAAGGAAAAGCCGGTCGCGGAAGTCGGTATCCAGCAGCTCTCGCTGCCGGGCGGCGAATGGTCCAAGGGCTACCGCCTCGGCTTCTACCCGCAGATCCGCTCCGTCATGGAGCGCGAATATAACCGCATCTTCTCCGGCGAAGTGACCCCGAAGGCCGCTTTCGAGATCATCGAGAAGGAAGGCAACGACCTGCTCGCCCGTTTCGCCAAAACGGCCGGCTGATCGTCTGTTTCGAAACCAATGACCATTGCCGAGCCTCCTTTCTCACGGAAGGGAGGCTCGCTCTCGGATAAGGAAGCGCAAGCGTGGCCTATACATCGTCTCAACCGCGCCGGTTTTTGTCCGGCTGGTCCGCAAAGGCTGGAAAGCCAGCCAAACCTGCCGACGCCGGCATGAAGCGCGTGCAGTTCTCCTCGTCCTACGTACCTTACCTGTTTCTGGCGCCGCAGCTTGCGGTGATTTTCATCTTCTTCTACTGGCCATCGGTTCAGGCCATACATTCGTCCTTCTATATCGAAGACCCGTTCGGTTTTGGCGCTTCCTTCGTCGGACTTGCCAATTATTCGGATGCGATCTTCAGCCCCGAATATCTCAGCATCGCCAAATTCACGGTTGTCTTCACCGTGCTGGTCACCTTCTTTTCGCTGGCGCTCGGCCTGCTGCTCGCCGTCAAGGCCGACGCGGTCATTCGCGGCAGCTCGACATACAAGACGCTGCTGATTTCCGTGTATGCCATCGCGCCGCCGGTCGCCGGTCTCATCGGAATGATGTTTTTCGACCAGCATATTGGCCCCTTCGTGAAGATGGCCGCATTCCTCGGCTGGGACATGAAGGTCGGCCTCAATTATTTCGATACGGCCTTCGCCATGATCGTTGTCGCGGTCTGGAAGCAGATCCCTTACAACTTCATTTTCTTCCTCTCCGGTCTTCAGGGCGTTCCGGTCTCCGTGCGGGAAGCCGCCGCCATCGACTGCCGTTCTGGCTTTCGCCGGTTCTGGACGGTGATCATGCCGCTTCTGGCGCCCACGGCCTTCTTCCTGCTGATCATCAACATCACCTATGCACTCTTCGACACGTTCGGCGTCATCGACGTGATGGTGAAGGACAAGGCTGCCAACAACCCGATCACGCTGGTCTACAAGGTGTTTCTGGATGGTTTCCGCGGCAATGACATCGGTGGCTCTTCGGCCCAGTCCGTCATCCTGATGCTGGTCGTCTTCGTTCTCACCATCATCCAGTTCCGCTTCATCGAAAAGCGCATCCATTACAATTGAGGGAAAAGACCATGTACAAGACAAAACCCCTCGATCATCTGGTGCTGATCATCGGCGCGCTGTTCCTGATCTTGCCGGTCATCGTGGCCTTCATGACCTCCACCCACACCGCTGCGGAAATCCACCGCAGCGGTCTGACGATGGTTCCCGGCGACAATTTCATCGAGACTTATGAAAAGGTTCTGACCCAGAAGGGCGGCTTCACCGGGCAGATCACGGGTCTCAACATGGTGCTGAATTCGTTGATCCTCGGCATCGGTTTTGCCGTCGGCAAGATCGTCCTGTCGATGACGGCGGCCTATGCGATCGTTTATTTCCGGTTCCGGTTCGCAACGCTCGCCTTCTGGATCATTTTCACCACGCTGCTTCTGCCGCTCGAAGTGCGCATCATGCCCTCCTACGAGGTGATGAGCAAACTCGGCCTTCTGAACTCCTATACCGGCCTCATCGTGCCGCTTCTCGCTTCGGCGACGGGCACCTTCTATTTCCGGCAGTTCTTCAAATCCGTGCCGGAGGAGTTGCTGGAGGCTGCCCGCATTGACGGCGCAGGGCCGGTGAAATTCTTCATCGACGTTCTCATCCCGCTGTCCCGCACCATGATGGCGGCGATCTTCATCATCATGTTCGTTTACGGCTGGAACCAGTATCTCTGGCCCATGCTGATGACGACGGATGAGGGCTTCTTCACCCTGATGCGCGGTATCAAGTCGATCCTGCAGGTCTGGGTCGGTTCGCAAATTCCCGATTACAACGAAGCTTTCGCGCTCGCCGTGCTGGCCATGCTGCCGCCGGTGCTGATCGTCGTCATTTTCCAGCGCTGGTTCATCAAGGGCCTGACCGAAAGCGATAAATGAGGAGACCGAAATGGCCGCGATAGAAATCAGTCAGGTCTGCAAGGATTATCATGGCGGCGTGCGCGCCGTGCATCACGTCGATATTGACATCAGGGACGGCGAGTTCATCGTTCTCGTTGGCCCTTCCGGCTGCGGCAAATCCACGCTTCTGCGCATGGTCGCAGGGCTTGAGGATATTTCCGAAGGCACTGTGAAGATCGGTGACCGCGTGGTCAATCAGGCCGATCCGGCAGACCGGGATATCGCCATGGTGTTTCAGAACTACGCGCTTTATCCGCATATGTCGGTGCGCCAGAACCTGGAATACGGGTTGAAGAACCGCAAGACGCGGAAGACGGAGATCGATGCGCGTGTGGCCGAAGCCGCGCGTATGCTGCAGCTTGAGCCCTATCTGGACCGCAAGCCGCGTGCCCTTTCCGGCGGCCAGCGGCAGCGTGTCGCCATGGGTCGCGCCATCGTGCGCAAACCGGCGGCCTTCCTGTTCGACGAGCCCCTTTCCAATCTCGATGCCAAGCTGCGCGTTTCCATGCGCGGCGAGATCAAGCGCCTGCAAAAGCGTCTCGGCACCACATCGATCTACGTCACCCACGATCAGCTGGAGGCCATGACGCTCGCCGATCGTCTTGTGGTGTTGAATGGCGGCCGTATCGAACAGATCGGCGCACCGCTGGATGTCTATCATACGCCTGCCTCGACCTTCGTTGCGAGTTTCATCGGCTCTCCCGCCATGAACCTGCTGAACGCCGAATTGCATGGCGATAGCCTCGCCATCGGTCCGTCGCTCTTTGCGCTCAACGGTTTCGCGCCTGCCTCCGGCCCCGTGACGGTGGGCATGCGGGCGGAAGATTTCCGCCTCGCAGCGGCAGGTGAGCAGGGCTTCCCGCTTCGGGTCGATTACATCGAGGAACTGGGTTCGCAGCGCCTTATCCACGGCATGATCGGCGACCAGAGCCTGACAGTTGCTTTCCCGCCGGATGTCGAGGTTCCGTCTGCGCTCTCCGTCACGATCGCGCCGGAAAAACTTCATTTCTTCTCCAGCGAAACCGGCAAGCGCATCGCCGGCAAAGCGGAGCAGCTGGCGGCGCAGCCCGCGCAAATGGCGACAGCCTGAGTGCTTCGCAGAAATCGGCGCGATGACTAAAATTGCGCCGATTGTCAAAACCGCTTCGTTACGATCCCGATGATAGAAGACCTCCAATATTTCACGGGGGTTTTCTAATATGTCCTTCAAAATGATGTTCGCCGCCGCAGCAACCATGGCGGTCCGCACGGTGCCGATATTGCCGGCCTATTTGCGCCGGTCAAAAGACGAAGTTGTCGTCAGCGCATCCTGCACCGATCTGCGGCTTCAGCCGGCCCCCATCAATCCGGAGTGGATCATTTCCGGCAACCCCCAGGCGCGCGCGGCGGATCATTCCAGAAGCGGCGACCGTGCGTCCAGCACCGCCATGTGGGATTGCACGGCGGGTGAGTTCCGCTGGTTCTTCGGCTGGGATGAAACCGTCTATATTCTCGAAGGCGAAGTGCATGTGACCGCGGAAGACGGTTCCATCAGCATCCTGCGGGTCGGCGATGTCGCTTATTTCCCTGCGGGAACATGGGCCACCTGGCGGGTGGATGATTATGTCCGCAAGGTCGCTTTCATGCGCCGTCCGTTCCCCAAGGCGCTGGCTTTTGCCTATCGCGTCAAGAACAAGCTGTTTGCCGGCCGTTCCTATAAGCTGGCGGCCTGAACCCATAGAACATTCCAGTCGGCGGGGACCTGCATGGCTTCGCCGACGGAATTGTGAAGGTTCAATAAAACTCACACAAACCACCGCTTGCAGCAGTTGCCTTTGAATGGTCGCTGCCCTACATCTTCAGGGTTTTCTGAAGCATTTCCGGGTTTCTACCGGTCCTGCAGGGAAGCTTGAAAAGGCGAGGCAATGGGCACCGCGGGCCGACAAAGTGTCCGCATGCTGCAAGAGGAACATGCGCATGGCGAAGATCAAGAACGTCGCGATCCAGATGGATCATGTCTCCGGCATCAATATCGCCGGTGACTCCACCTTCGCCATGAGCCTTGAGGCGCAGGCGCGGGGATACCGGCTGTTCCATTATACCCCCGAGCGCCTCTCCATGCGCGATGGCAAGATTTACGCCACTGTCGAGCAGATGGAACTGCGTGACATCAAGGGTGACCATTTCTCGCTCTCCGAACCGGAGCGCGTCGATCTGTCGACCATGGATGTCATCCATCTGCGTCAGGATCCGCCATTCGACATGGCTTACATCACCTCGACCCATCTGCTGGAGCGCATTCATCCGAAAACGCTGGTGGTCAACGATCCCGTCTGGGTGCGCAACTCGCCTGAAAAGATTTTCGTCACCGAATTCGCCGATCTGATGCCGAAGACGCTGATCACCAAGGATGTGGCCGAAATCGCCCGCTTTCGTAATGAAATGGGCGATATCATCCTCAAGCCGCTTTACGGCAATGGTGGCGCCGGCGTCTTCCATTCCGCGCGCGACGACCGCAATTTCTCTTCTCTGCTGGAGATGTTCGGCCAGATGTTCCGCGAACCTTATATCGCCCAGCAATATCTGCCTGATGTCCGCAAAGGCGACAAGCGTATCCTGCTGGTGGATGGCGAGCCGGTGGGCGCAATCAACCGTGTGCCGGCGGAAAACGACGCCCGCTCCAACATGCATGCCGGCGGCCGGCCGGAACCGACGGAACTGACGGCGCGCGAGAAGGAAATCTGCCGCCGCATCGGCCCTGCCTTGCGCGAGCGTGGTTTCCTCTTCGTCGGTATCGATGTGATTGGCGACTATATGACGGAAATCAACGTCACCTCGCCGACCGGCATTCGCGAAGTGCGGAAATTCGGCGGTGCCGATGTCGCAAGCCTGCTGTGGGATGCGATCGAGAAAAAGCGCGAAGCCCAGGATTTCTGAGGCGGGCTTTCGCCGGTCCAGCTTTGTTCCGCGAGTACAACTAGACACAACTAAAATACATCGTCAGCGAGAAATTGTTCGCTGGATGTTCTTGTTTTATTCTTTGCCCTGTGGCACGTTGCTTGCGGGTGGCCGCGACAGGGCATGAAGCTCTAACCAGCGCGGCCGGTTTGCGGGGGCAGGCCATGGTGGCAAGGGTCAATACGGTTGCATTTCAGGGCATAGAGGGTGTGCCCGTCGAGGTGCAGGTCATGGTCGCGCCGGGAAAGGTGGGCATCCAGATTGTCGGCCTGCCCGATAAGGCGGTGGCCGAAAGCCGCGAGCGGGTGCAGGCCGCCCTGCATGCCTCCGGTCTGGCACTGCCGGCAAAAAAAGTCACCGTCAATCTCGCGCCTGCCGATCTGCCCAAGGAAGGATCGCATTTCGATCTTCCCATTGCGCTTGGCCTCATGGCCGCTTTAGGCGCGATACCGGCAGAAATGCTGGCACGTTATGTGGTTCTCGGCGAACTCAATCTCGATGGCACCATCGGTATGGTTTCGGGCGCCCTGCCGGCGGCGATCGGCGCAAATGCGCTTGGCAAGGGGCTGATCTGCCCGGCTGAAAGCGGACCGGAAGCGGCCTGGGCCGGCGCCGGTATCGATATTCTCGCCCCGCGCAGCCTGATTGCGCTGGCCAATCATTTTCGCGGCACCCAGCTTCTCTCGCGCCCGACGCCCGCCATTCGCGCCAACCCGGTCAATCTGCCGGATTTAGCGGATATCAAAGGACAGGAGAGCGCCCGGCGCGCGCTGGAGGTGGCAGCCGCCGGCGGCCACAACCTGCTCATGGTTGGGCCGCCCGGCTCCGGCAAATCCATGCTCGCAGCTCGCCTGCCTTCCATCCTGCCGCCGCTGGAAGCTGCGGAATTGCTGGAAGTGTCGATGGTCCATTCCATCGCCGGCCAATTATCCGGCGGCAAGCTTTCGGACCGCAGGCCGTTCCGCACCCCGCATCACTCCGCCACCATGGCGGCGTTGATCGGCGGAGGGCTTCGCGCCAAGCCGGGTGAGGCTTCGCTTGCTCATAACGGCGTTCTGTTTCTGGATGAGTTCCCGGAATTTTCGCCGCAGGTGCTGGATGCACTGCGCCAGCCGCTGGAAACGGGCGAATGCATCATTGCGCGGGCCAATCACCGCGTCAGCTATCCGGCGGAAATCCAGCTCGTTGCGGCGATGAATCCCTGCCGTTGCGGCATGGCGGGAGAGCCGGGTTTCACCTGCGCCCGAGGCCCGCGTTGTGTGACGGATTATCAGGCCCGCATTTCCGGCCCGCTGCTGGACCGTATCGATATCCGCATCGACGTTCCCGCCGTCTCCGCCGCCGATCTCATCCGCCCCGTCGCGTCCGAGCCGAGTGCCGCGGTGGCCGCCCGTGTCGCCCGGGCACGTCTTGCGCAGCAAGAACGTTACGCGTCGGCGGGATTTGCCGCCATTCGCACCAATGCCCGCTGCACGACGACCCTGATAGAAAAATATGCCGAGCCGGATGCGTCCGGGCTGCAATTGCTGCGCGATGCGGCCGAGCGGCTGAAGTTCTCCGCGCGCGGTTATCATCGCATTCTCAAGGTTGCCCGCACCCTGGCCGATCTGGATGGCAAACAGACGGTCGGCCGTATCCATGTGGCGGAAGCCGTGTCCTATCGTATCGCTGGCGAGAGGCTGACGACGGCGGCATAGAACATTTCCAGTAAACGCACGAAGCGGTTTTTGGTGGGGAAGTGTGTAAAAACAAGTAATTAGAGCACATCTAACGATTCCGTTTAAACCGGATATGCTCCAGAAGGTCGCCTGTTGTACCTTCCCTGAAAAAACACTGTGCCGCCAGCGGAAGCCGGCGGCACATAAGAATATTCGCTACTCTGGCGCGCGATCCTTACCGCGCTTGAAAGCCTGGCTTAAAGCCCGAGGCCTTCGAAAAGCGCTGTCGAAAGGTAGCGTTCCGCAAAGGAAGGAATGATGACGACGATGTTCTTGCCGGCATTTTCTTCCCGCGCGCCAACCTTGATGGCCGCCGCCAGCGCCGCACCCGAGGAGATGCCGACCGGCACGCCTTCCAGCCTTGCCGCCAGACGTGCGGTTTCGAAAGCCTCGTCATTGGTCACGGTGACGATCTCGTCATAAATGCCGGTATCGAGGATAGCGGGTGCAAAACCGGCGCCGATGCCCTGAATCTTGTGCGGGCCGGGGTTGCCGCCGGAAAGAACCGGGCTGTCGGCAGGTTCGACGGCAATGACCTTCACCTCGGGCTTGCGCGACTTCAGCACCTGACCCGTGCCGGTGATGGTGCCGCCGGTGCCGATGCCCGAGACGAGAATATCGACCGTGCCCTCGGTGTCGTTCCAGATTTCTTCAGCCGTCGTCTTGCGGTGAATATCGGGATTGGCGGGGTTTTCGAACTGCTGCGGAATGATGGCGTCAGGCAGGGTCTCGGCCAGTTCCTGCGCCTTGGCGATGGCGCCCTTCATGCCCTTGGGGCCTTCGGTCAACACCAGTTCGGCGCCGAGCAGGGCCAGCATTTTCCGGCGCTCAACCGACATGGTTTCAGGCATGGTCAGGATCAGCTTGTAGCCCTTCGCAGCGGCAGCGAAGGCAAGCGCGATGCCCGTGTTACCGGAGGTCGGCTCCACCAGCGTGGTTTTGCCGGGGGTGATCTTGCCCTGCGCTTCCAGAGCTTCGATCATGGCGACGCCGATGCGATCCTTTACGGAAGCGATGGGATTGAAAAATTCGAGTTTGGCGAGAAGGTTGGCCTTCACGCCCTTCTCTTTCGCCAGCTTGTCGAGCCGCACGATCGGTGTGTCGCCGATTGTTTCCGTAATCGAGGAATAGACGCGTCCGCGTCCGGGCTTTCTGGCTTCGGGCATGATGCTCTCCTGTGTAAAGACCGCAAGATTTGAGCGGCAGAATAGGAGCAATAGCTTTCGCAAGCTAGCGAACGTTCGTCCTAATATCCCTAAAATGCAGGAATAATTTCACGATAAATCGCCTAAATGCACTAATTTGTTTTACGCGCTGCGGATCGCGATCATGGTCGCGGTTCCGGCCAGAATACCCGCCGCCGTGCGGTTGAGGATCGTCAAGGCGCTCGGCCTTTTCAGGAGGTTACGCGCCTTGGCCGCAAGCAGGATGTAAGGCAGCAGAACCGCCATCAGCACGATGAAGGTGATGGCGAGAAGGGTCGCATATTCCGAAGGGCCGATCATGCGGATATCGATCAGCGTTGGCACCAGCGCCACATAAAACAGCATGGTTTTCGGGTTGCCGAGCGTGATCAGCAGGCCGGACAGGAAGGACATGGACATGCTGGTGCTCTTCTTCGCCTTCAGGTCCTGCGGCAAGAGACCGGCGGTCCAAAGCTTCCAGGCGATATAAAGGAGATAGGCCGCGCCCGCGAATTTCAGCACCATGAAGGCTTCCTGAAAGGTCTGCGCGACGAAGGCCAGGCCCAGGATCACAGCGGTCAGGTAAATCATGTCGCCCAGCACCAGCCCGAGACCCATGAAGAAGGTTTCGCGAAAGCCCGAACCCAGCGCCCGCGCCACGATCGCCGTCATGCCGGGGCCGGGAATGGCGGCGGCGATGAAGAGGGCGGTGGCATAGGCGAAAAGGGTCGTCAGCGTCATGATCGTATTTCCCGAAAAATCCGCCGAATCCATAGCGAAATTGCCGGGTAAAGACAATCAGTCCGCGCTTCTGTCCCAGTGGTGTCGCTAAACCCCGGTGGAGCCGAAACCGCCGGCGCCCCGCGCCGTCTCGGAAGTTTCCGTCACCTCGCTCACAACAACCTGGGTTACCGGCGCAATCACCATCTGCGCAATGCGCATGCCGCGCTCGATGACGAAAACGTCCTGGCCTAGATTGGCGAGGATGACTTTCACCTCGCCGCGATAATCGCTGTCCACCGTGCCGGGAGAGTTGAGGCAGGTGATGCCGTTCTTGATGGCGAGGCCGGAGCGGGGGCGGATTTGCGCCTCATAACCCTGCGGAACCTCGAAGATGAAACCGGTCGGGACCAGGGCGCGTTCGCCCGGTTGCAGGGTCAGCGGTTCACCGGCAGGTACGGCAGCGCGCAGGTCCATGCCGGCGGCGCCACGGGTTTCGTAAGACGGCAATTCGAGGTCAGCGCCATTGGCGAGGCGGACGAGCCGGAGAGGGGGGCGATTGTCGTTTTGAAGGGTCATACGGCATTAGTTTGCCGAGATCGCGGCAAGGTCAATTGCAAATGCGGGCCTGAAACGCTAGATAGCCCGCAATTCCACAGGATTTGTCAGATGGCCGAAACACTTGCCGAGGCGGTCTCCCGCCGCCGCACCTTTGCTATTATCGCGCACCCGGACGCGGGTAAGACCACGCTTACGGAAAAACTGCTGCTGTTCGGCGGAGCGATTCAGCTTGCCGGTGAGGTGAAGGCGAAGAAGGATCGCATCCAGACCCGTTCGGACTGGATGAAGATCGAGCGCGAGCGCGGCATTTCGGTCGTCACCTCGGTCATGACCTTCGAATATAATGACCGGGTCTTCAACATCCTCGATACGCCCGGCCACGAGGACTTCGCCGACGACACCTACCGCACGCTGACGGCGGTGGATGCGGCGATCATGGTTATCGATGCCGCCAAGGGTATCGAGCCGCGCACGCTGAAGCTCTTCGAAGTCTGCCGCATGCGCGATATTCCGATCATCACCTTCATCAACAAGATGGACCGCGAAAGCCGCGACCCCTTCGAGATTCTGGATGAGGTGGAAGAGAAGCTCGCACTCGATACCGCGCCCATCACCTGGCCGGTCGGTCGGGCAAAGACCTTCTGCGGCGCCTATAATCTCGCCGACAGCACCTTCCGTGGTGTCGATACGCAGGTGGAAGCCATGCCGGTCAACGGTCCGCAGGCGGTTGCCGATCGCCTGCCGGAAAATGAGCGCCATCTTTTCGTCGAAGAAACCGAACTGGCGCTGGAAGCCTGCCGTCCTTTCGATCGTCAGGCGTTTCTCGAAGGTCATATGACGCCGGTGTTCTTCGGTTCGGCGCTGCGCAATTTCGGTGTGCGTGATCTCATCAATGCGCTTGGCGATTTCGCACCGCCGCCGCGCGATCAGGTGGCGGACACCCGCACCGTCCATGCAGCTGAAGAGAAAATGACGGCCTTTGTCTTCAAGATTCAGGCCAATATGGACCCGAACCATCGCGACCGCATCGCTTTTGCCCGCATCTGCTCCGGCAAGCTGGAGCGCGGCATGAAGGCGCGGCTTGCTCGCACCGGCAAACAGATGGGCCTCACTGCGCCGCAGTTCTTCTTCGCCTCGCAGCGCCAGCTTGCCGATACGGCCTTTGCGGGTGACGTGGTGGGCATCCCGAACCACGGCACGCTGCGCATCGGCGATACGCTGACCGAGGGTGAAAACCTCGTCTTCCAAGGCGTGCCGAATTTCTCTCCGGAAATTCTCCGCCGCGTGCGTCTTGAGGACGCCATGAAGGCGAAGAAGCTGAAGGAAGCCCTGCAGCAGATGGCGGAAGAAGGCGTCGTGCAGCTCTTTTCGCCGGAAGACGGCTCGCCGGCCATCGTCGGTGTTGTCGGTGCGCTGCAGCTCGACGTGTTGAAGGAGCGTCTGATGGGCGAATATGGCCTGCCGGTCTCGTTCGAAATGTCGCGCTTTTCCGTCTGCCGCTGGATTTCCTCCGATCAGCCGGCGGAAATGGACAAGTTCCTCAACGTCAAGCGCGGCGATATCGCCCGCGATCTGGATGGCGATCCGGTGTTTCTGGCGCAGGACGCCTTCTCGCTCCGCTATGAGTCCGAGCGTTTTCCGGCGATCAAGATGGTCGCGATCAAGGAATATCACGTCGCCAAGGCGGCGTGACAAAGGCGTGATTGCACTTTGTATGCCAAGGGCTTAGTTTCCCCTCAAACGGGAAACTGGTCCGGCATCATGACGCTTTCAGGCAAACATATTCTCCTCATCATCTCCGGTGGCATCGCAGCCTATAAAAGCCTCGATCTCATCCGCCGCCTGAAAGAGCGCGGCGCGAAGGTGACGCCGGTGATGACGAAGGGCGCCCAGGAATTCGTCACGCCGCTTGCCGTCGGTGCACTTTCCGCCACCCATGTCTTCACCGAGCTCTTTTCCCGGCAGGATGAACAGGATGTCGGCCATATCAGGCTGGCGCGTGACTGCGACCTCGTGCTTGTGGCGCCCGCCACCGCCGATCTGATGGCGAAGATGGCGCATGGTCTTGCAGACGATCTTGCCTCCACCATTCTTCTCGCGACGGATCGCAAGGTGCTGGTGGCACCGGCGATGAACCCAAAAATGTGGGCGGCGAAGCCCACGCTGCGTAATGTCGAAACGCTGAAAGAAGATGGCGTGTTTTTCATCGGCCCCATGGCCGGTGAGATGGCAGAGAAAGGCGAGGCTGGTTTTGGCCGCATGGCCGAGCCATTGCAGATCGTCGAAGCCGTCGCCGCACTGCTGGATGAGGGGCCAAAGCCCCTGAAGGGCAGAACGGCGATCGTGACCTCCGGCCCCACGCATGAACCGATTGACCCGGTGCGCTACATCGCCAACCGCTCCTCCGGCAAGCAGGGCCATGCCATTGCGGCGGCTCTGGCGGAACTGGGGGCAGAGGTTACGCTGGTTTCCGGCCCGGTCACCATCGCCGATCCTGCCGGGGTCACGACGATCCATGTCGAGCGCGCCGAGGAGATGCGCGATGCGGTGATATCGAGACTGCCGGCGGATATCGCCGTCATGGTCGCTGCCGTCGCCGACTGGCGGGTGACGGGCTCGTCGGAGCAGAAGATCAAGAAGCAGCCGGGCGATGCCCCGCCGGCGCTGCAATTGACGGAAAATCCCGATATTCTCAAAACCGTCGGCCATCATGAAAAGCGCCCGAAGATTGTCTTGGGCTTCGCCGCCGAAACGCAGGATGTCGAGAAGAACGGCCGGGCGAAGCTGGAGCGCAAAGGGGCGGATTATATCGTCGCAAATGATGTTTCGGCGGAAACCGGCATCATGGGCGGAGACCGCAACAGCGTGAAGATTATTTCCGCGGATGGCATCGACGTCTGGCCGGATCTCGATAAGGCCGACGTTGCAAAACGTCTGGCGGCCTTGATCGCGGAGAAACTCGCATGAGCCTGTTCGATCGCAAGACATTCGACAGGGTGCTCGGCAAATGGCCGGGCGTGCGTTTCGTCGACCAATGGGATTCGCACGTTGCCAAGGTGGGCGACAAAGTCTTTGCCGTGCTTGGCGAGCGGGAGGACTGGCGGCTGGTCGTGAAATGCTCGGAAGAGAGCTTCGAAATATTGACCTCGCTGGAAGGCATAGGGCAGGCGCCCTATTTCGCCAAACGCAAATGGATATCGATTGGCGATCATTCCCCGCTCGAACAGGAAGAACTGGAGCATTATGTGCGCCGCTCCTATGAGCTTGTCGCGGCTGGTCTGACCAAAAAACTGCGGGGCGAACTGGGTATCGTGATCGATACTGCGCGTGCCCTGTAGTTTTTCGGTTCAGTCGAGCTTGGTGTCCTTGCCGATGATCTGGCGGACGCCTTCCTTGGTGAAGGGCTGCAGGAGCTGCGGCAGGAATCCTTTCGCAATCTTGCCCTTGATACCGATATCGGTGGAAGAGGGCCTGTCGGGATTATGGTAGGAGCCGAAGATCAGATCGAAGAAGACGAGATTCTCGCCGTAATTGGTGTTCCCTTCCGGAAGCTGTTTTGAATGGTGCCAGCGGTGCAGGCGCGGGGTGCTGAATACGTAATCGAGCGGCCCCGTTTTCATATCGACGTTGCAATGGGTCAAAATACCGATGAATGCGGTAACGGCGCCCAGCCACCAGAAAACCTGTAGCGGCGCTCCCATGAAATAGAGCGGAATCTGGCTGAGCGCGATCTTGAACAGGGAATCGGCCACATGGAACCGTCCCGTATTGACGACCCAGAGCCGCACGACGCTGTGATGCAGCGCATGGAAACGCCAGAAGAATACGGTTTCATGCGCAATACGGTGGGACCAGTAGAGGCCGAATTCGGCAATCGTCACCGCAAGGGCGACCTGAACGATCATCGGCAGATGAGACGGCCAGAGGTCGAACCGCATGGCGGCGAGCGGCTGCAGCACATTGGCGGTCACCATCGGGAAGATTGCCGCTGCGGCGGCTGCGAGCTGGACCAGCCCTTTCGTCAAAAGCGTGTGGCCGATGCTGTTCACGGTTTCGCCGTCACCCTCAAGCCATTGGATTTCGTAGGGAATATAACGTTCGAGAAGAAACAGGCTTAAAACCGCGCCCGCATAAACGGTCAAAAAGGCCGCGATGGGATGGCTGCTCGTGAAAGCGAAATAGGACCCCACGAGGCCGCCGACGAACACCAGCGGCCATGAAGAATAGGAAAGGGCCTCTTTCAATACTTGCGCTTTTGCCATCAAAATCAAATCCCGTCCGGCATCGTCCGTCTATACCGCCGGCGCAATTCCGCGCAGGCATCAAAGCAGCCCTTACCCCGCATCGATCACCTGTCTCGATTGGAGATCAGGCCCTTATCGCTCCAATGCATTACACAAACATGGCACTCACCGGTGCCGAGATGCTCAGCTTATCCTGATGGCGATGTAAAGAAGCGTCAGCGCTATGACCCAGAGTGCCGCCCGTCCCCATTTGGTGTGGCGCGCTTCCGCCTTGCCGATGGCTTCCGCCGTCTGCGCGTCGAAACGCAGGCCGTTCTCGCTCATATACATCAACTCGGAATGCAGCTTTTCGGTCTTGGCGGCGATCTCCGGCGCTGCCTCGGCGAGCTTCAGGGCCGCCTTCACGCCGTCCTTCAGATCGGTGACGATGCGTTTCGGGCCGAGATTGTCCCTGATCCAGCCGCCGACGACGGGGTCTGCCGCCTTCCACATGTTGAAGCGTGGATTGAGCATGCGCGACACGCCCTCCACCACCACCATGGTCTTTTGCAGCATCACCAGTTCCGGCCGCGTTTCCATGTCGAAAAGCTCGGTCACTTCGAACAGCAGCGTCAAAAGCTTGCCCATGGAGATCGTTTCGGCCGGCTGGCCGTGGATCGGCTCGCCAATGGCGCGGATCGCCTGGGCGAAGCTTGCTATATCGTGATGGCCCGGCACGTAACCGGCCTCGAAATGCACTTCCGCCACCCGCATGTAGTCGCGGGTAATGAAGCCGTAGAGGATCTCGGCAAGGAAGCGGCGTTCCTTTTTGCCGAGACGTCCGGCAATGCCCATGTCGACGGCGACGATCTCGCCCTCAGCATCGACGAAGAGATTGCCGGGATGCATGTCTGCATGGAAGAAGCCATCGCGCAGCGTGTGCCGCAGGAAGGACTGGATCAGCGTGTCTGCGAGTTTGTTCAGGTCGTGGCCGGCGGCCTTCAACCCTTCGATATCCGACATCTTGACGCCGTCGATCCACTCCATGGTGACGACATCGCGCCCGGTGCGTTCCCAGTCGACCTCGGGCACTCGGAATCCGGGATCGTCCTTGGTGTTTTCCGCAAGTTCGGAAAGGGCGGCGGCCTCGAGCCGCAGATCCATCTCGATCTTGGTGGTCTGCTCCAGCGTGCGTGTCACCTCGACGGGGCGCAGGCGACGGGCGGAGCGGACGAAACGCTGCTGCAGATCGGCGATCAGATACATCGCCTCGAGATCGTTCTGGAAACGCTGGCGCACGCCGGGGCGGATGACCTTGACGGCCACCTTGCGCGGCCCCTTCGGCGTATCCACCATTGCCGGATGAACCTGGGCAATGGAGGCGGCGGCAATAGGATCGCCGAATTCCCTGTAGAGATCGGACACCGAACGGCCGAGCGAGCCTTCGATATTGGCTTTCGCCGCAACCGCCGGGAAAAAAGCCATGCGGTCCTGAAGGCTCGCAAGATCGTCGGCGAAATCGGCACCCACCACATCCGGCCGGGTCGCCAGAAACTGGCCCATCTTCACGTAGGAAGGACCAAGCCGCTCGACAGCCACCGCCAGACGGTCGCTGCGCTGCGCCCTTTTCGCCTTGCTGCGGGCGAACGGTTTCAGCAGCGCTTTCAACAATTGGGCGGGAGCAGGCAGGTCATCGGAAGGCAGGGCCAGCACGACGCCTTCGCGCACGAGAACCCAGCCAACCCTTGCGAGGCGGAAATATGCGCCCAAAGTACTCATGCTTATGCTTGTCTCCTGCGTCTGCCGGCCATGGTCTTAAAGCTTCCAGCCGGAATGCAGGGCGGCGATGCCGCCGGTGTAATTGGTATAGGTGACGCGGGAGAAGCCGGCGGTGCGGATCATCGTCGCGAAATCCTCCTGATTGGGGAATTTGCGGATCGATTCGACCAGATATTGATAGGGCTCGGCGTCACCCGTGATCATCTTGCCAAATTGCGGGATGGCGTTGAACGACCAGGCGTCGTAAACGCGGTCGAGCAACGGCATTTCTACCTCGGAAAATTCCAGCACCAGCAGCCGTCCGCCGCGCTTCAGCACGCGATGGGCCTCCTTCAGCGCGACGTCGATGCGCGGCACGTTGCGGATGCCGAAGGCGACCGTATAGGCATCGAAACTGTTTGCCTCAAAAGGCAGTTCCTCGGCATTGGCCTCGACGAAGGTCAGATTGTCGGAAAGCTTCTTTTTTGCCGCGCGTTCTTCGCCGACGGCAAGCATCGAGCCGTTGATGTCGAGAACGGTGGCATGCGCCAGGCGGTTGGAGGCTTCGATGATACGGAAGGCGATATCGCCGGTGCCGCCGGCAACATCCAGAACCTTGTAGGACGCGTCCTTGCGCGGCGAAAGCGAAGAGACCATGGCGTCTTTCCACAGCCGGTGCAGGCCGGCCGACATCACATCGTTCATGATGTCGTAGCGTTTGGCCACCTTGTGGAAGACTTCGTTGACCAGCCCCTGCTTTTTGCCTTCGTCCACCTTGTGGAAGCCATAGGACGTTTCCATGCCGCCTTGGGCAGTGGTACGGGCGTCGGTCATCGTCTGTCTCCATATTTATTGCGTGGCGGACCATAGCGGAAACGCCATGGCAACGCTATCTGTTGCCGCATCGCCTGGGCGCGACATTTCGCGTGCACTGTATAGACCACATGGTCCTAACGATAAACTGTCGGATAAGCCAGATGCCAGAACTGCCAGAAGTCGAAACCGTCAGACGCGGCCTTGCGCCCGCCATGGAAGGCGCAAGGGTCCGCAGGCTCCATCTCGGCCGCCCCGATTTGCGCTTTCCATTCCCGCAGGATTTCGCAGCGCTTATCGAAGGCAAGACGATCCTGTCGCTCGGGCGCAGGGCGAAATATCTTCTGATCGAACTGGAGGATGGGCTGACCATCGTTTCCCACCTCGGCATGTCCGGCTCGTTCCGTATCGAGGCGGAGGCAGATGAGGCCGGCGATGCTCCCGGCGTGTTTCACCATGCCCGTTCCAAGGACGGCAAGCATGACCATGTCGTCTTTCATCTGGATAAAGGAGAAAAGCGCGTCTGCGTCATCTATAATGATCCGCGCCGCTTCGGCTTCATGCATCTGGTGGAGCGCAACAAGCTCGACCTTTACCCCGCTTTTGCCGAGCTCGGCCCGGAGCCGACAGGCAATGCGCTGAGCGCGGATTATCTGGCGAGCCGGTTTGAAGGCAAAAGCCAGCCCCTGAAAAGCACATTGCTCGACCAGAAAGTCATTGCCGGTCTCGGCAATATCTATGTCTGCGAGGCGCTGTGGCGCGCGCATCTTTCGCCTTTGCGGGCGGCGGGGACGCTGGTGACGAAAGGTGGCAAGCCCAAAGCGCAGCTCGTCGATCTGACGGAGAAAATCCGCGACGTGATCGCGGATGCGATCGCCGCTGGCGGCTCCTCATTGCGAGACCATATACAGACGGACGGAACGCTCGGTTATTTCCAGCATTCCTTTTCGGTCTACGATCAGGAAGGCCAGCCTTGTCGGACGCCCGGCTGCCGGGGTACGGTTGAAAGGGTGGTGCAGGCCGGTCGTTCGACCTTTTATTGCGCCGCCTGCCAGAAGTAACGGAGCCGGAGTGCCGGAAGGGGAGATTGCCGTGGACTATGAAACGATACTGGTCGAGAAACGCGATGAGGTGGGTGTCATCACCCTCAACCGCCCCAAGGCGCTCAACGCTCTCAATTCGGTGCTTCTGAAAGAGCTGCGGCACATTCTGTCTTCGTTTTCCGCCGATGATTCCATCGGTGCGATCATTATTACCGGTTCGGAAAAGGCATTTGCGGCAGGCGCCGATATCAAGGAAATGCAGGGGCTGGATTTCGTCGATGCCTATGTCGGTGATTTTCTCGGCGGCTGGGACGAGGTTGCGGCCACCCGCAAGCCAGTCATCGCCGCCGTATCCGGCTTTGCGCTTGGCGGCGGCTGCGAACTGGCGATGATGTGCGATTTCATCATCGCTTCGGACACGGCAAAATTCGGCCAGCCGGAAATCACCCTCGGGGTCATTCCGGGCATGGGCGGCTCGCAGCGGCTGACACGGGCGGTCGGCAAGGCGAAGGCCATGGATCTGGTTCTGACCGGGCGCATGATGGATGCGGCGGAAGCTGAGCGCGCCGGTCTCGTGTCGCGTGTCGTGCCGGCTGCAAATCTCATGGACGAGGCGGTGGAGGCGGCAACCCGCATCGCTTCCCTGTCGCGTGCTTCCGTTCTCATGGCCAAGGAAAGCGTCAATCGCTCCTTCGAGGTGCCGCTTACGGAAGGACTGAGATATGAAAGACGATCCTTCCAGTCGCTCTTTGCGACAGCGGATCAGAAGGAGGGCATGGCCGCCTTCGTGGAAAAGCGCAAACCCGCTTTCCGGAATCGCTAAGGATTCGGAATATCGGCGCTTTTAAGCGTTTTGCGCGTTGACGGGCGTAAGCTTTAGCGGTATATGCCCGCCCACGGTTAAGGAAAGCCATCCGGCTTGTCCGAAATTACTCCCGCATTCTTGGGTTACGTGAGGTCTTCGAACGACCCGATCCTATGGTTGCGGAATTTGGTTTGAATTCGAAGAGAGGCATACATGGCCAATACAACTTCGGCGAAAAAGGCGACCCGCAAGATCGCTCGCCGTACCGCAGTCAACAAGGCTCGCCGTTCGCGCGTTCGCGGCTTCATCCGCAAGGTCGAGGAAGCCATCGCTTCCGGTGATCTCGCAGTCGCCACCGAAGCTCTGAAGGCAGCTCAGCCCGAGATCCAGCGCGCCGCCACCCGGGGCGTTCTGCATGGCAACACCGCATCCCGCAAGGTGTCGCGTCTCGCACAGCGCGTTAAGGCTCTTTCCGCCTAATCCGGCTAATCACAAATAATTATTCAAAAAGCCTGGTCTTTTGACCGGGCTTTTTGTGATTCTAACTGCCCGTTAACCATTGCTGCCGTAACGTGACAAACGCATGTCAGATGGACGACAGGAAATTTGCAATAAAAACAACAGCTTGCTGGAGGTCTCTGGAAAACTCGGGGGCTTTCTCTACGGAAGTCGCGGCCAGTTTTGAGTCAAGAAGATTTTTATTTTTTTGCCAAAATCAGCTCTCAAAAATTGCCAAAATTGAATCTCATTGATTCATAAGCGATTCTGCTTCGCACCCTGTCGGTGATGCAAAACGGCCTTTGCGAGTCAATGGCCGATCTGAGTTTTTGCAGAAAAAACGCCATTGATCTCTCCCCACGATCCTGCCTAAATGCATTTCAACAAGGGGTGCGGATCTCAGTCCACAGATTATCTCGATGATCGTATCGACGATATTCACCTTCTTGCTGGCGGGTCTTTCGGGGTCCGTTTTTTCAGGTCATGGAGCTTTTTGTGCCGTTTCGGTCTCCGGAACGGGCGGGAGCTTTTGTCCTCAAGGGTGCGCCTTAAGGTTGTAACGAAAGGAGCGTTTTAGCGTGTCGCAGGCCTCTCCATGAGGGGGAGGGAAATGGGATAACCGGCTCGCAAACGAGTAGTCGCCTTTGACGTTCTTTCGAGGGGAACGCTGGAGGCAAAAATATACGAGGGGGATCTCTGGCGATCGATCTTTGATCGTCAGGCTATGATTGGCAATTTGAAAGGCGGCAATATGCAATTGAATTTGGCGATGGGTGCGGTGGCTGATGGGGACCGCGCACCGAAGACGCGTGATGCAGCTTGCTCAGATGCGGCAGGGGACAAATCGGCAATGACGCACGATGCGCTGTTTGAACGTTTTAGCGCGCGGCTCAAGGCACAGGTTGGTCCGGAGGTCTATGCAAGCTGGTTTGCACGGCTCAAACTCCATTCCGTTTCGAAAAGCGTCGTCCGTTTTACCGTTCCGACGACCTTTTTGAAGTCCTGGATCAACAACCGTTACATGGATCTGATCACGAACCTCGTCCAGAGCGAGGATCCGGATGTGCTGAAGGTGGAGATTCTGGTCCGCTCGGCCAGCCGCCCGGTCCGTCCGGCACAGACAGAGGAAAGGGCGCAGCCCGTTCCGGAAGTCGGCGCGGTTCAGCGTAACAAGTCCTTCATTCCGTCGCAGCCGGCGACGCCTGCCGCACAGCCTGCGGCTTCGCAGGCGACCCTGCGTCAGGGCGGTTCCGGGCCGTTGTTCGGTTCGCCGCTCGACACACGTTTCACCTTCGATACCTTTGTCGAAGGCTCGTCCAACCGCGTCGCGCTTGCGGCGGCAAAGACGATCGCCGAAGCCGGTGCCGGCGCCGTGCGCTTCAATCCGCTGTTCATCCATGCGGGTGTCGGCCTCGGCAAGACGCATCTTCTGCAGGCAATCGCCAATGCCGCCATAGACAGCCCGCGCAATCCGCGCGTGGTCTATCTGACGGCCGAATATTTCATGTGGCGTTTCGCAACCGCGATCCGCGATAATGACGCGCTGACGCTGAAGGATACGCTGCGCAATATCGACCTGCTCGTCATCGACGACATGCAATTCCTGCAGGGCAAGATGATCCAGCACGAATTCTGCCATCTGCTGAACATGCTGCTCGACAGCGCCAAGCAGGTCGTGGTTGCGGCTGACCGTGCGCCATGGGAGCTGGAATCGCTCGATCCGCGTGTCCGTTCCCGTCTTCAGGGCGGCATGGCCATCGAGATCGAAGGTCCCGATTACGACATGCGCTATGAAATGCTCAACCGTCGCCTCGGCTCGGCACGTCAGGACGATCCGTCCTTCGAGATTTCGGATGAAATCCTGACTCATGTGGCCAAGAGCGTGACTGCAAGCGGACGCGAACTGGAAGGTGCCTTCAACCAGCTGATGTTCCGTCGCTCCTTCGAGCCGAACCTTTCGGTTGATCGTGTCGATGAGCTGCTGTCGCATCTCGTCGGGACGGGTGAGGCCAAGCGTGTACGCATCGAGGATATTCAGCGCATCGTCGCCAAGCACTATAATGTGTCGCGACAGGAGCTGGTGTCCAACCGCCGCACCCGCGTCATCGTCAAGCCGCGCCAGATCGCCATGTATCTGGCAAAGATGCTGACGCCGCGTTCTTTCCCCGAGATCGGTCGCCGTTTCGGCGGTCGCGATCACACCACGGTTCTGCATGCCGTGCGCAAGATCGAGGAACTGATTTCCGGCGACACCAAGCTCGGCCATGAGGTTGAGCTGTTGAAACGCCTGATCAACGAAAACAACGCATGAAAAAAGCGGCCTTCGGGCCGCTTTTTTATTGTCGTCTTGTTTATTGGGCTAAAGCTGGGGTGGAGGCTGGCGTCAGCAGGCGAGATCGGCCACCACCGCATCCAGAATAAGCATGCCGGACGGCGTGCAGCGCAGGCGGGAATTGCCGAGCCTCTCCACGAAACCGTGCTGGAGGAGGAATTCCTCCTTTTCCGGATCGAGATCGCGGCCGGAAAGATCGCTCCAGCGGGCGAGATCGATGCCTTCGCGCAGACGAAGTCCCATCAGCAGCAATTCATCGGCCTGCTCGTCGACGCCGAGCAGCTCCTGATCGACCATGCCGTGGCCTTCCCGCTCGACGGTTTCGAGCCAGTTTTCCGGGTGGCGCTCGGTGGCGGTTGCGAGCTTGGAAGCGCCTCTCGTCAGGCGTCCATGCGCGCCGGGGCCGATGCCGGCATAATCGCCATAACGCCAGTAGGTCAGGTTGTGGCGGCTTTCAGCCCCCGGCCGTGCATGGTTGGAGACCTCATAGGCCGGCATGCCGTAACGCTCGGTGATTTCCTGCGTCGCTTCATAAAGCACGGCCGAATGTTCGCCATCCGGCACGATGAGCTTGCCGGCCTTGTGCAGCCCGTAGAAGGGCGTGCCTTCCTCTATGGTCAGCTGATAGAGCGACAGATGGTCGACAGCGTAGGAGACAGCCTCTTTCAGCTCTGCGTCCCATTCGGCCACCGTCTGGTTCGGGCGGGCATAGATGAGATCGAAGGACATGCGCGGAAAAATCTCCCGCGCCAGCCGGATGGCTTTCAAGGCATCGGCAACATCATGCAGGCGGCCAAGGAACTTCAGGTCCCGGTCGTTCAGCGCCTGCACGCCGAGCGAGACACGGTTGACGCCCGCCGCGCGGTAACCGCGAAAACGCTCCGCCTCGACGCTGGAAGGATTGGCTTCCATTGTGATCTCGATACCATCCGGCACATGCCAGAAGCGCGAGACGCCATCGAGAAGTGCTGCGACCGTCTGCGGGTCCATCAGCGACGGCGTGCCGCCGCCCATAAAAATGCTGGTCACGACGCGCGGACCGCTCAGCGTCCGCATATGTTCCATTTCGCGGAGAAAGGCCACCGTAAACCGTTCCTGATCCACCGGCCGGTGGCGGACATGGCTGTTGAAATCGCAATAGGGACATTTGGCCGCACAGAAGGGCCAATGCAGATAGATCCCGAAACCGGGATCGCCCGTATCCGGCAGAAGCGACGCGCCGGGGGCAGAAAGTTGATGCTCCCCGACCATCGGGTTCATGCCTCCAGGCAGGTTTCTACGAATTTCTTGAAGGCGCGGGCGCGGTGCGACAACGCAAAGGTGTCGCCACGTTTCCAGCCGTGTTTTTCATCCGCGCTCATCTCGCCGAATGTGGTGTCGTATCCCTCCGGTTTGAAGACCGGATCGTAACCGAAACCGCTCGTTCCGCGCGGCGGCCACACCACCGTGCCTTCCACCTCGCCGCGGAAATATTCGAGATGCCCGTCAGGCCAGGCGAGGCACAGCACGCTGACGAAGCGACCGGTGCGGTCTTCCGGCTTCGAAGCTCCTCGCTCGGCCAGCGCATCCTCGACCTTCTGCATCGCCAGGGCGAAATCGCGGGTGCCATCGGCCGTTTCCGCCCAATTGGCGGTATAGACACCCGGCGCACCATCCAGCGCATCGATGACCAGACCGGAATCGTCGGACAAAGCCGGAAGACCCGATGCCTTCGCGGAGGCAAGCGCCTTGATGGCGGCATTTTCCTCGAAGGTCGTACCCGTCTCATCCGGCTCTTCGAAATTCAGCTCCGCCGCCGATTTGGCGGAAAAGCCGAAAGGTCCGATCAGATCGGCGATTTCGGCGATCTTGCCCTTGTTGTGGCTGGCGACGACGATCGTTCTGGTATCGAGCTTGCGCATGGTGCTTTCCTGTCGGCTCAGGCGATCGCCTGTTTCTGAAGGGCAACCAGTTCGCTGCAACCGGCCTTGGCAAGACCGAGCAGTGTCAGGAATTCCTCCTCGGAGAAGGGCGCGCCTTCCGCCGTGCCCTGAACCTCAACGATGCCGCCAGAGCCGGTGATGACGAAATTTGCGTCGGTCTCGGCGGAGGAATCCTCGAGGTAATCGAGATCGATCACCGGCTGGTTGGCGAAGATGCCGCAGGAGATCGCGGCGATATGGTCCTTCAGAACCTTCTCGACCTTGATCATATTGCGGGTTTCCATCCACTTCAGGCAATCGTGAAGCGCAATCCATGCGCCGGTGATGGAGGCGGTGCGGGTGCCGCCATCGGCCTGGATCACGTCGCAGTCGATGCTGATCTGGCGCTCACCAAGTGCCTGCAGATCAACGACCGCGCGCAACGAACGGCCGATGAGGCGCTGGATTTCCTGCGTGCGACCGCCCTGCTTGCCGGAGGCAGCCTCGCGCTTCATGCGTTCATGGGTGGAGCGCGGCAGCATGCCATATTCGGCGGTGACCCAGCCCTTGCCGCTGTTGCGCAGCCATGGCGGCGTCTTTTCTTCAAGACTGGCGGTAACGAGCACATGCGTGTCGCCGAATTTCACGAGACAGGAACCTTCGGCATGTTTCGAGAAATTGCGCTCGAAGGAAACCTTGCGCATCTGGTCGGTTTTTCTGCCTGAAGGCCGCATATGATCCACTCTCCATGTTGGTCCCTGCCTTCTAAGGCGAGGTCCGGGCTTTTGCAAAGCCAATTTCCATTTTGCCGCGGCGTTGCAACGCATTATATTGATGTGAGCTGGTTTGAACGACAAAGAACGGACGAAATGGGTTTTTCCGCACCGCTATCAAAAGATCAGGCATCGCTGCTGGATGAACGGTCTCGGGAAATTTTCCGGCGCATCGTCGAAGGTTATCTCGATACGGGCGAGCCGCTCGGATCGCGCAGCCTGTCGCGGCTGTTGCCGATGTCGCTTTCACCCGCCTCCGTCCGCAACGTCATGAGCGATCTCGAAGAGCTTGGCCTCATCTATTCGCCGCATATCAGCGCCGGTCGCCTGCCGACCCAGACGGGGCTGCGCTTCTTTGTTGACGCCTTCATGCAGGTGGGTGACCTGCCCGCCGAGGAAAGGGCGACTATCGACCGTCAGATCGGGCCGGTCGCCGGCCACGAACAGTCGCTGGAAGGGCTTTTGACGGAGGCGAGCCGCATGCTGTCCGGCATGTCGCGCGGCGCGGGCCTCGTATTGACGGCGAAGAACGACGTCATCCTCAAGCATGTCGAATTCATAAGGCTGGAGCCCACCAAGGCGCTCGCCGTGCTGGTGGGCGACCACAATCAGGTCGAAAACCGCATCATCGAATTGCCGGCCGGCATCTCTTCGTCGCAATTGACCGAAGCGGCGAATTTCATCAATGCCCATCTCTCCGGTCAGACGCTGCATGAGTTGCGCGGTCAGTTTCAGACGCAGCGGGCGGAGCTGCAATCGGAACTCGGCATATTGGCGCAGGACCTCGTGGAGCGCGGTCTTGCGGTATGGGCGGGAGATAACGAGGAAGGCAAGCTCGGCCGTCTCATCGTTCGCGGTCGCTCCAACCTGCTTGAAGGTCTCGCCGGTGAGGAAGATATTGATCGGGTGCGCCTGCTGTTCGACGACCTGGAGCGTAAGGAAAATCTCATCGAAATCCTCAATCTCGCGGAAAGCGGCTCGGGGGTCAGGATTTTCATCGGCTCGGAAAACAAGCTGTTTTCGCTGTCCGGTTCGTCGCTGATCGTCGCGCCCTATCGCGATGAGGACAATCGTGTCGTGGGTGCGGTCGGCGTCATTGGCCCGACCCGGCTGAATTACGCCCGTATCGTGCCGATGGTGGACTATACGGCGCAGATCATGGCCCGCCTTTCCCGCAAGCAGAGATAGGACAGACCCGCAAGGTTAGGGAATGCGGCAAGCTTTTCGCCGCAAGCCTTGATTTTTGCCCGTCAAAGCTCGATATCGGGCGCAACCAACATATTCAAATCTGGAGAACGTCATGACCGACGATACAAAAAAGCCCGGACCTGACGCGGACGTCGCGGAAGAGTTTGTCGATCTTGCTCAGGCAGGTGAAGAACAGGCCGAAACGGCAGAGCCCGATCCGGTGGAGCTGCTCAAGGCTGAGAACGCCGATCTGCGCGATAAATTTCTGCGCCTTGCCGCCGAGATGGACAATCTTCGCCGCCGCACCGAGCGTGATGTCAAGGACGCCAAGGCCTATTCGCTGGCTGCCTTTGCACGCGACATGCTTGCCGTTTCGGATAATCTTCGCCGCGCGCTGGAAGCAATTCCGGATGAACTAAAGACCAATGGCGAAGCCGGTCTCAATGGTTTGATCGAAGGGGTGGAGATGACGGAACGTTCGATGCTGTCGACGCTGGAACGCCACGGTGTCAAGAAGATCGACGCGGAGGGCCAGAAGTTCGACCCGAATTTCCATCAGGCCATGTTCGAAATTCCGAATCCGGCAGTTCCGAACAATACCGTGCTGCAGGTGGTTCAGGCCGGTTTCACCATCGGCGACCGCGTTCTGCGCCCGGCAATGGTCGGCGTCGCCAAGGGCGGCCCGAAGGCGGAAGTTGCCGCATCGGCCGAGCCGGGCACCTCGTCTCTCAATGAAAAAGACGCGTAAGGCATCTATCTTTACGTCATAAAAAACGCGCCTTCAGGGCGCGTTTTTTATTGCCGTTAAACTGAGGGAGTTAGCCCACGATCAGGCCGCCGTCGCCTGTTCCTGATTGAGGAAGGCGTAGATTGCGGTGTCGGAATCGGTGGCGCGCAGCTTGGCGACCAGTTCAGGGTCGCGCAGGGCGCGTGCAATTCTGGACAAAGCCTTCAGGTGATCCGCGCCGGCGCCCTCGGGCGCGAGCAGCAGGAAAACCAGATCGACGGGCTGGTCGTCCAGCGCTTCGAAATCGACCGGTGTTTCAAGACGTGCGAAGACGCCGGTGATCTGATGGATGCTGTTGAGCTTGCCATGCGGAATGGCGATGCCGTGGCCCACACCGGTGGAGCCGAGTTTCTCACGCTGGAGGATGACGTCGAAAACTTCCCGTTCCGAGACTCCGGTAATTCTGGCTGCCTTTGCGGCCAGCTCCTGAAGCAACTGCTTTTTGGAATTCACCTTGAGGGCGGGAATAATCGCATCTTGTTGCAGCAAATCTGCCAACGCCATTCTCTTTTTCCTTCATGCCATCGAGACGATGCAGGAGGCAGGTGCATTTGCGCACTCTGCCTCCCACGTCTTGTCAGACTGTTCAGCTCTTGATCGTTTCCGCGTCGATCCAGCCGATATTGCCATCATGACGCCGGTAAACGATGTTGAGATATTCCTTGCCGGGGCTGCGGAACAGCAGAACCGGTTCGTCCGTCATGTCGAGCGCCATCACGGCGCTTGCGACGGACATTGTCTTAATCTGTTTCGAACTCTCCGCTACGATGGTGGGTGCGTAATCTTCGGGAACCTCGTGGTCCTCATCGGGAATAGCATCCATCACCGTATAGGCGATTTCCTGCGACACGCCATTCGCACCATTGTGGTGGTCCTTAAGCTTGCGCTTGTAGCGGCGCAGGCGCTTCTCGATCCGCTCTGCGGCGGCATCGAAGCTGGCCTGCGGATCATTTGCCTGACCCGCCGCATGCAATACAATGCCGGTATCGAGATGCAGCTTGCAGTCCGCGGCAAAACGCGATCCGGACTTCTCCACGGTCACCTGGCCTGAATACCCCCCATCGAAGTATTTGGTAACCGCCAGACCTATATTGTCCTCGATCCGCTGACGGAAAGATTCACCGATCTCCATATGTTTACCAGATACACGCACACTCATGGAAATTTTCCTTTTTGTAGTGATTTGCGAGTACCAGCTTACGTCAAGCCGCGCGCGCATCCAAGCGTTTCGAAGACCTTAAAAAGCCCTCATTCGAATTTTACGCCCATGGACGGTGGAGATGAATCCGTTACAAATGACCTTGCTTACGTGTGCGGCGGGCTTCTAGCCCTTGCCGTGACAAGAGTCAATGGTGCGGCAAAAAACCGCCATAAACGTGATCGCGGCCGCCGCTCAGAAGGCGGACAGCTTGGCCATCGCCTTCTTTTCCCGGCGCCTTTGCACGGAGGAGGGGATGTTCATAGCCTCGCGATATTTAGCGACGGTGCGGCGGGCGATATCGATGCCGCTCTTTTTCAGATTGTCGACGATATCATCGTCTGAAAGAACCGCCTCGGCGGCCTCCTGCGAGATCATGGCCTTGATGCGGTGGCGCACCGCTTCTGCCGAATGGCTGTCTCCGCCTTCCACGGCGCTGATCGACACGCTGAAGAAATATTTCAGTTCGAACAGACCGCGCGGCGTCAACATGTATTTTTTGGACGTCACCCGGCTGACGGTGGATTCGTGCATCTTGATGGCGTCGGCCACCGTCTTGAGGTTCAGCGGGCGCAGATGATCCACGCCATTGACGAGAAAGGCGTCCTGCTGGCGCACGATTTCCGTCGCGACCTTCATGATTGTCCGGGCGCGCTGATCGAGGCTGCGGGTCAGCCAATGCGCCGTCTGCATGCACTCAGCCAGAAAATCCTGATCCTCGCCTGCACGTGCCTTATGTTTAGACACCTCTGCGAAATAACTCTGGTTGATGAGCACGCGCGGCAGGGTCTCGGGATTGATTTCCACCAGCCAGCCGCCGGTGGAGGAGGGACGAACGATAATGTCGGGAACGATGGTCTCCGAAATCATCGAATCGTAACCCGCGCCGGGGCGGGGATTGAGCGTGCGGATTTCCGCCAGCATGTCGAGAAGATCTTCCTCATCGACGCCGCAGATTTTTTTCAAGGAGGCAAAGTCGCGTTTCGCCAGAAGTTCCAGATTGTCGACGAAAGCCCGCATTGCCGGGTCGAGCCGGTCCTTCTGGGCAAGCTGGATTGCCAGACATTCGCTTAAGGAGCGGGAGAATACACCCGGTGGGTCGAAACCCTGAAGCGTCTTCAGAACGTGCTCGACCGCTGACGGTGCCGCTCCCAGCCGTTCGGCGACGTCGTCGACGGCATCCGCCGCAATATAGCCGGTCTCATCAAGCTGGCCGATCAGCGCATCGGCGATCATCCGGTCCTCGGCGGCGGATATGGCGAGCGGCAGTTGCTGATTGAGATGGTCGCCGAGACTCTGTCTGGCCGCGACGAAATCGTCGAGGTCGTAACTTTCCCCCGACTCCTGGCCGGGCATGGATTTCCATTGGCCGGCCAGTTCGGGCGCATCGGCCTTTCTGGGCTCGGCATCGTCGGGAAAGACGTTTTCGAAGCTGGTGTCCAGTTGCTCGCCGAGATTTGCGGCGCGGTCGCCATACCAGTCGTCGCTGTCGGACGTCACCGTCGCGGATCTCTCCGGGCCTTCGCCGTCCACGTCACCGAAACTCTCAGTCTCTGCCGGGGCATCGCTGCTCAAATCGCCATCGTTTGCCGCAATTTCCAGCAGTGGATTGCGCTCCACCTCCTGCGCAATGAACTGCGTCAGCTCGAAATGCGTCATCTGAAGCAGTTGGATGGACTGCATCAGTTGCGGTGTCATCACGAGAGACTGGTTTTGACGCAGCAAAAGGCTGGCAGACAATGCCATGGCGGACGCGAAACTCCCCTTACAGCTTCTCCATCGCCTGATTTTCCAGAAATTTTACTGAGACGACGGAACTTGGCCCAAAAATTGCTTTTTTATCTCATTTGGTCAAGCGTCAGGGCGGGGCGCGATGAAGAATCTTTCGCGCGCCGATCATGATGATTTTAGGCGGAAACGACCTAAAATCTTAAATCATGATCTAGATCATATAATTAGAGCGGGATTTCAAGCGAAAACCGCGCACACTTTTCGCTATCCCGCTCCAGGGGTTCAAAGGCTGAAATTATTGCCGAGATAGAGGCGGCGTACATCCGGATTGTTGACGATATCGTCCGGACGTCCATGCGTCAGCACCTCGCCGGCATGGATGATGTAGGCGCGGTCGATAAGACCGAGAGTTTCACGGACATTGTGGTCAGTCACGAGAACGCCGATGCCGCGCGCTGTCAGGTGTCTCACCAGATTCTGGATATCGCTGACCGAAATCGGATCGACGCCCGCGAAAGGTTCGTCGAGCAGCATGAAGGTCGGATCGGTCGCGAGTGCGCGCGCGATTTCCAGACGTCGCCGCTCGCCACCCGAAAGCGCCACGGCAGGCGACTTTCGCAGTTGCGCGATATGAAACTCTTCCAGCAGCTCATCGAGCTTGCGGTTGCGCTTGGCAGCGTCCGGCTCATGCACTTCCAGCACGGCGCGGATGTTTTCCTCGACCGTCAAGCCCCGGAAGATCGATGCTTCCTGCGGCAGATAACCGACGCCGAGACGGGCGCGTCGATACATCGGCATGGTGGTGACATCATTGCCGTTGATAGCGATCTTGCCGGTGTCCACGGGCACCAGGCCCGTGATCATGTAAAAACAGGTGGTTTTACCCGCACCGTTCGGGCCGAGCAGTCCCACGGCCTCGCCTCGGCGCACGACCAGCGAAACCCCGTTGACGACACGGCGCGTATTATAGGTCTTCGTCAGGCCATGCGCGATCAGCGTGCCCTGATAGGGGGTCTTGTCCGCCGGCGAGGCCGCATCCGCGGATCGGCTGCGCCCGCCGCCGAATATCTTTGAGATCGAGGGTATCTTCACGAGGAAAGACTACTGTTTTTTCTGCGATTTCGGATCGAGCATGATCCGGACAGGGCCGCCGCAGCTTTCCAGCTTGGCCTGTCCCGTATTCATCAGAACGGTGAGCTTGCAGCCGGTGAAGACATTCGTGCCTTCGGACAGCACGACTTGCTTGCCGGTCAGAATGAAGGTCTGCGCCGCCATGTCGAATTCGCCGTGATCGGCCGTCGCCTTCTGGGTCTCGGACGTCAGATAGACATTATTGTCGACGAAGATTTTTTCGATATTGGCGTCGCCGCTGGTGAGCGAAGAACCCTCGCCCTTGTAATTCACGGTCATCTTGCCGGCCTGAAGGGTGGTCGTTCCCTGCACCACTTTCACATTGCCGGTGAAATAGGCCTTGCGCTCCTGATCGCGAATCTCGAGCTGATCGCTTTCAATCGCGATAGGCTGGTCGCCTGAGAGCTTGACGCCCTGCATGTTGCTGGTGGTGTTCTGGGCGAAAGCCACAGTTGCAAGACACGAAAAGACAAGGCCTGCGGCTGCAAGGCCGGCGGATTTGCCAAGGGAAACGGGACGGGAAATTTGCATCATCTGGACCGGGCTCTCACTTGCCTTCATTCTTGATATTGGATGCAGCGATACGTGCCCGTACCTGCCCCGAAAATGTAATTGTCTTGCCATTATCGGCGATGTCAATCGATTGCGCAACAATCGAGCCGTCGTTTGTTTTGATCGAAACCGGCTCCTGGCTGCTCATTTTTCCGGCCTTCAGATCGACATCCGCAGACTGGAACTTCGCTTGTATGCCATTGCTGAGATTGATGTCAAAAGGGGCGGTCATCTTCAGCTTGTTGGTGGCCCGGTCGAAAATGCCTTCCTGGGCGATCACCTGCGCGACACTGTCGTTCACCGGCACTGCCGCCAGAACCTTCTCAAGCGTCATGAGATTGGGGTTGGCGATGTCCTGCAACGCACGGTCGGCGTTCATGGAATAATCGATCCCCTTCTCGTTGCGGCCGGCAACAGCGGGTTTTTCCATCACGATCTTGCCGTCTTCAATTCGTGCGCTCTCCAGAGAGACCTCATCGGGCGCCCAGGTTCGGATAACCGAAACGGCGATGAAGGCGAGCGAAATGATTGCCGCGCCGAGCGGCAGAATGATTTTCAGCCGCTTCACGCGCGCAGAATGCCGCAGCGCGGTGTCATAGGCGCCGTTCTGGTCATTGGGCAGCGAAAATGCTGGCGCGGGTTCGCGGAGTCTTTCGAGCATAAGAGTGGGTCCGGAATGCTTCTAGGGCACCATTGTGGCGCACAATCGAAGCTTGTGTCTCTATCTAAATGTCTTTGGCATGAGTGCTTTGTCCTGCCAATATGGTTTTTGTCTGGAGAGGTGCAAGGGAAATGCGAATTTTATCGTAATTCTGGTTTCCTTATTGTTTCCTTGCGGCTTCGCGTTAGAAGAACCATATGGCCTGAAGCGCAAAAGCGGATGACAGAGGTTTTTATGGACAACATGGCGATAGCGGATCGCAGGCGGTTGCGCCGCAAGCTGACTTTCTGGCGGGTTGCCGCCGTTCTCCTGCTTGTCGCCGTCGCTTTCGGTCTTTACCGGTTTTTATGGGATGGACCGCAGCAAAGCGCGAAGCCCCATATTGCCCGCGTCGAGGTCTCCGGCCTGATCACCGACAATACCGAACTTCTCGAGCGGCTCGACAAGATCGCCAAGAGCGAGAACGTCAAAGGGCTGATCGTGTCGATTTCCTCGCCAGGCGGCACCACCTATGGCGGTGAGCGCATCTTCAAGGCCATTCGTGGCGTTGCGGAAAAGAAGCCGGTTGTCTCGGATGTGCGCACGCTCGCTGCTTCGGCAGGTTATATGATCGCATCGGCAGGCGATGTCATCGTCGCCGGCGAGACCTCGATAACCGGCTCGATCGGCGTGATCTTCCAATACCCCCAGCTTGGCCAGTTGATGGAAAAGCTCGGCGTTTCGTTGCAGGAAATCAAGTCGTCGCCGATGAAGGCGGAGCCTTCGCCGTTCCACGAGGCGCCGGAGGAAGCGAAGACGATGATCCGCGCCATGGTAATGGACAGCTACGGCTGGTTCGTCGATCTTGTGGCCGATCGCCGCAAGCTGCCGCGCGAAGACGTGCTGAAACTGGCGGATGGATCGATTTTCACCGGCAGGCAGGCGCTCGCCAACAAGCTGGTCGATACGCTTGGAGGCGAAAAGGAAATTCGCAGCTATTTCGAAACACGCGGTGTTGCCAAGGATTTGCCGATCGTCGAATGGCGCGCGCCGTCATCCCGCTCGCCTTTTGCGGTTCTCAGTGTTGCGCAAATAGCGAAGTTTCTGGGATATGACGATTTAATTCCCTTCGCAGGCCCCGGCCAGCTCGGTACGGACAAGTTGTTTCTTGACGGTCTTGTTTCCGTTTGGCAGGTTGAGCCGCGTTAAAAATCCAATTCTTTCAGGGGGCAACCGTGATCAAATCTGAACTGGTGCAGATCGTTGCTGCGCGTAACCCGCACCTTTATCACCGCGATGTGGAAAACATCGTCAATGCGGTGCTGGATGAAATCACCGACGCCCTGGCGGCAGGAAATCGTGTCGAGCTTCGTGGTTTCGGCGCATTTTCGGTGAAAAACCGTCCGTCGCGTTCCGGTCGGAACCCGCGCACGGGTGAGTCGGTTTTCGTCGAGGAAAAATGGGTGCCTTTCTTCAAGACGGGCAAGGAACTGCGCGAGCGCCTGAACCCCGGCATGGGTGACGAAGAGGACGATTGATCGTCCTCAGCCCGCGCCGGAAACGGAGCGAGCGGAGCCCCGCAGCGATGGAGTATTCTCGGATGTCGAAAAAAATCATCAACCTCATCATCCTGCTTCCGCTGGCGATTATTCTCGTCATCCTGTGCGTGGCCAATCGTCAATCCGTGACGCTGGCGCTCAATCCATTCCGACCGGAAGATGGTGTTCTATCCTTTACCGCGCCGTTTTTCGTTTTCCTCTTTCTGGCGGTCATTTTTGGCGTTCTCCTGGGGTCGGCGGCTACATGGTTCGCTCAGGGCAAACATCGCAAACGCGCTCGTATCGAAGCCAAAGAAGCCGTTCGCTGGCACGATGAGGCGAACCGCCAGAAGGCGGCCGCAACCGGGCAGCTGCCGCATGCGGGCCAACTCCCGGCAAAGTGATGGTGCCGACAGTCGCTCCGGCTCTAGTCGAGCGGCGTTCGGAATGCTATTTGCTGGCGCAATAAGACGCGGGCAGAAGCGGAAAGATTTCCATTGAAGAAAAAAGACAGCCGGCCGGGCAATCGCGCGCGCGCCGGGAGCGATAAAAAACAGGTCCATGCCGCAAAGCCGGCGCGCCGTGCGGATGCCGCACCGAAAAGGCGCGAGCCCGATGCGGTGCGCAACGTGCAGAAGGCCGCGCCGAAGGAAAAAACCGTTGTAGCGGTCGCTGTTGAACAGGTTCCTGCGCGCGCGCTTATGCAGCGCACCGGTGAACTGCCGGCAGAACAGGTTCCAGTCATTCTGGAATCAAGCGGCGCGGGCGATTTTCATCTGATTGACAGCGGCAACGGCCTGAAGCTCGAACAGTACGGTGACTACCGCGTCGTTCGTCCCGAGGCGCAGGCGCTGTGGCAGCCTTCCGGTCCTGATCGTGTGTGGCAGAATGCCGATGCCGTCTTTACCGGCGACACGGATGAGGACGGTATGGGGCGCTGGCGTTTCCCCAAGGCGGCTCTGGGTGAAACCTGGCCTCTCTCCCTGCTCGGGGTCGACTTTCTTGGCCGTTTCACCGCTTTCCGTCACGTCGGCGTCTTTCCGGAACAGATCGTCCATTGGGAATGGCTGAAAAATGCCGTCGAGACCGCAGACCGTCCGCTGAAAGTGCTGAACCTCTTCGGTTACACCGGCGTCGCGTCGCTGGTCGCGGCGGCCGCAGGCGCTGAAGTCACCCACGTGGATGCCTCCAAGAAGGCGATTGGCTGGGCGAAGGAAAATCAGGCGCTTGCCGGGCTCGAACAGGCGCCGATCCGCTGGATTTGCGAAGACGCGATGAAGTTTATACAGCGCGAGGAACGTCGCGGCAGCACATACGACATCATCCTCACCGACCCGCCGAAATTCGGCCGCGGCACCCATGGCGAGGTCTGGCAATTGTTCGACCATCTGCCGCTGATGCTCGATATCTGCCGGGAAATCCTGTCGCCCAAGGCGCTCGGCCTTGTGCTTACGGCCTATTCGATCCGGGCCAGCTTCTATTCGATGCATGAGTTGATGCGTGAAACCATGCGCGGCGCCGGTGGCGTCGTCGCGTCCGGCGAACTCGTCATTCGCGAGGCCGGGCTTGATGGCAAGACGCCGGGCCGTGTGCTTTCCACATCGCTGTTCAGCCGCTGGGAGCCGAAATGATGAAAGATATGCGCGAAAACACCACGCGCCGGGTTGGCCAGGTCAAGGAAGTGACCAGCCTTGCCAATCCCATCATCAAGGATATCAAGGCGCTCACCCAGAAAAAGGGCAGGGAAGAGACCGGCGCCTTCATGGCGGAAGGCCTGAAGCTGGTCATCGACGCGCTTGAACTCGGCTGGACGATCAAGACGCTGGTTTATGCCAAGGCCGCCAAGGGCAAGCCGCTGGTGGAGCAGGCGGCGGTGAAGACGGTCGCATCGGGCGGTTTGGTGCTCGAAGTCAGCGAAAAGGTTATCGCCTCGATCACCCGCCGCGACAATCCACAGATGGTCGTCGGCATTTTCGAACAGAAATGGAAGGCGCTGAAGGATATCCGCCCGGAAAAGGGCGAGACCTATATCGCGCTCGACCGGGTCCGCGATCCCGGCAATCTCGGCACCATCATCCGCACGGCTGATGCGGCGGGTGCTTCAGGCGTCATTCTCGTCGGGGATTGCACTGATCCGTTTTCGCTGGAAACGGTGCGCGCCACCATGGGGTCGGTTTTCGCCACGCCCGTCGCCCGCGCTTCGGTCGAGGAATTCCTGTCATGGAAAAAATCGGCGCAGGTCAGCGTCGTCGCCACCCATCTGGCCGGCTCGGTGGATTATCGAAAGATCGATTATGCCGGAAAGCCGGTCGTGCTCCTGATGGGTAATGAACAATCCGGCCTGCCGCCGGAACTCGCCGGCAAGGCCGACCAGCTTGCGCGCATTCCCCAGCAGGGCCGCGCCGACAGCCTCAATCTCGCCATCGCAACTGCCGTCATGCTGTTTGAAGCACGGCGACATCTCCTCGAACTCGCACCGGTGACGTAATGCCCAAAGCGGCTTTGTTCTCGAAATTCGGCCCGGCCTTTGCTCTGATCGTCGCCGCACTGGTGCTGGACCAGATCGTCAAGCAGCTGGTCGAAGCCTATCTGCCGCTGCAGGAGATGGTTCCCGTTGCCCCGTTCCTGGCGCTTTACCGCACCTATAATCTCGGCGTGGCCTTTTCGATGCTGGAGGACATGCATGGCTGGTTCATCGTCAGCATGCGGCTCGTCATCGTGGTCTTCGTCTTATGGCTGTGGCGCAAGACGGCGGCGGACCGCACCTTTGCCCATCTCGGCTTTGCCTTCATTATCGCAGGTGCTGCCGGCAATCTGCTCGACCGTTTTTTTTATGGACATGTCATCGACTATATCCTGTTTCATACGCAGACATGGTCTTTCGCGGTCTTCAATCTGGCTGACAGTTTCATAACCATCGGCGCAGCCTGCGTCATTCTCGACGAGTTTTTGCACGCCCGGACGGCTAAAAAGTAAAATTTTAGGGTTTCAGCCAAACATATCAAAACCGCTGCCGTGGTAGCGGTTGCCTATGAGCGAACTGGCAAGACTTCGGCAGAAGGTTTCAGACGAGCTGGGCCTGGCCGCGACGGCGGCGCAGCCGGCGGATCGTGTCGAGGCAACAACGCGCCATGCTGATGAAGAACATGCGACCGATACCAGGTCGATTGCGCTCTATGTCGCCGCGTCGTTATCGGTCGGGGCTTTTTCCGCAGCCCTGATCGCGCTTGCGGTGCCTTATGCGGTTACCGTTGCGCTGGCGACCTTCTTTGGCGCGGTTCTCGTCGGTGTGCTGCTCTATGCGCTCTTTGATGAATCTTTCCATCAGCCCACCGTGCGGGCTGCGGATTCCGATCTTCAGCTGCGGCAAACGCAAAACCGCTCGCTGATTGCCGAGATGCAGGAATTCATGGGCGATATCGTCGTGATCCGTGACATGAACCGGCGCATTGTCGAAGCGAACCGGGTCTTTCGCGAAATGACCGGCTGTGCGGCGCCCGAAGGGCTGAGCTGCGAGGAAATCGGCATCGCTTTCCGTCCGGGCGACAAGGTCCATGCCTATGATGTGGAGATCGCAACCCCGTTCGGTCAGCGCATCTTTTCCTGGCATGATGTCGTGACCCGCGATCTGGCAAGCAGCCGTCTTCTCATCAGCAGCGTCGCCCGAGACGTGACCGAAGAGCGGCTTGCGCTCGGCGAGCGCGAGGACGCCCGGCTGCGCGCCGAAAAGGCCGATGCCGAAAAGGCGCGGCTGCTTGCCACCGTAAGCCATGAAATTCGCCTGCCGCTTTCCGGCATGCTCGGCATGAACCATCTTCTGTCGCAGACGAGGCTCAACGAGGAGCAGCGAAATTATCTCGATGGCATGCGGCAATCCGGCCAGTCGCTGGTGCAGCTTGTCGAGGATCTGCTGGATTATTCGACCATGGAGGCCGGCCGTTTCAGGCTCAATCCGCGCGCGGAAAACCTGCGCCGGCTGATCGAGAGCATCGTCGAGATGCTGGCCCATCGCGCCCATGAAAAAGGCATAGAAATCACCTCCTTCGTTGCGCCGAATGTGCCCGATCATCTCGATTTCGACCCGGCGAGGCTACGTCAGGTCCTCTTCAATCTCCTCGGCAATGCCGTCAAATTCACGCAGGAAGGCGGCGTCGTCATCCGGGCGCGCATGGCCGACGACGAATTGCACATTGCCGTCGAGGATACCGGCCCGGGCATGAGCCGGGCGGAACAGGCCCGTATTTTTGGGGAATTCGAGCAGGCGGGCCCGTTGTCGCAGCGAAGTGCCGGCACCGGCCTTGGACTTGCGATTTCCGCCCGTATTGTGCGGGAATTCGGTGGCCGCCTCACGGTTTCCAGCCGCAAGGGCAAGGGCAGCACTTTCAAATTGGCGTTTCGCCCGGCGGGTGCGCCTGCCGAAATGGCGGATCCGGGACGGCGTCATTGCCTGCGGCATACAAATGTCCTGCTCATCGCACCGAAGGGCGTCGCGGCGGCGGTGACGATGGAGGCGATCGAGGCTTTCGGCGGTCAATGCACTCTCATCCATCAGCCTGAGGATCTGGAAAAGCTGAGGAAGGTTTCTGCCACGCGAGCGGCCGACCTTACCGATATCATCGTCGACCGGCGCATTTCGCCGCTCTTCAGGGACGCCCTGAAGGATTGGCCGCAACAGAATGTCCGCCGCACGCTGCTGGTCAGCCCCGAAGAGCGGCCGTCGACCATGCATGTGGCCTTCGATGCCTGGTTGATCCGGCCATTGCGGGAAAAATCCCTGATCGACGTCCTGTGCGGCCGTCTGCGCGGCATTGAGAGGCGCGACGCCATCAACGACAACCACCCGGATGTGGGATTTTCCTCGCGGGTGGCGGAAGGGGCGAGCGGTATCGAGATACTCGTGGCCGAAGACGATGCCGTCAATCAGCGCATCATCCGCGCCGTTCTGGAAAAAAGCGGCTATATCGTCCGCGCTGTCGAGGATTTTGAGGCGTTGCGGCTTTCTGTGGAGCCGGGCGCAACCCGCCTGCCTGATCTCATCGTCTCCGATCTCAACATGCCGGGCGGCGAGGGGCTCGATGTGCTTCCCGACCTTCTCCATAAGATGAAGGGCGAAAGAAATATTCCCGTCATCGTGCTCAGCGCAGATGCAAGTGACGCGACTGCCGAAATCCTGCTTGGGGCCGGTGTCGGTGCGGTTTTGACCAAGCCTGCCGACCCGCGACGGCTGGTTGAGGAAATTCGCCGTCTGCTGGAGGCGAAACGCCTGTCGCTATCATAACTTGACAGACTCGCGCTGGCGGCATTTTGTCACTATTCTGTCGTCAATTAGTGATTTATGACAGGAAAATTCTTTGGTGGCGGAGCGATTCCCCATGGTTGCCGAAATCCTCAATCACGACATTTGTGAAAACAATGTTGTCATTCATCCTCGTCCCGAGGCAGCTCAGGACAATGAGGGTCTTTTCGGCCGTATCGGCACGCTGGAAACACGGCTCGCCAGAAATGAACGCGAGATCGATGCCGCGCAATCCGTGCGTTACCGGGTTTTCGTCGAGGAAATGAAGGCGCGGCTTCCCGCGGAAGCCATGCGCCGCAAGCGCGACATCGACGCCTGGGACAGTGTCTGCGATCATCTGCTGGTGCTCGACAAGGCGATCGAAGGCGACAGCGAAGACCAGATCGTCGGCACCTATCGCCTGCTGCGGCAGGAAATCGCGCTTGCCAATAACGGTTTTTATTCCGCCAGCGAATTCGACATCGCCGGTCTCGTTGCGCGCCATCCGGGCAAGCGTTTCATGGAGCTTGGCCGTTCCTGCGTGCTGCCCGAATATCGCACCAAACGCACCGTCGAGCTTCTGTGGCAGGGCAACTGGGCCTATGCCGTGAAACACCGCATGGATGCCATGATCGGTTGCGCCTCCTTCCCCGGCGTGCAGCCGGAAGCCCACGCGCTTGCCCTGTCCTTCCTGCACCATAATTGCGTGGCCAAGGGCGAGTGGGAAGCCTCCGCCCTTCCCGAGCTTTATCATGAGATGGACCTCGTTCCGGCAGAGGCGCTCAACGCCCGCAAGGCGCTGAACGCCATGCCGCCGCTGATCAAGGGCTATATGCGCCTTGGCGCCATGTTCGGCTCCGGCGCGGTCGTGGACCATGCCTTCAATACTACAGACGTCCTCGTGGTCCTGCCGGTTTCGTCCATCGCCGGCCGTTACATCAGCTATTATGGCGGCGAGGCCGAGCGCATCAACGGCTGACCGGGTTTCGGCGCAGTCGGGCGGGATGTTCCTGTGGGCAGCGTTCCCGCGCGTGTTGTGTTGAGGTGGAGATTGCCGCTAGTGTCGGCCCTTCTTTTCCGCAACACGATATGACATCGGCAGGCCATTGACGGACGTTCTGACAACCGCTTCCCTGATCTCGGAAGAGAGCCGCGCGACGGCCACTCCGATGATGGAGCAATATATCGAGATCAAGGCGAACAATCCCGGTTCGCTGCTGTTCTACCGCATGGGCGATTTTTACGAATTGTTCTTCGACGATGCGGTTGAGGCTTCCCGCGCTCTGGGCATCACGCTGACGAAACGCGGCCAGCATATGGGTCATGATATCCCCATGTGCGGCGTCCCCGTCCATGCGGCGGATGATTATCTGCAGAAACTCATCCTGCGCGGTTATCGCGTCGCCGTCTGCGAACAGGTGGAAGATCCGGCGGAAGCCAAGAAGCGCGGATCGAAATCCGTGGTCAAGCGTGATGTGGTGCGGCTTGTCACGCCCGGTACGCTGACCGAAGAAAAACTGCTGTCGCCGACGGAATCCAACTATCTGATGGCGCTCGCCCGCATTCGCGGCAGCGCCGAAGCGCAGTTTGCGCTCGCCTGGATCGATATTTCCACCGGCGTCTTCCGTCTGGCGGAAACCACGCTGACGCGGCTTCTGGCCGATATCTGGCGCATCGATCCGCGCGAGTTGATCGTCGCCGACAGCCTCTTCCATGACGAGGAACTGCGGCCGGTCTTCGATGTGCTTGGCCGCGTGGCGGTGCCGCAGCCGGCGATCCTCTTCGACAGCGCCACGGCGGAAGGGCGCATCGCGCGTTATTTCAACGTCTCGACGCTGGACGGCTTCGGCACCTTTTCGCGGGTGGAAATGGCGGCCGCCGCCGCTGCCGTTGCCTATGTCGAAAAGACCCAGATCGCCGAGCGCCCGCCACTCGGTGCGCCGGAGCGCGAAAGCGCCGCTTCGACCCTTTTCATCGACCCCGCCACCCGCGCCAATCTGGAGCTGGTGAAGACGCTGTCGGGCGAAAGGGACGGATCGCTGCTGCATGCCCTGAACCGTACGGTAACAGGCGGTGGCGCGCGGCTTCTGGCCGAGCGGCTGATGTCGCCCTTGACCGACCCGGAAAAAATAAACGCTCGCCTCGATGCCGTGGCCTATCTGATCGATGACGTCTCGCTGTGTGACGGCCTGCGTGATGCGCTGAAACAGGTTGCGGATATGCCGCGTGCGCTCTCCCGTCTTGCGCTGGAGCGCGGCGGCCCGCGCGATCTCGGCGCCATCAGGCAGGGGCTGGCTTCTGCCGAGAGGATTGCCGCCATTCTCGATCAGGGATTGTTGCCGGACGAGCTGGCGGCGGCGCTCGCCGATTTAAAAGCCCTGCCCGGCGGTCTCGAAGCCATGCTCGGCTCGATGCTTGCCGACGATCTCCCGCTTCTGAAGCGTGATGGCGGTTTCCTGCGTGAAGGCGCCAATCCCGAACTCGACGAGGTGCGGGCGCTTCGCGACCAGTCGCGCCGGGTGATTGCCGGGCTGCAACTGAAATATGCCGATGAGACCGGCATCAAGTCGCTCAAGATCAAGCACAACAATGTGCTTGGCTATTTTATCGAGGTGACGGCTGGCAATGCCGATGTGATGACAGCGACGGACGAGGCCAAGGCGCGTTTTATCCACCGCCAGACCATGGCAGGCGCCATGCGCTTCACCACCACCGAGCTTTCCGATCTTGAAAGCCGCATCGCCAATGCCGCTGCGCAGGCTTTGACCATGGAACTGGAAGCCTTCGAGCGCATGGTCAGGGCCGTTGTGCAACAGGCGGAAGCGATCAAGGCCGGCGCACTGGCGCTTGCGGTGATCGATGTTGCCTCGAGCCTTGCCTATCTCGCTACCGAACAGGCCTATTGCCGACCGATCGTTGATGCTTCCATGACCTTTGTCATCAAGGGCGGGCGGCACCCGGTGGTGGAGCAGGCGTTGCGGCGGCAGTCTGCCGGACCCTTCATCGCCAATAATTGCGATCTGTCAGCCGTCAACGGTGGTAAGAACGGCGCGATATGGCTGCTCACCGGCCCGAATATGGGCGGTAAATCGACCTTCCTGCGCCAGAATGCGCTGATCGCCATCCTCGCGCAGATCGGTTCCTTCGTTCCGGCGGAAGCCGCCCATATCGGTGTCGTCGATCGGCTGTTTTCCCGTGTCGGTGCCTCCGATGATCTGGCGCGCGGCCGCTCGACCTTCATGGTGGAAATGGTGGAAACCGCCGCCATCCTCAATCAGGCGACGGATCGCTCGCTGGTCATTCTGGATGAGATCGGCCGGGGCACCGCAACTTTTGACGGTCTTTCCATCGCCTGGGCGGCGGTGGAGCATCTGCATGAGGTCAATCGTTGCCGTGGTCTCTTCGCTACCCACTTCCACGAATTGACAGTGCTGTCGGAAAAACTCGGCCGCCTTTCCAATGCCACGATGCGGGTGAAGGAGTGGGAAGGTGACGTCATCTTCCTGCACGAGGTCGGACCGGGTGCTGCGGATCGTTCCTATGGCATTCAGGTGGCCCGGCTTGCGGGCTTGCCTGCATCGGTGGTGGAACGCGCCCGCGAGGTGCTGACGAAGCTTGAAGATGCCGACCGCAAGAACCCGGCCAGCCAGTTGATCGACGATCTGCCGCTGTTCCAGATCGCGGTTCGCCGCGAGGAAACCCGCAAGGCCGGACCATCGAAGCTGGAGGAAGCTCTGAAAGGCTTCAACCCCGACGAAATGACGCCGCGTGAGGCATTGGACGCGCTCTATGCGTTGAAGAAAGAACTTGGCAAGGCTTAAGAGGATAGACTGCCTGTCCATCGCCTTTAAAACTCGCTATAGGACACTCCCATCGCAAGTGGTGGGATTTCCCACAGGACATGGATACCGGCATAGATGGCCATCAAGGACCTGGATTTTTCCGACATTCTCGATGTATCGGCGCTGAAGCGTGACTGTGACATCATCTTCAAGGAAGACGGCAAACGCATCGCCGATATCAAGTCCGATCTACTGCCGATCTTCCGCAAGGCCAGTACGGAAGGCCGGGAAAAGGCCAGAGAACTACTGAAAGCCGATGGCAGCGGCATTGACTGCGCCCGGCGCATCTCCTGGCTCCAGGATCGGCTGATCGAAACGCTCTATGATCTCGCCTGCCAATACGTCTATCCGAAAGATGCGCCGCAGATCGCGGTCGCCGCGGTTGGCGGTTATGGACGCGGCACACTGGCGCCGGGATCGGATATCGACCTCCTGTTCTTGCTTCCCACCAAGAACACACCTGACATGCACAAGGCCGTGGAGTTCGTGCTCTATCTCCTCTGGGATCTCGGCTTCAAGGTCGGCCACGCCACCCGCACGGTGGATGAATGCATCCGCCTCTCCAAATCCGACATGACGATCCGCACCGCTATTTTGGAAGTGCGGGCGATCTGCGGCAAGAAATCCCTGACCGACGATCTCGAAAAGCGCTTCGAGTCAGAAGTCGTCACCGGAACCGGCCCGGAATTCATCGCCGCCAAGCTCGCCGAGCGCGACCAGCGCCACCGCAAGGCGGGCGATACGCGTTATCTGGTGGAGCCGAACGTCAAGGAAGGCAAGGGTGGCCTGCGCGACCTGCACACGCTGTTCTGGATCGCCAAATATTATTATCACGTCCGCGATACGGCCGATCTGGTCAAGCTCGGCGTCCTGTCGCGGCCTGAACTCAGGCTGTTCGAAAAGGCCGATGATTTTCTCTGGGCTGTGCGTTGCCAGATGCATTTCATCACCGGCAAGGCGGAAGAGCGCCTTTCCTTCGACATCCAGCGTGAGATTGCTGATGCCCTGAATTATCAGCCGCGCCCCGGCCTCTCCGCCGTTGAGCGTTTCATGAAGCACTATTTTCTCGTGGCGAAGGATGTCGGCGATCTGACGCGCATCGTCTGCGCCGCACTGGAAGACCGGCAGGCGAAGGATGTGCCGGGCCTTTCCGGTGTGCTGAGCCGCTTTGCCCATCGCGTGCGTAAAATCCCCGGCTCGGTGGAATTCGTCGAGGATCGGGGGCGTATCGCGCTTGCCAAACCCGACGTCTTCAAGAACGACCCGGTCAATCTGATCCGGCTGTTCCACATTGCCGATATCAACAATCTCGAACTGCATCCCGATGCGCTGCGTGTCGTCACCCGCTCGCTGTCGCTCATCAATGACGAGCTGCGGGAAAACGAGGAGGCTAATCGGCTTTTCCTGTCGATCCTGACATCACGGCGCGATCCGGCGTTGACCCTGCGCCGCATGAACGAGGCAGGCGTGCTCGGCAAGTTCATCCCCGAATTCGGCAAGATCGTCGCGATGATGCAGTTCAACATGTATCATCACTATACGGTGGATGAGCATCTGATCCGCTCTGTCGGCGTGCTGTCGGAAGTGGACAAGGGAACGGCCGTCGATGCCCATCCGCTTGCCAACCAGCTGATGCCCAGCGTCGAGGAACGTGAGGCGCTCTATGTTGCCGTTCTGTTGCACGATGTGGCAAAGGGCCGGCAGGAAGACCACTCGATTGCCGGCGCGCGTGTTGCCCGCAAGCTCTGCCAACGTTTTCGCCTCACCGGCAAGCAGACCGAAACGGTGGTCTGGCTGATCGAGCAGCATCTTTTGATGTCCATGGTCGCCCAGACGCGCGATCTGCATGACCGCAAGACCATCACCGATTTTGCCGACAAGGTGCAATCCATGGAGCGGCTGAAGATGCTGCTCATCTTGACGGTCTGCGATATCCGCGCCGTCGGTCCCGGCGTTTGGAACGGCTGGAAGGGGCAGCTGCTGCGTTCGCTTTATTACGAGACCGAACTGCTGCTGTCGGGCGGCTTCTCGGAAGTCTCCCGCAAGGAGCGCGCGCAGATCGCCCGGCAGGCGCTCTACGACGCCCTCGACGACTGGGGCCAGAAGGCGCGGCGCAAATATACCAAGCTGCACTACGAGCCCTATCTGCTGACGGTGGCGCTCGAAGACCAGGTGCGTCACACCCGCTTCATCCGGGAGGCCGACAAGCAGGAAAAAGCGCTGTCGACCATGGTGCGCACCCATTCCTTCCACGCCATCACCGAAATCACCGTGCTGGCGCCCGACCATCCGCGTCTGCTGTCCATCATCACCGGCGCCTGTGCTGCCGCCGGCGCCAATATCGCCGATGCGCAAATCTTCACGACGTCCGATGGGCGGGCGCTCGATACGATCCTCATCAACCGCGAATTTCCGATCGATGAGGACGAGACGCGGCGCGGCAACAATGTCGGCAAGCTCATCGAGGAGGTTCTCTCCGGCAAGCAGCGCCTGCCGGAAATGATCGCTACCCGCACCAAGAGCCGCAAGAAGAAGAGCGCCTTCACTATTCCGCCCTCCGTCATCATCTCCAACGGGCTGTCGAACAAGTTCACCGTCATCGAAGTGGAATGCCTCGACCGGCCGGGGCTTCTGGCGGATATGACGGCCGTTATCGCGGATCTGTCGCTCGATATTCACTCCGCCCGCATCACCACCTTCGGGGAGAAGGTCATCGACACCTTCTATGTGACGGACCTCTTCGGCCAGAAGGTGACGAATGACAACCGGCAGGCCAGCATCGCCACGCGCCTGAAGGCGGTGATGAGCGAGCAGGAAGACGAATTGCGAGACCGTATGCCGAATGGCATCATCGCCCACCCAGACGTGGCGGCCCTGCCGGCCGCGCGCACGGCAAAGGCTTGAGATTATGAGCCTGATCGGCAAGTTCGCCACCGTCGGCACAGCCACGCTCGGCAGCCGCATTTTCGGCTTCCTGCGCGAAACCCTGATGGCAGCCGCCGTCGGCACCGGCCCGGTGGCGGATGCTTTCAATGCTGCTTTCCGTTTCCCCAATACCTTCCGGCGGCTGTTTGCTGAAGGCGCTTTCAACTCGGCCTTCGTGCCGCTTTTCGCCAAGGAAATCGAGGCGAACGGCATGGAAGGCGCGAGACGCTTTTCCGAGGAAGTCTTCGGCGTCCTGTTCACCGTGCTTTTGGCCCTGACGATCCTGATGGAACTGTCGATGCCATTCATCGTGCGCACGGTGATCGCGCCGGGCTTTCTGGAAGACCCGGTGAAATTCGACAACACCGTGCATCTCGCCACCATCATGTTCCCCTATCTCGCCTGCATGTCTCTGGCGGCAATGATGGGCGGCATGCTGAACTCTCTGCACCGTTATTTTGCGGCGGCGATTGCTCCCGTATTCCTTAATATCATTCTCATCGGCGTGCTCGCGCTGGCTTGGTGGAAGAATTACGATCCGCTTCAAGTCGGCTATGCGCTTTCATGGGGTGTGATGGCAGCGGGTCTGGTGCAGCTCGCCATTGTCTGGATAGCCGTGCGCAATGCCGGCATGCGCATCGGTTTCCGCAGGCCCCGGCTGACGAAGAATGTGCAGCGCCTCCTGGTTCTTGCGCTGCCGGCAGCGATTACCGGCGGCATCACCCAGATCAATCTGCTGATCAACACCAATATCGCCTCTGCCGGCGAGGGCGTGATCTCGTCGCTTGCCTATGCCGACCGAATCTACCAGCTGCCGCTCGGCGTCGTCGGCATCGCGGTGGCCACCGTGCTTCTGCCGGAATTGGCGCGGGCGTTGCGCGGCGGGCATATGGTGGAGGCCGGAAGCCTGCAGAACCGCTCGGTCGAATTCGTACTGTTCCTGACATTGCCGGCTGCCGCAGCACTTCTCGTCATGGCGGAGCCTATCGTTCGTTTTCTTTACGAGCGCGGCAATTTCTCGCCTTCAGCCACTGTCACCGTCGCGCAAATCCTTGGTATCTATGGTCTTGGTCTGCCGGCTTTTGTGCTGATTAAGGCCTTCATTCCGGGCTTCTTCGCCCGTGAGGATACGCGCACACCAATGATCTTCGCGGCGATTTCCGTCGTCGTGAACGTATCCCTGGCGCTGACGCTCTTCCCGCGTCTTGGCGGTCCGGGCATCGCCATCGCCGAAATCACCGCCGGCTGGGTCAATGCCGCCCTTCTGTTCGGCATGCTTTTGTGGCGCGGGCACTGGCATGTGGATATTCCGCTGCTCACCCGCATTCCGCGTTTGCTGCTGGCTGCGGCGTTGATGGCTGTTTTCGTGCACTACGCGTTGACCTGGCTGACTTTCGAACTGTCTTCCGCCTCGTCCATTTTCGTGCGGGCGGGCACCATCATGGCTCTCGTTTTCGCAGCCATGCTGGTCTATTTCGTGCTGGCCTTTGTTTCGGGTGGAGCCGATATCGGCATGGTCAAGCGAGCCATCCGCAAGCGCGGCAAAAAGAACGTCGAAACGGAGGCGGGCTGATGTCCTTTGCCGAGAACCGCCGCATCGCGCTCGTCACGCTTGTCGTGGACGATTACGATCGGGCGAAGGCGTTTTATTGCGACATTCTCGGGTTCGAATGCCTGTCCGATCAGCCGCTTGGCGACGGCAAGCGGTGGCTGGTGGTGAAGCCGCAAGGAACCGATGGCGGGGGCCTGCTGCTTGCCGAGGCCGATGGCGAAGAGCAGCGCCTTGCGATCGGCAACCAGACCGGCGGCCGTGTCGGATTTTTCCTGCACACCGATAATTTCCAGCGCGATTACGAGACCATGCTCGCCCGCGGCGTGCGCTTTCTGGAAGAGCCGCGCCATGAGGTTTATGGTTCCGTCGCGGTCTTTGCCGACCCTTACGGAAATCGCTGGGACCTCCTTCAGCCGCGCCTTGGATAGCCCTTGAAACCGCTTGATTGCGAGGGGCTGCGGGTGCATAAGCGCGCGTGCAATTCCAATCACGGGGCGGGGCCCTCCACAAGCCTTTTCGAGGACGACAATGAACGCATTCAAGCCGCTGGTTTTCTCGGGCGTCCAGCCGACCGGCAATCTGCATCTCGGTAATTATCTCGGCGCCATCCGCAAATTCGTGGCGCTGCAGGAAGATAACGACTGCATCTATTGCGTCGTCGATATGCATGCCATCACCGCCCAGCTCGTTCATACGGACCTGAAGGCGCAGACCCGCTCGATTGCGGCCGCCTTCATCGCCTCGGGCATCGACCCTGTAAAACATATCGTCTTCAACCAGTCGGCCGTGCCGCAGCATGCGGAACTCGCATGGGTGTTCAACTGCGTGGCGCGCATCGGCTGGATGGAGCGCATGACGCAGTTCAAGGACAAGTCCGGCAAGAATGCCGAACAGGTCTCGCTCGGCCTGCTGGCCTATCCGAGCCTGATGGCTGCCGACATTCTCGTCTATCGCGCCACGCATGTTCCGGTTGGTGATGACCAGAAGCAGCATCTGGAACTTGCCCGCGATATCGCCCAGAAGTTCAATATCGATTTCGGCGATCATATCCGCAAGGCGGGTCTCGGGCTCGATATCACCGTGGGCGATGAGCCGGTGCACGCCTATTTCCCGATGGTGGAGCCGTTGATCGGCGGCCCGGCGCCGCGCGTGATGTCGCTCAAGGACGGCACCAAGAAAATGTCGAAGTCCGACCCTTCCGATCTTTCGCGCATCAACCTGATGGATGATGTCGATGCGATCTCGAAGAAGATCAAGAAGGCAAAGACCGATCCGGACGCGCTGCCGAGCGAAGTGGAAGGCCTGAAGGGCCGTCCCGAGGCCGAAAACCTCGTCGGCATCTATGCTGCTCTCTCCGACAGGACCAAGGCGGATGTTCTTTCCGAATTCGGCGGACAGCAGTTCTCGGCGTTCAAGCCGGCCCTCGTCGAGCTTGCGGTTAATGTTCTGGCCCCCGTCAACAACGAGATGCGCCGCCTTCTCGATGACCCGACCCATATCGACGCCATCCTCAAACAGGGCGGCGAGCGGGCACGCACCATCGCCGAAAAGACGATGAACGAGGTACGCGACATCATCGGCTTCCTGCGCTGACAGGTCGCTGCTGCGCGAATGCGGCGGGCGGTTTGCGCCTGCCGTGATTTGATATAATCTCCGCCCGAACCGTCGGGCGGTTTTACGGATCACGGCGGACCTAGGGAGTGCAGAATGGTTTCAAAACGGCTGTCGCGTCTGGAAGGGCATCGTCGCAAATTTCTCGCTGTTATCGATGACACACCGGAATGCGAAAGGGCCGTGCACTATGCCGGTCGTCGTGCCAAGAACTCCAATGGCGGGCTGGTGCTGCTCTACATGATCCCGGAAGGCGATTTCCAGCAATGGCTGGGTGTCGAGCAGATCATGCGGGCCGAAGCGCGTGAGGAAGCGGAAGCCACTCTCGCCAAGATCGCTCAGAAGGTACGCGAAACAATCGGCATAGAGCCGGAAGCAGTCATTCGAGAAGGCAGCGCAACCGAGCAGATCCACGGGCTGATCGAGGAAGACCGCGATATCGCGATTCTCGTTCTGGCAGCAGGCTCGACGAAGGAAGGGCCGGGACCGCTTGTTTCCTCCATCGCCGGACGTGGGGCAGCCTTTCCCATTCCCGTCACCGTGTTGCCGGATACGCTGTCGGACGAGGAAATCGACGCACTCTGCTGACCCTTGTTCGGGCAAGATTGAGGGGCTGACGATTTCTTGAATGTAATTATCATGTCAGGGCTTGAAGTGCAGCTTCGCCGGGCGTATTTTTTGGAAGAATTCTAAATTACGGGGCGTGAACGGCGACCTCGAAGGAGACAGACGATGTTCATTCAGACGGAAGCCACGCCGAACCCGACGACGCTGAAGTTCCTGCCGGGCAAGGTGGTGCTGGAAAGCGGCACGGTGGAGTTTCTCAACCCGTCGCAGGCGCAGGCTTCGCCGCTGGCAGAGCGCCTCTTCACCATTCCGGGCGTGACCGGCGTTTATTTCGGTTTCGATTTCATCACCGTCACCAAGGACGGCGCGGAATGGCAGCACCTAAAGCCCGCCATTCTGGGCGCGATCATGGAACATTTCATGTCCGGCCGCCCGATCATGGGCACGGCTGTTGCGGCTGAAGTATCGGATGAGGAAGGCGAATTCTTCGAAGAGGGTGACGAAACCATCGTCGCCACCATCAAGGAGTTGCTGGATACCCGCGTTCGCCCCGCCGTGGCGCAGGATGGCGGCGATATCACCTTCCGCGGTTTCCGCGACGGCACGGTGTTCCTGAACATGAAGGGCGCCTGCTCGGGTTGCCCGTCCTCCACCGCCACGCTGAAGCATGGCGTTCAGAATCTGCTTCGCCATTTCGTGCCGGAAGTGCGCGAAGTCGAAGCGGTATAAAAGCGCAAGCCAGGCCATCATGATTGTTCTCGCACTCGACACCTCAGGTGTGGATTGTTCCGCCTGCGTTTATGACAGCGCCTCCGACAGGGTGCTCGGCGAGGTATGCGAAACGATCGGCAAGGGCCATGCCGAAAGGTTGATGGCGGTGATCGACGGTGCGCTGGAGCAGGCGCAACTGGCGCTCCAGAATGTCGGGCGCATCGCCGTGACCATCGGGCCGGGGTCTTTCACCGGTATCCGCGTCGGGGTCGCCGCCGCGCGCGGCTTTGCCCTGTCGCTCGGCGTCGAGGCCGTGGGCGTCACCACGCTTGAAACGCTGGCGCTTCATCATCTGCTTGCAAATCCCGGCCGGTCCGTGGCCGTTGCGCTGGATGCCAAGCGCGGCGAAGCCTATCTCCAGACATTCGGTGCGGATGGATCGCCGCTGAGCGATGCTGCGCTTCTGCCCCTGGACGACGCCAAAACGGTTACCACCGGTTTTGATGGCGCCGTTATCGGTTCAGCCGCGCCGCTTTTGGCGGGGTTGGAGGCGGGTTCGGGACCGGATCACTTCCCGATTGCCTCGGTCGCGCGTGCTGCTGCGCGCAAGCCAGCTGGCCAGCCGAAACCCGCGCCGCTTTATCTGCGCGGGCCGGATGCCCGGCCGCAGACCGGTTTTGCGCTGGCACGTCAGGGCGTTGCCTGATAGGGCATTCGTCAACATGTGCGAATGATTCCTGTGATGCCCGATTCCTGTTATGTTTGACGACTATCTGACCTGGAAGCCCTATTTCGAGATCGTGCCGATGCAGCATGAGGATTGCGCCGCGGTGGCGGAGTTGCATGCGCTGCGCTTTCCGCGCCCGTGGAACGACGGGGAGTTTTCCGGGCTGCTGACGCAAGGGTCGGTTTTCGGTGCTGTCGCACGCCAGACCAACGCCTTTTTCAGTAAGCCGCTCGGTGGTTTCGTGCTGGCGCGGGAAGTGGCGGGCGAGGCGGAAATCCTGACCGTTGCCGTGGCCGACAAGTTCGCACGCGCCGGTCTCGGCTGGCGTCTGATGCAGTCGGCCATCCGCGAGGCCATGATGCGCGGCGCCGAAACCATGTTTCTTGAGGTGGATAATAATAATGCCTCTGCGCTGGGGCTTTACAGGAAGCTCGGCTTCAAAACCGTCGCGGAACGCAAGGCCTATTACGCAGCAAAGGATGGAACGAAGTCGACGGCGCTTGTCATGCGCCGCGATCTTCGCTAGTTCCCTGCGACAGGCATTTTTCGGCGAAAGCCGCAAACCGGAATTCTCAAAAGGCCAGAAGACGTGACAGACCTTTCGAAAACGCTGGAGGAGCTTTGCGCCGAACGCGGCATGCGGATGACGGATCAACGCCGTGTCATCGCCCGCGTCCTTCAGGAGTCAGCCGACCATCCCGATGTCGAGGAGCTTTACCGCCGCTCCTCCGCCGTGGATCCGCGCATCTCGATTTCCACCGTCTATAGAACGGTGAAGCTGTTCGAGGATGCCGGCATCATCGAGCGTCACGATTTTCGCGACGGCCGTTCGCGCTATGAGACCGTGCCCGAGGAACATCACGATCACCTGATCGACTTGAAGAACGGCGTGGTCATCGAATTTCATTCCGCCGAGATCGAGGCACTTCAGGAAAAGATCGCCAGGGAACACGGCTTCAAGCTCGTGGATCACCGGCTGGAACTTTACGGCGTGCCGTTGAAGCCCGGCGAACACTGAGACGCCGGTGAGCAGACGGGCGTTCCAATCATGATGTGGCTCCGGACAGCCTATATCGCGGTCGTTCTTCTGATCGTCACGATCATATTGCTGCCGCTGCAACTATTGGGCCTTGCCTTCGACTGGCGGCTTCGCCGCCGCATTCCGCGCCTCTGGCATCGCATCGCCTGCCATGTTCTCGGTATCCGCGTGCATGTGCATGGCGATGTGGAGCGGGCGAAACCGCTGATGCTTGCGGTCAATCACGCCTCGTGGAAGGACATCCTCGTTCTCGGCAGCATTGCCGACGTGGTGTTCATCGCCAAAACGGAAGTGCGGGACTGGCCGGTGTTCGGCTGGCTTGCCCGCTTGCAGAAAAGCATCTTTGTTCAGCGTGAGCAGAAACGCAGCACCGGCGCGCAGGTGAGCGAGATCGCCAGCCGCATGGCCGATGGCGAGATCGTCGTTTTGTTTCCCGAAGGCACCACCTCCGACGGCAACCGTATGCTTGCCGTCAAATCCTCGCTGTTCGGTGCGGCCTCCACCGCCGCTGAACAGGTTCCGGGCAAGCTGGTTTATGTGCAGCCGGTCGCCATCGCCTATACAAGGGTGCAGGGCATGGCCATGGGGCGTTACCATCGCGTCATCGCCGCCTGGCCGGGCAGCATCACGCTCGTGCCGCATCTGCTCGGCATCATCAGGGCCGGCGCCATCGATGTCGACGTGACATTCGGTGACAGCGTTCCGTTTCACAGCACGGATAACCGCAAGCGCCTGGCGACCGATATCGCCGCCTCCATCCGCTCCATGCTGGCCTTCAGCCTGCGCGGCGGCTGGCGGAATTAGCGAGATCGTAGCTTTTCCGGCATTTTTCTGTTTAATCTGGCCGTGAAAAACACTAGATAGCCGCCATGACCCAGGAAACGCTTGGCCTCGACGCCCCACCCATGATTGCCCGCGAGGGTTCGAACAGCAGAAAGGTCTTCATCAAGACCTATGGCTGTCAGATGAACGTCTACGATTCCGTCCGTATGAGCGATGCGCTGGCGAAGGACGGCTACGTTCAGACGGAAGATATGGGCGAGGCGGATCTGGTTCTGCTGAACACCTGTCATATCCGCGAAAAGGCGGCTGAAAAGGTCTACTCGGCGCTCGGCCGCCTGCGCGACATGAAAAAATCGCGCGAAGAGCAGGGCCGCGAATTCATGATCGGCGTTGCCGGTTGCGTTGCGCAGGCGGAAGGCGAGGAAATCCTTCGCCGTGCGCCCGCCGTTGATGTCGTCATTGGCCCGCAGACCTACCATCGCCTGCCGGACGCCCTGAAGCGGGTGCGCGGCGGCGAGCGTGTCATCGAGACCGAATATGCGGTTGAGGATAAGTTCGAGCACCTGCCTGTCGCCGAAAAGGCGACGCTGCGCACGCGCGGCGTAACGGCGTTTCTGACGGTGCAGGAAGGTTGCGACAAGTTCTGTACCTTCTGTGTCGTGCCCTATACGCGCGGTTCGGAAGTCTCCCGCCCCGTGCGCCAGATCGTCGATGAGGCGATGAAGCTCGTCGATGCCGGCGTGCGCGAGATCACGCTGCTCGGCCAAAACGTCAATGCCTGGCAGGGCGAAGGCCCGAAGGGTGAGAAATGGGGCCTTGCCGAGCTGCTTTACCGGCTGGCGGAAATTCCCGGCCTTGCACGGCTTCGCTACACCACCAGCCATCCGCGCGACATGGACGAGCGCCTGATCGGCGCGCATCGCGATTTGCGCATCCTGATGCCCTATCTGCATCTGCCGGTGCAATCGGGTTCGGACCGCATTCTGAAAGCGATGAACCGTCGCCATACGGGTGAGGAATATATCCAGCTTATCGAAAAAATCCGCGCTGCCCGCCCTGATATTGCCATGTCGGGAGACTTTATTGTCGGTTTCCCCGGTGAGACGGATCGCGATTTCGAAGATACGATGGCGATGGTCGAGACGGTGAAATATGCGCAGGCCTTCTCGTTCAAATATTCCACCCGTCCCGGCACGCCGGGAGCCGATCTCACCGATCAGGTTGCGGAAGAGGTGAAGGCCGAGCGACTGGAAAGATTGCAGGCCCTGTTGCTGCGGCAGCAGAAGGAATTTGCGGAATCGCTGGTCGGAAAAACCATGGATGTGCTGCTGGAAAAGCCCGGCCGCATGCCTGAGCAGTTGATAGGTCGCTCTCCATGGCTGCAATCCGTGAATCTTGATGCAAAGACTTTGAAAATCGGTGACATTGTTAATGTACGAATCACCGCAACGGGTCCAAACAGCTTGTTTGCCGAGGTGGCAGGGAGTTAGAGTGAGGAGCCGACACTGATTGGGACAGGAGCCTGACCGCTTGAACGCACACGAATTGGTATCAAATTCATCGCGCCAGCCACGCCAAGCCGCGACCGACGCCAATCACTTCGTCCTCACGTTCGAGAATAACAGGATAGCGGGAGAGCTATTCGGTCAGTTCGATCAGAACCTGAAGCTTCTGGAACAGCGCCTCAATATCGACGCTCGCCCACGCGGTAATTCCGTTGCCATCACCGGCGATGTCGTTGCCACCAATCAGGCTCGTCGGGCGCTGGATTTCCTCTATGAACGGCTGCTCAAGGGCGGAACCGCCGAGGTCTCCGATGTCGAAGGCGCGATCCGCATGGCCATGGCCGCGGACGACCAGCTGACCTTGCCGACGATGGAACGCAAGGCGAAGATTTCCATGGCACAGATTTCCACCCGCAAGAAGACCATCGCTGCCCGCACGCCGACACAGGATGTCTACATGCGGGCGCTGGAGCAGTCCGAACTGGTTTTCGGCGTCGGCCCCGCCGGCACCGGCAAGACCTATCTTGCCGTGGCGCATGCGGCGCAGCTTCTGGAGCGCGGCGCGGTTGACCGCATCATCCTGTCGCGCCCCGCCGTCGAAGCGGGTGAGCGTCTGGGCTTCCTGCCGGGCGACATGAAGGAAAAGGTCGATCCTTATCTGCGTCCGCTTTACGACGCGCTTTATGACATGATGCCGGGTGACAAGGTGGAGCGAGCCATTCAGGCGGGCGTCATCGAAATCGCACCGCTGGCCTTCATGCGCGGCCGCACGCTGGCCAATGCCGCCGTCATTCTGGACGAAGCCCAGAACACCACGACCATGCAGATGAAGATGTTCCTCACCCGCCTTGGTGAGAACGGCCGCATGATCGTGACCGGTGACCCAAGCCAGGTGGATTTGCCGCGCGGCGTGAAATCCGGTCTTGTCGAGGCCCTGCAAATCCTCACCGATGTCGAAGGCGTGTCCGTCGTGCGCTTCAAGGATGTCGATGTCGTTCGTCATCCGATGGTGGCGCGTATCGTCCGGGCTTACGAATCCCACACGGCCGTGCCGGATGAAAGCCTCGTAAAGGGCAGCTGACGTAAAGCAATGACAGCTCTGGATATTCAAATCAGCGTCGAGGCCGAAGGCTGGTCCTCGGAAGGGGATCTGCTGGCCTTCGCCACCAGGGTGCTGGATGCGGCGGTCGATTTCCTGAAGCGGGAAGAGGACCAACCCTTCCCGAAAATGCCGGTGGAACTGTCGCTGGTTTTCACCGACGACGAAAATATTCGCGAAATCAACGCTGAGTGGCGCGACAAGGACAAGGCAACCAATGTCCTGTCTTTCCCGGCTTTTCCGCTGAAGCCGGGCGGAATGCCGGGCCCCATGCTGGGCGATATCGTCATCGCGCGCGAGACGGTTGAACGCGAGGCCCTTGAACTTGAGAAGAGTTTCGGGGATCATCTGACCCATCTGCTCGTTCATGGGTTCCTGCATTTGTTCGGTTACGACCACATGGACGAGGAAGAAGCGGAAGAAATGGAGTCGCTTGAGACTCGCATTTTGGCGGTGCTTGGCCTATCTGATCCTTACGCGGGTCAGGAACCGCTTTAAATATTGTCTGGAGCCATGAACGAACATTCTGCACGACCTGCCAATGAGGGCAGAGAAAACGGCGAGCAGTCCTCTTCGGAGGAGGGCAGTAGTCACTTACGTCACGACTACAACGCCAAGCCGAAATCGACCATCTGGTCACGCATCGCACGGTTGCTGAAACCATCCCAGGGCGAGCGCCTGCGCGAGGATTTGACCGACGCGCTGATGGACGACACCGAAATCGGTGCGGCTTTTTCGCCCGAAGAACGGGCGATGCTCAACAATATCCTGCGTTTCCGCGAGATTCGGGTCGAAGATATCATGATCCCGCGTGTGGACATCGACGGTCTCGATGAGAATATGACGATCGGCGATGCGCTGATCCTCTTTGAGGAAACCGGGCGTTCGCGCATGCCGGTCTATGACGAGACGCTGGATAATCCGAAGGGCATGATCCACATTCGCGATCTGCTGGCCTATGTCGCCAAGCAAGCCCGCAACAAACGCCGGGCCGGTTCGCGAAGCGTCGCTTACGGTGAGGTGAAGGCGCCGCGTTCACCGCGGCCGAATTTCGACCTGGCACGTGTCGATCTGGAGCAGACGGTCGCCGCTGCCGGGTTGGTGCGCAAAATTCTTTTCGCACCGCCCTCCATGCTGGCCTCCGACCTTTTGAAGACGATGCAGGCCCAGAGAACCCAGCTTGCGTTGGTGATCGATGAGTATGGCGGCACCGACGGTCTCGTCAGCCATGAGGATATCGTCGAGATGGTCGTGGGTGACATCGATGACGAGCACGACAAGGACGAGGCGATGTTTTCGCGTCTTTCAGCCGACGTGCTTGTCGCGGATGCGCGTGCAGAACTCACCGAACTCGCCGAGGCGATCGGGCCGGAATTCGATGTGCGTGAACATCTGGAGGAAATCGATACGCTCGGCGGTCTCATCTTCTTCGCGCTCGGCCGCATTCCGGCCAAGGGCGAGGTGGTCAGGGCCGTGCCAGGTTTCGAGTTCCAGATCCTCGATGCGGATAGCAGGCGTATCAAGGGCGTTCGTATCGTCCGGGATCACGGCTCCGAAGGTGAGGATGATCGCGCTCCGGGCGAAGCGGGCGCCAATGAGGTGATTGCGCTGCCTGCTCCGGATGTTCGCCTTATCACGCACCAGCAGAACGCCGATTAAGGAAGGTCGACGGGTTTTTCCCCGTCGCTTCCACCTTTCGACATATCAATGCGACAGGTATGAATGCCCGTGTTCGGCGTCGAAAAGAACAAGTGGCGCTTCGGTCGCCACGCCTCCTGTGGACTGCGAATCTTTTTTCCTTTACGTCGGGTCTGAGGGGAAATTCCGTGGCGCGGCCTTGTCGGCGGCGGGCTTTTCCGGACGCGCATAAACGGAGATGGCATGGAGCGTCTTGCAGGCAGGGTAATGCTGGCCGGCGGCATGAGCCGCGCAGTTATGGCGATTGCCGCAGGTGCGGTCGGGGCGCTCGCTTTGCCTCCATTCGGCTTTTTTGCAGCGCTGTTTTTCTCTTTCACTCTGCTTGTCTGGCTTGTGGATGGCTGCACTGGAAAACCGGGCGGCGGCCTCTTCAGCCGCATCCTGCCAGCCTTCGGCATCGGCTGGTGTTTCGGGCTTGGTTACTTCGTCGCTGGCCTGTGGTGGCTCGGCAATGCTCTCCTGCTGGAAGCCGATGAATTCGCCTGGGCGCTGCCGCTCGCCATCCTTGGTCTTCCCGCTTTTCTGGCGTTGTTTTACGGTTTTGCGGTTGCCGCAGCCAATCTCCTCTGGTCGGAGGGCCTCGGCCGTATCGCTGCACTTGCTGCCGCGTTCGGCTTTTCGGAATGGCTGCGCAGCTTCCTAGCCACCGGCTTTCCCTGGAACGCCATCGGTTACGGCATCATGCCCATCCCGATCATGATGCAGTCGGCACATCTGCTTGGTCTTTTCAGCGTGACGACGCTTGCGGTTTTCATATTCGCCTCGCCGGCGCTGATAGGCACGAAAAAAGGAATGTGGTCGGGTCTCGCCGTGGCGGGGCTGCTACTGGCCGGCCATTTCGGTTATGGCTTCTACCGTCTCCAGACGCCGGCGGAGGTGCCCGCAGACGCACTGACCGTTCGGATCGTGCAGCCTTCCATCGATCAGTCACGCAAGATGCTGAACGCGGACAGGGCGGAGATTTTTGGCGAGCACCTGCGGCTCTCGGCTCTGCCGCCCGGCGAAGGGAAAAAGCGCCCTGATATCATCGTCTGGCCGGAAACCTCGGTGCCGTTCATTCTGACGCAAAACCCGGATGCTCTGGCGGAAATCGCCAAAACCCTGGAAGATGGGCAGGTGCTGTTCACCGGCGCCGTGAGAATGGAAGATCAGGGGGCAGGCCGCCCGCCGCGTTATTATAATTCGGTCTATGCGATCGACAGCCAGGGCGAGATCATCGGCGCGACCGACAAGGTGCATCTCACTCCTTTTGGCGAATATGTCCCCTTTGAAGGCATCCTGCGGGAGTTCGGCATCGACAATGTCATCGCCCTGCCGGGAGGTTTTTCCGCCGCTTCCTCGCGCACGCCGCTCACGCTTCCTTCGGGCAAGACCTTCTATCCTCTCATCTGTTACGAGATCATTTTCCCGGGTGAGATGACGCCGGGGCTGGCCGGCTCGGCCGCCATCCTGAATGTGACCAATGATGGCTGGTTCGGTGATACGCCCGGCCCCTATCAGCATTTTCTGCAGGCGAGGGTCCGGGCCGTTGAGACGGGCGTGCCGGTGATTCGCGGTGCCAATACCGGAATTTCCGCCGTCATAGACCCCTATGGCCGCATTATTGCGGGGCTCGATTACGGCCGGGTGGGAATTGTTGACGCCACTTTGAGTGGTGGGTCAAACGACGCATTTACTTACGACATACATCGGACGTATTTCTGGTTGATTTTTTCTATCTTGATGATCGTTGCGGTATTTCCCGCCTTGAGTTTCGCTCGGCGCCAGAATTGACCGGGAACCCCTGTAATTGCATAGTGAATACGTCAGTCGTAAAACAAGTTTAGACGCTGTCGAATTGCCGACTCATTTCTTCGAATAGTAATGAAGCGAGATATCAACCCTTTCCGAGTGTCAGGACCGCATGATGACCGAGAATAAGAAAAAGCCTAACCCCATCGACATTCATGTCGGAAGCCGAATTCGCCTTCGCAGAACCATGCTCGGAATGAGCCAGGAGAAGCTGGGTGAAAGTCTCGGAATTACCTTTCAGCAAATCCAGAAGTATGAAAAAGGCACGAACCGCGTTGGCGCCAGCCGCCTCCAGAATATTTCCGCGATCCTTAATGTGCCCGTTTCCTTTTTTTTCGAAGATGCACCCGGCGATCAGGCTGGCGGCACACCCGGCATGGCGGAGGCGTCGAGCTCCAACTATGTGGTCGACTTTCTGTCCTCGGCTGAAGGTCTGCAGCTGAACCGCGCCTTCGTGAAGATCGCCGACCCGAAGGTTCGCCGCCGTCTCGTCGATCTCGTCAAGGCGCTCGCCGCCGAAGGTGACGCCGAGTAAGCGCAGCCCGCGCGACGCAGAAAATTTCCGGCACGGGATGCCGGGCACTCAACGGTCCGCAAGGACCGTTTTTTTGTGCCCGATTGGAAAGGAATTCTCACATAAAGATATATTTATGTGGTTGTGTCCTTGTTTTTCACGGCCGAAATGACTAACAAACTCCAAGACCGTTCTTTGAGGGGAATCCCGCATGCGTGCCAATTATCTGTTCACCAGCGAGTCCGTGGCCGAGGGTCATCCGGACAAGGTTTGTGATCGTATTTCCGATGAAATTGTGGATCTCATCTATCGTGAAGCGTCCAAGACGGGCGTTGACCCGTGGACCGTGCGCATTGCCTGCGAAACGCTTGCGACGACCAACCGCGTCGTTATCGCCGGTGAGGTTCGGGTTCCCGATACGCTTCTGAAGAAGGACAAGGACGGCAAGGTCCTCAAGGACGCCGCTGGCCACCCGGTCATCAACCCCTCGAAGTTCAAGTCCGCCGCCCGCAAGGCGATCCGCGACATCGGCTACGAGCAGGATGGTTTCCACTGGAAGACCGCCAAGATCGACGTTCTCCTGCATCCGCAGTCTGCTGATATCGCGCAGGGCGTGGACAACGCCTCCGACAAGCAGGGCGACGAGGGCGCCGGCGACCAGGGCATCATGTTCGGTTACGCCTGCAAGGAAACGCCTGACCTCATGCCGGCTCCAATCTATTATTCTCACCGCATCCTGCAGCTGCTCGCCACCGCCCGTAAAAGCGGCGAAGGCGAGGCGGCCAAGCTCGGCCCCGACGCCAAGAGCCAGGTCACGGTTCGTTACGTCGACGGCAAGGCGGCGGAAGCCGTATCCATCGTTCTGTCCACGCAGCATCTCGATGCAAGCTGGGATTCGAAGAAGGTTCGCGCCGTTGTCGAGCCCTATATTCGCGAAGCTCTGGGCGACCTGAAGATCGCTGACGATTGCCAGTGGTACATCAACCCGACCGGCAAGTTCGTCATCGGCGGTCCCGATGGTGACGCCGGCCTGACGGGTCGCAAGATCATCGTCGACACCTATGGCGGCGCAGCGCCCCACGGCGGCGGTGCATTCTCCGGCAAGGACACGACCAAGGTTGACCGTTCCGCCGCCTATGCCGCCCGTTATCTCGCCAAGAACGTCGTGGCTGCCGGTCTTGCCGAGCGCTGCACGATCCAGATTTCCTACGCAATCGGCATCGCCCAGCCGCTGTCGATTTATGTCGATCTGCATGGCACCGGCAAGGTCAGCGAAGATCAGGTCGAGGCCGCGATCCGCAAGGTCATGGACCTGTCGCCGTCGGGCATCCGCCGTCATCTCGATCTCAACAAGCCGATCTACGCCAAGACGTCTTCCTACGGCCATTTCGGCCGCAAGGCCGGCCGTGACGGCTCCTTCTCATGGGAGAAGCTCGATCTGGTGAAGCCGCTCAAGGAAGCTTTGAGCGCTTGAAGCATTTCCGGTAAAATCGCGTAGCGGTTTTACGTCCGGAAAATGCGTCAACCAGATATCGCGCTTGTTATTTGACGGCGATTGAGAGATACCGTCACCAATTTTGTAACCCGCACAGTGCCTCATGTGGCGCTGTGCGGGTTAAGTCTATTTGTTCTTGAGAGTATGAGATGACGGAAGAACGGCGTTCGCGCGCGACGGAAGCGTTTTTTGGCAGACGCAAGGGCAAGCCCCTGCGCAATCAGCAGGTCGATACAATCGAGAACCTGTTGCCTTTGCTGAAAATCGATCTGGAAAGCGCCCCGCCGCAAAATCTCGCCGCTCTTTTTCCCGCGGATGTGCGGTCGATCCGTCTGGAGATAGGCTTTGGCGGCGGCGAGCATCTCGCCCACCGCGCGGTTGAAAACCCGGAGACGGGTTTCATCGGCGTGGAGCCCTTCGTCAATTCCATGGCCAAGCTGCTCGCCGCCGTGCGTGAACGCGAGCTGATGAATATCCGCCTTTACGACGATGATGCGACGCAATTGCTGGACTGGCTGCCCGAGGGATCGATCGATCATATCGACCTTCTCTATCCTGACCCGTGGCCGAAGAAGAAGCACTGGAAGCGTCGTTTCGTTTCAGACGTCAACCTCGCCCGTTTCCATCGTGTGCTGAAACCCGGCGGAAAGTTCTGCTTCGCTTCCGATATCGATACCTACGTGAACTGGACGCTGCAGCATTGCGCCCGCCATGGCGGCTTCGAATGGACGGCGACGAGTGCTGATGACTGGCGCACGCCCTACGCCAACTGGCCGGGAACGCGTTATGAGAACAAGGCGAAAAGAGAAGGCCGCAGCTCGGCCTATCTCACCTTCATTCGTCGTTGAGCGGCTGATCCCTCAGAGTGCCGCATCCACTTCCGCGGCAAGCGGAATGGAAGGCTGGGCGCCGGCGCGGGTGCAGGCAAGTGAGCCTGCGACGGCGGCTCGCTTCAGCGCCCTTTCGAAATCCATACCCTGATCGAGGCTCGCGGCGAGATAACCGCAGAAGGTGTCGCCCGCACCGACCGTATCGACCGGTTCGATCTTGAGGCCGGAAGCCCGGAAAACCTTGCCGTTGCGCATGGCGATCACGCCATCGGCACCGAGCGTCACGATCAATGTCTGGCCGGTCCTGTCATGCAGGGCTTTCAGTTCGGTTTCCCGCTCAGAACCGGAAAGGCCGTTCTTTCCGATCAGCAATTCGAACTCGGTTTCATTGGCGATGACGATATCGGCAAGGCCCGCAAGCCGCGGCCCATCGGCGGTCAGTGGCGCAGTATTGATGACGGTGGTGACGCGCTTTGCCTTCGCAGCCGTCAGCGCCGCTTCGATAGCGGGCGCGGGTATCTCGAACTGCAGCATCAAAATATCGCCCGCCGACATTTCCGCCAGGGCTTTCGCGGCGTCGGATGCGGAGACTTCACCATTGGCGGCGGGAATGACCGAGATCATGTTTTCCCCGCCTTCGCCGATAAGGATCACTGCCGTACCGGTAGGGCCGGGCGTGGTCTTCACGAGTGAGAGATCGGTGCCGGCGTCGCGCAGCAATGTCAGCGCCGGCGCGGCAAAGGTGTCATCGCCCGCAGCTCCTGCCATCTTGACCGTGGCGCCCGCACGCCGTGCGGCCAGCGCCTGGTTGGCTCCCTTGCCGCCGGCGGCCGTGGAGAAGGTCTCGCCCGTCACGGTTTCACCCGGCTTGGGCAGGCGTTTGGCGGTGGCGACGAGGTCCATGTTGATGGAGCCGAAAACAGTAATCATGGAGGGCGTATCCGTATAGAATTCAAGCAAGGCGGCGACTTTGCCCGAGCGGATCACTCGTCGTCAACCACCCGCAACTTTGCCGTTCCCGCCCTGTTCTCGGCAAAGCGTCGAGCCTGCTCTATTTCCCCATGCGACGTCTCTTTTTCCGTCGGTGAAAAATCGAGACCTTCGATTTTCTGGCCGCGCGCCAGCACCTTGTCGGAGGAGATCAGCATCATGTCGATATCCTTTTGCGCCAATCCAAAATGGGCCTGCAGCTTGCGCGTCCGGTCGTCCAGCCGCCGCACATCGTCCATCAGCAATGCCACTTCACCCTGAATGAGATGCGCCTGCTCGCGCATGCGCTGATCCTTGAGCACGGACTGGATGACCTGTACCGACAGCATCAGAAGTGACGGCGAAACGATGACGACGCGGGCGCGGTGAGCGCGCTGCACCAGATATTCGAAGTGCTGGTGGATATCGGCGAAGATCGATTCGGACGGCACGAAAATGAAGGCCGTATCCTGGGTTTCGCCGCGAATGAGATACTTCTCGGCGACATCGCGAATATGCACCTCCATATCGCGGCGGAACTGCTGCACGGCGGCGCGTTTGGTTTCGGGCGTCTCGTCCGCCTTGATGGCGTTCCACGCCTCCAGCGGAAACTTGGCGTCGATGACGAGCGGCGGGGCATTGTTGGGCATCTTGATGGTGCAGTCCGGCCGATAACCGTTCGAAAGCGTCGGCTGCAACTGGAAGGCCCCGGCCGGAAGCGCATCGGCAATCAGCGTCTCCATGCGGGCCTGTCCAAAGGCGCCGCGCGTCTGCTTGTTGGAAAGGATGGCCTGCAACCCGACGACGTCCTTGGCCAGATCCTGAATATTGCCCTGCGCGGCATCGATGACCGCGAGGCGCTCCTGCAGGCGGCTCAGATTCTCATGCGTCGACCGGGTCTGCTCCGTCAGTGTTTCGCCAAGGCGCTGCGACATGCCGTCGAGGCGCTGGTTCAGCGTCTGGCTCATCTCGGTCTGGCGGGTGCCGAGCGTTTCCGCCATGGCGGCGATGCGGCCATGCAGTTCGGACTGTGTTTTCAGGAGGTCGGAGATTTCGCCGTCGGCTCCTGCTTTTTTCGCACGGTTCGCCGTCACCAGCCAGGTCGTGACCAGACCGAAAACCAGAGCCGCGAGCAGCGCGCCGAAGCTGATGTCGACGGAGCCGGCCCGTAACGCGGGATCGAGGAGAACGGAGAAATCTATGCTCATAATTAAATCTAGCAGGTTTCTTGTGATTCGGAAGATCAAAACAAGAACATTCCTGCGGCGGAAATGAGTCGGGCGGGACGGATGCCGGAGGCTGATTGAACCTCGTGTTTTTTATTTCCTCCGCGCAAGAGATACGTTATGGGAAGCCATGACCATCAAACCGCTTATCATTTTGCCCGATCCCGTGCTGCGCCAGCAATCGAAGCCCATCGAAAAGGTGGATGCCGAGGTGCTGCGTCTTGCCGACGACATGCTGGAAACCATGTATGATGCGCCGGGTATCGGCCTCGCCGCCATTCAGATCGGCGTGGCGCGCCGCATGCTGGTGATCGACGTTGCGCGTGAAGGCGAGGAAAAGACCCCGATCGTCTTCATCAATCCGGAAATCCTCAAGGTGTCGGACGATGTCTCGACCTATGAAGAAGGCTGCCTCTCCATCCCCGATTATTACGCCGAGGTTGAGCGTCCCGCGTCGCTCACGGTGCAATATGTCGGCCGTGACGGCAAGCAGCAGACGGTCGAGGCGGACGGCCTGCTCGCCACCTGCCTGCAGCACGAGATCGATCACCTGAACGGCGTTCTCTTCATCGACCATATTTCGCGGCTGAAGCGCGACATGGTCATCAAGAAATTCACGAAAGCGGCCCGCGCAAAGATCTGATCCGTCCTCTGTGGACCGGAATGGACGACGGGGCAGGGGGCGACGATGGCTCTTCGCGTCATTTTTATGGGTACGCCGGATTTTTCCGTTCCCACCCTGCGTGCACTGGTGGAGGCCGGCCACGAGATTGCTGCGGTCTACACCCAGCCGCCGCGTCCCGGCGGCCGCCGTGGCCTCGATCTGCAGAAGTCACCGGTGCATCAGGCCGCCGAACTGCTGGGCCTGCCTGTGCTGACGCCGGTGAACTTCAAGGCAGAGGAAGACCGACAGCAGTTCAGGGATTTCAATGCCGATGTTGCGGTCGTCGTGGCTTACGGTCTGCTGCTGCCGGAAGCGATCCTCAGCGGCACGCGCCTTGGCTGTTATAACGGCCACGCCTCGCTGCTGCCGCGCTGGCGCGGCGCTGCCCCCATCCAGCGGGCGATCATGGCCGGCGATGCCGAGACCGGCATGATGGTCATGAAAATGGAAAAGGGGCTCGATACCGGCCCCGTCGCGCTGACCGCCAGGGTCACGATCGATGAGAACATGACCGCCGGAGAATTGCACGATAGCCTGATGCTGGCCGGTGCGCGGCTGATGCGGCAGGCTATGGACAAGCTGGAAACCGGCGACCTGCCGCTCGTCACGCAGGCGGAAGAAGGCGTGCTCTATGCCGCGAAGATCGACAAGGGCGAGACCCGCATCGATTTTTCGAGGCCGGCGCAGGACGTGCATAACCACATTCGCGGCCTTTCGCCGTTTCCCGGTGCATGGCTGGAAATGGACATTGGCGGCAAGGCGGAGCGCGTAAAGGTTTTGGCCTCTGCACTGGCAAGCGGTATGGGAGAAGCGGGTGCGGCGCTCGATGATGCCCTTACCATTGCCTGCGGCAGCGGCGCCGTGCGGCTCACCCGTCTGCAGAAGGCGGGCGGCAAGCCGATGTCGGCGGCCGATTTCGTGCGCGGCACACCGGTTCCGACCACAACGAGGCTCGGCTGATGCCACGTTTCCGCATGACCGTCGAATATGACGGCACGCCTTATTATGGCTGGCAGAGACAGGATAACGGCCCCTCGGTTCAGGGTGCGCTGGAGGCTGCGGTTCGCTCGTTGACGGGAGAGAGCGTCTCCATTCGCGGCGCCGGCCGCACCGATTCCGGTGTGCATGCCGTCGGGCAGGTCGTCCACGTGGATCTTTCCCGAGACTGGGAGCCCTACAAGCTTCGCAACGCGCTCAATGCGCATCTCGCCATGGCGGGTGAAGCCGTGGCCGTCCTCGATGCTGCTTCCGTGACCGAGGATTTCGACGCCCGGTTTTCCGCCCTTCGTCGGCACTACCTTTACCGCATCATCTGCCGCAAGGCCCGGCTGGCGCTGGAGCACAAGCGGGCATGGTGGGTTTCGAAGGACATGGACCATGAGCGCATGCATGAAGCCGCCCAGATGCTCGTCGGCCGGCATGATTTCACGACCTTCCGCTCCGTGCATTGTCAGGCGAACAGCCCGGTGCGCACGCTCGACCGGCTGGATGTGACGCGCACCGGCGATCTCATCGAGATACGTGCGACCGCGCAGAGCTTCCTGCATAACCAGATCCGCTCTTTTGCGGGCACGCTGAAACTGGCGGGCGAAGGCACGACGACGCCCGAGGATGTGCGCGCCGCACTGGAGGCGCGCGATCGCAAGGCCTGCGGCCCGGTCGCACCGCCGGACGGTCTCTACTTCATGCAGGTGGATTATCCCGACGTCATTCCGCCGCGTCGCAGGTACCCTGAAGCCGATATGGCTGAGGACGCGGATTGACCGCTAAAACCCACGCCGGCTCTCAGGCCGGATAAACGCCGAGAAAACGCTGCAGCGCTTCTGACAGAAGCATGCCGGGCACCAGCAGCGTCATGACGATGGCCGAGACGAGCAGTGACTGGTCGCGGATGAAGAACCGCACAATTCGCGAGAAGGCGAAGACCAGCGACAGAAGCAGCGCCAGCCAGAGAATGGCGATCAGCCCCTGCAAGGGCGGCAGGAAGAATGCGATCAGGATCAGAACCGCATAGGCGTAGGAAAAGGGCAGCGACAGCCAGTTCATGGTGGTGACGAGCGGCGCGAATTTTTCCCGTGCGCCGAAGGCAAACAGCAGCATGCCGATCAACAGTAGCGGCACGATCCAGCAGATCGCCTCGACCATTGCCAGACGAAAGAAGAAGATAAAGCCCGTTCCGGTGCCGGGCGGATAGCTGGCGAGGAAGGCGGCGCGCAGCCACAGCCAGGAAACCAGCATGGCGGGCAGGCACCAGAGGGCGGAATAGAAGGACCGCCACATGCCGCGCTCTGAAAGGTCCAGATAACGAGCGCCATTATGGTCGCCGAGCAGCAGAAGCCACAGGCCCGTCAGATAGAGCCTTATTTCACTCGCCGTCGGCATGGGCGAACCAGCGTTCGATAAAGGTCTCGTAAATGCGCGTCAGCGTCTCGAGATCGGCAACCGCCACACGCTCATCGACCATATGCATGGTCTGCCCGACGAGGCCGAATTCCACCACCGGGCAATAATCCTTGATGAAGCGTGCATCCGAGGTGCCGCCGGTGGTCGAAAGCTTCGGTTCCTTGCCCGTCACGGCTTCCACCGCGCCGGAAAGCGACGAGATGAGGGCATTGTTCCGGGTAAGAAAGACATGGGCCGGGCGGTCGGCCCAGACGATATCGTATTTCACCGGTGCACGGTCGGGGCGAAGCTCGCCTTCCGCCGCGGCGGCATCGAGGCGGCGGATGATTTCCGCGCGCAGGCTCTCTGCAGTCCACGTATCGTTGAAACGGATGTTGAAGGAGGCCGTCGCCCGCGCCGGGATTACATTGGTGGCGGCATTGCCTGTATCGACGGTCGTTACTTCCAGATTGGAGGGCTGGAAATCGTCGGTGCCATGATCGAAGGGCGGATGCATCAGCGCATGGGTCAGTTGCAGCAGCCCGCGAATGGGGTTGTCGGCGAGATGCGGATAGGCCGCATGGCCCTGCACGCCATGGACCGTGATGCGGCCGGAAAGCGATCCCCGGCGCCCGATCTTGATCATGTCGCCAAGCTGGTCGGGATTGGTCGGCTCGCCCACCACGCAGGCATCCCAGGTCTCGCCCTTGGCGGCCGCCCATTCCAGCAGCTTGGAGGTGCCGTTGATCGACGGGCCCTCCTCATCGCCTGTAATCAGGAAGGAAACGGAGCCCTGCGGTTTGCCGTGTTTTTCAATATGGCGGGCGATGGCGGCAACGAAACAGGCGATGCCGCCCTTCATGTCCACTGCACCGCGACCGAACATTTCGCCGCCGGCGATTTCAGCCGCAAAGGGCGGATGGCTCCATGCGGCCTCATCGCCCACCGGAACGACATCCGTATGGCCGGCAAACATCAGATGCGGACCTTCGGTGCCGAGCCGGGCGTAAAGGTTCTCCACGTCAGGCGTTCCCGCCTCGCTCGCCACCATCCTGTCCACCTGGAAACCAAGCGGTGAAAGCAGGGTGTCGAGCAGGGAAAGCGCGCCGCCTTCCGCAGGCGTCACCGAAGGGCAACGGATGAGGGCGGCGAGATTGGCAACGGGATCGGTCGTGGTCATGGCAGTCGCTTTATATCAGTCGCGCAGAAGCTCATTGATGCCGGTCTTGGAGCGGGTCTTTTCATCGACGCGCTTGACGATGACGGCACAATAAAGGCTCGGGCCCGGTTCGCCGTTCGGGAAAGGCTTGCCCGGCATGGTGCCGGCAACGACGACGGAATAGGGCGGCACTTCGCCATAGGTGATCTCACCGGTGGCGCGGTCGACGATTTTGGTGGACTTGCCGATGAAGACGCCCATGCCGAGAACGGCGCCTTCACGCACGATGCAGCCTTCGACGACTTCCGAACGGGCGCCGATAAAGCAATTGTCCTCGATGATCGTCGGGCCCGCCTGCAAGGGCTCCAGAACGCCGCCGATGCCGACGCCGCCGGAGAGGTGCACATTCTTGCCGATCTGCGCGCAGGAGCCGACGGTTGCCCAGGTGTCTACCATCGTGCCTTCATCGACATAGGCGCCGAGATTGACGAAGGAAGGCATCAGCACCACGTTCTTGGCGACATAGGCGGAGCGGCGCACGACGGCGTTCGGCACGGCGCGGAAACCGGCGGCGCGGAACTGGTTTTCGCCCCAGTTTTCGAATTTCGACGGCACCTTGTCCCACCAGGTGGATTCGCCCGGTCCGCCGGTAACAATCTCCATGTCGTTCAGGCGGAAGGAGAGAAGCACGGCCTTTTTCAGCCACTGGTTCACCTTCCAGTTTCCGTCAGCCTGCTTTTCGGCCACGCGTGCCTTGCCGCTATCGAGAAGTTGAAGAGATGTGTCCACGGCGTCGCGAACCTCGCCCTTCGTCGATACGTTCACACCATCGCGGTTGTCGAAAGCGGTTTCGATGATGGTTTCGAGGGAGGTGAGATCCGTAAGGCTCATGGAAAATTCCTTAAAGTCGCGTGGTGTTCGTGGTCACGGATGGTCCCGCGCCGCTGGAAGGCTTTGGTCATTTGATCTAAGGGAGTGTTGGAAAGGCGTCAATGTGATTTGGGTGATTTGGCGCGTCAGACGAAAGGCATGGAAATGACACGACTGAAAAACGGCAAGTTGCGGCGCAAGGACGGGGTATGGGACCCGTTGAAGCGCAGTGCCGTGGACAAGCAGCAGGCCGAGGTCGTTCAAAAAACACCGCAGTCGGATTCCCCGTCCTATCGCCTCGCCTATGTGGACATGGATTTCCTCTGCCGCGAGGAATTGCGCCCCGTCAGGCTTCAACTGGAACTGCTGAAGACGGAAATGGCGCTGACCGAGCGCGGCATCAAATCCACCGTCGTCATGTTCGGCGGCGCCCGCATTCCCGAACCCGGCGGCGAAGCCTGGGCGGCGCGCAATGAGACGCAGAAGCGCAATCTGGAGCAATCCTCGGTCTATTACGACGAAGCGCGCAAATTCGCTCGCCTTTGCACCGACTACGGCGCGAAATCCGGTCACCTGGAATATGTGGTTGTCACCGGCGGCGGTCCCGGCGTCATGGAGGCGGGTAACCGAGGCGCCATGGATGCCGGAGGACCCTCCATCGGCCTCAATATCGTCCTGCCGCACGAACAAGCGCCCAACCCTTATGTAACGCCGGAACTGAGCTTCAATTTCCACTATTTCGCGATCCGGAAAATGCACTTCCTGATGCGGGCGAAGGCCGTGGTGGTTTTCCCCGGCGGTTTTGGTACGCTGGATGAGCTTTTCGAGGCTTTGACGCTGATCCAGACCAAGCGAATGGCCCCGATCCCTCTCATTCTTTTTGGAGAAAAGTTTTGGCGATCCGTCGTCAATTTTGAGTTTTTGGCGGATTTCGGCACCATCGCTCCCGAGGATATGAATCTCCTGCACTTTGCCGAAACGGCGGACGATGCCTGGAAAATCATTTCCGACTACTACGAACATTGAAGATGCACGGCGCGGCGAAGTAATATTAGGGCTTAATTAGCAATCATATTCTAATTTTGCCCCGTCGCGCTGCAGCGCACTGTCCCATGCGGACGGGCCTCCATGACGGAGATTGTCATCCGTTGACGTCAGCTCCTTCGGGTTGACGATTTCCATTGGGGCCTAAATGTTCAATCTCAAAGTGAAGTCGCTTGCGACCAAGCTGATCCTCGTAACCGGCTGTGCCATCACCACGGTTCTCGTTGCATCCAATTCTTTCCTCATCTCCCAGACCAGTGAGCGCGTGCACGCGCTGACCATGGATCAGGCCAATACGGAAGCCCGCGCCATCGCCAACGTAATCGCCGCCGATGTCGGTGAACTTGGCAGCGCCGCGCGCTCCATGGCCGGCGTCATCGGCCGTGCGCATCAGGCGAAATCGATGGATCGCCCCGGCATCGTCAACATCCTCAAGGCCAATGTCGAGCAGAATGCCTTCGCTTTCGGAAGCTGGTTCTGCGAGCAGCTCGGTCTCTTTGACGGGCAGAGCAAGGAGATTGCGGGCAGGCTTGATCTCGGCACCAATGAAAACGGTGCGTTTGCGCCCTATTGGTCGAAGACCCAGAAGGGCGACATCCAGTTCTCGACCTTCAAGAATGATTATGCGGCGGAATGGTATGCGCTCGCTTCCAAATCCGGTAAGGGCGCCATTACCCAGCCCTATCTCGCAGAGGGCACGGAAGTACCCACAACCATGACCTCGCTTGCCTATCCGGTCATGTCGGACGGCAAGATGATCGGCGTGGCGGGTGTCGATATTTCGCTGGCCTCGCTGTCGCAGAAGCTGCAGGCGCTGCACCCTTTTGAGACCGGCCGCGTAACGCTCGTTTCGCAGGGTGGCCAGTGGCTGGTGCCGCCGACGCCCGCGCAGAACATGAAAGCCTATGACGGAGACGGTGCAAGCACCGTTCAGGCGGCGATCACGTCCGGCAAGCAGGGCCTCATCGAAAATCTCGGCCTCGATACGGACGCGCCCTATAATCGTCTCGTTTATCCCTTCGCCGTTCCGGGTCTCAACGCGACCTGGGTGGTGCTGGTGGATATTCCCCATCAGGCCCTGAACGCACCGGTTCAGGAACAGACCTACATGATGATCATCGGCGCGATCGTCATTCTCGCCGCCGTCATCACCGCGCTTTATTTCGCCGTGCGCCATTTCGTCCGCAATCCGCTTGCCTCCCTGGTGTCCGACGTCAGGACGCTGAGCGACGGTCGCTACGATGTGCCCGTTTCCGGACAGGAGCGCCGGGATGAAACGGGTGCCGTGGCTACTGCGCTTGAAGGTTTCCGCGCGAAGCTTGCCGGCATCCGCGAGATGGAGGCCGAAGCCGAGGCCCAGCGTGGTCACGCGGAAACGGCGCGCCAGCGCTCGGAATCCGAGCGTACTGAAAACAGCCGGATGCAGCAGCACATTGTCGGCGTGCTGGGTGCTGGTCTCAATGCGCTTTCGCAGGGCAATCTCACCTACCGCATCGAGGACGAGTTCCCCGGCGAATATGCGAAGCTGCGCGAAGACTTCAACTCGGCGCTTGCGAGCCTTGAGGAAACGGTTTCCACCGTCAACGCAACCGTCGTCAGCATCGGCAACGGCACGGGCGAGATCACCCGCGCCGCCAGCGATCTTTCGCATCGCACGGAACAGCAGGCTGCAAGCCTGGAAGAAACCGCTGCCGCCCTCAATGAGCTGACCGCGCAGGTTAATTCCAGCGCGGAAAACGCCGCAGAGGCGGCCGGAGCCGTCAGCCATGCCTGCGACGATGCGGGCAAGTCGGGTGAGGTCGTGCAGCAGGCCGTGAATTCCATGGAAGGCATCGCGCAATCCTCGGCCGAAATCTCGCGCATCATCGGGGTTATCGACGAGATCGCCTTCCAGACCAACCTCCTGGCGCTGAATGCGGGCGTGGAAGCCGCCCGTGCCGGTGATGCCGGTAAGGGCTTTGCCGTCGTCGCACAGGAAGTGCGCGAACTGGCGCAGCGGTCCGCCACTGCCGCCAAGGAGATCAAGGGTCTCATCAACACCTCGGCCATGCAGGTGGGCGAGGGCGTCCAGCTGGTCGGCAAGGCCGGTGAGACGATGAAAAAGATCGCCGATCAGGTTCTGCAGATCAACCAGTTGATACGGCAGATTTCCGCTTCCGCCAGCGAGCAGGCAGTCGGCCTCAAGGAGATCAACTCCGCCGTCACCCAGATGGATCAGGTGACCCAGCAGAATGCGGCGATGGTGGAAGAAACTACCGCTGCGAGTGTGACGCTGAACAGCGAGGCCGAAACGCTGAAGTCGCTCGTTGCCGGTTTCTCTGTTTCCGGCGGCCATTCCAGCCAGCAACTGCGCGCCACGGCGGCGGCAATGCGCGCACCCGCCGCTCCGACCCAGGCGTCGGGCCGCCCGGCCGCGCCCCGCGCCCGTCCGAGAACCAGCGGCGCAAACGCGCTGGCGCAGGATGACTGGACGGAATTCTGACGCGCCATTTCCGTCTCAAATAAAAAGGGCCGCTGGTATCGCCAGCGGCCCTTTTTCATGTCCGCTTCCGTTACAGACGGGCGAAACGTTCCGTCAGCAATTCGAAGAAGCCGTCGGCATCCACATTGCGCATCACGCGGGCATTGGCGGGTCGTTCGGTAACATTCCACCAGTCCACCACGGTCATGCCCATGGTGAGTTCCGAATGGACCTCGATTTCGACATTGCACTCGCGACCCTGAAACAGTTCGGGTTTGACGAGATAGGCAATGACGGTCGGATCATGCAGCGGGCCGCCGTCCGAGCCGTATTTTTCGATATCGAAACGCTCGAAGAATTCCAGCATTTCCGCCATGGCGATGGCCGGCCGCGTGCCAATGTCGCGAATGCGGCTGACCCGAGCCTTGGTTGTCAGCAACTGATGGGTGACGTCGAGCGGCATCATGACGATCGGCATGCCGGAGCGGAAGACGATATCGGCGGCCTGTGGGTCGACATAGATGTTGAATTCCGCCGCCGGGGTGATGTTGCCGCCCTCGAAGAAGCCGCCGCCCATCATCACCAGTTCCTTGACGCGGTCGGCGATTTCCGGCGCCTTCAGGAGCGCCAGCGCCACATTGGTCAGCGCGCCGAGCGTGCAGAGCGTTACGGTGCCGGCGGGTTCCCGCATCAGCGTTTCGATGATGAAATCGACCGCGTGCTGCTTTTGCGCTTCCATGGTCGGCTCATCGAGAACCGGGCCATCGAGGCCGGTGCTGCCGTGAACGTGCTCTGCGGTGATGGGCTTGCGCACCAGCGGCTTCTCGGCGCCCTCATAGACGGGAATATCGGTGCGGCCGCACAATTCGCTGATGATGCGGATGTTGCGGCTGGTCAGCTTCAGCGGAACGTTGCCGGCGACGGCGCACAATCCGAGAATGTCGATTTCCTCCGGGCTTGCGAAGGCGAGCATGATTGCCGCCGCGTCGTCCTGGCCCGGATCGGTGTCGATAATGATTTTTCTGCGTTCTGCCATGTCTTGCCCGCCGTTGAGATGAGCGCTTTTTTCGAGCGGCGGGTGCTCACTTGTCAAGCCTCATTCCCCGGTGTCCCCTTTGCTCGTCGCCGCGTCTTGCGTATTGCGGTTGTGCTTCCCATATTGCAGGGGCCGGTGCGACTGACCGGCGAGGTTGCCGGAAGCGGGACCGCGAAACGTCGCTTGGTTGCAAGGACAAAAGAGACATGAGCCGCATGACGCCATTCACCCACCCGCTTTTGCTGGGTTTTGATGCCATGGAAAAAACGCTGGAGCGCATGGCGAAGGCCAATGACGGCTATCCTCCCTATAATATCGAGCGCCTGCCGGGTAGCGGCGATGTGCCGGAACGCCTGCGCATCACCATCGCGGTTGCCGGTTTCTCGCAGGACGATCTGGATGTGACGACGGCCGATAACCAGCTCGTCATTCGCGGACGCCAGCAGGAACAGGAGAAACGCGATTTTCTCTATCGCGGCATCGCGGCCCGCCAGTTCCAGCGGGTGTTCGTGCTTGCCGATGGCATGCAGGTCAGGGAAGCGCGTCTGCGCAACGGGCTTCTTTCCATCGATCTGGTGCGGCCGGAAATTTCAAACGTGGTGAAGAAAATTAATATTTCCGTCTCAGAGTAGAACGTGAACGCCGGAATCCGACACGAATCGCTCGGCGTGAAGAAGGAGGCTGAAATATGCTGTTGAAAGAAGCGCATGCGCGTCTCACCCAATCCCAGCTCGCCCATATCGGCGAAGGAGAAGTGGGATATATCCGCAAGATCCGCGCGGAAGACGTCAGCCGCTGTTTCCCGGAAGCGCCCGATCTCGATCCGCAATTGGACCTTTGGGCGCTGTTCGGTGCAGATGGTACGCCGATCCTCCTGACGGACAACCGGTCCAGTACGTTTTTCAAGGCTGCCGAAGACGATCTCCAGACCGTCAGCCTGCATTGAAGAAAAAAGCCCGCTTTTGAGCGGGCTTTTTCTTTAGCGGGTTAAAGGAACGGGCGGTCCGGCATGTCGTCGATGGAGATGACGCCGTCCTTGTTCTTGTCCAGCCGTTCGAACATCTTTTCGCCGGCGGCGGTGAATTCGGCCTTGCTGACCTGACCGTTCTCGTCGGTATCGGCCCAGCGGATCAGCGCGAAACCTGCGCCCTTGCCGCCATGCTTGCCCCAGCCCTGATGGCCGAAACGGCCGCCATGTTCGCGCTCGGCATGTCTTTCGGCGCGCTTGCCCTGGGGGCCCTTGCCGTCTTCGGCTTTGGCGTCCTCACGCTCGGGGCGCGGATTGGCGGCGCGGAAAGCTTCCATCTTCGCCTGACGATACTCACGCATTTCCTTCGGCGTGATCGAGCCGTCCTTGTCCTTGTCGATCTCGGTGAAGAGCGCGTCCTGACGGGCGGCGAATTCCTCCTTGGAAATCTTGCCGTCCTTGTTGCTGTCAGCCACCTTCAGCAGGTGAACGAAGGCCGCTTCCTGGCGGATCGGCATGCGCTCGCCATGGCCTTTGCCCGGAGCGGGTGGGGCGGCGAAGCTTGCCGTCGCGGCCGTGCCGATCAAAAGGGCTGCGCCAAGAGCAGACAGGGCGATTTTTCGTGTGGTCATCGTCATTACCTTTCTTTGGTGTCCCTGAAGAGAAGATAATGACGTCCAGCACGCCTCACCACTTAAACATCCGTAAGGTGCATGAAGCTTCGGTAATGTTCGCTGCTCAGCCTGCGATGGTTTTCGTCAGGAAGCCGGTCAGGTCGTCGGTGATGTAGTCGATATGCGCATCCGTGGCCGCTGGGATTTCCCAGCGTTCCATGATGACGCCCTCGAGATTGGCGGGGACGAGCAGAACGGTCTTCATGCCGAGCGCCTTGGGCGCCGCGAGATTGCGCGGCAAATCCTCGAACATGGCGGCTTTTTGCGTGTCGAGTTTCGCAAGCGCCGCGAACTTCTCATAGGTCGCGCTGGCCGGTTTCGGCAGATAGCCCGCAGCGACGATATCGAAAATATCCTCGAAATGATCGAGAATTCCGAGCGCACCGGCCGCCGCCTGCGCATGTTTGACGCTGCCGTTGGTAAGGATGAATTTGCGGCCCGGCAAAGCCTTGATCGCCTCGCCGAGTTCCGGATGCGGCTTCAGCGCCGAATAATCGATGGCATGGGCGCGTTCCAGAAACTCGTCCGGGCTGATGCCGTAGTGGATCATCAGGCCCTGAAGCGTCGTGCCGTGGTCATGATAATAGCGCTTCTGCAGCGCCCGGGCCTCGTCGGGATCGAGCTTCAGAAGCTCCGCCACATAGGCCGTCATGTTACGGTCGATCTGCGAAAACAGATTGATGTGATGCGGATAGAGCGTGTTGTCGAGATCGAAGACCCATTCGCTCACATGGTCGAAATCGGCGGCTTCGGGCAGGTTTTTCGGCTTTGTGTCCATGGGCTGCTTTATGCCCGTTTCGAAGGCCGAAGAAAATCGAAAAGACGACGATTGATCAGAAAATCGGGCTTGGCTGGGGCCTCCGGTGCATGATACCGCCAAGGCCATGGAACTCTGGATAGGCATCACTTTCGCAAGCGCGTTCTTGCAGAACCTGCGCTCGACCCTGCAAAAGCACCTCAAGGGCATGATGGGCACCACGGGCGCGACCTTCGTGCGCTTCGTTTTCGGCATGCCTTTCGCTCTCGCCTATCTTGCTTTTCTGCATTTCGGGCTCGGCCGCCCTCTGCCGGTGCCGAACATGTCCTTCGCCGTGTGGGCGACGGTCGGCGCCATGGCGCAGATCGCCGCCACCTTCCTGCTGGTGCACCTGTTCTCCTTCCGTAATTTTGCGGTTGGAACGGCCTATTCCCGCACCGAGCCGGCGCAGGCGGCGCTGTTTGCGCTTATTTTCATCGGGGAAAGCGTCAATGGCGGCACATTGGCGGCCATCGCCATCACGGTCGCCGGCGTCATGCTTATTTCGGTGGCGCGCACGGAAGTCACGCCCGCTTCCTTCTTCACGTCGATCTTCAGCCGGACAGCGGGTATCGGCCTTGCCTCGGGGGCTTTCTTCGGCCTGTCATCGGTTGCCTACCGGTCGGCGTCGCTCGCGCTTGCACCGAGCCTTCCCGCTCCGGACGCGATGATGCAGGCGGGCTTTACCCTCGTTGTCGTCATCGTCATGCAGACGGTTTCGATGTTCCTGTGGATCGTCTGGCGCGAGCGGGAAGAGTTGCGGCGCATCGCGAAGGTATGGAAACCGTCGCTGGCGGTCGGTTTCGTGGGCGCTACGGCCTCGTTCGGCTGGTTCACGGCGATGACCCTGCAGCAGGCCGCCGTGGTGAAGGCATTGGCGCAGGTGGAGATGCTTTTCGCCTTCGCATCGACCGTGCTTTTCTTCAAGGAGAAGATCAACCGGCTCGAACTGTCCGGCTGCCTGCTGATTGTCGTGGGCGTGCTGTCACTTTTGGCATTCGGCTGAATGCCAGTTGTGGCGGACCGGCTTGCCGTCCGCCACCTGAAGCCTGTCAGGGCACGATGAGCGTGCCGGCGCCTTCCGTGAAGATTTCCAGAAGGACGGAATGCGGCGTCTTGCCGTTGAGGATCACCACGCCCTGAACACCGGCCTTGATGGCGTCGATGCAAGTCTCGACCTTTGGGATCATACCGCCGGAAATCGTGCCGTCCTTGATGAGCGCACGCGCCTGCGAGACGGTGAGTTCCTTAATGAGTTCCTTGTTCTTGTCGAGAACGCCGGGAACGTCGGTGAGAAACAGCAGACGCGAGGCGTGAAGCGCACCCGCAATCGCGCCGGCGAAGGTATCGGCGTTGATATTATAGGTGGCGCCATCGCGGCCAGGCGCGACCGGGGCGATGACCGGGATCATTTCCGACTTGGCGAGCAGGTCGAGCAGGGTGCGGTCGACTTCCGTGACTTCGCCGACAAAGCCGAGATCGAGCACACGTTCGATATTGCTGTCGGGGTCGATGACGGTCTTTTTCGCCTTTTCGGCAAAGACCATGTTGCCGTCCTTGCCGCACAGGCCGATGGCCCATTCGCCCGTCTGGTTGATGAGGGCGACGATTTCCTTGTTGATCGAGCCGGCCAGAACCATTTCGACGATCTCGACCGTCTTGGCGTCGGTGACGCGCAGGCCGCCCTCGAATTTCGATTCGATGCCCATCTTGGTCAGCATCGCGCCGATCTGCGGGCCGCCGCCATGCACGACGATGGGGTTGATGCCCGATTGCTTCAAAAGGGCGATGTCTTCCGCGAAAGCCTTACCGAGCGTGGAATCCCCCATGGCGTGGCCGCCATATTTCACCACGATGGTCTTGTTCTCGTATTTCTGCATGAAAGGCAGAGCCTGTGCGAGCAGCCGCGCCTGAGTTTCGCTTTCGGAAGACGTCATCTAAAAACCTCGGTCTGTGGTTGCGGCTGTTGAAAGCCTGTCACCGCTCTAAAGCAAGTCTTTGACGGATGAAATAACCTCCTGGCCTTATTGTGTCGGCAGCGGTCAAATTTCTTTTTTTTGGCTGTCCCGGCCCCGTAATGAGATTGACATAAAGGCCCAATGGGACCAGCCTTCCATGGAAAGGGGAGGGGTTAATTCAGGGCGACATGGGATGTCGCGCGCCGCGGGAGCGATGCTGACCTGAACGACCGAGGAGCGAGAGACCACATGACGGCACCCGATAGAGACAAGCAAAGCGGTTTGCGGGATGAAGTCCTTGCGGGCGAATATGTGCTGGGTGCCCTGCCGCCGGAAAGCATGGCGGAGCTTGCCAAGCGCGTCAAACGCGACCGCCAGTTCGCCGCCATGGTCAGGCGCTGGCGGGACAATCTGGCGGAAACCGAACATCGCGAAAACGCGACCGTCGCCGCGCTGCTGGAACGGGAGCCAAGCCGCTCCGGCCTGCCATTCAGGGGCCAGCCGTTACGGGGTGGCAGCATGTTCGCAGCCATGCTTTCGGAGGTCTGGCATTCCGTGCGCTTCTGGCGCCTTCTGGCGTTGACGGCGATGCTCTGGACCGCCGTTCTGCTTTTCACCATCGCCTGAGAGGCGTGTCTTTCAAAGAGAGATCGTTCTGACGATCTCGGCCCGCAGGCTATCCAGCCCGAATGATTTTTCCGAGGATGTGGCGAGAACTTCCGGATAGGCGGCGGGACGCTTGCGGATTTTCTCCAGCGTTTCGCCGATCAGCCGCGGAACGCCGGCATCCTTGATCTTGTCCGTCTTCGTCAGCACGATCTGGTAGGAAACGGCCGCCTTGTCGAGCAGGGTCAGAACCTCCTCGTCGTTCTTTTTCACGCCATGGCGGGAATCGATCAGCACGTAAACGCGCTTCAGCGTCGCACGGCCGCGCAGATAATCGAAGACGAGCTTGGTCCAGGCATCGACCTGATCCTTCGGGGCCTGCGCATAACCGTAACCGGGCATGTCGACCAGCGCCATCGGCGGCAGGTCGCCAGCTTCGCCGGAATAACCATCCGGAACGAAATAGTTCAGTTCCTGCGTGCGTCCGGGCGTATTGGACGTGCGGGCAAGCCCCTTGTGGCCCACCAGCGCATTGATGAGCGAGGACTTGCCGACATTCGAACGGCCGGCGAAGGCAATCTCCGGCGGGCCTTCGGGCGGCAGGAATTTCATTGCGGGAACGCCGCGAATGAAAATCCAGGGTCGCCCGAACAGGGGCTTTTCGGTTGTCGTGCCGGTCTCACTCATTTCGATTGCACCGGCTTTCGCTTGAACAGCCCCTTGATGTTATCGAACAGCTCGATCTTGGCGCCCTGGCGCTTCATGATGACGGCCTGCTGGGTGATGGAGAGCGTATTGTTCCATGCCCAGTAGATGACCAGACCGGCCGGGAAGGAGGCCAGCATGAAGGTGAAGATCAGCGGCATCCAGTTGAAGATCATCGCCTGCGTCGGATCGGGCGGCGTCGGGTTCATGCGCATCTGCAGGAACATGGTGATGCCCATGACAAGCGGCCAGACACCGATCATCAGGAAGTGCGGCACATCATAAGGCAGAAGGCCGAAGAGATTGAACAGCGACGTCGGATCCGGCGCGGAAAGGTCGTGAATCCAGCCGAAGAACGGCGCATGCCGCATTTCGATGGTGACGTAGATGACCTTGTAGAGCGCGAAGAAGACCGGGATCTGCAAAAGCATCGGCCAGCAGCCGGCAACAGGATTGATCTTCTCTTCCTTGTAGAGCTGCATCATCGCCTGCTGCATGGCCATGCGGTCATCGCCATGCTTGGCCTTCAGCTCTTCCATCTTCGGCTGCACGCGCTTCATGTTCGCCATGGAAGCATATTGCTTGCTGGCGAGCGGGAAGAAGAGAGCCTTGACGACGATGGTGGTGAGCAGGATCGCCACGCCGAAATTACCAAAATAACGGAAGAAGAAATCCATCAGTTTGAACATCGGCTTGGTGATGAAGTAGAACCAGCCCCAGTCGATCAGAAGGTCGAACTTCGGAATGGCGTAGGTCGTCTCGTAACGGTCGACCAGCGGCACTTCCTTGGCGCCGGCGAAAACGAGGCTCTTCAGCTCGATCGACTGGCCGGGCTCGACCGTCAGCGGGTCGCTCTTGAAATCGGCCTGATAGCTCGGCTGATTGCCGGTGATGTGCGAATAACGGGTCTCGAACGGCGTCGTCTGTGGCGGAACGATGGCCGCGGCCCAATATTTGTCGGTGATGCCGAGCCAGCCGCCGGTCGCCTTGGCAACCGTTACCGGTGCTTCCTCGACGTCCTTGTATTTTTCTTCCGTCAGGCTGCCGTCTTTGCCCGAAACGCCGAGGAAACCTTCATGGATGACGAAGACCGGGGGGACTGCGGGCTTGTTGTTGCGCGTCACGCGGCCATAGGTGGCAAAGGAGATCGCCGCCTGTCCGGGGTTCTCCACCTTGTCGGCGACCGAGATCATGTAATGCTCGTCGATCGAAACCGTACGGGAGAAAATCACGCCCTTGGAATTGGTGTAGGTGAGGGTGACCGGGGTGGTTTCCGTCAGCTTTTCGCCGCTTGCCAGCGTCCACACGGTGGTCGGGCCGGGAACGCCGCCGACTTCCTGTGCTGCAACGTAACCGAGTTCGGTGAAGTAACCGTCCTTGGTGTCGGAGGGCGAGAACAGCGTGATGATCGGGCTCGAGTCATCGACGGTCTCATGGTAGTCCTTGAGCCGGATGTCATCGAAGCGGGCGCCGGTAAGGTTGATCGAGCCGGCGATGGCGTTGGTCTCGATGGCCACGCGCTGGGTTCTTGCAATCGACTCTTCGCGGGTCGCCGTGGCGGCAGTCTGCGGTGAGGAGGCGGGCGGTGCGCCTTCAACGGCAGCACCTGGTGCGGCGCCCGGCGCCGGCTGCTGTTGCTGCGTCGTCTGCTGCTGCGCCTGGCGGGCCTCTTCGGCGCGGCGCTGCTGCTCGATACGCGGATTCATGTAAAGGAATTGCCAGGCGAGGACGATGACAACCGAAAGGGCTATCGCGATGAAGTAATTACGGTTCTTTTCCATCATTCTTTCCTGGAGCGGGTCTCCTGGGACCGTTTCGGTTTCGCCGTTCCTTCAATTCGCTCGTTAAGGAGAGACTGAAGTTTCGGGAAGGCCGTATCGAGCACGTCCCTGCGGGCGACAATCACATAGTCATGACCGGGCTTCATTGCGAATCCGGCAGAAAGCCTGACGGCTTCCTTGAGACGGCGGCGCATGCGATTTCGCTCTACCGCGTTGCCTTGTCTTTTCGTTACGGTAAAACCGACGCGAGGCTCGGTTTCCGGGGTTTTCCGGTCAAGCACTTCCAGAAGAAAGGTGCCTCCCCGCCGTTTTTCTCCTGCCTGAACGGCAAGGAAATCCGACCGGTTTTTAAGCCGGCCGGGCAGTTTTCCTGTCTTACTCATGTGCCCGCGACTTTCACCGGGTCACAGAGGCGGCAATTAAGCCGAAAGACGAGCGCGGCCGCGCGCACGGCGGGCTGCGAGAACCTTGCGGCCGCCGGCGGTAGCCATACGGGCGCGGAAGCCATGGCGACGCTTGCGGACAAGCTTGGACGGTTGGTAAGTACGCTTCGACATTTATTTAATACCGCGGTGTGCGGCCCTTCTTGAATTTGCAATAATTTGCAAGAGCGTTTCGTTTTTTGCACGGCTAACCCCGCCTGGGCGAGCTTTCAATGGCCGAGCGTGCGCGGCTTATAAGGGCATAGGCCGAGCAAAGTCAATTGCCGAAGGGGTTTTCGCGCTTCACCTTTTGCGGAAAACGCACCGCCATCTCCTTCGCCGACCGCCGATGGAGGCCGATTCCGGCGCGCAATCGATAAAATCCGAAATTCTTTCTTAACGCAGCGTTGATAAATCTTGTGACGCGAAAAAGTTATGCCAGCTTCCCATTTTCATCGCGCGGCTGGTTTTTGTTGGGGGAACGAAGTTGAGAATTCGCGGTCGTATCAATCTACTTGTCGGGCTGATGAGCCTTGTCGCCTGTACCATTGGCGGGTTGTCCATCTATGCGATCAACGAATTCTGGGTTCGGTCGCATCATTTCGAGGGAACCGCCGAAAGGGCTTACAAGGGCGAGGCGCTCAACCGTCTGGTAACGGCAGTCGTCATGGAGGCACGCGGTGTCTACGCGGCAGCCGATGTGGCGGCAGCCACCCCCTTTGCCGACGGTATGGTCAAAAACCTCGACGCCATGGAAAAGCTCATTGCCAGCTGGGCGCCGCTCGTGCCGGCGGAACAACAGGCGAGTTTCGACAAGCTTGTCGGCCGCTCCAAGGAATTCCGCACTTTCCGTCTGGAAACCGTGCGGCTGGCGAAGGAAAACGGGCCGCAGGCGGCCAGCCAGCAGGGCAATAACGAGGCGAACCGCGCCAACCGCAAAGCCTATCAGGCGGAGATCGACAGCGTCGTGAAAAACGACCTCGCCGAACTCGAAGTCGTGAAGGCAGGAGTAGATTCTTTCAGCACCGCGATATTCTGGGTGATCGTCGGGGTGACGGTTGCCGGTGTCGGCGCGGGAGCCGCCTTCGGTCTCTACATCGGAACGCGGCAGCTCAGCGCCCCCATCCGCAGGGTTTCGCAGGTGATGAATGCCGTGGCCCATGGAAATCTCGACGCGGACGTTCCCTATCTCGGCCGCAACGACGAAATCGGCGAAATGGCTGCGGCCGTCGAGGTCTTTAAGAAAAACGGCAGCGAAGTGCGCCGCATGAATGCGCAGGAAGCCGCCATGCGCGCCAAGAGCGACGATCTGCAGGCCGGCATGGCCATCGTCGTCGACGCTGCGGCCCAGGGCGATTTCAGCCGCCGCATCAACAAGGACTATGGCGACGACAACCTCAATCGTTTCGCCGCGACGATCAATTCGCTCCTCACCGGTGTCCATAATGGCGTATCCGAGACCAGCCGCGTCATCGAAGGCCTTGCGCGGGGCGATCTGACGGAGAGAATGGATGGCGAGTTCCGGGGCGTATTTGCTGAACTCCAGGGGAACGTCAACCAGACGCTGACCAAGCTGCGCGAGACGATGCGCGAAGTGCGCGGCAGCACGGAGGGCATCAGCGGCAACGCGAACGAATTGCGCTCGGCGGCCGACGACCTGTCGAAGCGGACCGAACAGCAGGCGGCGGCGCTGGAGGAAACCTCCGCCGCTCTGGATGAGATTACCGCCGTCGTCCGCAATTCGACCGACCGTGCGCAGGAAGCCAGCGCCATGGTTGCCGAAACGAAGCAGAAGACGGAAGAGTCCGCCAATGTCGTGCGCGACGCCGTGTCCGCCATGGATCGCATCGAGCATGCCTCGCGCGAAATCAGCCAGATCATCAACGTCATCGACGAAATCGCCTTCCAGACCAACCTGCTGGCGCTGAATGCCGGCGTGGAAGCCGCCCGTGCGGGTGAAGCGGGCAAGGGCTTTGCCGTCGTCGCTCAGGAAGTGCGAGAACTTGCGCAACGATCCGCAACGGCAGCGAAGGACATCAAGGCGCTGATCACAAAATCCGGCGAAGAGGTCGGGCGTGGCGTATCGCTGGTGCAGAGAACCGGCGGCGCACTGAGCGAGATCGAGACCCGCGTTCTGGCAATCAACGAGCACATCCATTCGATTGCCACGGCCGCCAGGGAGCAGTCCACCGGTCTGCATGAGGTGAATACCGCCATCAACCAGATGGACCAGGTAACGCAGCGCAACGCAGCAATGGTGGAGGAAACCTCGGCTGCAACCCATAAGCTGAGCAGCGAGGCCGACCATCTTGTGACGCTCGTGGCGCGCTTCAATGTCGGCGCGGAGAATGTGCAGCGCAGCCCCCGCATCGAGCAGCCCGCGAGGCCGATGACGGTTTCCGCCGGACCGGTGGCAGTGTCTGGCAGGACGCCGGCGGTGGCGTCTCCGGCCCGCAAATTGATGAACAGCGTCAGCCGCGCGCTCAATGCCCAGCCTGCGGCAGCACCCGCACATGGCGACTGGCAGGAGTTCTAGACGACCAGCGGTCCGCTTCAAAACCGGCTGACCTTCGAACGCCGCCCCTGCCGGGCGGCGTTTGTTTTTCCGGCAATGAAAACCTTTATTTTGCAGCGCATTGGAAAAATATCCATTAGGTCCTATTATCATCGCTGCATATAAACCGAGCCGTTCCACGCAAGCAGCGGCGCGCATACAGGATCATGGCCCGGTGTTTTCTAAAGGCGTAGACAGCTTGGACCGCACGCAAGACGATCCGGTGCATTGCATGCCGGGATTGACCGCCGGTCTTTCGGGACGGCTGCTGCTGCTCACTGTCATCTTCGTGATGATCGCCGAAGTGCTGATCTTCGTGCCTTCCGTCGCCAATATGCGACTTTCGTGGTTGCGCGACCGCCTGAATACGGCCGCGGCCGCCGGCGCTGTCATCGACGGCCTGCAGGCCGAACTGCCGCGAAGCGTGCAGAACGACACGCTGATGGCAACCGGGGCGAAGCTTATCGCGCTGCGCAAGGACGGCACCTCACGCCTGCTCGCCGTGGCGGAAACGCCTCCTGGCGTCGATGAGCAATATGACCTTTCCGACGTTTCGCAGGTGGCGGCGGTGCGGGACGCCTTTTCCACCCTGCTGTTCGGCGGCAACCGCGTCATCCGTGTTTTCGATGTCGTCGGCGACAGCGATACGATCATCGAACTGGTGCTCGGCGAAAACAAGCTGCGGGCGGCAATGCTTGCCTATGCGCGCAACGTTTTCCTGATTTCCATTGTCCTGTCGCTGATCACCGCAGGCCTGATCTTCATCTCCATCAACCGCATCATGATCCGGCCCATACGCCGACTGACGCTCGGCATGCAGAACTTCTCGGAGGATCCGGGCAATCCCGAGCGGATTTTCGTACCTGAGGAGGGAACGGATGAACTATCGGTTGCCGGCCGCCACCTCGCCGACATGCAGACCGAACTGCAGAAGACCCTGCGCCAGCAGAAAAACCTCGTGGATCTCGGCCTCGCGGTCTCGAAGATCAATCACGACATGCGCAACATCCTGTCTTCCGCGCAGCTCATGTCGGACCGTCTTGTGGATGCAAAGGATCCGATGGTCAGGAGCTTTGCGCCGAAACTGCTGCGCACCATCGACCGCGCCGTGGCCTATACCGGCGAGGTTCTGGCCTATGGCCAGGCGACCGAAGGCGCACCGAAACGCAAGATGGTGCAGTTGAGCCTTCTGGTGCGGGATGTGCGCGATATTCTTGCGCTCGATCCGGACAGTGGCATCGAATTTCAGGACAGCGTTCCATCCGACCTCACAGTCGATGCGGATTCCGAGCAGCTTTTCAGGGTCATCCACAATCTCTGTCGCAATGCCGTTCAGGCCCTGCAATCCGATACCGCGAATGCCGGGCTTCGGTATCTCTCCATCTCGGCCCAGAGGGCCGGCAGCGTCGTCAGCATCGTCATCGACGACAATGGGCCGGGCATGCCGCGCAAGGCCAAGGAAAACCTGTTCTCCGCTTTCAGGGGTTCGGCGCGCTCCGGAGGCACGGGCCTCGGGCTGGTCATTGCCCGCGAACTCGTGCTTGCCCATGGCGGCACGATCGCGCTCGTCGAAAAGCCCGGTCCCGGCACGCAGTTCCGCATCGAGATAGCCGACCGCGCCGCCTCCGTACAGGCGGCCAGAACCGCCTGAAAAACCAGCTCCGCAGCCGGTTCGCGCAGTCATTCTCCCCGCCCAAACGGACAGGGTATCTGGCCCGTGGAAAATGATCCGCATGGAATTTATAATAAAATCAATGAGATACATGAATTGCTGCGGAAAAATGACAATTTCGAAGCGAAATCGCTTGCATTCGGAATGAGGACGTTTTAGAGGATCGCCACGCCACCGGAAACGACCGGAACGGCACGCACCCGTAGCTCAGCTGGATAGAGCACCAGACTACGAATCTGGGGGTCAGGAGTTCGAATCTCTTCGGGTGCGCCATTTCTCTTCCCATAAAATAAAGTCCTGAAACAATCGCCTTCACGCGCGATATCGCTGATATCGGCAAGTCCGTTCAGGCGAATGCTTCGACGCTCCGCAGGACCGAGTGAATTCCGAAGATCCCGAATATGTGCTAAAGTCACCCCGTCATCAGATGTCCCCCGGGGTGAAAGCCATGTTGGAAGCGGACAAGGTGTTTGCGGGTTCGATTCCGGAAAATTACGACCGCTATATGGTGCCGCTGATTTTTGCGCCATTCGCCGCCGATCTGGCGCGCAGGGCGGCTGCCTTGATGCCGATTGATATTCTGGAAATCGCCGCAGGCACCGGCGCCGTCACGCGCGAATTGGCTCCCCGCTTATTGCCCGTGGCAAACTATGTGGTAACCGACCTCAACCAGCCGATGCTCGATTTTGCGGCGTCGCAACAGGCGCCGGATCGCCGCATAAAATGGCAGCAGGTGGATGCTCAGACGTTGCCTTTTGAAAACGCTGTGTTCGATCTCGTTTTCTGCCAGTTCGGCGCGATGTTTTTTACTGACCGCTTGTCGGCCTATCGCGAGGCAAAGCGGGTATTGAAGCCCGGCGGACATTATCTATTCAATGTATGGGACCGCATCGAGGAAAATCACTTCGCGGATGACGTGACGAACGCCCTGGCGCGCCTGTTCCCCGATGATCCGCCGCGCTTCATGCTCCGTACCCCGCACGGTTATCATGACACGGCACTCATTCGCCGCGAGCTGGAGGAGGCCGGTTTTTCCCGCGTGACGATTGAGACGGTGGCCGCGCAGAGCCGCGCCTCTTCACCGCGCATTCCGGCCATGGCTTATTGTCAGGGAACCGTGCTTCGGACGGAAATTGAGGCGAGAGTACCGGGAGGGCTCGACACCGCGACAGATTGTGCCGCCGCGGCCATCGAAGCGCGGCATGGCGGTGGCGCGGTTGCCGCGAAAATTCAGGCGCATGTGATTCTCGCCGCCGTTTAAACCGACGCTGCCGGCCCGCTTCTCAGTCTATAAGTGCGAACGGGGAATATTTGAGCAATACCCCCCTAAATATTAGTGGTTTTGGGTGGAGGCCTGTACCAAAGGATTTTCCGATAGTCCGAGATTACCGGGCTTTCGAGTGTCATCGAACTTTCCGCAAACCTTCGTCATATTGTCATACAATATAAGCATATGCGCTCCAGAAAAGGAGCGCAGAATGACGCCACAATCACTTGAACTTTCGGGCATCGGCAAAGGCTTCGGGGCTGACGATGTTCTGAATGAGATCGATCTCTCCATCCGTCCCGGAGAGTTTTTGTCTCTCGTCGGCATGTCGGGCTGCGGCAAGTCCACGCTTCTGCGTATCATTGCGGGGCTGGAAACACCGGATCGCGGTTCGGTCTCCATCGGCGATCAGGATGTGACTGGGGTTGATCCAAGCGATCGTAATCTGGCGATGGTTTTCCAGTCCTACGCTCTTTATCCGCATATGAACGTGCGCCAGAACATTGCCACGCCGCTCAGGATGCGGCGTCTGCCCTTTGCCGCCCGCCTGCCGCTGGTCGGACGGTTTGCGGCCCCGGCAGAAACACTAAGCCAGATCGACGCCGCCGTCGAACAGGCGGCCGAGACGCTACAGATCGCGCATTTGCTGGATCGCAAGCCGGCGCAGCTTTCCGGCGGCCAGCGTCAGCGCGTGGCGCTCGCCCGGGCGCTGGTGCGTTCGCCCGCTGCCTTCCTGATGGACGAGCCGCTCTCCAACCTCGATGCGAAGCTCCGCGCCCACATGCGTGAGGAACTGGCCGGCCTGCACCGTCGGCTGGGGGCGACCTTCATCTATGTCACCCACGACCAGATCGAAGCCATGACCATGTCAGACCGTATCGCGTTGATGTCGGAAGGCCGCATCGAGCAGCTTGGCACGCCCGACGAGCTTTACCGCAAGCCCGCGACGCTGACGGTCGCGCGTTTCATCGGCACGCCATCGATCAACCTGCTGCCGGTCGAAATCGACGCGCAGGGTAAAGTCACGGCCTTTGGGCGCGATCTTGGCATCGAGGGTGTGGGCCGCGATGCTGGCCCGGCGACGCTCGGCCTTCGTGCCGAAGATTTGCGCCCGGGCGAAGAAGGTTTTGCCGTGCGTGTGGTGCGCAGTGAAACCCACGGCGCCGACCGCTTCGTGAGCTGCCGCCTGCTGAGCGACGAGACGGTCGCCATCACCCTGCGTCAGGGCGCCGGCGATGCCGTGGGCGCGGATATGAATGGCGTGATGAATCTTGGCTTTGCACCGGAACGCGCGCATCTGTTCGCGGCCGATGGCCTGCGCCGCAAGGTGACGGTGCGCGAACGGGTGCCGGCATGACGGCGGTCGATTTTTCCACGGCCGCGCGCGCGAAGCCTCGCCCGCGGCTGTCAAAGGCGGACCGGCGGATGATCTGGCGCGGCCTGATGTTCGCGGCCCCCGCAAGCCTGCTGCTTCTGGCAATCTATATCGTGCCGATGCTCGTTCTGGCCGGTTTTTCCGTCACCGATTACCAGCTCGGTTCGCTCTCCACCCGCTTTGTCGGCCTCGGAAACTTCGTCAAGGCGTTTCAGGATCCGGTTTTCCTGCGCTCTCTGGCCAATACCGCCATCTATGCGCTCATCGTCATTCCCTTCGGTGTGTTTCTGGCGCTCGGCGTGGCTTTGCTAGTTTATAACCGCAAGCGCAGCCGGGCTTTCTGGGAGGTGGCTTATTTCCTCCCCGTCACCGCAACCCTCGTTGCCATGGCGACCGTGTGGCAGTTCCTGCTGCATCCCTCGCTCGGTCCGGTGAATGCGGCGATCAAATGGCTGGGCTTCGAGCCGGTCGCCTTCCTCTCCAATCCCGTCCTCCTCATTCCCACCATGGCGCTGATGGGCGTCTGGCAGATCCTGGGTTTCAACATGGTGCTGTTCCTCGCGGGCCTCACCGCCATTTCGAAGGATCTGCACGAGGCCGCTCGGCTGGATGGCGCCAAGAACCCGATAGACCGGTTTCTAACCGTCACATGGCCGATGCTCGGACCGACGACCATGTTCGTGGTGGTCACCACCTCCATCTCGGCCTTCAAGGTGTTCGAGACGGTGGCTGTGCTCACCAAGGGCCGCTTCGGATCGGAAACTCTGCTGTTCGATCTCTATCTCGAAGGTTTCGAATATTCGAACACCGGTTATGCCGCCGCGCTGACGATTATCTTCCTCGCGATCGTGCTGGTCCTGTCTATCGGCCAGACGCTGCACATGGACCGGAAGGTGCATTACTGATGGCCGCACTCCGCAAATATCTCCCACATCTCGTGCTTGCCCTTGGCGCTTTCGTGATGCTCCTGCCGTTCTACTGGATGGTGTTGACCTCGATCCGCTCACCGGCAGAGATTTTCGATGTCTCGCTCTGGCCAATCCCGCAGAAATTCGACGCGGCCGATAATTACGCCCGGGCGGCGGGTCAGGTGCCGATGGCGCGTTTCATGCTGAACGGCGTCATCGTCTGCGTCGGCATTCTCGTCGTGCAGATCCTGACTTCGGTTCCGGCTGCCTATGCGCTGGCGAAGCTCCGGTTCCCGGGCCGCAAGCTGCTGCTGGGCCTCGTCATTGCGGCGCTCTGCGTTCCCATTCAGGCGCTGGCGTTACCGCTCTTCGTCGGTTTGGCCAAGACGCAGCTTCTCAACACCTATTTTGCGATGATGATGCCGTTCTTCCTTTCGGTCTTCGCCATCTTCCTGTTCAACCAGTCCTTCCGCAGCTATCCGAATGAGATCATCGAGGCTGCCCGCATGGATGGGTTCTCGGAAATGGAGATTTGCTGGGGGCTGGTCCTTCGCGGGTCGCTGCCTTCGCTCGCCGCTTTCTCGATCTTTTCGCTCGTCGCCCACTGGAACGACCTTTATTGGCCGATGATCGTGGTCTCCGACACCAATCTCGCCCCGCCGCCGCTCGGCATGATGCTTTTCGCCGACGTCGAATCTGGCGCCAATTACGGTGCGCTGATGGCGGGCGCCACACTGATTACCGCGCCGATGGTGCTGTGCTTCCTCCTCGCACGGCGGCACTTCATCGCCGGTATTACCATGACCGGCGTCAAGTGACGCCGTTCAGATTTCCTCCTCCCAACCTCTCTGGAGACTGACATGAAACTCAACCGACGCGCTGTGATGGGCGGTCTGGCTCTCGGCATGGCTTTTGCGGGCCTCGCTCAGCCGGTTCTGGCCAATGAAATCACGCTCAACGTTCTTTACAACCTGCCGGGCTTCACCAAGTTCCATCAGCCGCTGGCCGATGAATTCATGAAGAAGAACCCGGACGTAAAGATCAACTTCCTCGCTCCGGCCGCCGGTTATAATGAAGGCCAGCAGCAGGTTCTGCGTTCCGCCGTCACAGGCAATCTGCCGGATGTTTATTTCTCTGGCTACAACCTGACGGCGGAACTCGTTCACACGCTCGCACCGCGCAACCAGATCACCGATCTCGGCCCGTTCATTCAGGCTGAAGGCGGTCAGGCCTTCCTCGACAAGAACTACAGCCCAAAGATGGCCGCCCTCGGCCAGATCGACGGCAAGCAGTACGGCCTGCCGGTCAACGCGTCCTCGCCGATCATTTACATCAACTCCGACCTCGTCACCAAGGCTGGCGGCGATCCGGACAAGATGCCGACGACCTTTGCGGAGCTCATTGCTCTAGCAAAGAAGATCAAGGCTCTCGACCCCAAGTTCGCCGGCATGAGCTACGACATCAACGGCTGGCCGGATGACTGGTTGTGGCAGGCGCTCATCGTCGAACAGGGCGGCAAGCTCGTTGACGAGAAGGCCAAGACCGTTGGCTTCGATAACGAGATCGGCCTCAACGCCCTGAAGATGACCCGTCAGTTCGTCACCGAAGGCGGCCAGAACCTGCTCGACTGGGATCAGTCGCGCCAGCAGTTCGGTGCAGGCCTCACCGGTTTCATCTTCTCGACGCCTGCCCATGTTCAGACGATCCAGGGTCTGGTCGGCGACCGCTTCAAGCTGAAGACCGCGACCTTCCCGCTCGACAACAAGGAAAAGGGCGGCGTTCCGACCGGCGGCAACTCGGCTGTTATCCTGACCCAGGAAAAGGCCAAGCAGGACGCCGCCTGGAAGTACCTGAAGTGGATCACCGGTCCGGAAGCGCAGAACACCATCGTTCGCATCACCGGTTACCTGCCCACCAACAAGCTGGCCACCGGCCCGGATTTCCTCGCTCCTTATTATGTCGAGAACCCGAATGTGAAGACCGCTTCCCTTCAGGCTGACCGTTCTCTGCCCTGGGCCGGTTATCCGGGTGGCGATTCCGTCCGTATCTGGCGCACCCAGCGCGACATCATCGGCACCGTCATGCGCGGTGAGGTGACGCCGGAAGCCGGTCTCAAGCAGATCGTCGAGCAGACGAACGCCCTGCTGAAATAAGCAAAACCATCGAAAAGGCTGCGGGGAAATCCGTTCCCGCAGCCATTTTGCGCAGAAAGACCTGTTATGAAGATCATCCAGATCACCGACACCCATCTCGTACCCCCCGGCATTGCTGTAAACGGCGTCGACCCGGAAAAGCAGCTGCGCGCGGCGGTGGCCGATATTGTCGAAAAACATGCCGACGCCGATCTTCTTGTGATGACGGGTGATCTTTGCAATTACGGCGAACCGGAAGCCTATGAGCTGCTTCGCGACATCCTCGCGCCCGTCTCGATCCCCGTGCGGTTGATGCTCGGCAATCACGACCGCCGCCCGGAATTCGTCGCCGCCTTTCCGGAGCAGCCGCGCGACGATAACGGATATATCCAATCCTTCATCGATACCGAATTCGGTCGGCTGCTGTTTCTCGACAGCCATGAGGCCGATGTGATCGGCGGTATGTATGGTGCGGATCGTCTGGCATGGCTGGAGAGTGCGCTGGAAAGCGCGGGTGACTTGCCGGTGACGGTGTTCATTCATCACCCGCCGATGGATTGCGGCATCCGCCATTTCGAACATATCGGCATGCATGATGACGGAGCTGTCATGCGCCGTCTCGCCGCTCATCCGGCCGGTATACGTCATATCATTTTTGGCCATATCCATGTGCCGATGGCAGGTACGACCGCCGAAGGCATCGCCTACAGTTCCGGTCAGGCCTGCGCCCACCGTTTCATCACCGATATTGATGTTGTCGATCCGCTGTGGACGGGTGGCAATCCCTGTTACCGGGTCATAAGTCTGGGTGCATTCGGTCTGCGGGCCTATGATGCGGAAGTGGGGCAGGTCGTGCTTGGTCAGGCGCCCGTCTGCGAAGGCCCCTGACACCGGACTTTTCCGCGTTGCACGAAGATGACCTTCGCCTCGTCGCCTGTTGCCGGTGGTGAGGGAGAGATTTTTGACGATTGCAAGGCTGCGGCGGTGAGAAGAGCCCCGTGGCCTGTCGCGCCGATGCGCCACTTCTGGTTTGTTGAACGGGATGTGATGCGTCGGAACCATGGTTCCGTGCGCACCCTTGATCTATGTCAGTTTCATCGATGAAACTGCACGTCATAGTCGCCGAAAGGTGGCCAGCCGAATGCCGTGCCATCGTGATGACAGATCATGGAGAATTGCATGCTTGAAAAGCGTATCCGCAACGCGTCCCTCTTGAACAGGATCGTCAGCGCCGAAGAGGCCGCCAGTCTCATTCAGGACGGCATGACGGTGGGCATGAGCGGTTTTACGCGCGCCGGCGAAGCGAAGGCGGTGCCGCTGGCGCTGGCCGAACGCGCCAAGACGAACCCCATGAAAATCACCCTGATGACTGGCGCCTCCCTCGGCAACGATCTCGACAAGACCATGGTGGAGGCGGGCATGCTGGCGCGCCGCATGCCGTTCCAGTCGGATCCGGCTTTGCGCAAGGCGATCAATGACGGGAAGGTGATGTTCATCGATCAGCATCTTTCCGAAACGGTCGAGCAATTGCGCGGCGGCCAGATCCACGGCGTCGATATCGCCATCGTTGAAGCAGTTGCGATTACGGCAGACGGCGGCATAGTGCCCACCACCTCCGTCGGCAATTCCGCAAGCTTCGCCATTCTGGCGGACAAGGTCATCGTTGAGATCAACCTGTCGCAGCCCGAGGTGCTGGAAGGGCTGCACGACATCTTCATTCCCGCCAAACGCCCGACCCGCATGCCCATTCCTGTCGTGGCGACGGACAGCCGTGTGGGCCTGCCGTTTATTCCGGTGCCGCCTGAAAAGATCGCCGCCATCGTGCTGAGCGACAAGAGCGACAGTTTCTCCACGGTGCTGCCGCCGGATGACGAGACCAAGGCGATTGCCGGCCATCTCACCGAGTTCCTGCTGAACGAGGTGCGTCATGGTCGCATGACCCATGAACTCCAGCCGCTTCAGGCCGGCATCGGCACCATCGCCAATGCGGTGATGCATGGTTTCATCGACACGCCGTTTCACGATCTGAAAATGTATTCGGAAGTCCTGCAGGATTCGACCTTCGAACTGTTCGATGCTGGCAAGCTGACCTTTGCCTCCGGTTCGTCGATCACGCTTTCTTCTGTCATGAACGAGCAGGTGATGCCGCGACTGGGCGATTACAAAAGCAGGCTGATCCTGCGTCCGCAGGAGGTGAGCAACCATCCGGAAGTCATCCGTCGCCTCGGTATCATCGGCATCAACACCGCGTTGGAATTCGATATCTACGGAAACGTCAATTCCACCCATGTCGGTGGCACGCATATGATGAACGGCATTGGCGGTTCCGGCGATTTTGCCCGTAATGCCTATATGTCCATTTTCGTTACCAAGTCGATCGCCAAGGGTGGCGCGATCTCAAGCGTGGTGCCGATGGTCAGCCATGTCGATCACACCGAACATGATGTCGATATTCTGGTCACCGAAACGGGCCTCGCCGATCTACGCGGTCTCGCCCCCCGCGAGCGCGCGGCTGTCATCATCGCCAATTGCGTCCATCCCGATTATCGCGATGCACTGGCTGACTATTATCACCGGGCGGCAGCGCGGGGCGGGCATACGCCGCATCTCATCGAAGAGGCGCTGTCGTGGCATCAGGCGCTGCGGGAAAAGAGCACGATGCGACCTCAGCAATAGGTGTTGAAACAGGGTGTCCACTTGCCGGTTTTTCGATTAGTAATTGGGTCTGTTTGGACACACCGCTGGGGAAAGTGCCCGCCACGCCGCTTAGGTTGCTGGCGCGACTGTTCCGCCTCCGGTAGAAAATCCTCTCCTCCCGGCCGCTATCGAGCTGCCTCAGGGTTGCAGGAGAGTGATGTAATGCCCATTCGCTTCGTCGCCATGATCGCGATTGTCGCCCTGCTTGCCGGTTGCGGCGGGCGGCCGATCGGTGTGATGACGCCAACGGGACAAACTGTGGCTGGTACGACGCCGGTCAATCTCCTCGTTGCGACAACGCGCGCGCCTTCCGAAAATCCTGCGGTTCTTTTCGGCGGCGAGCGGGGAACGGGGCTGAAGGTCGATGCGGTCACGGTTTCCATTCCGCCTGCTGCCAACCGCAAGGTTGGTCAGGTGCAATGGCCGAAAAAACTGCCGCCCAATCCGCTGAAAGATTTCACCACGGTTGCGATTGAGCCGATCCGCTCCGAAGCAGAGACCAGAAGCTGGATCACTAAGCATATCGCGAAGGACCGCCGGGTGCTGGTCTTCGTGCATGGTTTCAACAATCGTTACGAGGAATCCGTCTATCGTTTCGCCCAGATCGTCCATGATTCCGGCACGGATGTCGTGCCTGTCGTGTTCACCTGGCCGTCGCGCGCAAGCATCTTCGACTATAATTACGATAAGGAAAGCACCAACTATTCCCGCGATTCGCTGGAGGAGATGCTGACGCGGCTGGCGAAGGACAAATCCATTCGCGAAGTCACGGTCATGGCCCATTCCATGGGCACCTGGCTTGCGGTGGAGGCGCTGCGCCAGATGGCCATCCGCAACGGCCGCGTTGATTCTAAGATCAGCAATGTCATTCTGGCGGCGCCTGATCTCGATGTGGACGTCTTCAGCCGGCAATTCACCAGCCTCGGCAAGATACCGCCGAAATTCACGCTTTTCGTCTCGCAGGATGACCGCGCGCTCAGCCTGTCGCGCCGCATTTCCGGCAATGTTGATCGACTCGGTCAGATCGATCCTTCCGTCGAGCCCTATCGCAGCCAGCTTGAGAAGGCTGGCATCACGGTTCTCGATCTCACCAAGCTGCAATCCGGTGATCGTCTGAACCATGGAAAATTTGCCGAGAGCCCGGAGGTCGTTCGCCTGATCGGCGACCGTCTTATCGCGGGCCAGACGGTGACGGATTCCGACGTCGGTCTGGGCGAGGCGCTGGGTGCCGTCAGTATCGGTGCCGCGCAAACAGTCGGAACCGCGGCCAGCGTCGTGGTCAGCGCGCCGATTGCGGTCTTCGATCCACGGACGCGGGAGAATTACGGCAGGCAGGTGGAGCGGCTCGGCCGTTCCGTCGAAAACACCGTCGGATCGGTGGGCGATACAGCCGGTTCCGTGGTGGACGATCAGGCGGTTCAATCCTCCAGAGTGAATTGCGATGCCGCCGCCAATCGAAACCGGGCGGAATGCCGTAGCCGCTAAACGACAATGCGTGCAGGGTGGCGAAAACGTTAAGCGTTTTTGTCATCACGCGTCCGCAGATTTGTATACACCTTGTATTTTTATCTGTATGGTCATGTCCATAACCTAACTTCCGGAGTAGACCCCCATGCGTTGGAAACGCACCCTCCAGCTTCTCGATGTTCATTGTGAAGGCGAAATCGGCCGTGTCGTCACCGGCGGCGCGCCGAAAATCCCCGGCAACACCGTGGCCGAACAGCTTCACTGGATGAACACCGATCCGCAGGGAGAGGCGCTTCGTCGCTTCCTGACGCTGGAGCCGCGCGGCACGCCGATGGGGTCGGTCAATCTACTCCTGCCGCCGAAGCACCCGGATGCGCACGCCGCCTTCGTCATTCTCCAGCCGGACCAGGCGCATGCCAGCTCCGGGTCCAATTCCATCTGCGCGACGACGGCGCTTCTGGAAAGCGGCATGGTGGAAATGCAGGAGCCGGAAACCGTTATCATCCTCGAAACGGCGGCCGGTCTGGTCAAGGCCACAGCCACCTGCCGCGACGGTCGTTGCGAAAAGGTCAAGCTGACCATGGTGCCATCTTTCGTGCATGAGCTGGATGTCAGCATCGACACGCCCGAATGGGGCAGGGTGACGATGGATATTTCCTATGGCGGCATTTTTTATGCGCTGGTCGATGTCCGCCAGATCGGCCTCACCATCGAAAAGACCAATGCGGCAAAGCTGGTCTCGGCGGGCATGATCCTGAAAGATCTGGTCAACCGTGAAATGACCGTCGTTCATCCGGAAATCCCGGCCATTTCCGGCGTCGCCTATGTCATGTTCCGCGATGTGGATGCGGATGGCTCCATCCGCACCTGCACCACCATGTGGCCGGGCCGGGCGGATCGCTCGCCCTGTGGCACCGGCAATTCGGCCAATCTCGCCACGCTATATGCGCGCGGCAAGGTGAAGGTGGGAGACGAGTATAAATCCCGCTCGATCATCGGTTCGGAATTCGATGTCGGCCTTTCCGCCGTCACCGAGGTGGCCGGCCGCCCGGCCGTCATTCCCACCATTGCCGGGCGCGGCTTCACCTTCGGCCTGCATCAGGTGGGTCTCGATCCGTTTGATCCGCTGGCCGATGGTTTCGCCATGACCGATGTCTGGGGTCCGGAAGCGGGCAACATCTGAAGCGTGCTTTAAAAAAATGCCATTTACAGCCGCCGGATGGACTTTGGCGGCTGTTTTCCCGCGGCAAAAGATGCTAAGCGGGCGCCAATTCCGTCATGCTCCGAGGTATCCCGATGAAGTCGCTCACCCTGCGCCGCCCTGATGACTGGCACCTGCACCTGCGTGATGGGGCAATGCTGGAAGGGGTGATCGGGGATACGAGCCGCCATTTCGCCCGTGCCATCATCATGCCGAACCTGGTGCCACCGGTTGTCACCACGGCCGATGCCCGCGCCTATCGCGAACGCATCGTCAAGGCCATTCCCGCGAGTGACCGTTTCGAGCCGCTGATGACCCTCTATCTCACCGAGGACACGCAGGCCGACGATGTGGAAGAGGGCAAAAAAAGCGGTCTCATCACGGCCGTAAAGCTCTACCCGGCCGGTGCGACCACCAATTCCCACGGCGGTGTGCGCGATTTCAACAAGGCCATGCCGGTTCTGGAGCGCATGGCGAAGATCGGCCTGCCGCTCTGCGTGCATGGTGAGGTCACGACGCCGGAAGTCGATATTTTCGACCGCGAGAAGGTGTTCATCGATACGGTTCTGGAGCCTCTGCGCCAGCGCCTGCCGGAACTCAAGGTAACGATGGAGCACATCACCACCCGCGACGGCGTGGACTATATCCAGTCGTCCAAGGCCAACATCGCCGGCTCCATCACCACCCATCACCTCATCATCAACCGCAATGCCATCCTGGTCGGCGGTATCAAGCCGCATTATTATTGCCTGCCCGTCGCCAAGCGCGAAGAACACCGGCTGGCGCTGCGGGCTGCCGCGACTTCGGGCGATGCACGCTTCTTCCTCGGCACGGATTCCGCCCCGCATGTGGACCCGCTGAAGGAATGCGCCTGCGGCTGCGCCGGCATCTATACCTCCATCAACACCATGAGCTGTCTCGCCCACGTCTTCGAGGATGAAAACGCCCTCGATAAGCTGGAAGCCTTCGCTTCGCTGAACGGCCCGGCCTGGTATGGTCTTGCGCCGAACGAGGAGACGATCACGCTGGTCAAGCGCGAGGAAGCGGTGGCCTTTCCTGAAAAAATCGAGACGGGCGCCGGGCCGGTCACCGTGTTCGATCCGATGTTCCCGCTCCATTGGGATGTGAGTTGATTTTTTAACCGCCGGCACTGCCGGCGGTTTTGTTATGGTCCTCAGGCATTCGCCCTTCGGCGCCGCCTGCGGATGCCTGCAATGCTGAACCGAGACGTTGTGCTTTCCGAAAACCGATCCGGGTTTTCGGAGCGATAAACCAAGGCCGAAAAAGGAGAACGCCTATGAACCATTTCACATTCACTGACCGCGCCGTCGTTGCGGAACTGGTTGCGAAGATGTTGTGGGAAATCAAGGCGGTCCATTTTAATTCGGAAAGCCCCTACACCTTCGCTTCGGGCATGAAGAGCCCGGTGTACATCGACATGCGCAAGCTCATCTCGTTCCCGCGCATCCGCTCCGCCGCCATGGATTTCGCGGCGGCGGCGGTGATGCGCGAGGCCGGTTTCGAGAAGTTTGACTGTGTGGCAGGCGGCGAGACGGCGGGCATTCCCTTTGCCGCTTTCCTTGCCGAGCGCCTCGGCCTGCCGATGATCTATTGCCGCAAGAAGCCGAAAGGCCATGGCCGCAACGCCCAGATCGAAGGCCATATGCCGGAAGGCGCCCGCGTTCTCGTCATCGAGGATCTGACGACGGCCGGCGGCTCGATGTTCACCTTCATCGACGCCATCCGTGCGGCGGGCGGCATTGTCGATCACGGTATCGCGCTGTTCTATTACGGCATCTTCGAAGAGGCTGAAGCACGCTTCGCCAACGGCAATGTCAAGCTGCATTACCTGACCACCTGGCGCGATGTTCTGGCGGTTGCCCGGGCTGAAAAACTGTTCGACGAAAAGACCCTCTCGGAGGTCGAAGCCTTCCTCGATAACCCGCTGCCATGGTCGGCAAAACGCGGCGGTGTCAGCGAATTGCCGCAATCTTAATTTCGGATGCGGCCAGCCCGGTTTTGCGGCTGGCCTTCCGATCGATCTTCGTCTAAATCGATTTAAGTCCATTTGATTTGCTGTTTTGAGGAGGACCGTAATGATCCTGTGTTGTGGTGAAGCCCTGATCGACATGCTGCCCCGGCAGACGACGCTGGGTGAGGCGGGTTTTGCCCCCTATGCAGGCGGAGCGGTCTTCAACACGGCGATTGCGCTGGGGCGTCTCGGCGTTCCATCCGCCTTCTTCACGGGCCTTTCCGATGACATGATGGGCGATATCCTGCGGGAAACCCTGCGCGCCAGCAATGTCGACTTCAGCTATTGCGCCACCCTTTCGCGGCCGACCACCATCGCCTTCGTGAAGCTGGTGGATGGCCATGCGACCTATGCCTTCTATGACGAAAACACCGCCGGCCGGATGATCACCGAAGCGGAGCTTCCGGCACTGGGCGCCGATTGCGAGGCGCTGCATTTCGGTGCGATCAGCCTCATCCCGGAGCCTTGCGGCAGCACCTATGAGGCGCTGATGACGCGCGAGCATGAAAGCCGTGTCATCTCGCTCGATCCGAATATCCGCCCCGGCTTCATCAAGGACAAGCAGTCCCACATGGCCCGCATCCGCCGCATGGCGGCCATGTCGGATATCGTGAAATTCTCGGATGAGGACCTTGCCTGGTTCGGGCTGGAAGGCGATGAGGACACGCTTGCCCGCCACTGGCTGCACCATGGCGCGAAACTCGTCGTCGTCACCCGTGGCGCCAAAGGCGCGGTGGGGTATAGCGCCAATCTCAAGGTTGAAGTGGCCTCCGAGCGGGTGGAAGTGGTCGACACTGTCGGCGCGGGTGACACCTTCGATGCCGGCATTCTTGCCTCGCTGAAAATGCAGGGTTTGCTGACCAAGGCGCAGGTTGCCTCGCTGACGGAAGACCAGATCAGGAAGGCTCTGGCGCTCGGCGCGAAAGCGGCCGCTGTCACCGTTTCGCGGGCCGGCGCGAACCCACCCTTTGCGCATGAAATCGGTTTGTGATGAGCGCGGTTGAACCATTTTGAAAAGGTGGTTCAACACTCTTCGCGGCTTTAGAACCGTAAAAAACCGTTATTTCGATATTATGAAGCTTGTGTCCGCTGTTTTTTCACGAAACAAGCGTCGCATGAGCGTTCCCAAGTCCCATCCTTTCGATTTCGACCCGACCTATGGCATGCAGCGCGAGCAGCTGCTGGCCATCACCCCGCCCGAAGCGCCGCCGGGCTTCGATGATTTCTGGAAAAAGCGCTATCGCCGCGCGCTCGCCACGGATTCCCGGCCGGTGCTACGCAAGAGCAGGCTCACCGACCCCCGCTGGCATGTCCTCGATATGACCTACACCTCCACCGGCGGTTTTCGCATCGGCGGGTGGCTGCTTTTGCCGCGCGAAGGGCAGGTGCGCCGCGGCCTCGTTGTCGGCCATGGTTATGGTGGGCGAGGGGAACCCGATTTCGACGTGCCGGTGGAAGAAACGGCCGTGCTGTTTCCCTGTTTTCGCGGGCTTTCGCTGAGCGCCTGTCCGCCGATTTCGTCCGACCCGTCGCTTCATGTTCTCTATAATATCGACAGGAAAGACGATTACATCATCGGCGGCTGCGTCGATGATCTGTGGGTTGCCGTTTCCACGCTCATCAGCCTCTATCCGTGGCTGGAAGGGCAGGTGGGTTATAGCGCCATCAGTTTCGGCGGCGGCATCGGTGCACTGGCCATCCCTTTCGACGAGCGCATTGATCGCGGCCATCTTGTCGTGCCGACATTCGGTCACCGGCCGTTCTGGCTGACGTTGCCCACCGTTGGCAGCGCGGATGCGGTTCAGACCTATCAGAAGACCCATGCCAATGTGCTTGAGACGCTTCGCCTGTTCGACGCCGCCATTGCCGCCACCCGCATAAAAGTGCCGATGCTGGTCGCACCCGCGCTTTTCGATCCGGCGGTCGCGCCGCCCTGCCAGTTCGCGGTGGCCAATGCGCTGCCGAAATCAAAATTTAATGAAATATTCATCCTCGACGCCGGGCATTTCGATTACCCTGACAGCGCATCGCAAGATGCGGTCCATAAGGACAAGGTCAGACGGTTTTTCAAGGTGCCATGAAACGCGAATATCTCCGCTGGTATAGTCAAAGGCTCCATCGCGACATGGAGCTGTTAATATTCGGACATTCCGGCGCCAGGGTGCTGATGTTTCCCACCCGCGACGGGCGTTTCTTCGAATATGAGGAACTGGGTCTTGTCGGCAGTCTGGCCGACAAGCTGGAGGCGGGCCACCTTCAGCTCTATTGCATAGAGGGGCTTGCCAGAGAGACCTTCTACGCGGCCGGGCATCATCCCGCCGATCGCATTCGCCGCCATGCCGCCTTCGAAGAGTATATTCTGAACGAAGTGCTGCCGCTGATGGCAGAGAAAAACCCGAATAACGATACGATCGTGCAGGGTTGCAGCCTGGGTGCGTTTCAGGCCGCCAGTCTCGTTTTTCGCCACCCGCATCTTTTTCGCAAGCTCGTCGCCTTTTCCGGCCGTTACGATCTGACGATGAAGGTGGAATTCTTCGGCGATCTGTTCGATGGCTATTACGACGACGACATCTATTTCCACATGCCGAGCCATTTCCTGCCGGGCCTCGCCTGCCCATGGCGGCTTGAACACCTGCGCCACATCGACATGGTTTTCACCATCGGCGATGCTGACCCGTTTCTCCACAACAACCATCATCTGAGCCGGGTTCTATCGGAGAAGCAGGTGGGGCATCAAATGCATGTCTGGGATGGCCGCGCCCACCGGGCCGGAGCGTGGCGCAAGATGGCGGCGCTTTATATTTAAGGCCGCCGCATAAAAAAGCCGGAGGTGTCTCCGGCTTTTAAGATTGCGGTCGTAACGTCACTCAGCCTGCCAGACCGGCCAGCGCTTTCACCAGCCCCTGCGTAGAGCTGTCATGGCCGGCAGCGCTTTCCTTGCCTTCCACGACCGGCAGCAGGCCGGTCGCCAGTTCCTTGCCAAGCTCTACGCCCCATTGGTCGAAGGAGTTGATGCGGAACAGCACGCCTTCGACGAAAACGCGATGCTCATAGAGTGCGATCAGACGGCCAAGCGCGAACGGCGTCAGCTTGTCGTAGACGAAGGTAATGGAGGGGCGGTTGCCGGTGAAGACGCGATGCGGCGCGATGAAATCGGCGAGTTTGTCTTCCATGCCCTTGGAGGTGAGCTGGGCTTTTGCCTCAGCCAGCGTGCGGCCCTTCATCAGCGCTTCCGATTGTGCCAGGCAATTGGCGATGAGAAGCTGGTGCTGGTGGCGCAGTTCGGGCTCGAAACCGTTGGCGGCGATCATGAATTCGGCCGGAATGACGCTCGTGCCCTGGTGGATCAGCTGGTAGAAGGCGTGCTGGCCATTGGTGCCGGGCTCGCCCCAGACGACCGGGCCGGACTGGCCTTCGACAGGCGTGCCGTCGATGGTCACACCCTTGCCGTTCGATTCCATGTCGAGCTGCTGCAGATAAGCCGGGAAACGCGACAGACGCTGGTCATAGGGCAGGATCGCCCGGGTCGGATAATTCAGCACGTTGCGGTTATAAAAGCCGATGAGGCCGAGCAGCATCGGCAGGTTTTCACGGATCGGCGCTTCGCGGAAGTGCCTGTCCATGGCATGCGCGCCATCCAGGAACTTGCCGAAATTATCCGGCCCGATGGCGATCATCAGCGGCAGGCCGATGGCCGACCAGATCGAATAACGTCCGCCCACCCAGTCCCAGAAACCAAAGATGCGGTCGCTTTCGATGCCGAAGGCGGCAACCTTTTCCAGTGCGGTGGAAACGGCGGCGAAGTGATGCTTGACAGCTGCCTCACCCAGTTTCTCGGCGATGAAACGGCGCGCGGTGGCGGCGTTCGTCATCGTCTCGATGGTGGTGAAGGTCTTCGACGCGACGATGAACAGCGAGGTTTCCGGGTCGACGAGCTTCAGCGTGTCGGCGATATGGGCGGCATCGATGTTCGAGACGAAATGCGCGCGCGGGCCGTCATGGAAAGGCGCGAGCGCCAGCGTCGCCATGACAGGGCCGAGATCGGAACCGCCAATGCCGATATTGATGACGTCGGTAATCTTCTTGCCGGTCGCGCCCTTCAGCGAACCGGAACGGATCGCATCGGCAAACTTGCCCATGGCGGTGAGAACGGCGTTCACGTCAGGCATCACGTCCTTGCCGTCCACGAGAACCGGCGTATTGGAGCGATTGCGCAGTGCGGTGTGCAGCACGGCGCGGTCTTCGGTGAAGTTGATCGCCTTGCCCGAGAACATCTCCTCGCGCTTTGCCTCGACGCCACCTTCGCGTGCGAGCTGTTCGAGAAGCGTGACGATCTCCTCATTCACGGCGCATTTGGAATAGTCCATCAGCAGGTCATCGAATTTGGCGCTGAAACGGCTGAATCTCTTGTCGTCGGCCGCAAAGGCGGCGCGAAGATCGGTTGCGGCTGTGCTGCTCGCCGTTGCTTTCAGTTTTTCGATGGTGGCCTGCATCTTGTGCTCCTCGGCTTCCGTGGAAGGATGAGGAAACTATTCTTTTTCAGGCGGCCAAATCAAGGCGACTTTGATAAAAGAAAAGGGCCGGGACGAAAGAAAGAGCCGGTCGCCCGGCTCTCCCCATTGCGCGAGACAATCAGTTCAGATTGCGCAATTCGCGCCGCAAGATTTTGCCGACATTCGATTTCGGCAACTCGGTGCGGAACTCGATGATTTTCGGCCTTTTGTAGTTCGTCAGGTTCTTGGCGCAGAAGGCCTTGAGCTCCGCTTCCGTGAGTGACTGGTCCTTCTTGACCACGAAAAGCTTGACGGTTTCGCCGGAATGTTCATCCGGAACACCGATTGCGGCGCATTCCAGCACGCCCGGATGGCTGGCGGCCACTTCTTCCACCTCGTTCGGATAGACGTTGAAACCGGAAACGAGGATCATGTCCTTCTTGCGATCAACGATCTTGGTGTAACCGCGCTCGTCCATGAAACCCATGTCGCCGGAACGGAAGAAGCCGTCGGCGGTCATGGCTTTTGCGGTTTCATCCGGCCGCTGCCAATAGCCGGCCATGACCTGCGGCCCGCGAATGCAGATCTCGCCGACTTCGCCTGTCGGCAGGCTGTTGCCGTCCTCGTCGCGAATATCGATTTCGGTCGAGGAGATGGGCAGGCCGATGGTGCCGCTGAATTCCGTGGAATCGAGGCGGTTGACGGTGGCGACCGGGGATGTCTCGGAGAGGCCGTAGCCTTCTGCAATCGGGCAACCGACGATCGAAAGCCAGCGCTCCGCCACGGGCCTTTGCACCGCCATGCCGCCGCCGAGAACCAGAATAAGCGACGACAGATCGAGCTTGCGGAAATCCTCATTGTTCATCAGCGCGTTGAAAAGCGTGTTGATGCCAGGGAAAACATGCGGCTGATAATGCGTCAGCTCCTTCACGAAGCCGGGAATGTCGCGCGGATTGGCGATGAGCAGATTATGACCGCCGAGCGCAATGCCCATCAGCGAATTCACCGTCAATGCGAAGATGTGGCAGAGCGGCAGCGCGCAGATGAAGTTGAGAACTTCCGGGCGGTCCTTTCGGCCATTAAAAGCGGCGTCCAGCCACAGGCTGATCTGAAGCTTGTTGGCCAGAAGATTGGCATGGGTGAGAACCGCACCCTTGGATACGCCGGTTGTGCCGCCGGTATATTGCAGGAAGGCGATGTCCTGCGCCGTAAGGCTGACCGGCTTCAGCGAAAATCCCTGGCCTTCCTTCAGCATCGCCTTGAAGCTGATGGAACCGGGAATGGCGTAGGCGGGCACCAGTTTCTTGACCTTGCGAACCACCAGATTGACGATATGTCCCTTCAGGCCGAGGAGATCGCCCATCGCCGCGACGACCACATGCCGCACCGCGGTTTTCGGCACCGCCTGCTGCGCCACATGGGCGAAGTTCTCCAGAACGAAGATCGCCTTTGCGCCGGAATCCTTGAGCTGATGTTCCAGCTCGCGCGGGGTATAGAGCGGATTGACATTGACCACGATCATGCCCGCCCGCAAAATCCCGTACACCGCGACGGGATTTTGCAGGATATTCGGCATCATCACGGCAACCCGGTCGCCTTTTTCCAGCCCTCTGGATTGCAGCCAGGCAGCGACCGCGCGGGTTTCAGCGTCCAGTTCCCGATAGGTCAGGGACTTTCCCATGCTGGAAAAGGCCTTGCGGTCGGCAAATTGCGCACAGCTCTTTTCGAGAAGTTCGACAAGGGAGGCATGGGCGGATGCGGGGATTTCGGAGGGTACGCCCGGCGGATAGGATGCCAGCCAACGCTTCTCTGCGCTGACGTTTTCCGGGTGTCCCAGGGACAGTTCACTCATGCTTCTCCTCCCAGAGTCTTTGTCGCGCCGCGCATTCCTTGAAACGCGTGAAGGGCGCTTTCGGCTGCCTGATGTTCACGAAGCTCCCGCATTCAGCCGGCCCAATCGGCCGGGTTGAGGGAACCTCATGTGGCGTCACCGGATCGACCGCTCCTCTCGCTCCCCGGTGACGAATGATAGACGCCTAATCCCTTGACGTCTATCTCGTCGGCAAAACCTATTTAACTCTAACGTAAACGTCAATATTGCTGCCGCACATCTCGCCAACTCGTGAAGGGAAAAGCATTTTGCCCGGCTTTTTTGACTTTAATCCTGATTTGAGCGATCAACATAATTCGCAAAGCAGGGCAGGATTGGAAATGGCAGGCAGGGCAGCGCTTGAACTGAAATCGGTCGGGAAGAGATTCGGCGAGACGGAAGTGCTGTCCGATATCGATCTTTCCGTCGAACGCGGCGAAATCATTTGTCTGGTAGGGCGCTCCGGCTGTGGAAAATCGACCCTGCTGCGCATCGTGGCGGGCGTGGAGACGCCGGACCATGGCAGCGTTTCCCTGAACGGCGCTGTCGTTGCCGGCCCTGCTGTTTTCGTCGAGCCGGAAAAGCGCAATATCGGTTTTGTCTTTCAGGATTATGCGCTGTTTCCGCATCTGACCGTCGAGCAGAATGTCATGTTCGGTCTTCGGTCTTTGCCGAAGGTGGAAGCCCGCCGCCGCGCTGCCGAGATGATAGAACATGTTCACCTGCAGGAATTGGCGAAACGTTATCCGCATACGCTTTCTGGCGGCGAGCAGCAGCGTGTGGCGCTCGCCCGCGCGCTTGCCCCGCAGCCCGGCCTGCTCCTGATGGACGAGCCCTTTTCCAATCTGGACAGGGGATTGCGCGACAGCGTGCGCGAGGAAACGCTCGGCCTGTTGCGGCAACTGGGCACGACGGCGATCATGGTGACGCATGATCCGGAAGAGGCGCTTTCGGCAGGTGACCGCGTGGTTCTGATGCAGCGCGGGCGCATCGTGCAGAGCGGCACGGGTTACGAAATCCACGATCATCCCAAGACCCGTTATGCCGCCGATTTTTTCTGCGCCTTCAACAAAATCGAAGGCCGGGTAAAACAGGGAAGAGTCGAAACGCCGCTCGGGCTTCTGGGCGATGCGTCCGATCTGCCTGACGGTCTCGCCGCCGTTGCCTATGTTCGCCCAAATGCGATTTCGATCATCGAGGACGGTGCGGCGAAAGAAGGAATTGCCGGCGAAATATCGAGCCGTGTCTTCCTCGGGGAAATCGAGCAGCTTGGCATAGCCGTGCCCGGACTGTCGGCCGATCTGCGTGTGAGGACAATGCAGCGCACACCCGCACGGACGACAGCGGTGCGCTTCGGTATCGACCCCAAGGGAGTGCTGATATTTACTGCAAGTTGAGTGAGCGGATTTGCATGTTCATTTCCGCTCCATTTTCAACTCTTGGTGATCGAATCCGCCCGAAAAACAGAGAAATAAAACTTGATTTGGGTCATCATGTATGATGTCTGCTCCCTCTATATGCCGCTATCGGAGAGGGAGACAAAACATGACGAAATTTACCAGATTTGCCCTGCTTGCCAGCACGGTTGCCTTTGCAGCTGGAACGGCCAGCGCTGCGGAACTCAACATTTACACCACCCGCGAACCGGGCCTGATCCAGCCGCTGCTGGAATCCTTCACCGCCTCGAGCGGCGTCAAGGTCAATACCGTGTTCCTGAAGGACGGTCTTGCCGAGCGCGTTCTGAGCGAGGGCGCAAGCTCGCCTGCCGACGTTCTGATGACGGTGGATGCCGGCAACCTCGTCGATCTCGCCGAAAAGGGCGTCACCCAGGCGGTCGAATCCGAAACCCTGACCAAGGCTATCCCGGCTGAACTTCGCGACGCCAAGGGCCATTGGTTCGCGCTCTCCATGCGCGCCCGCGTTCTTTATGCGGCGAAGGATGTCGATCTCGCCTCCTTCAACTATGAAGATCTGGCGGATGCGAAGTGGAAGGGCAAGGTCTGCATTCGCGCCGGCCAGCACCCCTATAACACGGCGCTTTTTGCCGACTACATCGCCCATTACGGCGCTGCGGACACCGAAAAGTGGCTTGCCGGCGTCAAGGAAAACCTGGCCCGCAAGGCAGGCGGCGGCGACCGTGACGTTGCCAAGGATATCCTCGGCGGCATTTGCGATATCGGCATCGCCAACTCCTATTATGTCGGTCTGATGCGCTCGGGCAAGGGCGGCGAGGAGCAGGTAAAGTGGGGCGACGCCATCAAGGTGGTTCTGCCGACCTTCAAGAATGGCGGCACGCAGGTCAATATCAGCGGCGCGGCTGTGGCCAAAAATGCACCGAACAAGGCGGAAGCCGTCAAGCTGCTGGAATATCTCGTCTCCGACGAAGCCCAGAAAATCTATGCTGAAGCCAACTACGAATATCCGGTCAAGCAGGGTGCGGCTCTCAACGAGATCATCGCTTCCTTCGGTACGCTGAAGATCGATAACAAGCCGCTGACGGAAATCGTCTCGCACCGCAAGCAGGCGAGCGAGCTGGTCGACAAGGTCGGTTTCGACAAGTAAGGGCCAATCAGCGATAACATGGTGGAAGGCGTTCGCATTCGCGGGCGCCTTTCCGCGTATTTTCTAAAAGCACATGAATCCAGACGCCATCCAGCCATTGACACCTCGTGCCCGAGCCAGGTTTTCATCCTCCTTCTGGTGGCTGTGCCTTTCCGTGCTGGGGGTCTGCGGCGCCATGGTGCCGGTTCTGGCGCTTGTATCGCAGGCGTTGCAGGGTTCTGAAGGCCTGTGGGCGCATCTCGGCTCGACCGTGCTCTGGACGGCGCTTCCGGATACGGCGATCCTTCTCGCCGGGGTCGGGTTGCTGGCCGGCGTCGTCGGAACCTATGCCGCCTGGCTGGTCACCGCCTATGATTTTCCCGGCCGCAAAATATTGGAATGGGCGCTGCTGCTGCCGCTGGCCATGCCCACCTATATCGTCGCTTACGCCTATCTGGATATTCTGCATCCCATAGGACCGGTGCAGGGCGCGATCCGCTGGCTGCTCGGTTATTCCAGCCCGCGCGAATTTCGCCTGCCGGACATAAGGTCCATGGCGGGCTGCATCGTCCTTCTCGGCTTCGTGCTGTTTCCTTATGTCTATATTCCCGTGCGCGCCATGTTCCTGACACAGGCGGGCAACCTGCTGGAAGCGGCGCGAACGCTCGGCGTTTCCAGACGCGCGGCCTTCTTCAAGGTCGCGGTGCCGCTGGCGCGCCCGGCGATTGCGGTCGGCATCAGCCTTGCCCTGATGGAAGCGCTGAACGATATAGGCGCATCGGAATTCCTCGGCGTCCGCACCCTCACCGTTTCCGTCTACACCACTTGGGTCACGAAATCCGACCTGCCGGGTGCGGCGCAGATCGCGCTTTCCATGCTGTTCATCGTTGTCGCCCTCGTGGCGCTGGAGCGCTGGGCGCGACGCAAGCAGCGTTATGCCGTTTCGGCGCAGAAAAGCAGGGAACTGGAGCCGCTGCGACTCAACGGCCTGAAGGGCTGGGCCGCTTTCGTACTCGGCGGCCTGCCGGTCCTGATCGGCTTTGTGGCGCCGGCCGCCTATCTCGTCATCGAGGCATGGAAACGGTTCCGTTTCAGCGGCCTCTCCGCCCGCTTTGCCGATGAGGCTCTGAACACCATCGTCTTTGCCGGCCTGGCGACGATCATCACCCTTATCCTCGGCCTTGCGGTTGCTTACGCCATGCGCCTTGCACCGGGGCGTCTCTCGCTCTGGTCCTATCGCCTTTCGACGGTCGGATATGCGGCCCCCGGCACGGTCATCGCCATCGGCGTGCTGATCGCGCTTGGCGGCTTCGACCGGTTTGTCGACCAGACCATGCGTGACTGGTTCGGCATGTCTACCGGCCTCATCTTCATCGGCAGCGGTGCCGCGCTGATCTACGCCTATTCGGCGCGTTTCCTCACCATTGCGGCGGGCGGTGTGGATGCCGGCCTCAGCCGCATACCCCAATCCTTCGATCACGCTTCGCGAACGCTCGGGCGATCCGCGACGCAGACATTCCGCCAGATTCATCTGCCGTTATCCAAGGCGTCGCTTGCGGCAGCGGCGCTGCTGATCTTTGTCGATTGCGTCAAGGAGCTTCCCGCCACGCTTCTGTTGAGGCCGCTGAATTTCGAAACCTTCGCTACCCATCTTTATGGCGAAGCGGCGCGCGGCACCTATGAGGAGGCGGCAATCGCAGCGCTGGCAATCGTCGTCATCGGCATGCTTCCGGTCATGCAGCTTGCAAGGATCGGCCGGCGCAAGGGTTGATATCGAAGCCCTGCCTGATAAATGATGGACGCAAAACTGTGCGAGAGGCCAATAAGCTTCAAATCCTGCCAGAAAACGACAAGCATCCCGCCTTAATCCTGATGTAAATACTCAGCTTAATTGAGGTGCCGCGGCCTGTCGAATTTGGACATCGGCCGCGATCTGTTTCGGGGCATATCTTGAAAAATTTGCATGGGATGTTTTTGAGCCGTCTGGCTTTGGGCACGGCCGCCGTTGTTTTGCTGGCGCCAGCGATGGGCCACGCGCAGGACACGACCGTTCTGCAGCAGATTACCGTTGAAGGGCAGGGCGCGGAAAACGCGACGGGTCCGGTCCGGGGTTATGTCGCGAAGAAAAGCGCGACCGGTTCGAAAACCGAGACGGAAACCAGGGATATTCCGCAATCCGTATCGGTCGTCGGCCGCCAGGAAATGGATGACCGCGGCGCGGTGACGAAAATCGACGAGGTACTGCGTTACACCCCCGGTGTGACGGCGGAGCCCTTCGGCACCGACCCGGACACGGACTGGATTTACATCCGTGGTTTTCAGGCCACCCAGACCGGCGTGTTTCTGGATGGTCTGAACCTGTTCAGCTACGGTTTCGGCGGTTTCCAGATGGATGCCTACGGTCTGGAGCGCGTGGAAATTTTGAAAGGCCCGGCCTCGGTGCTTTATGGCGGCGCAAATCCCGGCGGTATCGTGCAGATGGTCCGCAAGCGCACGCAGGATGAGCCGGTGCGCGAAACGGAAATCGGCATCAATAATTTCGGCAATGCCTTCTTCGGTTTCGATCTCGGCGACAAGGTCGATGGTGAAGGCGTGTGGAAATACCGCGTCACCGGCAAGGTCTCCGGCGGCGACAATTACACCGATTATTCCGAGGATTTGCGCGGCTTCATCATGCCGCAGATCACCTTCGAGCCGGACGCGCAGACAAGCGCCACGCTTTACGGTTATTTCTCGGCGCTCGATCAGGTTCATATCGGCAACGGCTTCCTGCCCTATGTCGGCACCGTGGTCGACGCGCCCTTCGGCAAGCTCGACCGCAAGGCCTTTTATGGCGAGCCGGATATCGACAATGGCCGCGTCTATCAGTCCATGGTGGGTTACGAGGTCAGCCACGAATTCGACAATGGCTGGAAGATCAGCCAGAACGCCCGCTATGGCCACCTCTACAAGCACGAAACCGGACCCTATGCCGGTGGCTGGGCCAATACAGATGCAAACGGTCAGCCGATCCTCGATGCCACCACCAACGACTATATGTTGACCCGCTTCGGTTACGATGGCGTGTCGAAAGTCGACAGTTTCGGCGTGGATAATCGGGTCGAAGGCCAGTTCGATACCGGTGCGGTCAATCATTCGCTGCTCTTCGGTCTCGACTATAAATATTACCGGCTGGACCAGGTGCAGGCCTGCTGCGGATCGAATGCAATCGGTGCGCTCAACCCGGTCTATGGCTCGACGCAGGGAACGAATTTCGTTTATGCCGACAATATCGTGACCCAGCAGCAGATCGGCATCTACGCGCAGGACCAGCTGCGTTTCGGCGATGGCTGGCTGGTCACGCTGAATGGCCGTTACGACTATGTCGACACGGAACTGAACAACAGGCTGCCTGCGGGCCTCTCCCGCCGCTCGAATGACGATGCGCTGAGCGGCCGCGCCGGTCTCGCCTATGAATTCGACAATGGCCTGACACCCTATGTCTCGGCCGCCACTTTCTTCAATCCGCTCATCGATACGCTTGCGGATGGCACTCCCGCTTCTCCGGAAGAGGGACACCAGTTCGAGGCCGGTATCAAATATGAGCCGACCTTCTTCGATGGCAGCATCACGGCCTCCGTCTTCAAGCTGGTGAAGGACAATGCCATCGTTTCCTATACGGCTGGCGGGGTCACCACGAGCGGCCAGTTCGGGCAGGTGGAAGCCACTGGCCTCGAGCTGGAGGCCAAGGCCAATCTCACCGACAACTGGAAGGCGATCGCCTCCTATTCCTATACGGATCTGGAGATTACCCGCGATGCCAATCCTAACCTTATCGGCAAATCGCCATGGATCGTGCCCGCCCACACCGCCTCGCTGTGGCTGGACTATGCCTTTACCACAGACGCGCTGGAAGGCCTCAGCCTCGGCGGCGGCGTGCGGTATCAGGGCAAGTCCTGGGCGGATGAGACAAATACGTTGCGCGTTCCGGATGCTGCCGTCTTCGACGCCGCAATCCGCTATGAGAAGAACGACTGGACCGCATCGATCAACGTCGCCAATGTCTTCGACAAGGAATATGTAAAGAGCTGCGCCGGCGTCTCCGTCTGCGGCTGGGGCGATAGCCGCACCATCACCTTCAAGCTTTCCAAGAAGTGGTAAGACTTGGCTGAAGGCCGGCAGTTGCGGGGAAAGCAGTTTGCCACTATAAACATGAATAGATTTATCATGTTTATAGTGGCGCCATGGCGCCCTGCGGGATCGAGAGGCCATGGCTTTCCGCGTGCGGATGGAAAATGAGATCGAGGGCTTTGCCGTCATTGGCGGGCCGCGCTCGCGGGTCTGGAACGGCATCGTCGCCGATCTCTGGGATGTGCGTTGCGCCCCGAAGGCCGGCGGCCGTTACGTCGGCAAGGATCCGCGTTTCGTTTTCCTGCTGGATATGGACGGGACGGATGACGGCAGGTTCATGATAAACCGCTTCCGCCGCGACAATTACGGGTCGTCCAAGGCGAACCGAATTTCCTTCGTCCCCGCCGATCTGGATGTGCATGCCGAACTGAGCAACGTCTCCTTCGTGCGCCACCTTGATCTGCATTTCGATGCGGGATTGCTGGGTGCCCGGCTGGTGCAGGGCTTCGACCCGCACAGCCTGCTCGATCCGCATCTGATGTTCGAGGATGAGCGCCTGCTGGCGCTGGCGCGACTGATTGCCGCCGAATGCGATAATCCCGATCCGCTGCATGACCTTTATGGCGAAAGCCTCGTGCTGGCGCTATTGACGGATTTCCTGAAAGTGAAAAGGGAGCCGGTCAAAAAACGCAGCAAGCTCGCCGCCTGGCAGTTAAGGGCGGCGACGGATTACATCCGCGAACATTGCCTGCGGTCGATCCGGCTGGAGGAGCTGGCGGACCTCACCAACCTGTCGCAATCGCATTTCAGCCATGCCTTCAAGGCCTCCACCGGCGTGCCGCCCCACCAATGGCAGATGCAGGCGCGCATTGATCACGTCAAGGAACTGATGATGCGGACAGACATGGCGCTGACCGACATCGCCATTGCCGCCGGGTTTTCGGATCAGGCGCATTTCTCCCGCGTCTTTCGCAAGATGGTCGGTGTTTCTCCCTCTGTCTGGCAGAAAATCCGCCAATAAGGTCGTTTTCGTTCCATTCCACTTCAAAAAAATTCCCGCCGAAGCGCCTGAAACGCCGCGGAACGAATTGTCCGTCGAAGGGTTTACCAGACGTGACACAAACGAGGAAAATCAAGGAGGAAAGGCAGATGATGCATCAGGAACCCCGCGCCGGACAGGACCCCTATGTCAAGGATACGCCGAGCCTGATCGCCAGCGACAAGGTGGAAGGCACGCGTGTTTACGGCGCCGACGGCAAGCATATTGGCTCGATCCAGCGCATCATTCTGGAAAAGCGCGGCGGGCGCGTTGCCTATGCGGTCTTGAGCTTTGGCGGCTTCCTCGGCATCGGTGACGACTATTATCCGCTGCCCTGGGAAAAGCTGCATTACGACGAAGAACTCGACGGCTACCGCATCGATCTCACCAAAGAAGAGATCGAAAACGCGCCGCACTTCGCCAATCTCGACGATAACGATCTGCTGAACGCCAAGGACAGCAAGGTCTATGATTATTACGGCATCGCACCCTATTGGATGTAAAGCGCTTCCGGCCGTTCGATCGCCGAACGCGTCGTAAATAAAAGAACGGCTCCTTTTCAGGAGCCGTTTTCTTTTGGGTGCGTCAATGCGGGTTTTTCTGCATCTCGGAAACCGCGTCGGTGAAGCACTTGCGTGCTTCTTCGGGCGATTTACGTCCGTCAAGGGCGGCACGGCAGGCGCTTCTCGCTCTCACAAAGCTCAATCCGCCAGTTTTGGGCCAGCCTTCGGTCAATAATGTCAATGCTTCGAAGGGGCCAGCGATGACACTCTTGCCATTCGCCTCGAGATTGACCTCGACAGGCTCTGTCCATCTCTCGTTCTTCATCGTGCACCTCCCAGAGCAACGCGATCCCGAAATACACCCGACAGCGAAGCAACCCATGAACGCAGTCGTGTGTCACTGCTGCTTAGGATATGCGCAAGCGATCGAATTGACAACTGGGATCAGCGGAAGCCGAAAAACGACAGGATCGCCAGAACGATGACGACGAGGCCGACGATGTAGATGATCTGGTTCATGATTTTCTCCTTGACTGGTGTCATCACCATAACGTGAGGGAGAAGACGAGGTTCCAGCAGCCAATGAGAATTTAATCACGTACTAAAATGTTGCGGACGTCCCATCGCCGATGAGAGCGGATATCACCTCCGCAGGATCACCCAGATCGCGTGGATAATGCCGGGAACATAACCGCACAGCGTGAGGAGAATATTAAGCCAGAAATGCAGGCCGAGCCCGACCTGAAGAAACACGCCGACGGGCGGAAGGATGATCGCGATCAGGATACGAATGACGTCCATGTTGAGAGCTTTCAAGTTAATCAAAACTAGACAATCAACGTGAGTGGAGCCCGGTTGGTTTCAGCGTGACGACGAATACCTTCCTTCCATCGGTGTAGCCGGCAGCCGGAAGCCGCCAATTCTGATGAACCCACTCCCGTATGAGGCATCAGGTCAGAGCGACCGGTATCATTCAGCCCTCGTTCAGGCCTGCCGCATCACTCTTCCTAACGGAACCGAGGACACGGACGGACGTTGAGGTCGGTTATTGGGAGATGAGTTCATGAAGATTCTAACCGCAGCAATCTGCCTCTTGTCGGTCGGCATCCTGAGCGGATGCGTTGACGATGGCGGTTACCGCACGGGCGGATATTATTCGTCCGGCGTCTATTATCGAGCTTATGATCGAGACAGATATTACCGCGACTATGACCGCCGGAACTGGCGGCAACACAGAGAGTGGCGGGATCGCAGGGAATGGCGCGGTGACTATCGCCACCGCCCGCGCCCACCGTATTACGGTCAGTACGGCGTGATTGTTCGTTAATCGCGGCGCTTTTATCTCGCGGGTCTGCACGGCCGGCCCTATGTCTCGGGCTGGTCCTGACAGCGCGTTTCTATTCAGATAATAGTCTGTGAGAAAAATGGTGCCGCTTACGTGACTCGAACACGTGACCCCGTCATTACGAATGACGTGCTCTACCAACTGAGCTAAAGCGGCCCGATTATGACCCGTTTGTTGCGGATCAGCTTCATGGCGGGCTGATACAGGCAATGCCGATGGATTTCAAGCCTTGAATGTGCTGGTTTTGAAATTTCCGCAAAAAGCTTTGCCTGTCCATTGTTTGCCGGAGACGTCAGCCTTTCCAGCAGATGCGCTTTTTGGCCGTTTCATATTCATTTGCCAGACGATCGACGAGCGCTGCCACCGGTTCCACCGCCTTGACGGCGCCGATGCCTTGCCCTGCGCCCCATATATCTTTCCAGGCCTTGGCGCCGCCGGAGACCGTTTCGAAGTCCATTTTCGAAGGATCGGCTTCGGGCAGATTGTCGGGATCCATGCCGGAGGCGACGATCGAGCTTTTCAGGTAGTTGCCGTGTACGCCCGTGAAATAGTTCGAATAGACGATATCCTTGGCCTGCGCGTCCACAATAGCCTGCTTGTAGCCTTCGGAAGCGCGCGCTTCCTCGGTGGCGATGAAGGGGGAGCCGATATAGGCCATATCCGCGCCCATGGCCTGCGCCGCGAGAATGGAGCCGCCATTGGCGATGGCGCCGGCCAGCAGCAGCGGGCCGTCAAACCATTCGCGAATTTCCTGAACGAGGGCGAAGGGCGAAAGCGTGCCCGCATGTCCGCCGGCACCCGTCGCCACCGCGATCAGCCCATCCGCGCCCTTGCGAATGGCGGAGCGGGCATGGCGGTCGTTGATGACGTCATGCAGCACGATGCCGCCATAGGAATGCACGGCCGCATTGACCTCCGGCACAGCGCCAAGCGAGGAAATCACCACCGGCACCTTGTATTTCACGCAAAGGCCGAGATCGTGCTCCAGCCGCCGGTTGGACATGTGCACGATCTGGTTGACCGCGAAGGGCGCCGCCGGGCGCTCGGGATTGGCCCGGTTGTGAGCGTCAAGCTCCTCGGTGATCATTGCCAGCCACTCGTCGAGCTGGCTTTCGGGCCGCGCATTAAGCGCCGGGAAAGCGCCGATGACGCCCGCCTTGCACTGCGCCAGCGTCAGCTGCGGATGTGAAATGATGAATAGCGGTGATGCTATGACCGGAAGACGCAGATTGTCTTTCAGCACGGACGGTAGCATGTCTCCTCCCACGAATTACGTTTACGCGCACGTAAGTCAATATCGCGTTCAGCAGCAGATTGAAAGCGAAAACAGCGTGGCGTTCGCCTATGGAATCTGCGTTCGTAGCGCCACAATGAATTGATTTTCCCCAAGGCAATCCGGTCTTTATCACAAACGATGCTTGCGGAGGGGCGGTATAGCCGTTACCGAATCGTGAACCCATGGCGCAGCGCCGCATATTTTTTGCAAAGCGCAATAGAACAAGGATCGGTCGTGAGCGGACTGGAAACGGCAATCAGAAATGCTCTGGAAAAATCGGACAGATCGAACGCCGAAGTTCGTGCACGGATTTACCAATCCTCCCGCCAGGCACTGGAAGCGGGCCTGCGCAAGCAGGGCATAGACGATCCGCAGGTTGTCTCCCAGCAGCGCCAGCGGCTTGAAGGCCTGATCCACCAGATCGAGAATGAAGAGCGCAACCGGCTTCTGGACAGGGTGGAGCAGCAATTGCGCCCGCCCGCACCGGAAAGTCCGGCGCCGGACGATCACTCGGTCGATCCCGTTTCGCAGCCGTCCGATCACGGCGATATGGGTGTTGAGCCGGAACTGCGTGGCGAAACACGCGATGTCCGGCCGGGCGCCGCCGCTGCTGCGGAGCCGCTGAGTGCGGGGCAGCGCAATGGCAAGCCGCCGAAGAGAGGCTCCCGCGCGGGCGATTCTTCGCTTGCCTTCCGGCCGGAAGGCGCGGTTGGCCGCCGCAAGCGCCGGGGGCTGTTCGCCCGGCTTTTCATTTATGTGACTCTTCTGGCCTTTATCGGTTTCGGCGCCTGGTGGGTCTATTCCTCAGGCCTCCTGCTCTCGCCGGAGCAGCGCGATACCAGCGTGCCCAATCCGCCGGCGCAGGTGCAGGCGGAGGATTTCAACGGGACGGAGCCCGCGCCGAGCCTTTCCGCCGGTCGTGGTTTTTCCGATGACTGGGTGGAAGTCTTCAATGCGGAGCGTGGCAGTTCCGGTGTTTCGGCTGGTCCACGCGCCAATGTCGAAAACATCGCCACACCCGCCGGCAAGGCTATAAAGGTAACCTCGAGAAGTGTCTCGCAGGATGGCGCCGTCAGCGTCGAGGTTCCGGTGGAGGTGATGCGGGATATGGCGGGCAAGTCCTCGACCATTTCGATCACGCTGCAATCCTCCAGCGACCGTCAGACCCAGGTGTCCGTCGCCTGCGATTTCGCGACATTGGGCGATTGCTCCCGCCACCGCTTCACCGCCACGGCCGAGCGCGCGGACATGCTGCTGAACGCGACATTCGAACGATCTCTTGCCCCCAATGCGCCGGGCAGGATCTTCATCAACAGCGATATCGATGGCAGCGGCCGCCCGGTCAATCTTTATTCCGTGCGCATTCTGCCGGGCCAGTAAGGGAAAGACAGGCGTCTCGAATGGAGGCGCCTGTCAGCGTCTTCCGGTCCTATTTGAGAAAATCCGGCCCAGATCCCAAAATCTTGTCGTCGATTTCGCCGATTGCCTTTTTGTCCTTGCCCTCATAGTCGAGCGCAAGAAGAATGTGACGGATGAGGTTTACCCGCGCGCGGCGCTTGTCGTTGGCGCGCACCACCGTCCAGGGGGCGGCGTCGGTGTGGGTCTTTTCCAGCATTTCGTCGCGCTTCTGCGTGTAGTCGTCCCATTTCGTCAGCGCGGCTATGTCCATATCCGAAAGCTTCCAGCATTTCAGCGGGCTGTGGCGGCGGTCATGGAAGCGTTCGATCTGCGTTTCGCGGCCGATGTCGAGCCAGAACTTGAACAGATGAACGTCCTCATGGACCAGCATCTTTTCCAGGCGCGGCGTTTCCTTGAGGAAACGCTTGTGTTCCTCCGGCGTGCAGAAACCCATGACCGGCTCTACCCCGGCGCGGTTATACCACGAGCGATCGAAGAGAACGAATTCGCCGGCGGTCGGAAAATGTGAGATATAGCGCTGGAAATACCATTGGCCACGTTCGGTTTCCGTCGGTTTGGTCAGCGCCACCACACGGGCATAGCGGGGGTTGAGATAGGCCCGGGTCGCGAAGATCGCGCCGCCCTTGCCCGCCGCATCGCGGCCCTCGAAAACCGCCATGACCCTTTTGCCGGTGGCCTGCAGCCAGAACTGCACCTTGACCAGCTCCACCTGCAGCGCCTCAAGGGCGCTGTCGTAGTCCTCCCGCTTCATCTTTTTGTCGTAGGGAAAATCGCCGGCGGAGAGTTTCTTTTCCTCAACCCAGTCAGGAAGAACCGGATCGTCGATGTCGAAGCTGCGCAGTTTGCCGCCTATGGTGATATCGACCGCCCGCTTCTTCGTTTCTTCGCCCATGGTTTCCTCCGGCTGTTGTTGTGTAAAGGCAACTCGACGCCAATGAGTTCACATCCATAGCCAGAATTCAAGTGAAACAGGAGCGCTTGACCGGGGTGCTGCGGCGGCAGCGATTGCGGCGTCGATTTTGCGCATATACGTTGTGGAAAATGCGCGATGATGAATCTCTGTCATGAAACTGGCCTATGAGATTTCGATGCGCTGTCAGATGAAAGTGGAAAGAGCAGGCTGAAATGGCAGTCATGGAAGGCGATGGTGGGTTAAGGCGTTTGGGAAGGAAGCTCGGTCGAAACTGGTTGCCCGTTCTCATCGTCAGCATGCTAGCCATCGTGGCCGTTGCCGAGCTCAACACGCCCTATATGCCCGCCGCCCTGTGGCTTTGCGCCGTCATTGCCATCCTCGCCGCCCGGGAGGGGCCGGCGGCGGCTCCCGCAAACGACGGGAGCCCGGTTGAGGAGGCAGATGAGCAGGAAATGCCCGGCGAAAGCGTCATTTCCGGCGTAAGGGCGGGCCTCGCGGTTCTGGATACCCCCGTTTTCATTCTCGACAGGAACGCCAGCGTGCTGTTTCAGAACGGCGCGGCCGAGCGTGCCTTCGGCCAGTTGCCCGCCGGGGCGCATATTTCCGCCCGGTTGCGCTCTCCCGGCCTCCTGGATGTCATTCGCGAAACCATCACCACCGGCCAGCCTAACCAGGTCGAACATTCGGAGCGCTTCCCTTCCGAACGGGTCTTCATCGTTCGTATCGCCCGTGCGGATGTGGGAGAGGGGGCAGGCCCGCCATTCTATATCCTGTCGTTCCGCGACGTCTCGGAGCTTCGCCGCATCGACCGCATGCGCAGCGACTTCGTCGCCAATGCCAGCCATGAATTGCGCACACCGCTCGCCTCGCTGCGCGGTTTCATCGAAACCATGCAGGGGCCGGCGCGCAACGACCCGAAGGCGCAGGAACGTTTCCTTGCCATCATGCTGGATCAGGCAACCCGCATGAGCAGGCTGGTGGACGATCTCATGTCGCTGTCGCGGCTGGAATTGCGGGCCAACATCGCGCCCGACCAGAAGGTCGATCTTGTTCCCGTCATCGGCCATGTGCGCGATACCCTGCTGCCGCTTGCCGACGAGCTGGATGTGACCATCACGCTGCACCTGCCCGACCGGCCGGCAGAGGTGCAGGGAGACCGCGACGAGCTGGTGCAGGTATTCCAGAACCTCGTTGAAAATGCTTGCAAATACGGCCAGGAAGGCAAGGTCGTGGATGTCTGGCTGCGGGCCGAACCCGGCAAGCCGGTGGAGGTGAGCGTTATCGACAAGGGGCCGGGCATTCCCGCCGAACATGTGCCGCGGCTGACGGAGCGTTTTTATCGTGTCAGCGTCGCCGACAGCCGCTCGAAAAAGGGCACGGGTCTCGGACTTGCCATCGTCAAGCACATCCTCACCCGCCACCGCGCCCGCCTCATCATTAAATCGGAATTGGGCAGCGGCACGGACTTCACTGTGAGATTCTGACATAAAATATGTATCTGCTTTTAATGTCGCGAATATTTATAAATAAAATCAATAGGTTAGATTGTCACAAATCTTTCGTCAAAGTGACATAAAAGGATGGGGCTACGGTGGTTAAGAAAAGGTCGCCGAGCGCAAGCTAAGAGCGAGTGTCGCTATCGGCTGCGTCCACAACAAAGCCCACGACGGGAGAGACAAATGAACATCGTTAAATTTTCCGCAGCAGCTCTGGTGGCTTCTGTCGCCTTCGCTGGCGCCGCCGCTGCTCGCGACCAGATCCAGGTTGCCGGTTCCTCCACAGTTCTGCCTTACGCCAAGATCGTTGCCGAGACCTTTGCCGAAACCTTCCCGAACTTCAAGGCTCCCGTTGTTGAGTCCGGCGGCACGGGCGGCGGTCTGAAGGCTTTCTGCTCGGGTGTCGGCGAAGGCACCATCGACATTGCAAACGCTTCGCGCAAGATCAAGAGCGACGAACTGGCCGCCTGTAAGGCTGCTGGCGTTGCCGACGTTCAGGAAGTGAAGATCGGTTACGACGGTATCGTCTTCGCAATGGACTCTTCCAACAAGGACATCAAGCTCGAGCCGAAGGATCTGTACCTTGCGCTCGCCGCTGAAGTCGTCAAGGACGGCAAGCTCGTTGCCAACCCTTACAAGAAATGGTCGGAAATCAACAAGGAACTGCCTGATGTAGCAATCGCTGCTTACATCCCGGGTTCCAAGCACGGCACGCGCGAAGTCTTCGAAGAGAAGATCATGGCTGACGGCTGCAAGGAAGCCAAGGCGACCGACGTCATCAAGACGCTCATCACCGACGCCAAGCAGGCTGCTGCCAAGTGCGTTGCAGTCCGTAAGGACGGCGCGGCAGTCGACATCGACGGCGACTACACCGAAACGCTTGCTCGCATCGATGCCAACAAGACCGGCCTCGGCGTTTTCGGCCTCGCTTTCTATGAAAACAACGCTGACCGTCTGAAGGTCGCGACCGTTTCGGGCGTCGTTCCGTCCACCGAAACCGTTGCCAGCGGCAAGTACCCGGTTTCCCGCCCGCTGTTCTTCTACGTGAAGAAAGCTCACCTGGGCGTTATCCCGGGCCTTAAGGAATATGTCGAGTTCTTCGTTTCCGATGAAATGATCGGCCCGGATTCCCCGCTCGCCAACTACGGCCTGGTTGCTGCTCCGGACGCAGAGCGCGAAGAAATCCGCTCGAAGTTCTCGGCCGGCTCCACGATGTAATGAAGAAAGAGGGGTGCGGCTTTGCCGTGCCCCTCATTCGGCTTCGCTTGGGCCGTCGTCCGCGGTTGACAGTTCCTACTCATCGCCATCCACATGATTGTCGATGGATTACAGATGGATAGGATGTATCAACCTTGACGCTTGCCAGACTATGATACAGTCAGGCGGCAGGCATCATGGGATGGTCCAGCGGTCTCGTTTTGATGACTTTTTGATTTGCCCGATATCGCACCGTGCTCTTGAGGCACGCCGAGGGAACTCTAATGAACACATCGATCCTTTTGCTGATACTGGCGCTCATCGGCATCGGCAGCTATCTGCTCGGCAGCCGCCGTGCCGTTGCCCTGTCTGGCGGTCGCCCCTCCAGCATGCATTCCCGTGCCGGTTATCACGGTTCCTACGCGGTCGTCTGGGCGGTGCTGCCCGCGGCGTTCATTCTCTGTGCCTGGCTCATTGTCAGCCCATTGCTCGTCACTTCGGCGGTGCGCGGTAGTTTCCCCGAGGATGTCCGGGCGCAATCCGAAGCGCAGCAGAGCCTGACCTACGGTATGGTGACCTCCATCGCCCGTGGCCTCCAGCGGCTGACGCCGGAGGAAACCGCGCAGGTCGAGGCCGATACGGCTGCGGTTCGGCCGCTTCTGGCATCGAAGGGTGTTGCAATCGCCGGCGATCCCGAGCGGTTCATGGTCGATGCCGCCCACACGCTCAACAGCATGACCTCCACCAGCCGTATTGCGATGATCGCCGTCGTGCTGCTGGCCGCGCTCGGCGGCGGCGCCTATGCGCTGCGTGCAATCGCGCCGCGTTTCCGGGCGCGCAACCAGGTCGAGAAAGTCATTCTCGCGGCCCTGCTCGTCGCCTCGTCCATCGCCATCCTCACGACCATCGGCATCGTCCTGTCGATGCTGACGGAGGCGATCCAGTTCTTCACCATGGTCCCTGCGCACCAGTTCTTCTTCGGAACGGTCTGGGATCCGCGTTTTGCGGCGGCAGGCGCCACCGATTCCTCCGGCCAGTTCGGCCTGATCCCGCTGCTCGCCGGCACGCTTTATATCGGCTTCGTCGCCATGCTGGTTGCGGTTCCGGTCGGTCTCTTCTCGGCGATCTACATGGCGGAATATGCCTCGCCGCGCTTCCGCTCCATGGCAAAGCCGCTGCTTGAAGTGCTCGCCGGCATTCCCACCATCGTCTACGGCTTCTTCGCGCTCACGACGGTCGGTCCTTTCCTCAGAGACATTTCCACGCAGATCAACGGTCTGGCGACGGGCAACTACGCCAACTTCATCCAGGCGCAGAGCGTCATCACCGCCGGCTTTGTCATGGGCATCATGCTGATCCCCTATGTGTCGTCGCTGTCGGACGATATCATCACCGCCGTGCCGCGCTCGCTGCGTGACGGTTCGCTCGGTCTTGGCGCCACGCGTTCCGAGACGATCAAGAGAGTCATTATTCCGGCCGCTCTTCCCGGCATCGTCGGCGCCGTGCTGATGACGGCTTCGCGCGCCATCGGCGAAACCATGATCGTGGTTCTTGCGGCCGGTGTTGCTGCCCGCCTGCAGCTCAATCCCTTCGAGCCCATGACCACGGTGACGGTCAAGATCGTCAGCCAGCTTACCGGCGACCTTGAATTTACCTCGCCGCAGACGCTGGTTGCCTTTGCGCTCGGCATCACGCTTTTCGCCATCACGCTTTGCCTGAATATCTACGCGCTTTACATCGTGCGCAAATACCGGGAGCAATATGAATGACCGACATCGTCTCTCCCGCAGCCGGCGCGAGCGCCGTCAACAAGGCCACGCGCCGTGATATCGGCATCAAGCGCCGTTATGCCGCCGAACGCCGCTTCCGTGCCTACGGCATGGCAGCGATTTCCTTCGGCCTCATCTTTCTCTTCCTGTTGCTTTTCTCGGTGGTTTCCAAGGGTTACACCGCTTTCCAGCAGACGATGATCACCGTTCCGGTTGAGTTTTCGGAACAGATCATCGATCCGAAAAATGAGCGTGCCACAAATCCCACTAAGCTGATGACGGCCAATTATCCCGTCATCGCCCGCGATGCTGTCGCCAAGGTCCTTGGTGTTGCACCGACTGACCGCGCCGGTCTTCGCGCCGTCAACCTCTTGATCTCGGACAGCGTGCGCACGCAGCTTCGCGATATCGTCGTCGCCGATCCCGCCGTCATCGGCACCACGCGCACCGTCACGCTGCTGGCGTCGGGCGACGTCGACAGCGCCTTCAAGGGCCAGGTCGACCTGACGGCGGATGAAGCCAATCGCCGTATCTCGAACCAGCAACTCGGCTGGATGAACCAGCTCGCCGAAAGCGGCCAGCTCGGCAAACATTTCAACACCGGCATCTTCGTCAACGGCGCGTCGAGCCGTCCGGAAGCGGCGGGTGTCGGTGTGGCGCTGATCGGCTCCTTCTACATGATGCTGATCGTGCTGGTGCTGTCATTGCCGATTGGCGTTGCGGCCTCCATCTATCTCGAGGAATTCGCCCCGAAGAACCGTCTGACGGATCTTATCGAGGTGAATATCAACAATCTCGCGGCCGTCCCTTCGATTGTTTACGGCCTGCTCGGCCTCTCGGTCTTCATCAACTTCATGGGCTTTCCGCGCTCGGCCTCGCTGGTCGGCGGCCTCGTCCTGACGCTGATGACCCTGCCGACGATCATCATCGCGACGCGCGCTGCCCTGAAAGCCGTGCCGCCGTCTATCCGCGCCGCCGCCCTTGGCCTCGGCGCTTCCAAGATGCAGACGATCTTCCACCATGTGCTGCCGCTCGCCATGCCCGGCATTCTGACCGGCACCATCATCGGTCTCGCCCACGCGCTGGGCGAAACGGCGCCGCTGCTCTTGATCGGCATGGTGGCATTCGTTGCGAATTATCCGACAACGCCGATGGATCCGTCCACGGCCCTGCCGGTGCAGATTTACATGTGGGCGAACGAAGCCGAGCGCGCCTTTGTCGAAAGGACATCCGGCGCTATCATCATTCTGCTTCTGTTCCTCATCGTCATGAATGTTGGCGCAATCCTGTTGCGTCGCCGCTTCGAACGGCGCTGGTAGAGGGAGCTTGAGCAATGAACATGTTGTCGGAAGCAGCAGTTGAAAAGGCGCTGGACAAGAAAATGAATGAAGTCTCATACAAGATGATCGGCAAGGACGTTTCGGTTTATTACGGCGAAAAGCGCGCGCTTTACGACGTGAACCTCAACGTTCGGGAAAATACGGTGACCGCGCTTATCGGCCCGTCCGGCTGCGGCAAATCCACCTTCCTGCGTACCCTGAACCGTATGAACGACACGATCGACGGTTGCCGGGTCACCGGCAAGATCACGCTCGACACCGACGATATCTACGATCAGGCGATTGACGTCGTGGAATTGCGCGCCCGCGTCGGCATGGTGTTCCAGAAGCCGAACCCCTTCCCGAAGTCGATCTACGAAAACATTTCCTACGGTCCGCGCATCCATGGTCTCGCCCGCAATAAGGCGGATATGGACCAGATCGTCGAGCAGAGCCTGCAGAAAGCGGGTCTCTGGAACGAGGTTAAGGATCGTCTGCACGAATCCGGCACCGGTCTTTCCGGCGGTCAGCAGCAGCGTCTGTGCATCGCACGCGCAGTTGCCGTCAGCCCGGAAGTGATCCTGATGGACGAGCCCTGCTCGGCTCTCGACCCGATCGCGACCGCAAAGGTCGAAGAATTGATCCACGAGCTGCGCACCAATTACACCATCGTCATCGTTACGCACTCCATGCAGCAGGCGGCGCGTGTTTCCCAGCGCACGGCCATGTTCCATCTTGGTCATCTTGTCGAGGAAAACGAAACCGACAAGATGTTCACCAATCCGGACGACCAGCGCACGCAGGATTACATCATGGGCCGCTTCGGCTGATCCCGGCCGGCGCTTTATCGAAACCGAACAAGACTGGTGCTTCTGCCGTGCCCGCTTCCGGGTACGCGCATGCAGGCCAAGCCGGAGGACTAGACCATGACACAGACAACGACCCATTCGCATATTCTGTCGGCCTATGACGACGAACTGAAATTCCTTACGCGTCGTATCGCCGAAATGGGCGGTCTTGCGGAGCAGATGTGCGCCGACGCCGTGCGTGCGCTCGTCAATTCCGATGCCGCGCTCGCACAGAAGGTCATTTCCGACGATGCGATCCTCGACCACGCCGAGCGTGAGATCGGCGACAAGGCCATCGTCACCATCGCCAAACGCCAGCCGATGGCGGCCGACCTTCGCGAGATCATCGGCACTCTGCGTATTGCAGCTGACCTTGAGCGCGTCGGCGACCTTGGCAAGAACACCGCCAAGCGCGTCATCGCGGTTGCCGGCACCGGCGTGCCGCGCAAGCTCGCCCGTGGCATCGAACACCTGTCGGAACTGGCGCTGGTGCAGCTCAAGGAAGTGCTGGACGTCTATTCCACGCGTTCCGCCGAGAAGGCCAATGCCATTCGCGAGCGCGACGAAGAAATCGACGCCATGTACACGTCGCTCTTCCGTGAGCTTTTGACCTACATGATGGAAGATCCGCGCAACATCACCACCTGCACGCATCTTCTGTTCTGCGCCAAGAACATCGAGCGTATCGGCGACCACGCCACCAATATCGCAGAGACGATCTATTACATGACCACCGGCAGCCAGCCGGAAGGCGAGCGTCCGAAGGACGACAGTTCCAACACCCTCGGTTCGGTGACCGAGTAACAGACAGGCAGCGGCTTGCGGAGTTAGTATATGGTGCCCAAGATTGCAGTTGTGGAAGATGAGGAAGCGCTGAGCGTCCTGCTTCGTTACAATCTCGAGGCTGAGGGATATGAGGTCGACACGATACCCCGTGGAGACGAGGCAGAAATCAGGCTGCAGGAACGTATTCCGGACCTCCTTATCCTGGATTGGATGCTTCCCGGCGTTTCCGGTATCGAACTGTGCCGTCGGCTCAGGATGCGGCCGGAAACCGAGCGCCTGCCCATCATCATGCTGACGGCGCGCGGCGAGGAAAGCGAAAGGGTTCGCGGCCTCGCCACCGGCGCCGACGATTATGTCGTCAAGCCGTTCTCGACACCGGAACTCATGGCCCGCGTCAAGGCGATGCTGCGCCGCGCCCGCCCCGAGGTTCTGTCTTCGGTGCTGAAATGCGGCGATATCGAACTGGATCGCGAGACCCATCGCGTTCACCGCAAGAGCCGCGAAGTGCGCCTCGGCCCGACGGAATTCCGCCTGCTGGAATTCCTGATGACCTCTCCCGGCCGGGTGTTTTCCCGCTCGCAATTGCTGGATGGCGTCTGGGGTCACGATATCTATGTGGATGAACGTACCGTCGACGTGCATGTCGGACGTCTGCGCAAGGCGCTCAATTTTTCGCATATGCAGGATGTCATCCGCACCGTGCGCGGCGCCGGATATTCAATGGAAGCCTGAAAAACCGAAACCGATGGTTTCACTCGGGATAAATTCCCTAAAAATCAGAAGGCCCGAGACCGGAACGGTGTCGGGCCTTTCGATTTTGAACCTTCCGCACATGCGTATCCTTGTTCTTTTGAGCGATAGAAGGTCTGCTGAAAGCCGGATTGCGCGGTGAAACCTGTCGGGAGGAAGGGCGCGGCACGTCGCCGATAAATTCTGAGCATTTGCCGCAAGGGGCCCATCGCGGTTTTACATCCGGAGAATGCGCAAGAACAGGGATAGGGAGCGCCTCTTAGACAGCGTGCGCTCTGTTCCAGAACCACCTTGGATTTTGCCGTAAAAAAACGGGCCCGAAGGCCCGTAGTTTTTGAGTGTCGAATGCGTGCCGCAACACTCAAGCCTTGCGACGCTCGCTTACCGGCTGGTAGGCAAGCTTTGCATGAAACTTGCAATAGGGCGAAGATTCCAGTGCTTCACAACCGCAGAAATGGAAATCATCCTTCAGCGGATCACCGACCGGCCACTTGCAGGTGCGCTCCGTCAGTTCCGTCAGCGTCAGGCGGCGGGAGATTGGCGTCACGACATTTTTGGAGGGAACGTAATCGAGAACTTCGGCGGTCTCGATATCGATCTCCTCGTGCAGCGCCGTTGCCGCGCTCGAGCGGTTCAGGGCGCGTGCAGGTGCTGCGCTGACGCGGGCTGCGAAATTCGTCGCGCGCGGGGCAGGGGCGGCAGTGCGCTTGGGCGCGGAACGCGCCGAAGTAACCGGGCCGCCGGCCTTCACGCGTCCCGGCAGGTTGAGGCGATGGACCTTGCCGATGACGGCATTGCGGCTGACGCCGCCCAGCTGTGCTGCTATCTGGCTGGCGCTAAGCCCCTCGGACCACAATTTCTTGAGTTTTTCGACCCGTTCGTCTGTCCAGTTCATGCCGCTTCTCCGCTCGTCGCGTATAATGTCGGCAGAATCCCTCTCCGCCTCGCGGGCGTGCCGCGAGCGTGGTCTCTGCCTGATTTTTGGTGACTAGTTCCGCCGCAATGCAGTCTAGTAATTAGCGATTAACCTAGTGCCACGCAGACTCCGTGGCAAGAGTCGCGGGAATCATCTCGAATCGATTTTCCGGTTTTCCCCAACTTGCTGGCGAGTTGAGTCTGAAAGGCAACACCTTGGGCCTCATTCGCCGCCACCTACTAGGGCTTGAGAAGCCCGGGAAACGCGGACTTTTGTTGACATCGGCAGGCGAAGTGACAATAGTGCCCCTGCCGCCGCGAGGCGGCATTTTTGATTTTCAGGCAAGGGATAACCCCGAAAGCCTATTGACAACCGTCTGACAGCGCATCCGCGCAAGGAGTGATACAGCCATGGCCGAAGCCGCCGCGCCATTGTTCGATACGTTTGCAAGAGCCCCCCTGCGCTTCGAGCGAGGCGAGGGCGTCTGGCTGTTCACGGAAAGCGGCGAACGATATCTGGATTTTGCGGCCGGCGTCGCGGTCAACTCGCTAGGCCATGCCCATCCGCACCTCGTGGAAGCGATCAAGACCCAGGCCGAGAAGGTCTGGCACGTCTCGAACCTTTATGAAGTGCCGGGCCAGGAAAAGCTTGCAAAGCGCCTGACGGAAGCGACATTCGCAGACAAGGTCTTCTTCACCAATTCCGGCGCGGAAGCGCTTGAATGCGCGATCAAGACCGCGCGCCGTTATCATTATTCCAAGGGGCATCCGGAAAAATTCCGGATTGTCACTTTCGAAGGCGCTTTCCATGGCCGCACGCTGGCGACGATTGCCGCCGGCGGCCAGCAGAAATATCTCGAAGGTTTCGGCCCCAAGGTCGAAGGTTTCGACCAGGTGCCCTTCGGTGACGTCGATGCGCTGAAAGCCGCCATCACGGCCGAGACGGCCGCGCTTCTGATCGAGCCCATTCAGGGTGAGGGCGGCATTCGCGCACCAGCCAAGGAATTCCTGCAGCTGCTGCGGTCGCTCTGCGACGAGCATGGCATGTTGCTGATTTTCGACGAGGTCCAGACCGGCGTTGGCCGTACGGGCAAACTCTTTGCCTATGAGCAGACGGGCGTTGCACCGGATATCATGGCGGTTGCCAAGGGTATCGGCGGCGGTTTCCCGCTCGGCGCCTGCCTTGCGACGGCGGATGCCGCTTCCGGCATGACGGCGGGCGTGCATGGCACCACCTATGGCGGCAACCCGCTGGCCATGGCTGTCGGCAACGCCGTGCTCGATGTCGTCCTCTCCGAGGGCTTTCTGGAAAAGGTTCGTGATGTCGCGCTGGTCTTCCGCCAGGGCCTTGCTTCGCTGAAGGATCGTTATCCTGACGTTATCGAGGAAATCCGTGGCGAAGGCCTGCTTCTCGGCATCAAGGCCAAGGTTCCATCGGGCGAGCTGTTGCAGGCCATGCGCGCCGAGCATCTGCTGGGTGTGCCGGCGGGCGACAACGTCATCCGTCTTCTGCCGCCGCTCGTCACCACGGCGGAAGAGGCCCGCGAGGGTCTGTCACGCGTGGAAGCGGCTGCCGCTTCCCTGACAGCGAAACAGGCAAAAATCGCCTGAGGAAACAATAAAGGGCGGGCTTCTTCCCCGAGGCTCGCGAGCATGGGACAGTTTGAAATGGCTTCACCTAAACATTTTCTTGACCTGTCGGCCGTCAGCTCGCAGGACCTGCGGGCAATTCTCGACGATGCCCGCGCACGCAAGGCGGCCACGAAGGCCGGAACGGCGGAAAAGCCGCTTGCCGGCAAGATGCTGGCAATGATCTTCGAAAAGCCTTCCACCCGCACCCGCGTCTCCTTCGATGTCGGCATGCGCCAGCTCGGTGGCGAGACGCTTTTCCTCTCCGGTACGGAAATGCAGCTCGGTCGCGCCGAAACGATCGGCGATACGGCCAAGGTGCTGTCGCGTTACGTCGACGCCATCATGATCCGCACGACGGATCATTCGCGCCTGCTGGAGCTTGCCGAACATGCGACGGTGCCAGTCATCAACGCCCTGACGGACGACACGCATCCCTGCCAGATCATGGCGGATATCATGACCTTCGAGGAACATCGCGGCCCGGTCAAAGGCAAGACCATTGCCTGGACGGGTGACGGCAACAACGTCCTGCATTCCTTCGTGGAGGGCTCGGCCCGTTTCGGTTACCGCATGACGATGGCCGTGCCGATGGGCTCCGAACCGCATGACAAGTTCCTGAACTGGGCGCGCAACAATGGCGGCGAGATCATGCTGTGCCACGACGCCGACAAGGCCGTTGCGGGTGCGGACTGCGTCGTCACCGATACCTGGGTGTCCATGAACCAGGAACACAAGGCGCGCGGCCATAACATCTTCCAGCCCTATCAGGTCAATGAAGCCCTGATGGCCAAGGCGGAAAAAGACGCGCTGTTCATGCATTGCCTGCCGGCCCATCGCGGTGAGGAAGTGACGGATGCCGTGATCGACGGTCCGCAATCCGTCGTCTTCGACGAGGCGGAAAACCGCCTCCACGCACAGAAGTCCATCATCGCATGGTGCATGGGCGTCATTTGATGAGCAATCGCCCGGCCTGACACGCGTCACGCCGGGTGCTTGAACTTGACCGCATAGATTACCATCTGTGGGACTTCGAAGAGGCTCGTCGGTTTTGCTGGCGGGCCACATTCACGATTTGCACGTTTTTCCCCGGAAGCGGTTTCTCTTCCCGGGTCTCTGTGCGACAAGCGAAAAAAGCACATTTTAAAAGCCGGACTTTTGGACGGTAGCGGCGCCACGGCTGCGCCAGGGAGTATGACATGGCAGATGTAACGGTTGAACTGGACGATCTCGATTTTGCTGGCGACGACAAGGTTGTGCCCTTCCAGGTCGAAGGTCTGGATGTGCGCGGCCGCGCCGTACAGGTGGGTCCGCTGCTGAATGCCATCCTCGAGCGGCATGACTATCCCCCGGCGGTCGCCCGCCTGCTGGCGGAAGCGACCGTTCTGACGGCGCTGATCGGCACGTCGCTCAAGTTTTCCGGCAAGCTGACCGTCCAGACCAAGGGTGACGGCCCGGTCGACCTGCTGGTTGCGGATTTCACCGCACCGGAAAGCATGCGCGCTTATGCCCGTTTCGATGAGGAGCGGCTGGCGGAGGCGATTGCGGCCGGGGCGACGTCGCCGGAGCAATTGCTCGGCAACGGCATTCTGGCCTTCACGATCGATCAGGGTGCGGGCATGCAGCCTTATCAGGGTATCGTGCCGCTCGATGGCTCCTCGCTGGAAGACATTGCCGGGGTTTATTTTCGCCAGTCGGAACAGCTTCCCACCCGCGTGCGCCTGGGCGTTGCCGAATTCTTCGACCGTGATGGCGAAGGCAAGCCGCGCCATGGCTGGCGTGCGGGCGGCGTTATCGCGCAGTTCCTGCCGCAGGCGCCTGAGCGGCTGCGTATGCGCGACCTGCATGGCGGCGATGGCGATGAAGGCGGTCACGAGGTTCAGGAAGACGATGCCTGGACGGAGGCGGTAACGCTGCTGAACACGGTGGATACCGACGAGCTGACCGATCCGCAGGTGCCGGTGGAACGCCTTCTCTTCCGGCTTTTCCACGAGAGCGGTGTGCGCATCTACGATCCGCAGGCGGTTTTCGACCGTTGCAGCTGCTCGCGGGACAAGATTAAGGGCGTCCTGTCCGGTTTCACTGCTGAGGAGATCGAGGCAAGCGAAGAAGACGGCGCCATTGCCGTGACCTGCGAGTTCTGCTCCACCACCTATCGCTACGATGTCAGGGAATTTGAGAATGCCTGAATGAAAGCCGCGTCCTGAAGGGCGCGGCTTTTTCATTGCCGGTTGAATGTCAGTTCAGGACCCGCATCAGGCCGGGAGAATCCAGCGAAAAGGCGGGTATGGTGACGTTGAACACCTCGCCATTTTCCGTTTCCATTTCATAATGGCCGAACATCAGGCCGGAAGGTGTGTCCAGCGGGCAGCCGGAAGAATATTCGTAGCTGTCGCCCGGTTTCAGATGCGGCTTCTCACCCACAACGCCCGGCCCATAGACCTCATCCACCTGTCCGTTCTGATCGGTGATGTGCCAATAGCGATTGACGAGGGTAACCGGAATATCGGAATTGTTCGCGATCACGACTTTGTAGCCCCAGACGTAACGATCGTCATCCGGGTCGGATTGTTCCTCGAGATAATACGGATCGACCGTTACCTCGATATCCCTTGTCAGAGCACGATACATACGCGCCACACCTCGATATTATGCCTGCCGCCGCATCCTACACTATAGGCTCTGGCTATCGTCAAGAAAATGAATGACTTGACGGGCAGGAGGCGTCTCCTGTTGCGCTGTTTTCCACCGTTAGGGATAACGGTAAAGGTAAATATTGGTTGCCTGAAGCGGTCTTTTCGGACCGGACAGGCGAACCACGGCCCGACACGCGGTCAGGCCATGGTGCCTTGCGGATTGAATTTCAGGCCGAAACGGCCGCCAGACCCTTCGCCAGATCCTCCAGCAGATCGTCGGTATCCTCGATGCCGCAGGAAAGGCGCAGGGTGCCGCCGGAAATGCCGAGTTCGGCACGCGCCTCGTCGGTGAGGTTCTTGTGCGTCGTCGTGCCGGGATGGGTGATGAGGCTCTTGGCATCGCCGAGATTGTTGGAAATCTTCACGATCTCAAGCGCGTTCTGCAGCTTGAAGGCTGCTTCCTTGCCACCCTTCAGCTCGAAAGCCACCAGCGTCGAGCCGCCGGACATCTGCCGCGCGATGATATCGGCCTGCGGGTGATCGGCGCGGCCGGGATAGATGACCTTGGCGACCTTGACGCTGTCGGCGAGAAAATCGGCGATTTTGCCGGCATTGGCCGTCTGCTGTTTGACGCGCAGCGGCAGGGTCTCGATGCCTTTCAGAAGCGTCCAGGCATTGAAAGGCGACATGGCCGGGCCGGTATGGCGGAAATAATCCTGCAGCTCTTCTTCGATCCACTTCTTGTCGGAAAGGATCACGCCGCCAAGGCAGCGGCCCTGGCCATCAATATGTTTGGTGGCCGAATAAACCACGATATGGGCGCCAAGTTCGAGCGGCTTCTGGAAAAGCGGCGTGGCGAAGACGTTGTCGACTACCACCTTGGCGCCGATCTGGTTGGCGAGCTTTGCTACCCCGGCAATATCCACCACTTCAAGCGTCGGATTGGTCGGGCTTTCGAGGAAGAACAGCTTGGTGTTCGGCTGGATAGCCTTTTCCCAGTTGCCGAGATCGCGACCGTCGATCAGCGTGCATTCGATGCCATATTTCGGAGCAAGCGTTTCGACCACCCAGCGGCAGGAGCCGAAGAGGGCGCGGGCCGCAACGATATGGTCGCCGGCGCGCAGCTGGCACATGATGGCGGCGGTGACGGCAGCCATGCCGGAGGCAAGTGCACGGGCGTCTTCAGCGCCTTCCAGCAGGCACATGCGCTTTTCGAACATGTCGTTGGTCGGGCTCGCATAGCGGGCGTAGATGAACCCATCCGTTTCACCCTTGAAGCGCGCTTCGGCGGCTTCGGAGTTTTCATAGACGAAACCCTGGGTCAGATAGATCGCTTCCGACGTTTCACCGTAAGGGGAGCGTAGCGTACCGCCGTGAACGAGCTGGGTTGCCGGGCGCCATTTATTGCTCATGTGATCACCTTCAAAACAAAAAAACCGGCCGCAAAAGCAGACCGGTTCCTAGCACCCGGTCTTTTTAGCCACTTGTTTAACGTGGCTGCAAGCCGACCGGCCAAATCACCACGGGATAAGCTTGCCATACTGCCGTTACCGGCTTGCGTCAATGCTTTCCTTTTGGTTTTGTCGCCGTAAAAAGGAATGATGACCATGACCAGAACCACGGGCATTTTGGCGGATGGCGCAATCAAGGCGCTGTTTGCGGGCGGCAAGCTGAAGAGCGAGGCCGATCTCGATGCTGATCAGGTGCAGCCCGCCAGCCTCGATCTCAGGCTCGGCTCGAAGGCCTATCGCGTGCGCGCCAGCTTCATGCCCGGCCCCGGAAACCGCGTCATCGACAAACTCAATCGTCTCAGCCTGCACGAGATCGACCTTACCCAGGGCGCGGTGCTGGAAACCGGTTGTGTCTATATCGTTCCCTTGATGGAAAGCCTTGCGCTGCCCGCGGACATGTCGGCCTCGGCCAATCCGAAAAGCTCGACCGGCCGTCTCGATATCTTCACCCGCGTCATGACTGACAGTGCGCAGGAATTCGACAAGATACCGGCCGGTTATGCCGGCCCGCTCTATCTGGAAATCAGCCCGCGCACCTTCCCGATCGTGGTGCGACGCGGCTCGCGCCTGTCGCAGATCCGCTTCCGCATCGGCCATTCGCTGCTCAACGAAAGTGAACTGCTGAAGCTGCACGAGACGGAAACGCTGGTTGCCAGCGACACGCCCAACGTGACCGGCGGCGGCATTGCGCTCTCGATCGACCTCAAGGGTTTCGGTGAACACGGGTTGATCGGTTATCGCGGCAAACATCACACGGCCGTGGTAGACGTCGACAAGAAGGCCCAGCACGACGTTCTCGATTTCTGGGAGCCGCTCTATGCCCGCGGCCGCGCCGAACTGATCCTCGACCCGGATGAATTCTATATTCTCGTCTCGCGCGAAGCCGTGCACGTTCCACCGCTCTATGCGGCCGAAATGACACCCTTCGACCCGCTGGTAGGTGAATTCCGCGTGCACTACGCCGGCTTCTTCGATCCCGGCTTCGGCCATGCGCAGGCCGGCGGCACCGGCAGCCGGGCCGTGCTAGAAGTGCGCAGCCACGAGGTTCCCTTCATCCTCGAACATGGCCAGATCGTCGGCCGGCTGGTTTACGAGCACATGCTGCAGAAACCGGAAGGCCTCTATGGCACCGGCCTCGGCTCCAATTATCAGGCGCAGGGGCTGAAGCTCTCCAAGCATTTTCGAGCCGAATAACGACCCCGGCGGGTGCTTGACACCCGCTGCGAACTATCCGATGTCTTATGCGCGGTGCGGGTGTAGCTCAATGGTAGAGCAGCAGCTTCCCAAGCTGAATACGAGGGTTCGATTCCCTTCACCCGCTCCATTTTCCAGACATCTGACACTCTTGCTGCGTTTAGCCACCATTGTGTCGGTAGCCACGCGAATATGCAATTTAGCTTGACTACGATTAAATTGCACGTAGTAGTTGATGCGGTCGTAACATGGGGGAAGTGTTATGAGTCGCAAACTTCTTTCGGAATTTCTGGGAACCTTTTGGCTCGTCTTCGGAGGATGCGGCAGTGCGGTTTTTGCCGCCGCTTTTCCTGAACTCGGCATTGGCTTCCTTGGTGTCGCTTTCGCTTTTGGTCTGACGGTTCTGACCATGGCCTATGCGGTTGGCGGCATTTCGGGCGGTCATTTCAATCCGGCCGTTTCAGTCGGCCTCACTGTTGCCGGTAAGTTCCCGGCGGCGAACCTCGTGCCTTACATAGTGGCGCAGGTTCTGGGGGCGGTCGTCGCGGCTGCGGCGCTTTATGTCATCCTCACCGGCAAGGCGGGGGCTGAAATCGGCGGTTTTGCCGCCAATGGTTATGGTGAACATTCGCCGGGCGGATATTCTCTCGTATCGGCGCTGCTGATCGAAGTCATCCTGACGGCGTTTTTCCTGATCGTCATTCTGGGCTCTACGCATGGCAGGGTTCCTGCCGGCTTCGCGCCGATCGCCATCGGTCTTGCCCTTACCCTTATTCATCTGATTTCCATTCCGGTCACCAACACATCCGTCAATCCGGCCCGCTCCACGGGACAGGCATTGTTCGTTGGCGGATGGGCGCTGCAGCAGCTCTGGCTGTTCTGGCTCGCTCCGATCCTCGGCGGCGCCATCGGGGCCGTGATCTGGAAAATCTTCGGCGAGGAAGAGAAGGCCGGCCATGCCGGTTCGGTTCAACCTGCGCAGACTTGAATAAGAGGCTTTGTTTCCTCGAATAGTCGGGGAAACGACTGAGGAGGATGACATGGATCTTGCTTCGATATTGGCCCAGATCGTCGGCGGTGCGGTAGGCGGCACGGCAGGCGGAAAGATAGTGAAGGACTCCGATCTTGGTTCGCTCGGCAATCTGATTGCCGGCGCCATCGGCGGCCTCGGCGGCGGAACCGTGCTCGGTTCGCTGCTCGGCGCGGCGGGCGATGCGGCAGCCGGAGGCGTGGATATCGGCGCTCTCGCCGGCCAGCTCGTTGGCGGCGGTGTCGGCGGTCTGATCGTGCAGATCATCGTCGGCCTGATCAAGAACAAGCTCGTTACCAAGTAGAGCGGTTCGGCCACCTTCAGGATGAAATGACGGTCCTTGCCGAGGGAGGAGCTTCGTTCGGCAAGGCACTGGCTGCCGTTACCGATGACGGCAGTAACGTAAGGCCTGAAACGGCTTTGCCGGAGCGGCAATGTGAGTGAAGCCGAGAACGGCTGTCGCGGCTGATCGGAAAAAGTATCAGGACTGTTTCGGCTCTGCCGAAGATGCCGGATCATGAGTATTTTTGGCGACAGGCGCGTGTGGCGTCTTGTTCCATGCGAAGGGTTTGGTGTTGAGTTCCACCACGGCCCGCCAGGCCGCGATGGACAGCATCAGCCAATATGCGGGTATTGCCAGCCACCGCCTTCCGACATGCCTTCTTTCATAGGCAATCATTCTGCCGCGGCCCATCAGCACGAAGATCGTGTAGCTTCCGACGATATTCAGCACATCGATAAAAAACAGAAGACCCTGCCAGGTGAGCAGCAGGTCAGCGCCATTTTCCCGGAGGGCGATGGTCATGAATGCGAGCGAAACGAAGAGCAGGGGGTGCGCCAGCGACGACAGAAGCATGCCGCCGATCAGCAGTTGAAAGACCACATAGGCAAACCATCCCATGTCGCGCGCGGTCGCAAAGGGCGCACGGGTCATCACCAGCCAGCTTTGCAGCCAGCCCTTGTACCAGCGTGTTCGCTGGTTCAGCCACACGGGTAGCGAGGTCGGCGCATCCTCCAGCGTCTGTCGCCGGATGACGCCGCAACGATAACCCAGCCGATGCAGCCGGAGGCCGAGATCGGCATCCTCAGTTACATTATAGGGGTCCCAGGCGCCGGCCTTCCGCAGCACGGCGGTCCGGAAATGATTGGAGGTGCCGCCAAGCGGCAGCGGCAAGCCGTGTGCGGCAAGGGCAGGCAACATGCAGCGGAAGAGACCGGAATATTCCAGTGCGAAACAGGCGCTGAGCCAGGAGGAAGAGGCATTGCTGATGATGAGCGGCGCCTGCAGGCAGGCCACCTCGTCCGGCTCGTTGCGGAAGGTGGCATAGGCTTCACGCAATTGCTGCGGATGGGGCCGATCCTCGGCATCATAGACCGCAACGAATGCGCCACGCGCGCCGGAAAGCGCGTAAGTGAGGGCTTTTGGTTTGGTGCGCGGCAGGGAGGGCGGCACCCTGACGACCTCTATGTGCGGGCCGGGATTTATCCGCTGGATCGCCTCGATCGTCGCAGCGTCGTCTGCTTCGCAGACAAGCTTGATGTCCAGCCGGGATTTGGGCCAGTCCAGACGTTCCAATGCCCCGATGAGCTGCCCGACGATGGCCTCTTCCCGGTAAAGCGCCACCAGAACGGTATAGACAGGCAATTCGTTTTCCTGCCGAAGAGGCAAGATGCTCTTCGCGTCGTTTCCCCGGGGCGCATGGACGAGTGCGAACAGCCTGAAAAGCAGGGTCAAAAGGTAAAGCATCGTCAGGGTGACGTGCAGATAAGCAAATGCCGCTTCCGTGTAAAATAGGAGCGACAGAATGAGCAGTGTAAGGAGAACGCCGCTGTAAAAACCCTGCTGGCCCTGTAGCGTGATTCTGGCGGAATGGTGCGGCGCCGTGTTGAAAAGCCGCTGCTGGGTTTCCGCCGAGCGGCGGGCCTCGCCCGCTTTCCAGATTGCGCTGCGCATGGCCTGCGGGGTTGTCACGGCAAATTCGTCGAGAAGACGCGGACGTTGATCCAGCATGTTTTTCAGCGATGCCATTCGCGCCAGTTCCGGTACGATCAGCAGCGTTGGCGTGCCGCTCAGCGGTGTCAGCCGCAGAAACCTCGGTTCCGAGAGTTGAGTGTCCAGCTTATTCAAATCCGTCACACGGTCCGGGCCGATTTCAGGGAGAAACGGCAATCGCAGGAATCGGGCGAAAGCGCCGAAATAGGCATCCGTCGTGACGAGACCGCTTGCCAGCAATTCGTCCTCCAAAGTCGAGCCATTTTCCAGAGCCCGTTGTTCGAATGCCTCGATATAGGGCCTGCCAAATCCCAGCGAAGAGAGAAAGCGGGCCTGTCCGGTCTGGTCCTGTTCGGGAGCGGTTGAAAGGGGATTTTCACTGGCGTGGGAAAATGTAATTTTTCGTGTCGCCGGCGTCGTGCGAAACGAATCTCGTGTATATTGCCTAAAATAATCCATGCATCGCCGCCGCCGTCATGGTAACGCCCCACTTCCTGTCACGGATAGTATAGATGAGAATGACGAATGTAACGCGGAATATAGGTCTCGGATTTACTTTAGCTTTCGCTTTACAATTTACTGGTTTTTTTAGCGATGTACGTGCGGAGGGCCTGTCGGACGGGAACCGGATGCCGGTGCTGTTCGATGCGCAGGAGCGGTTTCCGGGCGGCGATCTTTCTTCCGTTCCCCGCATCAGATTTCTGATGTCGGTCGATTTCCCGCCCTTCAATTTTACCGATCAGGAAGGCCGGCTTGCGGGTTTCCATGTCGATCTGGTGCGTGAAATCTGCGCGCAACTGAAGGTCGAAAGCAAATGCCAGGTGCAGGCGCTGCCGTTTGATGAGCTGGAGGCGGCTTTGGAAATGGGCGAGGGCGAAGCGGTGATTTCCGGCCTCGCCACCACCGCCGACCTGCGCAAGAGTTTTACCTTCTCGCGGCCCTATCTCCTGATGCCCGCCCGTCTTGCGGTGAACAAGGCGGCCAAATTCACCGGCGCGGGTGCCGATGCGCTTTCGGGAAAGAAGGTGGGTGTGGTTGCCGGCTCGCGGCACGAACAGATGCTGAAGGCATTCTTTCCAAAGGCCGCGGCTGAGGGCTTCGATGGTTACGAGCCGATGTATGACGCGCTGAAGAAAGGCAAGGTGGACGCCATCTTCGCCGACGGCCTGCGCCTGCCTTTCTGGGTTTCAGGAAGCGCTTCCGAAGGCTGTTGCGCACTCTTCGGCGGTCCCTATATGTCCGACAGGTTTCTCGGTGAAGGCCTGTCCATCATGACTGTCGATCCCGATAACGTGCTCGTTCCGGCTTTCGATCAGGCGCTGGCGGCCCTTTCCCGCAACGGCAGGCTGGAAGAAATCTACCGGCGTTATTTCCCTTATGGGCTCTATTAGGGAGAGCAGGCCACCGGATCGGTTCCTGTGCCGCTCCTATTTGGCTGGCGCGAAAACTTCTTCATTGCGGCGCAGTCGTAGCAGCGCGATCCATACGGCGGCGGCGATGGCGGTTTCCACCATGAAATAGCTGCCGATCGTTCCTGAAATGCTGAAGGACCAGGTGAAGAAAGCGACGATGACGGAGCCGATGAGGTTGCCGCTGTTCCAGATCTTCGCGCGAATATCCTGCCGCCCGGATGCGCCGAGCGCCTCGAGCGCGGTGGCGGCAACGGCCATGGGCAGAACCGCCCAGCAAAGCACGCGGGTGATGATGGGCAGCGAAACATATTCATCGCCGAACAAAAGTGGCAGGAAGGGCGCGATGATGAAAATGACGAGCGCACTGCCGGTCGCGATGAAAAGTGCGGCCTTCAGCACGTTATAGGCGCGTTCTATGGTTTTGCTGATACCTTGCAGGGCGGCGGAAGCCGAACCCGGATAGATCAGCCGGTTGAGGGCCTCGACGGAGAGATAGGAACTGTCGAGAATGCGCCGGGCGATGGAATAGCTGCCCAGCACCTCGGCGCTGGCAATGGCGCCGAGAACGAGAATATCGGCATTGCCGCGCACGGCCTTGAACAGGAACTGGGTGGAAAACAGGACGCCGATGCGGATTTCCTCACGCACGATGCGGAACACCGGGCGGCCGAGTCTCGCTATCGCCTTGACCGAGATCATGGCTGCAATGGTGTGGGCGGCAAGGTTCCATAGCGCCCAGGCCTCCACTGTTTCCACCTTGAAGATGAGGCAGGCGACCACCGCGGCAATGGTGCGGGCGACGGCAAACATCACTTCCAGCTTGTTGGCGGAGGCGAAGTCGGAATGGGCGATGAAGCTTTGCGTAGAAAGCGAGATGACTTTCAGGAGGACGAGGTTCGTGAACAGGATCAGGAAGGTGGTGATCAGCGTGTGCAGCAATGTTTCCGAGGTCGGGAAAAATACCGGGATCGTCACCATGCCGATGATGGTCAGCACCACGCCTGTCGCGGCGCTCAAAAGATAGCTGTGGCCGAGCATGACGGGAAACATGCTGCGATCCTGCGCGACACGGCGGATCAGCGATTCCTGCGAGCCGATACCGCAGATCTGGACGCCGAGATTGGTGACGGCCGTGATGGAGGCGTAAAGCGCGAATTGTTCGACACCGAGATGGCGGGCAAGCAGCGCAAAGGTCAGAAGCTGGGCGGCGCTGGACATGAGGAGCGCTCCGCCGGATGCCATGTAGGTCAATCCCAATCTGACTAGATGGCCGAGCCGCGGCGTATTGAACGACACCTCATTCTCCATGTTTTCCGGCATTGCCGGGCGAATTCAAAAATGACTGCGCTGCTTTTTAAAATCTGGCGAACTGAAAAAGCCGCAACCGGCCAATAAAGCGAAAGTCCGCGACCCGAATGAATGGCAGTTTATCCTGTCTTATCCCTCTTGAGGTAAGAGAGGGTTAAAGCAATTGCATAATAATGATGATAATGACTGTTTATGGTTATTTGGACATGGCCCTGTTTCAGAAGGGTTTCGTTGTTCGTCACAAGGCAGGCCAATGATCCGACTATCCATTTTCGATGCAGGCGACCATGCCGCGTTTGGCTGATACGCAGCCCGTCTCTGCGCAAGGCAGCGCCATTTCCCTTGCCGGCGGCCGGCGCGACGCGTTTTTCTTCGTCGCCACCATGCTCTATATCTGGATTTCCGTCGCGCCTTTCGAAAATCTCGCAGCACCGCCGGTGCCGCACGCTGCCGCAAACCAGCTGACCGGCCTCGTGATCGCATTGATCCTCGGCGTTTTTGCGCTGCGCCACCGGCTGACGGGGCTTCTGCTGCGGCCGCGGCTGCCCATTCTGCTGCTGTTTTTCTGGCTGGCGATATGCTCGGTGGTCGGAACCCAGCCCGGCACGTCGCTGCAACGTCTAATCTTCACGGCGCTCCTGTGCTTCATAACCAGCGTCCTTGTCGTCATGCCGCGCGACCGGCGGCAGTTCGACCGGATGATGGCCATCTTCGCGATCATTCTCTTGGCGCTGTGCTATCTGGGGGTGATCTTCCTTAGCTCGCGCTCGATCCATCAGCCCTATGATCTCGATGAAAAAGCGCTGGCGGGTGATTGGCGCGGTATCTTCAATCACAAGAATGCCGCCGCGCCGGCGATGATCATTCTCTTCATGATCGGGCTTTACCTGCGCAATGCCTGGTCGACGCTGGGCGGCCTCGCCATCACGCTGCTGGCGGGGTTTTTCCTTTGGAAGACCAACGGAAAAACCGCGGCCATGCTGCTGCCCGTCACCGTGGCGCTGATCTGGATCATGGAAAGGCATGCCAACCGTACTTTGTTGATGATCGGCGGTCTTCTGGCCTTCATCAACATATCCGCGGTCGGCTCCACCTATTTTCCGAGTATACAGAATTTCGTCGAAGGCCTGGGCATCGATTCCACCTTCACCGGGCGGACGGACATATGGCGGCTATCCTTCGACACTTTCGCGCAATCGCCGATCTTCGGGCAGGGGTTCCAGGCATTCTGGACGAGCGACAGGCTCCTGTCGCAGGCCGATATTGCCGGCACCTGGGCGGTAACGGCCTTCCATGCCCATAATGGCTATATTGAAAGCCTGCTGAATGGCGGCCTGCCGGCCTTCATTCTCACCGTCATCTGGCTGGTCATCATACCCGCGAACGATTTCCGCACTGCGGTGGACAAGGGCACGGACCCGGCACTTACCCGACTTTTTGCCAGAATTTGGGTGTATGCGTTACTTTCTTCGTGTTTAGAGAGCAATTTCTTTACCGGAACCGGGCCTATCTGGTCTTCTCTTCTAATCGCCATCTATTGTTTGAGGCATCAGGCTTACGACATACTCGAAGAGGGACAGTAATTTGCAGACAGGCCGGGGGGCTTTGTATGACGCAAAAAATCGGGACTTTTACCGACCGGATCAATAACCGGCTGGTGCGCTATTTCCCGGGACCGGCGGTGCGGATCGAAACGTCCGAACCGATCGTGTCCTTCACATTCGACGATGTGCCGGCAAGCGCCTGGACGGCGGGTGCGCGCATTCTGGAAAACGAGGGCGTTTGCGGCACGTTTTATATCGCCGGCGTGTTTATCGACCAATACGATGAACAGCAGCAGATGATTTCCGCGAAAGGCTGCTCGGAACTGGCGGCAGCCGGCCATGAGCTTGCCTGCCACACCTTTTCCCATCGCAAACTCTCGAGCTTTTCCCGACGGGGGCTTGAGGAGGATCTCGATCGCAATGACCGCGTGCTCGGCTCATTCGATACAAGCCGCCACGGGCGCAATTTTTCCGTTCCCTTCGGCATGGCTTCACCGGTCATGCAGCCGCTGCTGCGACGCCGGTTCAGGACGGCGCGCGGCATCATGCCAGGGATCAACCGGGGCAGTGTCGACCCGCATAATCTTGCCGCAGTCGAGTTGCGTTCGGATCAAAACTATCTCGACGCCGCCGATGGCTGGCTGGAGGATGTTCTGCAAAAAGGTGGCTGGCTCATCATCTTCACCCATGATGTTTCGCAGACGCCGAGCTTTTACGGTTGCCCGGAAGGCAGATTTCAGGGCCTCGTCCGCAGGGCGGTGTCGGGTGGCGCGAAGATCATGACGGTCGATGCCGCCGCAAGGACACTCGGTCTTTAGAGGAATATTCTCAGCGCGCGTGCCCGGTCGATACCGCGGAAAACGCAGTTGCGGGTTATTGGCTGGCCCAGATGATGCGGGCGATCCATTCCACATCGGCCATGTCGAAGCTGCGGTTCGGATGTTCCGGGTTGAGCGAAAGAAGCTCGATGTTTTTGGGGCTTTGCCGCGCCAGCACCTTGGCCATCACTTCGCCGTCGCGGCTTTTCAGCACCACGCGGTCGCCGCGCCGCACCTGCGCGCCGGGCTCCACGATGAGGATATCTCCGTCGCGGTAGAGCGGCATCATGCTCTCGCCCTGCACTTCCAGTGCATAGACGCCCTGCCTGCGCTCTGGAGAGGAGGGGAATTCCACCACATCCCAGCCCTGACCCGCCGGAAAACCGCCATCGTCGAAAAAGCCGCCGGAGCCCGCCTGGGCGAAACCGAGCAGGGGAATGGCGTTGTCGGCGCCGGAAGGCTGCATGGTCTGCGCCCTGCCGAAAGCATAACCGAAAAACTGGTCGACGCTTGCCCCCGTCGCCTCCAGCACCTTGGAGACGGATTCAGTCGAAGGCCAGCGTTTGCGGCCATCCGGCCCGAAACGTTTCGATTTATTGAACGAGGTGGGATCGAGGCCGGCGCGCTTCGCCAATGCCGAAGGCGTTAGCTGGTGGCGTTCGGCAAGCGTATCGATGGCGCTCCAGATCGTCTCGTGTGACAGCATGATAGAAAGCCCGCAAGTGGAGCCGATAGCGGAAAAGCTCCTGTCGTTTACTGACCGGAATCTAGACCATATCCGGTCAGGAGTAAAGCAAGGAAAGGAATAAAATCCTTTTCTACGCCACCATGGCCGATGTATTTATCTTGGCGAGCTGGATCACCGCCTGGGTGCGGCTGTCGACCTTGAGCTTCAGCAGGATTGCGGAGACATGCGCCTTGATGGTGGCTTCGGAAACATTGAGCTCATAGGCGATCTGCTTGTTCAGCAACCCTTCGGCCAGCATGCCCAGAACCCGGCTTTGCTGCGGCGTCAGCGTTCTGAGCCGGCCGATGAGATCGGCCACGTCAGGATCCTGTTCCTTATCGCCCTGATGACCCGCCGGTATCCAGACATCGCCCTCCAGAACCGCGCGGATGCCGTCCCTGATATCGTCGATACCCGAGGATTTGGAAATGAAACCGGAAGCACCGAGTTCGATGGAGCGGCGCACGGTTGTCGCATCGTCCGTTGCCGAAACGATGACGATCGGCAGGCTGGAGAATTCCGCCCGGAGCGCCATCAGGCCTGAAAATCCGCTGACCCCTGGCATGGCGAGGTCGAGAAGCATGAGATCGGCGTCGTTGCGCGCTGCGGCTGCACTGCGGGCGGCCTCGAAATCCCCAGCTTCAATAATGCTCTGTTGCCCGTCGAGGCCGGATACGGCCTGTTTCAGGGCGCCGCGAAAAAGCGGGTGGTCATCTGCGATGATAATGACAAGTTCCGACATTCTGGCCCCCTCCCAAGGGCGTTATGCGGTTCTTTTTCTGATACTGGCTCACTCCCATTTGCCGGCGGTCGAAAACACGTCCGGCTCCTCCGCGAAAGGTTGCGCCAATCGGTCCCGCATTACAAGGAAAAGCTTGTGGACAGGCGGTCTTTCAGGCTCTCCGCAATAAAAATGCCGTGGAAACTGTGGACAATCTTCGAGCTTTGCGGCAAATCCCGCTGAGTGGAAAGCCTTGGAGAGCCCTATGCAGGAAACGCCCGCGATCATCTATAAAATCGTGCCGGAGACGTTATGGAGCGCGGCAAAGGCGAAGGGCGTCTTCGAAGGTGCGGCCATCGACCTGACCGACGGCTTCATTCATTTTTCAACGGCAAAACAGGCGGCAGAGACCGCCGCGCGGCATTTTTCCGGCCAGGTCGATCTGCTTCTGATCGCGGTCGACGGCGCGGCCCTCGGCGACAGGCTGGTTTATGAACCCTCCAGAGGCGGCGATCTTTTCCCGCATCTTTATGCGCCTCTTCCCCTGACCGCCGTGCTTTGGGAAACGCCGCTTTCGCTCGGTCACGACGGCCAGCACCAGTTTCCGGAGATTTTGTGATGAGCGGATTATTTTCCTCAATCGGCCGCAAGGGCCTGTTTCTGGTCGATCCGGAAAAGGCGCATGGCCTGTCCATTGCGGCGCTGAAAAGCGGCTTCCTGCCCACCTGCATGGTGCCGCACGATCCCCGTCTGCAGCAGACCGTGGCTGGCCTCGTCTTCCCCAATCCGCTCGGCATGGCGGCGGGTTACGACAAGAATGCGGAAGTGCCGGGGCCGCTTCTGAGGCTCGGTTTCGGCTTTACCGAAATCGGCACCGTCACGCCCAAGGCGCAATCCGGCAATCCCAGGCCGCGTATCTTCCGTCTGGTCGAAGACGAAGGTGTCATCAATCGCCTCGGCTTCAACAATGAAGGCCATGCGGCCGCGCTGGAGCGCCTGAAGCAGGCAAAGCTGCGTGGCATCGTCGGTGTCAATATCGGCGCCAACAAGGATAGCGAAGACCGCATTGCCGATTATGTGCAGGGCATCGAGGCGTTTTATTCGGTTGCATCCTATTTCACCGTCAATATTTCCTCGCCCAACACGCCCGGCCTGCGCGATCTTCAGGTGCGCGAAAGCCTTGCCGCGCTTCTCGCCGCCGTGCTGGAACGCCGGAAAGTGGAAGCCGAACGTTTCGGCAAACGCATCCCGGTTTTCCTCAAGATCGCCCCCGATCTGACCGAAGAGGGGCTGGACGACGTTGCCGAAGAGGCGCTCGCCCATGATCTCGATGGCCTGATCGTTTCGAACACCACGCTTTCCCGCGAAGGTCTGAGGCCAGGCCCGCACAAGGGCGAGGCAGGCGGTCTCTCGGGCAAGCCGCTCTTCGAGCTTTCCACCACGGTTCTCGCCAAGATGCGCCGCCGCGTCGGCGGCAACCTGCCGATCATCGGCGTCGGCGGTGTGTCATCGGCAGAGACAGCTTTGGAAAAGGTGAGGGCAGGGGCCGATCTCGTGCAGCTCTATTCCTGCATGGTCTATGAAGGTCCCGGCCTGCCCTCGGCCATCGTCAAGGGCCTGTCGAAGCTGGTCGCCCGCGAGGGCGTACAGTCCATTCGCGACCTGCGGGACAGCGCGGTGGACCGCTGGGCGGATCGCAAGCTCGGTTGAGCGCAGACCTGGAAGGTTGAGGTAGCGCTTCCTCTCTACCCTCATCCCTGTGCTTGTCACAGGGATCCAGCCAGCCCAAGTCCTTGGGCTGAAAAGAGTCCTCTCGCCGCGCAGACGCGCGTCGGCTGGATTCCTGTGACGAGCACAGGAATGAGGATCACGAGGGTAGCCCTAGTTCCCCACCACTATCTCAGGCGCAGAGCACCATCGCCCAATAGGGCCGGTTGCGGCTGGCCGCGTCATAAGCGACCGCGACGCCGAGGCCGTTATAAGGCCCGAGCATGTTTTCGAGGTGATGTTGTGAGCCGATCCAGGCCTTCACCACCCGCTCGACGCTGTCCTGCCCAGCGGCCACGTTTTCCGCTGCCGGAAGCGGCACATTGCCGTCTTTCATGCGGATCAGGAAACTGTCGGTCAGGCCGATCAGATGCGCCATCTTCTGCGCCTTGACCATGCGGCCGGCCTGATAGGCGGCAGCACCGCTTGCCGCGCCATTGATGGCAAGCGGCGAAAGCCCCTTGGAGCGGCGCAGATCGTTGACCATGGGAAGCGCCGCCGCCGTCTCGTCGCGGGTGCCGGAGGGCATGCCCTTGTTGGTGGGCATGGAAACGCAGGCGGAAAGAACGGAGCCGGCGGAAAACAGCACGAAGCCGCGCCGTGAAAGCGTTTGAAACGTGGAGTGGGTCATGTCAGCGGCGGTAGCTCAGGAGGCGCAGGATGATGAAAACCGGAATGACGATCGTTGCCCCGAGGATCAGATAGTCACCGATTGCGCCCAGCGCATGGAAACCGCTGCGCCACAGGTCGACCACGAAATCGCGCGCGCCGTAGATGATGTTCCATGGCGTCAATCCGAAGATCGCCATCAGAAAGCCGACGAGCAATGAAACCACCAGCAGCTTCACCACGGTACGGGCCACCGTGTCACCCAGCATTTTGTTGACCTCACCGGCCATCAGCACGTCTCCTGTTTTGTCCTGACATATGAAGCACGACGCTTCGATGCAAGTTTCGCCGCACTATATCGCGTCAAATTCGCCAATTCCACGAGGCCGCCATGAAATAGGACTTGAGTTTTTTTATGGCTTGATAAATGACAGCCGACATCTTCTCAGGAATCTTGAATGGCCCCAAACCAGTTTTCTTCCGGTGACGTCATTGCCGACCGCCGGGCGGACTATGCCCGCATGCTGGCGGAGAGCGGTGACTTTCCCGCCGCCGCCGAACTCATGGAACAGGCGCTGGAGCTTGCGCCGCGGTGGACGGCGGGCTGGTTTCGCTTCGGGGAATATCACGAAAAAGCGGGCGAAACTGAAAAAGCCGTGGCGGCCTACGGGAAAGTCGCCGAGCTGGACACCGAAGGACTGTTTGCAGCCGAGCTGAAACTCGCGGTTCTCGGCGCCGCCGAAACGCCTGAGCAACCGCCGAGCCGCTATGTGGAAGGGCTCTTCGACGATTATGCCGACCGTTTCGAAACCTCGCTCGTGGAAAAGCTGGATTACAGCGTGCCGCAAAAGCTGGCCGAACTGATCGGCAAGGCGGCGAAAGGCAGCGTCTTCGACACCATTGTCGATATTGGCTGCGGCACCGGTCTCCTTGGCGTTGAAATCCGCACCTTCGCAAACCGGCTGGAAGGTTTCGATATTTCCCAGAACATGCTGGCCAAGGCGGAGGAAAAGGGGCTTTACGATCATCTGGATCAGGCCGATCTTTCGCTGGAGCCGGAGGCCTCGGGGCTCTTCACCTCCACGCTTGCGCAGCACCGCGCCGGCCTTGTGGCCGCCGCCGATGTGATGATGTATCTCGGCAGTCTCGAAACCGTCATGCCGCTCGTTTCCGCCCTGCTTGCGCCTTCAGGCTTTTTTGCCTTTTCGGTGGAGGATGCGGGGGAGGAAGACGGTTTCGTGCTGCGGGAATCCCTTCGTTACGCCCATTCGAAGAGCTATGTGAGCGAGCTTCTTGAGCGGACGGGCTTTTCCCTCATCGAAATCCGCAAAACCACCATTCGCAAGGATGCCGGAAAACCCCTTTCCGGCATTCTTTTTCTTGCCCGTGCCAAAGCCTGAACATTCCGTTTCTTGCCATTTTCGCGATAGGTCAGGCTTCCTTACGTATCCATCTTGCTCAGATGTTTTTTGCAGTGCAAAATATGCCTGAAGCTGAGGAAAAAAGCGTGAGCAGAACGAGAAGCGTTTACGGCATGTGGAGTTCCGATCCGGCCAAGCATGCACCGGTGGAAGACGTGCAGGGCATCGTCACCGGCGCCATCGTCTCGGCGCTCGGCTTTTATCTTCTGAACAAGGTCGGCCTTCTGACCGGCGGCACCGCCGGCGTCGCCTTCCTGCTTCATTATGCCTTCGGTATCAGCTTCGGCCTCCTGTTCTTCCTCGTCAATCTGCCCTTCTATTACCTGTCCTTCCGCCGCCTCGGTCTTGCCTTTTCCTTCAAGACCTTCATCGCCATCGGCCTTGTTTCGGTGCTGACGGAAGTCGAAGCGCGCTGGATGGTGATCGACAGCATCAACCCGCTCTGGGCGGCGCTGCTGGGCGGTCTGCTTCTGGGTTACGGCTTGCTGGCGCTTTATCGTCACCGCGCCAGCCTCGGCGGCATCGGCATTCTCGCCATCTATATTCAGGATCGCTTCGGCATCCGCGCCGGTCTCATCCAGCTCGCCTTCGACGCCTTCGTGATGCTCTGCGCCTTCCTCGTCATCGATCCGGCCACCGTCGTTTATTCGATTGTCGGCGCTTTCGTGCTCAACATGTTTCTGGCCATCAATCACCGCTCGGACAGATATATCGTCGTGCGCTGAGCGACAGCGGTTGAAATCCGTCGCGCTTCGGCGCAATAGCTCGGCAGGGGCCGAAAGACAGGGGAATGGGCATGGATGATACGACTGCGCGCAGGCGTCTGAACCTGTGGGCCTCCGCGCCGGATCGTCATTCCTTGCTGGAAGACGCGCAGGGCGTTCTCGCGGGCAGCATGCTGGTTTCGCTCGGCGTCACGCTGTTTTCCGCTGCCGGCCTTTTGACGGGCGGCACGGTCGGGCTGGCATTTCTCGTGCATTACGGCACCGATCTAAGCTTCGGCGCGGTGTTCTTCCTCGTCAATCTGCCGTTTTATTATCTCGCCTTCCGTCGCCTCGGGCCTGCCTTCACGGTCAAGACCTTCTGCGCCATCGCCATGACGGCGCTGCTGTCGGAATATATGCCCGGCTTTTTCGCATTTCAGAGCATCAATCCGGTTGCCGCCGCACTTTTCGGCGGGCTGACGGTCGCGGCCGGCATGCTGGCGCTGTTTCGCCACCGCACCAGCCTCGGCGGTTTCGGCATATTGGCGCTTTATCTTCAGGATCGTTTCGGCTGGCGTGCAGGCCTCGTGCAGCTCGCCTTCGACGGCATGGTGCTGGCCTGCTCGTTTTTCGTGGCCACACCCTTCGTCATCATCTGCTCCGTCCTCGGCGCGCTGGTCATGAACCTCACGCTCGCCATCAATCACAGAAACGACCGCTACATTGCCATGTAGCGGCCGCCCGTTTCGGGTTTAAGGAGTCAGGCCGCCTTCGCAGCCGCATCGACCGGATGCTGCGAGCGGAAACCGACGGCGATGCGGTTCCAGGTGTTGATCGCGCCGATGGCGACGGTGATCTTCACGATATCCTCATCGGAAAAATGCGCCTTCAGCGTCTCGAAGGCGTCATCCGGGGCGCCGGTTTCGGCAATCTTCGTCACCGCGTCCACCCAGCCGAGCAGCGCCCGTTCCTGCTGGGTATAAACGGGGGATTCCCGCCACACGCTCATCAGGTTGATCCATTGTTCGGAAAGCCCGTCATGGCGGCTCTCCTTCACATGCATGTCCACACAGAAAGCGCAGCCGTTGATGATCGAGGCACGCAGCTTGATAAGGTGAACGAAACGGCGCTCAAGCCCGCTGCTCTGGACATAATTCTCCAGAGCCATGACGGCCTTGAAGGCTTCGGGGGATGCTTTGGCATAGTTGATACGGGTTTTCATGGGTCTCTCCATTGGTTGGGTCTGTTTGAAGTCATGCGTCATCGGTCCGGAAAGCTGTGAGGTTTCCGGTATTTCGGTGATCCTGTCTTTTTGGGTCTCAGCGCGTCGCTGTTTTGCGCTCGTTCAGCTCCAGAAAGGCGCAGCCACGCGCGGCAATCCCGCCATCGTCATTGGCGGCAAGATCGCCCAGAATGTCGGCGATGGTGGTCTTGGCGAGTTCGGCCCGATAGGCCTTTTCCGCTTTCAGCATTGCGGCATTGATGCCGCAGGGCTTGGTGAAATAACGCCCCGGCAAGGGGTTCGGCCCACGCTGGCGGATTTCCGCGCAGCGGAAGGCAGGCTGCGGCCCTTCGACGGCCAGCACGATATCGAGCAGAGTGATCCTGTCGGTCGCCCTAGCCAGACGGTAACCGCCCTTCGGCCCCGGCACGGTGGCGACAATCCCGGCATTGGACAGCGACTGGAGATGCTTCAGCAGATAGCTCGTGGAAACGCCGTGAAATTCCGCCAGCGCCGCCGCCGACAGCACGCCGCCTTCGGAAAGTCCCGCCAGCATGCCCACGCTGTGAATGGCCTGTTCCACGCCGTCGCCGAGTTTCATCCGACTTGTCCCCGTGCGGTTCGTTTCAATATCATGGATAAAATTTATCCGCGATTATGCTTTCTGTCAAGCGGCCCCGTTCCGCCCTTCTTTTTTGCAGGTTTTTCACTACCTTGAAGATGTGAAACACACCGAGTCTCCCATTTCCGGCACCCATGTCGGCGCTTTACCCCTTCCATTCCAGAAATGGTTTGCCGAAAAGGGGTGGTCTCCGCGCGCACATCAATTGGATCTGATGGCGCGCGCACGCGGCGGCGAGAACATGCTGCTGATCGCGCCCACGGGCGCCGGCAAGACGCTGGGCGGCTTCATGGCTTCTCTCACCGATCTGGCAGAGCGCGGCAAGGTGCCGCCGGGCTCCGGCTTCGTCGGCGTGCACACGCTCTATATCTCGCCGCTCAAGGCGCTGGCGGTGGATATCGAACGCAACCTCACCAGACCCGTCTCCGAAATGGGCCTGCCGATTTCCATCGAGACCCGTACCGGCGATACGCCGCAGGGCAAACGCCAGCGCCAGAAGGTAAAGCCGCCGGATATTCTGCTGACGACGCCGGAGCAGGTCTCGCTGCTGCTCGCCAACAGGGAGGCCGAGCGCTTTTTCCGTGACCTGAAATATGTGGTGCTCGACGAGTTGCATTCGCTCGTCACCTCCAAACGCGGCCATTTGCTGGCGCTGGCGCTCGCCCGTGTGCGCCGGCACGCACCCGATGTGCGCTTCATTGGCCTTTCGGCCACGGTGGCGGAGCCGATGGATTTGCGCCGTTACCTCGCGCCGCAGGGGCAGGATGAGCCGCCCGCCGGCCTCATCACCGTCGAAGGCGGGGCAAAGCCGGATATCTCCATCCTGAGCACGGAAGAGCGCATCCCATGGTCCGGCCATTCGGCACGTTACGCCATGAAGGATTTGTATGCCGCGCTGAAGGACCATCAGACGACGCTGATCTTCGTCAACACCCGCTCGCAGGCGGAGCGGATCTTCCAGGAACTCTGGACCATCAATGACGACAATCTGCCGATTGCACTGCATCACGGTTCGCTGGATGCCGGCCAGCGCCGCAGGGTGGAAGCGGCCATGGCGGAAAACAAATTGCGTGCCGTTGTCGCCACCTCCACGCTCGATCTCGGCATAGACTGGGGCGATGTCGATCTCGTCGTGCATGTCGGCGCGCCGAAGGCGGCAAGCCGTCTTGCCCAGCGCATCGGCCGCGCCAATCACCGCATGGACGAGCCGTCAAAGGCGATCCTCGTTCCCGCCAACCGTTTCGAGGTGATGGAGTGCCGGGCAGCCCTTGATGCGAACTATATCGGCGCGCAGGATACGCCGCCGATTGCCGAGGGCGCGCTCGATGTTCTCGCCCAGCACATACTTGGCATGGCCTGCGCCGAGCCCTTCGATGCGGATGATCTTTATCGCGAAGTAACCAGCGCCTCGCCCTATGCCGACCTGCCGCGCGCCACCTTCGACCGGGTGGTGGATTTCACCGCCACCGGCGGTTATGCGCTACGCACCTATGAGCGTTACGCCCGCATCCGCCAGATGAAGGACGGTCGCTGGCGCGTCTCCAATCCGGCGGTCGCGCAGCAATATCGCCTGAATCTCGGCACCATCGTCGAGGCGGCGGAATTGAACGTCCGCATGGTCAAGCGCAATGCCAAGGGCACGGTCGGGCGCGGGGGTATGTCGCTCGGCAAGGTCGAGGAATATTTCCTCGAGCAGCTGGTGCAGGGCGATACGTTCCTCTTCGCCGGCAAGGTGCTGCGCTTCGAGGGTATCAGGGAGAATGAATGCCTGGTCTCCCAGGCCTTCTCGATGGACCCGAAAATTCCCTCCTATGCCGGCGGCAAGTTTCCGCTCTCCACCTATCTCGCGGATCAGGTGCGCTCCATGCTCTCGGACCCGACGCGCTGGCATGCGCTGCCGGATCAGGTGCGCGACTGGCTGGCGATCCAGAAGGAAAAGTCGATCATTCCCAAGCGCGACGAGCTGCTGGTGGAGACCTTTCCCTTCCGCAAGCGCTTCTTCATGGTCATGTATCCCTTCGAGGGACGCTTGGCGCACCAGACGCTCGGCATGCTGCTGACGCGGCGGCTGGAACGGGCGGGCGCAAAACCCATGGGTTTCGTCGCCACCGATTATTCACTCGCCATCTGGGCCATGGAGGATATCGGCATGCGGCTGAAATCCCGCCGCCTTTCGCTTGCGGACCTGCTGGACGAGGACATGCTGGGCGACGATCTGGAGGCATGGCTGGATGAATCCTTCATGCTGAAGCGCACCTTCCGCAACTGCGCCGTCATTTCCGGCCTGATCGAACGCCGCCATCCCGGCAAGGAAAAGACGGGCCGGCAGGTCACGGTCTCCGCCGATCTTATTTATGACGTTCTTCGCAGCCATGAGCCGGATCATATCCTGCTGGAAGCGACGCGGCGCGATGCCGCAGCGGGACTTTTGGACATTGGCCGTCTTGGCGATATGCTGAAGCGAATCAAGGGCCACACCACCCATCGCGCGCTGGAACATGTCTCGCCGCTTGCCGTTCCGGTCATGCTGGAAATTGGCCGCGAGACGGTGGCGGGTGAGGCGATGGACGATGTGCTGGCCGAGGCCGCCGACGAGCTGATCGCCGAGGCCATGTCCTGAAACATCTGGGCGGAATGAAGGAACAAAGGCAAAAGTGCTGAGCCGGCTGACATTGAGCGACAGGTTTTCCAATGGCTTCGAATGCCTCGGCAGCGAAACTGCCATCAATGGCGTCGCCGCCTGGTGCGATCCTTTGGGCGGGCTTTACCTGCCGGACCTGTCGCTGCTCGTCGTTTCCGACCTGCATCTGGAAAAAGGCGCGGCCTTTGCAAGGCGCGGACGCATGCTGCCGCCTTACGACACCATCGCCACGCTTAAAATCCTCTCCTCCCTTGTCAGCCGTTACGATCCGAAGATCGTGGTCAGCCTCGGCGATAATTTCCACGACCGGGTCGGTTCCGAGCACCTGCCGCTGCCGCTGCGCGAACTCATTCGCGACATGGCCCGTGGCCGCGAATGGATATGGATCAACGGCAATCACGATCCCGACGGCACGGTCGATCTACCGGGCTCTTCGGTGGACGAAATGTTTTACGGCACTCTCGTCTTCCGCCACGAGCCGAAACCGGGCGATGCCGCCGGCGAGATCGCCGGGCACCTGCATCCCTCTGCCACGGTCCGCCGCCGTGAAAAGACGGTGCGGCGGCCCTGTTTCGCCACCGACGGTTCGCGTCTGTTGATGCCGGCTTTCGGGGTGATGAGCGGCGGGCTGGATCTGCGGCACAAAGCCATGCGCGGCCTGTTCGATCATGCCGCTCTCGTCGCGCATCTGATGGGGAGGGACCGCATCTATTCGGTGCGGTTTTCAAATCTTCTCGGCTGAGCGTCTCTTCCGGACGTAAAACCGCAACGCAGCTTTACTGGAAATGCTCTATTGCCGGTAGACCAGCACCGGTATCTTCGAATTCTTCAGCACCTTGGCCGTGACACTGCCGAGCAGCATCTCCACGAAGCTCCTGCGTCGGTGCGAGGCCATGGCGATGAGATCGCAGCCGCTCCTGTTGGCGGCTTCGATGATCGCCTCGTCGGGCCTTCCCGCTCGCGCCAGCAGCGCTTCGCAATTCAGCCCCATGGAAGTGGCCTGCGCCTGCGTATCCCTCAGCAGATGTTCCGCTTCCTCGCAGCGGTGGAATTCTTCTTCGGCAATGGCGGCAATGTCCTCGACATCGCTGGCAATCACGTGAAAGGGTTCCGATACCGTCACGACGGTCACCTTTGCGCCTGCCTCCTTGGCGAGAGCGAACCCTTGGTCGATTGCGATCTGCGCCAGCGGCGAGCCATCGGTGGGAATGAGAATGTGCTTGAACATGACATTTCTCCTTTTCATCCCGGTCACAACCACACATGCTCGCCTGGAGCTGCACGTATGATTGTAACGCCTTGAATTTTACTGCAAACCGATGACGGAAGCGAATGCTATCTTTGCCGACAGGGGCGGCAAACGCTCTCTTTTGCGGGATGAAAACCGATCAGTCCTTGCGGAAGATGATGCTGGCGCCCCAGCCGGTCACGACGGCGAGCAGAACGCAGAGCGCACCATAGGCAAGCGGCGTCTGATGCGCGGCGTCGGTGATCGCCTGTTCCATGCCGGTCTTGACGACGCGCAGTTTCAGTTCGCGCTGGGCAATGAATTTGCCGCTCTTGAAGAGATAGGCGCGGGCGGTGTGCACGCCGTTCGGCACGTTGGCCGGCAGGCGCAAAGTCGCCCAGAACAGGCCGGTGCGCTCCAGCCGCACCCCGGTCGTGTCGTTGCGATAGATGCCGCTCGAAAGCTTCAGACGCCGATAGGCTTCCTGAAAATCGAAGACATTGTCGGGCACGCCGGAAAAGACCGCGCTTTTCAGTGACAGATGATCGACGCCAAGCCCCATGGCGCGGAGCGTTCCGGGCGAAGCGACATCGCTGATATTGCGCGTGCTGGCCATGGAATAGGATTCCGGCAGCGGCGTGAAGGTGATGGCGCTGGTATTGATCCAGATGCCCGCCACGCGTTCCTTCTTGCGCACGGTCATATAGTCGCTCGGTCCCTCGAGCGTCACGACAATGTCGTATTGCCCGATGGCGAGCAGCAACTGGTCGGTATTGTTCAGCGCGCCGAAAAGTGTGAAATCCGCGCCGCGAAAATCGGAAGCAATTGGAATTTCGGTCGTCGATGCGCCGATTTCGATATTTTCCAGCAGGGATCGCTGCTGCGGGCCGGGCGGCAGGGCAAGCGGCGGCGTCTGGGCCGAAGCGGTCTGCCCGAAAGTGAGACATGAGGCCAGCGCAAGGGCGGCAAGCAGCAAATGGCGGGTCAATAACCTAACCCCCCGACGGCCACCGAAAACAGGTCTTCCGGGCGCACCACCAGCGATACGGCAAGGCGAAGCGCAACAGCGAGAACGAGAAGCGCCAGCAGGGCGCGCAGCTGTTCGCCGCGCAGTTTCTGGCCGACGCGCACGCCATATTGCGCGCCGATGACGCCCGCCACCATCAGGATGAAGGCCAGCACTACATCGACGGAATAGTTGGTCGCCGCCTGAACCACGGTCGTATAGGCGGTTACGAAAATGATCTGGAACAGCGAGGTGCCGACAACCACGCTGGTGGGGATGCGTAAGAGATAGATCATCGCCGGCACCATGATGAAGCCGCCGCCCACACCCATGATCGAGGTCAGGATGCCGATGCCGAAACCCAGCGTGACGATGGGAATGATGCTGAGATAGATCTTCGATTTCTTGAACCGCATTTTCAGCGGCAGGCGGTGCACCCAGTTGTGATGGCCCGGCCGGCGCAGCGTCACGGTTTCGTTGCGGGCGGCGCGGCGAAGCGCCGAAATGCTTTCCTTCAGCATCAGCCCGCCGACGGTGCCGAGCAGGATGACATAAAGCAGCGAGACGATGAGATCGAGCTGGCCGATGCTGCGCAGGAAGGAGAATATCCACACGCCGACCGTCGCCCCCACCAGACCGCCCACAAGCAGCACGCTGCCGAGCTTGACGTCGAGCGTGCCGCGCCGAAAATGCGTGATCGAGCCTGACACGGAGGAGGCGACCACCTGGTTTGCCCCCGTCGCCACGGCCACCACAGGCGGAATATTGTAGAAGATCAGAAGCGGGGTAATCAGAAAGCCGCCGCCCACGCCGAACATGCCGGAAAGAAAACCGACGGCCGCGCCCATGCCGAGAATGATGAAAATATTCACCGACAGTTCTGCGATCGGCAGATAGACAGTCACGGCTCGGACCTCGGGCAAATGGTTCCGGGCGGCAGGGCTTGTCCGGGTGAGGGGGCCGCGCCGCGATTTACACTTTCTGTCTGAAAAGACCGGGCATGCCCGGCCTTCATCCGTCATGCCCGCGAGGGCCTGACCTGTCAACATTCAACGGTAAATACGTTGATAATTTGGAAAGATAGCGGCCGTGTGTCGGCAGCCGGCCACATTCCTGCGGCGGGCTGATCGAAAGCGGCCCGGGGGCCGCTTCGCCGGTTCTCGAATGTTTATTTGTTGCGGGCGAGGAGCGCGGTTACCAGCTCGTTGGTAATGCGGCCGTCCGGCGTCTGGCCCACGGACTTCTGGAAGTCCTTGATGGCCATCACCGTGTTCTTGCCGAGCTTGCCGTCAGGCTGGCCGGCATCGAAACCGTTCTTGTTCAGGATCGCCTGAATGTTGCGGATCGCCTTTTCCATGTCCACGGAGGCGGTTTTCACGCCTTCCTTGCCGGCCCATTCCTCGGGCGGGTTGACGCTGTTGGCATCTTCCGAAAGCGGCTTGACCTTCCAGGCGTCCACCTTGGCCTTGGCGCTCTGAAGCTGCTGCGGGTTCAGGGCCCCTGCCACTTCGTCGCGCTTCTGGGCGGCGTCGGCGTCGCCATCCTTAGCTGCGATGGCGAACCACTTGTAGGATTCCTCGATGTCCTGCTTCACGCCGCTGCCGCGCGCATAGAGAATGGCGAGGTTGAACTGGCTGTCACGAACGCCGAGGTCGGAAGCCTTGATGAACCATTGCGCGGCTGCGGCGAAATCCGGCTGGCCGGCTGCATCGGAAGCAAGCAGCACGGCAAGATTGTGCATGGCGCCCGCATTGCCCTGTTCCGCAGCCAGCGTGTAATAGCGCTTGGCTTCGGGAAGGTTGCGTTCGACGCCGTTCGCCTTCTCGTAGAGATTGGCGAGACGATATTGCGCGGGTGCAAGGCCGCGATCAGCGGCGAGCTTGTACCACTTTGCCGCCTCGGTGCGGTCGGCGGCAACGCCGCGGCCATCGGTGTAGCGGGCTGCGATCTCGAACAGCGCCTGTGTGTCGCCCTTGGCGGCCGCTTCGGCAAGCGATGCCGGCTCGATGCCGGCGGGAACGGTGATGGCGTCCTGGGCAGGAGCAGCCGTGGCGGCGACCTGTGCCGGAGCCGAAGGTTCGTTCTGCGCGACGGTGCCGGAATTTGCCGCATCCACGGCAGGAACGTCGGCAACCGGCGGCTCGTCAGGCAGCGGTGCGCCGCCGACGGTGCGGGGATCGATGATGTTTTCCGCCGGTGCGGTGTTTTCGATGCTGTCGGAGGATGCGGCCTGTTCCGGATCGACGGCGAGATCGGACGGAATGGTCACGGCCTTGTCGCCGGCTTCGGGAAGCGCGGAAACCGGGCCATTGTCCTGCTTCTGCTCGATGACCGGAGCCGGAGCTTCCGCGCCGCCGATCAGCGTCTTGACGAGCGGCATGGCCATCATCGCCAGAAGAATGGCGCCGATGCCGAGCAGCAGCGGGCGGCGATAGCGCGAGAGCCCCGATGCCTCGGCCTTGCGGCCCTTCTTGCCGGTATCAAGCTTCTCCGGCGATGTTTCCATGGCGGCGGCCTGCGCCGCACGACGGGCGGCGGCAATGAAATCCGTCCGTCCTTCGGCGTCTGCGGCCTTGCCGCTGGCGGCCACCTGGCTGGCGCGCACGCGCTCGAGGATTTTCTTGATATCGGGCGCACCCGAACCCGGCTCCAGAAGTTCGTTCTCCTGACCCGCCGGCAGAACGTCGATAGGATCGAGCGACGGGGCGGGCTCGACCTGCGTGCGGGCGGAGGAGGAGGCCGATACGGGTTCTTCTGCGGCCTTGACGGTCTTTGCAGTACCCGTCTTGAAACGCTTCGTCAGGCCGGCAAGCAGGCTCTTTTTTTCCGCCTTCGCGGGCTTTGCCGCAGCGGGAGGCACGATGGCATCCCCATCTTTCCCGTCGGCGTCGAGAATGGCCTGTTCTTCGGCGATATAACCCTCTTTCGGGAAGATGGCGGCCGGCATGGATACATCTTCGTGCGCGGGGGCCGACACAGGCTTCGCGACGTTGCGGGGCGCGGCCTCTTCGCGGTAGACGGGGGCATTGTCGAGGTTATCCAGCCGGCCGGCGATCTGTACCAGCGTCTCATGCAGCGCTTCGAATGTGCGGTGCGTGCGTTCTTCGGTGTTGCGGCTCAAAGCTTCGAGATTGCGCAGATCGGTCGCAAGATCGGTCAGCATGGTCATGTCGGCAAGGTTTGCGCCGGCGGATAGATTATTGCGGGTATAGGCGTCGAGAACGGCCTCGGCCGCCTGCCGGGCTGCTTCGATGATATATTCGTCGTTGGACGCCATGTAGTCTTCGATGGCCGCCATGCGGGCATCGAGTTCAGGCGGCATGCCTGCGGCCTGCATCTGCACCGGCTGGCTGATCAGCGTCGAGAGATGGGCGATCTGGTTTTCGAGGCTTGCCAGCGCGTGGCTGTCGGCAGGCGCGGCATGGGCGGTCTCGTCGAGACGGGCGGCAATATTGCCGAGCCGCTCTTCCAGACGCGAGAAGGCGCTTTCGCTGAGGCCCGATGCCGGCTGCGGCTGGCTGTAGCGATAATCGAGGTCCTCGATCCGGCGCGAGAGCAGGTCGAGCCGCTCTGCCAGACCGTCATTGACGGCACCGTGATCCAGCGCATCGATTTTGCGGGAAATGTCGCTGAGGAAAGACGTCAGCTCCGCCTGTTGCGAGGGGCGCTGCGAACGCTCCAGAAGCAGGGAAAGCTGGTCCAGCCGCTCATGCAACTGGGCGGCGTCGCGGGCGGTGCTGAGTTCGTCGATCTTGCCGGCCAGCGCTTCAAGACGGGCGGTCAGGTCCAGCGCCGGTTCAGGTTTTGCGGCAGCAAGGCGGTTGATGTCGCCGAGCTGTTCGGCAAGGCCGTTCAGCCGGTTTTCCAGACGCTGCGCTAGCGCATTGTCCGTTGCCTGCGCATTGGCGCGCGTGCCGGTTGCGGCAATGGCGCGGCTGATTTCGTCCAGCCGCTGGTCGAGGCCGGAAAACTGTTCGGTAAAGGCCGCTTCGTTCGGCTGCATGTGCTTGCCGAGCTGCTCCACGGCGCTGGCAATGGCGATCAGCTTGTCTTCGAGCACGCGCACGGCCGGATTGTTGCTCATGCCGCCGAGCTGAGTCTTGATGTCATCGAGACGATAGGCGAGCGAAACGATCTCATCCTGCAACGCGCCGGCGTCGAAACCGCGCAGCGTGTCTTCCACATTGTTCCAGCGGCTTTCGATCCGGTGCACGCTGTCCTCGCGCGCAAGCTGGTCGATCGTCAGGCGCAGGTCCTCGAATTCGTTGCGCAGCCCGTAGGCATCCGGAGACGCCAGATTGCCGAGCTGGTCGATGCTGCCGGCCAACCGCGCTATGTCGTCGCGCAGATCGCCGATGAACTGCTGGTCTTCCGCCACCGCGCGAATATTGCGGATCTCGGTGCGCAGGCCCTGCGCTTCGCGGGCAACGCCTTCGGCAATGTCGTGCTTCAGCTCATGCCGCAGATTGACGAGCGCCTGGGCGATTTCCTGCAGGGCTGCGTCATTGCGTTGTTGTTCCTGATGGGGCGGAATGGCGCGGGCCCGCGGTGCGGAAGCGGCCGCCTGCTGGGCGTCCCTCGGCCGGTATTCCGGTGCAAGCGGTCTGGTAATCGTCCGTTCCGGGCGGAGAGCGGGTTCCTGCGGACGTTGGAAGCTCGCTTCGAGAAGGCGCTGGCGCTGGCGGATTTCATTGACGGGATCGAGCTGCGGCGGGGTAACACTGGTGCGCGGTTCGCGCGACGCGGCATAAGCCTCGCTTTTCGCTTCGGGCTGAGCGCTCGCGGCCCGGGGGTCGCGCGGGAACTTCTGGCTCATCAGCCCTTCGATACGGGCTTCGAGGCCTTCAATGGTGCGATTGAGCGCATCAAGAGACGATCTGTCGCTTGGCTGTTGGGTTTTCGATCGCAATCCGTTCATCTTTTCGCTCGCTTCGCTTCCGCCCGCCGTGCCCGGTTATCTGTGCGACGTTGCCTGCCTGGACACGCCGTCGCCGCAACATGCAGCAATCCTAGAGCCGGTATTCGCCCCCGTTGAGGAAAATGCGCCGGAGTACGAAGCAGTTACCTCTGTCGGGAGAATTCACGAAACGTGGTAAAGAAGTGGTTAACTATGGTCGGAATTTTTTAACTTTTACGGCAGGCGACAGCCCTGCGCCGGGTCGGAGGTCCATTCCGCGAAAAAGGAGAAGGATATTCCGCTGAAATTTATTTGACGTTTACGCGCACGTCAAATATTGTCATCCCATATCGGCCGGATTATCGCCGGCGCCCACGATGCGGAGGAACATCGGTAATGCCTGTTTACAAGGCCCCAGTTAAAGACACGCTTTTTATCCTGAACGACGTTCTCGGCCTGGAGCGGTATAACAACCTGCCCGGCTTCGAGGATGCAACCCCCGACATGATCGAGGCCATTACCGGTGAAGCTGCCAAGCTTGCCGAAGAGCGGCTTTTCCCGCTCAACCTTTCCGGCGACCAACAGGGTTGCAAGCGCGCCGATGACGGTTCGGTTTCCGTGCCGGATGGTTTCAAGGAGGCCTATGACGCCTATTGCGAGGGCGGCTGGATCGGCCTTGCCGTTCCGCCGGAATTCGGCGGTCAGGGCCTGCCTTATACGCTGCACGCCGCCATTGGCGAATATATGTCGTCGGCCAACCTGTCGCTGATGATGTATCCCGGTCTGACGCAGGGTGCGATTGCCGCCATTCTGGTGCATGGCACGCAGGAGCAGAAGGACACCTACCTGCCGAAGATGGTGGAAGGCACATGGTCCGGCACCATGAACCTGACCGAACCCCATTGCGGCACCGATCTCGGCATGCTGCGCACCAAGGCTGTGCCGCAGGCTGACGGCAGCTACAAAATTTCCGGCCAGAAGATATTCATCTCCGCCGGCGAACATTCCATGACGAACAATATCGTTCATCTGGTAATCGCCCGCATCGAAGGCGCGCCTGAGGGCACCAAGGGCATTTCGCTCTTCATCGTACCGAAGTTCCTGGTGAAGGAAGACGGCACGCCGGGCGAGCGCAACGGCGTCACCTGCGGTGCCATCGAACACAAGATGGGCATTCACGGCAACGCCACCTGCGTCATGAACTACGATGACGCGACCGGTTATCTGCTCGGCGCTGAGAACAAGGGCCTTTCGGCCATGTTCGTGATGATGAACGAAGCCCGCCTCGGCGTCGGCCTTCAGGGTCTTTCGGTCGGTGAGATCGCCTATCAGAACGCGGTCGAATATGCCCGTGAGCGCATTCAGGGCCGCTCGCTTTCCGGTGCTAAGTTCCCCGACAGGAAGGCCGACCCGATCATCGTGCATCCCGATATCCGCCGCACGCTGATGACCATCAAGGCCTATAACGAGGCCGGCCGCGCCTTCCTTCTGTGGACCGCGCTGCAATCCGACATCGCCCACCGCGCCACTGACGAAAAACAGCGGCAGGCGGCGGACGACCTGCTCGGCCTCGTCACCCCGATCCTGAAAGGTGTGCTGACCGACAAGGGCTTCGACCATGCGGTGATGGCGCAGCAGGTCTTCGGTGGCCACGGCTACATCGAGGAACATGGCATGAGCCAATATGTCCGCGATGCGCGTATCACCATGATCTATGAGGGCGCGAACGGCATTCAGGCGCTCGATTTGGTGGGCCGCAAGCTCGGCATGAATGGCGGCCGCGCCGTGATGGCGCTGTTCAAGGAAATCGGCGATTTCTGTGAGGAAAACCGTGCTGACGAAAAGCTCAGCCTCTACACCAAGGGCCTGAAGAAGGGCTTGAACGACCTGCAGGCCGCAACCATGTGGTTCATGCAGAACGCCATGGCGAGACCCGACAATGCCGGTGCCGGCTCGACCGACTATATGCATCTCTTCGGCATCGTGGTGCTGGGCTACATGCAGGCGCGCATGGCGAAAGCCGCCAGCGAAGCGCTTGCAGCAGGCAGCGCTTCGGACGAGGATTACCTCAAGACCAAGCTTGTCACGGCGAAGTTTTATATGGAGCGCATCATGCCGGAAACGGCGCTGCGCAAGGCCCGCATCGAAACCGGCGCGGACACCATGATGGAACTGGCTGCGGAAGCATTCTGAGAACGAGGGTTTCGATGGTTACCAAGGCAGATTTAACAGATTGGGTAGTCGAGGCGCTTAAGGCGAACAAAGGCGAAGGATCAATTCTGTACGTAGCGCAGTACATTTGGGACCATCATGAAAAGGACCTGCGCGGGCACGATCTTTTTTATTCTTGGCAATACGACATGCGATGGGCAGCGACGGAGTTGAGAAAAAAGGGCCGTCTCGTTGCCGCTGATGACGATCGCCGCGGAAAATGGACGCTTAAATGAGTTTGGTGCACTGAGAATACGGTGCAAGGGAGAGAGTTATGACCGACGTATTTATCTACGACCATGTCCGCACCCCGCGCGGACGCGGCAAGAAGGATGGCAGCCTGCATGAGGTGCCCTCCGTTCGCCTTGCCGCCAAGACACTGGAAGCCATCCGCGACCGCAACGGGCTCGACACTTCTGCCGTCGATGACATCATCATGGGCTGCGTCGATCCCGTCATGGATGCCGGTGCGGTGATCCCCAAGGCCGCCGCCTTCGAGGCCGGTTATTCCAACAAAGCGCCGGGCATGCAGATCTCGCGCTTCTGCGCTTCGGGTCTCGACGCCATCAACTTCGCGGCCGGCAAGGTCAAGGCGGGGTCTGACGATATCGTCATCGCCGGCGGCGTCGAAAGCATGTCGCGCGTCGGCATGGGCATGTCTGGCGGCGCGTGGTACATGGACCCTTCGGTCAACTTCCCGGCCTTCTTCATGCCGCAGGGCGTGTCGGCCGATCTCATCGCCACAAAGTATGGTTTCTCCCGTGACGATGTCGACGCCTATGCCGTCGAAAGCCAGAAGCGCGCGGCGCATGCCTGGGAAAAAGGCTATTTCAACAAGTCGGTCATTCCGGTGAAGGATTCAAACGGCCTGACGATCCTCGACCGTGACGAGCATATGCGCCCCGGCACGGACATGCAGGCGCTTGCCTCGCTCAACCCTTCCTTCCAGATGCCGGGTGAAATGGGCGGCTTCGAAGCCGTCGGCATCATGGCGCATCCGGAAGTGGAGCGGATCAATTATGTCCATCACGCCGGCAATTCGTCCGGCATCGTCGATGGCGCTGCCGCCGTGCTGGTTGGCTCGAAGGCTGGCGGCGAGGCAATGGGCGTGAAACCGCGTGCTCGCATCAAGGCTTTCGCCAATATCGGCTCCGATCCGGCGCTGATGCTGACCGGCCCGGTGGATGTGACTGAGAAGCTTCTAAAAAAGACCGGAATGTCGCTTGCCGATATCGACCTTTTCGAACTCAACGAAGCCTTCGCCGCCGTCGTGCTGCGTTACATGCAGGCCTTCGACATCGAGCACGATCGGATGAACGTCAATGGCGGCGCCATCGCCATGGGCCATCCGCTCGGTGCAACCGGCGCGATGATCCTCGGCACGGTGCTGGATGAGCTGGAGCGGCGCGATCTGAACACCGCGCTCGTCACGCTCTGCATCGGCGCTGGCATGGGCACGGCGACGGTTATCGAGCGGGTTTGATTTGGGTATGGCCGCCAACCCCTCCTCCGTCATCCCGGCCTTGAGCCGGGATCCAGCAGCGCGGCGTCTGCCGCGCGAAAGGGCTCTTTGACGCGACAGACGTCGCGTCACTGGATTCCGGCTCAGGGCCGGAATGACGGCTAGGGATTGAAGATGGCACAACGAAATTCAGGGAAGAGGAATCCCAAATGAGCACTTATACCAATTTCACCATCGAGACGGACGCAGACGGCATCGCCCTCGTCACCTGGGATATGCCGGAAAAATCCATGAACGTCTTCACATCAGAAGTGATGGACGAGCTGAAAGCGATTGTTGATGCCACCGTCGCCGACAGCGCCGTCAAGGGCGTTGTCTTCACGTCAGGCAAAAGCACCTTTTCCGGCGGCGCCGATCTTTCGATGATCAAGTCGATGTTCTCCTTCTATAATGATGAGAAGACGAAGAACCCGGATCAGGCGGCGGCAAAGCTGTTCGAACTGGTTGGCCGCATGACGGGCCTGTTCCGCAAGATCGAGACCAACGGCAAACCCTGGGTCTCGGCCATCAACGGCACCTGCATGGGCGGCGCTTTCGAACTGTCGCTCGCCTGCCACGGCCGGGTCGCCTCCAGCGCCAAGAACCTCAAGATCGCCCTGCCGGAAGTCAAGGTCGGCATTTTCCCGGGCGCCGGCGGCACCCAGCGTGTGCCGCGTCTGACGGATGCGCAATCGGCATTGCAGATGATGACCACCGGCCAGTCGCTGACCGGCGCGCGCGCCAAGGCTATGGGTCTGGTGCATCAGGTGGTGGAGCCGGATCAGCTGGTCTCCACTGCTAAGCAGATGATCAAGGACGGCCTGAAACCAGTCGCGCCCTGGGATGAAAAGGGCTTCAAGGCTCCCGGCGGCGGCATCTGGACGCCGGCCGCTGCCCAGCTCTGGCCCGCAGCACCGGCCATTCTGCGCCGTGAAAGCGCCGGCAATTACCCGGCCGCACTCGCCATCCTCAAATGCGTCTATGAAGGCCTGCAATTGCCCTTCGACACGGCGCTGAAGGTGGAGCAGCGTTATTTCACCGAAATCCTTCGCTCGAAGGAAGCCTTCGGCATGATCCGCTCGCTGTTCATTTCCATGCAGGAACTGGGCAAGGGCGCGCGCCGCCCGGCCGGCCAGCCGAAGACCGAGTTCAAGAAGGTTGGCGTCGTTGGTGCGGGCTTCATGGGCGCTGCCGTCGCTTATGTCACGGCTGCCGCCGGCATCCCCGTCACGCTGGTGGATCGCGATCAGGAAGCCGCCGACAAGGGCAAGGGTCATTGCGAAGAAAGCGTCAAGGCGGCCATCGGCAAGGGCAGGCTGACGCAGGAGGAGGGCAAGGCTCTGCTCGACCTCGTCACCCCGACGGCGGATTACAAGGCGCTCTCCGATGCCGATCTCGTCATCGAGGCCGTCTTTGAAGACCGCGACGTGAAGAAGGCCGTCATCGAAGCCGTGGAAGCCGTGCTGCCGCAGGGCGCTATCTTCGCTTCCAACACCTCCACTTTGCCAATCACCGGCCTTGCGAAGAACTCGAAGCGCCCGGCGGATTTCATCGGCATCCACTTCTTCTCGCCGGTCGAGAAGATGATGCTGACGGAAGTGATCCTCGGCAAGGAAACCGGCGACAAGGCGCTCGCCGTCGCGCTGGACTATGTGGCCAAGATCAAGAAGACCCCGATTGTGGTCAACGATACGCGCGGCTTCTTCGTCAATCGCTGCGTGCTGCGCTACATGGCGGAAAGCTACGATATGCTGATCGAAGGCGTACCCGCCGCCATGATCGAAAATGCCGCGAAATTCGCCGGCATGCCGGTCGGCCCGCTGGCGCTGAACGATGAGGTGGCGATCGATCTTTCCTACAAGATCCTGAAAGCCACCGTTGCCGATCTCGGCGAAAAGGCCGTCGATCCGCGCCATATGGAGCTGGTGAAGACGCTGGTGGAAGGCGAGGGCCGTTTCGGCCGCAAGAACGCCAAAGGTTTTTACGACTATCCGCCAAAGCCTGCCAAAAAATCCCTCTGGCCCGGCCTGAAGGACCTTTATCCGCAGCAGAAGCCTGAAGCGGTGGATATGGAGGTGCTGAAACAGCGCTTCCTCGTCACCGTGGCGCTGGAAGCCGCCCGCACGGTGGAAGAAGGCATCGTCACCGACCCGCGTGAGGCGGATGTCGGCTCCATCCTCGGTTTCGGCTTTGCGCCCTATACCGGCGGCGCGCTGTCCTACATCGACGGCATGAGCGTGAAGAACTTCGTGGCACTCGCCGAGAAACTCAGCGAGACCTATGGCCCGCGCTTCAAGCCGATACCGCTGCTGAAGGACATGGCCGCCAAGGGCGAGACCTTCTACGGCCGCTTCGATCCCTATGCCAGCGCTGCCAAGGCGGCCTGAGGCTCCGCGAGACATTGAACAGGCCCTTCGGGGCCTGTTTTATTATGCCTGTCTCCCCGCTTTTCGTGCATCCTTTTGCCCGGCTGAGGCGTTGAAAAGGCTGACCGGGCAAAAGCGCCCGCCGCCGCAATTCAGCAGGCCCCAGGAGATAGCGATGAAAGCACCACTGCGATCCCACGGTTTCGACAAGCCCTCGGACCTTGACGACCATCTGGCCGAACTGGACGAAGAGGCCGCGGAGAAGGAGGCTGTAAAACCCGCTGCTGCCCGAAGGGCGCGTGCCGCCGCCCCGGCGGAATCATCCTTGAGGGAGGAGTTGGAAGACCTTCGCAAACAGCTCGAAAAAATTCGCCGCGACGTCAAACGGCTGGAAGCCGCCTCCAACACGCCGCATCATAAATCCGCCGATGCCCGGCACGAGCGCGACCGCGAGAATTCGCGCCTGATGACGGTGGTGCGCTCGGTTGCCGTCACCTCGCTGGCAAGCCGCATCTTCGCCTCCTCGCCCGTCATGGCGGCGCTGGTGGCCGTGGTGCCAATTGCGCTTGGCCTTGCCGCACGGCGCAGCGAAGGGGCGTAAGCCGCCACCTGCCGTGCCGCCACCCGCCGGCCCGGCGGATGCCCAAGAGCGGTTTTCCGCCGCAATCCCGCCTTCGTCGGGCATAGATTTCAACCATCCACAGGTGCCGTGAAAAAACTGTCAAAAAACTTCGCGATGGCGCTTGCCATGTCCGAACAAGATGTTATAACCCCGCTCACTTTCGGGGCGCCAAACAGCCCCGCCCGCCAAAAGCGGAGGTTCTTCAAGGACCTGAAGTGCCCGGATAGCTCAGTTGGTAGAGCAGCGGATTGAAAATCCGCGTGTCGGTGGTTCAAATCCGCCTCCGGGCACCATTTATCTCAATAGCATTGTTGATGAATTGTGCGCATGGACGGCTTGTCAATTTGCAGGCAAATTTCGATGAGTAGCTACTGCCATCTTATGCTTTTGATAGGCCCGGTGTAACCATAGGCCAACCCTGTTTGTTGCAGGCAGTTGGAGAGCAGCCCGCAAATGGATCGTGTCACAAGCCTACCTCTTCTACCGCCCGGCATAGTCTATTTTGACGGCTTTCTCTCTCCAGAAGAGGAGATCGCCGTCGCCGACGAACTGGATGCGGGTGTGTGGAGCACGGAGTTGAAGCGCCGCGTGCAGCATTTCGGTTATCGGTACGACTATAAGGCGCGCGCTGTTACCGCGGATGCGTATATCGGGCCGTTGCCGCCATGGCTTGGCGTGTTCGCGGAGCGATTGGTTACCACAGGTTATTGTCGGGATTTGCCCGATCAGGTTATCGCGAACGAATATCTTCCGGGGCAGGGCATCAGTGCGCATGTCGATTGTGTGCCCTGTTTTGACGATGGGATCGTATCGCTAAGCCTTCTATCTGCCTGCGAGATGGTTTTCCGCGAATTGCGTGGGTCAGCCATATGCGGCGTCTTGCTTCAACCTCGCTCCGGCGTCTTGCTGAGAGACGCTGGCCGCTACGGCTGGACCCATGAAATTCCGGCTCGCAAATCGGATATCGTGAACGGAGTTAGGAAAGCCCGAGACAGGCGAATTTCCCTCACTTTTCGCAAGGTTATCGCTTCGAAACAGTCTTGATCAGAGAGGAACGCCTCGTTCCTCCATTCTTGTGAGCAACAGCTGAAGAAGCGCGGTCGGGTCTTCGCCCATTGCGGCCGACAATTTTGCAAATTCAACGACGTCTATTCGCCTTTCAGCTCCTTCAGCCTTTGCCACATAGGACTGAGGCTTTCCCAGCCGATCTGCGACTTGCTGCTGGGTTAACCCTGCTTTTCGCCGCGTGTCGGTCAGTATCTCAACAAGAAGCCGATACTCGGTTGTATGTGTAGACTTTGTCACGCGCTCCAGACCCGAAATTTCAGGAGCTCACGGATTAATCCTGATTTGGAATTATCCCATTATGGGATATATTCATGCGGATTTGCATGGAGTGGGGTCATGGAGCTATCCGCGTCAAGCTTGCTTTTAATTGGGGTAATTGGAGCATGTGGGCTATTTGCTCTTATATATGTCACTTGGCAGCAAGCTGTGCGACCCATGCTTGTCCCGCGCGCCGAGATAACGCGCATCGCCGATATCTTAAGCAAGACATATGGAAATGCTGCCGAGGAATTCGCGGTCATCGAGGAAGATCGCGCCTGGCGATATTCCCGGAATTTCGAACAGGGCAAATGGCGGCGGGTGCGCGCGGAGCTTCGCCGCCGTAAAGAGCCTTAACCTACAGATGCTCCCGATTGTCCGTATTCTGCTCCGCCCGGTCCCGATAAAGCGCAGCGCGCCCCAGCAGCATCAGGGAAACCGGCGTCGTCACCGTCATGAAAATGCCGATGAAGATTTCGTGGAAGGCGAAACGGTCGCCGGAGACGGAAAAATAGATGATCGAGGCCATGACGATGCCGCCGGTGCCCCAGCTGGTGCCCAGTGTGGGCGCATGCAGGCGCTCATAGAAGCTGTTGAGCCTGGCAAAGCCGATGGTGCCGATCAGTGTCAGCGAGGCGCCGAGCAGGACGAAGAAGGCCACGGCAATGGCGGCCCAGAGGGGAAATTCGTGCGCCTCGCTCATTCGATCACCTCACCGCGCATCAGGAATTTGGAAAGGGCGACGGTGGAGACGAAGCCGAGGATGGCGATCAGCAGCGATGCCTCGAAATAGATGTCATTGCCGGTGCGCAGGCCGAAGGTCAAAAGAAGCAGCATGGCGTTGACATAGAGCGTATCCATGCCCAGCACGCGGTCCTGCGCGCGCGGGCCGATGGCGATGCGATAGACCGAGATCGCCATGGCGATGGCGAGCATGAACTGCGCCAGCGAAAAGGACCAGAAAAGGATAATCGAACTCATTCGAATATCTCCATCAGCAGTTTTTCATAACGGTTCTTGATGAGGCTTATCCAGGCCGCCTCATCCACATCGTCGAGAACGTGAAGCAGCAGCGTACCCTGGCTGGAATTATATTCGAGCCATGCGCTTCCCGGCGTCGAGGTCAGGATCGTCGCCAGCACCGCAAGCGCCATCGGGTCGCGAATATCGAGCGGCACAGCCAGGAAGCCGGATTTGCGGTCTCTCTCGCGCTTGAACAGGATGATCTTCACGACCGAGAGATTGGACCTGACGATATCGTAAAGCACGATCAGGATGAGCTGCACCAGCCTGTGCCAGTTGCGGATGCGCGGCTTGGCGGGCCGGAGCGACGCCATCGCCCAGGAGGCGATGAGCGCGACACCGGTGCCGAGCAGCAGATGCCCCGGCGAAAAGCTGTTGATCGTCATCCAGAAGAATATCAGCGAGATTGTCAGCAGCGGGTAGGGCAGGACACGGCTTATCATGGCTCTGCCTCCGGGTTGCTTCCCGCCCGGGGCGCGGAAATAACGCCCTGAATATAGCTTGCCGGCAGGTCGAGAATACGCGCCGTTTCCTGCATGTATCGCATTACCGGTCCTGCCTGCACGGTCATGGCAAGCGTCAGGCCGAGCAGCAGCATCACGGGGGCGATTTCGATGACGAGCACGCGCGGCACAGTGCCTTCGATGGAGGCCCAGAAGGTGCGGATGCCGGCGCGCGTCATCGAGATCAGCGAGGCGAAACCGGCAAAGACGATCAGGAAAACCAGCCACCAGGACAGCGTGGACACGCTGTCATTGGCACCGAGCCCGGAAGGGTTGAGAATGGCGGTCAGCATCGAGAATTTGGCGATGAAGCCCGAAAGCGGCGGCAGGCCGGCCAGAAGAATGCCGCAGGCGGCAAAACAGGCGCCGAGCACCGCCATGGTGGCAGGCATGGTCACGCCGACCTCTTCTTCCTCCTCTTCCTCGTCGCCCTCGCCATAGGCCTCCATGGTCACGGCAAGAACGTTCGCGCCGGCATCCTGCCCACGCTCCACCAGTTCGATCAGCATGAAGAAGGCGCTGATGGTGAGGGTGGAGCTGACCATGTAATAAAGCGCGCCGGCCGCAACCGTGGGATTGCCGGTGCCCATGGCGGCAAGCAGCGTTCCCGACGAGACGAGAACCGAAAAGCCGGCCAGCCGCCCCAGCGCCTGCGACGCCAGAACGCCGATAGCCCCGAAGATGATGGTGGCGATGCCGCCGACCAGCAGGGCATCATGGCCGAAACCGGCCGATTCCCCGGCCGTCTGTCCGAAAAGCAGGAAGGACAGGCGGGCGATGACATAAATGCCGACCTTGCTCATGATGGCGAAGAGCCCGCCCACCGGGGCCGACGCCGCGCCATAGGCAGAGGGCAGCCAGAAATTCAGCGGCCACATGCCGGCCTTGACCAGAAAGGCGATGCCGAGGATGGCCGAGCCGGTTTCCAAGAGCATGCGCTGATCGGGGTTGAGCCCCTCGATGCGATGGGCGAGATCGCCCATGTTCAGCGTGCCGGTAACGCCATAGATGAGGCTGACGCCGATCAGGAAGAACAGGGCGGCGACGAGGTTGATGGCGATATAATGCAGCCCGGCCTTGACGCGCTGCTGGCCGGAACCATGCAGCAGCAGACCGTAGGACGCGGCCAGCATCACTTCGAAGAAGACGAAGAGGTTGAAGAGGTCCCCGGTCAGGAATGCGCCGTTGACGCCCATCAGCATCATCTGGAACAGCGAATGGAAATGCGCGCCCGACCTGTGCCACTTCGCCATCGAATAGATCAAGGATGGAATGGCGAGCAGCGCCGTCAATAGCACCATCAGGCCCGAAAGACGGTCGGCGACGAGCACGATGCCGAAGGGCGCCGGCCAGTTGCCGAGCAGATAGACACCGCTCGACACTACGGCGGCGATCTCGGTATTGACCGTCGAGTTGACCTCGCGGAACAGCAATATGGCGACCACCAGCAACAGTACCGTCGAGGTGAGGCTGATGGCGGCTTTCGCCACGCGCTGGCGCTCGTCGAAGAACAGCAGAAGGGCTGCGGTAATCAGCGGCAGCAGGATAGGCGCGATGACGATGTGGAAGGGGAACGACATCATTTCGTCTCCCTCCCGTCCACGTGGTCGGTGCCGGTGAGGCCGCGGGCGGCAAGCAGCACGACAAGGAACAATGCGGTGGTGGCAAAGCCGATGACGATGGCCGTCAGCACCAGCGCCTGCGGCACGGGGTCGGCGAGCGTGGAGCTGTCGACGCCGTTGACCAGCACCGGCGGCGCATTGGTCTTGATGCCGCCGACGCCGAAGATGAAGAGGTTGACGGCGTAAGACAGCAGCGAAAGCCCGACGATGACCTGATAGGTGCGCGGGCGCAGCACCAGCCAAACGCCGGAGCCGGTCATGATGCCGATGCCGATGGCAAGAATGAGTTCCATTACACGTCCTCCGCTTTTGCGGCTTCAGGCGTGCGAACGCGGTAGTTACGCAACGATTGGTGTGCCAGTGCTATCAGGATAAGAACAACGGAGCCGACGACCAGCGAGAAGACGCCGAGGTCGAACAGCAGGGCGGATGCCGTCGGCATTTTGCCGATATAGGGTATCTCCGTATACTGGAAATAGGAGGTCAGGAACGGGTAGCCGAAATACCAGGAGCCGATACCCGTCGCCGCCGCCATCAAAAGGCCGAAACCCATCCAGCGCAGTGGCAGGATGCGGATGCGGTCCTCCGCCCAGCGCGCCCCGCCGGCAAGATATTGCAGCAGGAAGCCGATGGCCATGGTGATGCCGGCCGCAAAGCCGCCGCCCGGCAGGTCGTGCCCGCGCATGAATAGGAAGATCGAGAAGGTGATGATGACCGGGAACATCCACTGCATCACGATGGACGGTACATAGAGATAGTCGCGAACCGTATCGCCATTGCTGCGGTCCGGCCGTTCGGCATCGAAGGCGTTCTGCATCTGCTGCTGCTCTGGCACCCCGATGCTTTCATGGGCGGGGCGGAAACGGCGAAGCAGCGCAAAGACCGTGAGCGCCACGATGGCCAGCACCGCGATCTCGCCGAAGGTGTCGAAGCCACGGAAGTCGACGAGGATGACGTTGACGACATTGGTGCCGCCGCCTTCGGTATAGGCGCGTTCGAGGAAATAGGTCGCAATCGCGTTCGGCACAGGCAGCGTCATTACGGCATAGGCGATGACGGACATGCCGATACCGCTGCCTGCGGCGAGCAGGAAGTCGCGGGCGCGGCGAAGCTGCGCTGGCAGCTCATCGCTGCTGTCGACCTTCTCGACGCGTTTCGGCAGCCATCTGAGGCCGAGCAGGATGAGAACCGTGGTGACGATTTCCACCAGCAGCTGGGTGATGGCCAGATCCGGCGCGGAAAGCCAGACGAAGGTGAGGCAGGTGACGAGGCCCGAGACGCCGAGCATGACGAGCGCGGCGAGGCGATGATATTTCGCCTGCCAGGCCGCACCCATGGCCGCGATCATGCCGATCAGCCAGAGAATGGCGAAGATCGGATCGAAGGTCGTGACGCGCGGCAGCGACAGGGAGAATTCCGAAAGGAAGAGAGGCGAGAAACCGGCAAGAAGCGCCACGAGGATAAGAAGCCTCAGCTGCGGCTGCAGACGCCGCGTGCCGAGCGTGCTTTCCAGCCACCGCGCCCATTTCCAGGACACGGTGACGAGAATGCGCTCGAAGATGCGCTGTCCACGCAAATGCCGGAAGACCGGCGGGCCGTCGTCGCAGCGCGAGAAATAACCGCCGAGCAGGGCATAGATCGTAACCCCGCCGATCAGCGCCGCGATACTCATGATCAGCGGCAGGTTGAAACCGTGCCAGATCGACAGGCTGTAGACCGGCGTTTGCGCACCAAGCACTGAAAGCACGGCCGAGTGCAGGAACGGGCCGATGGAGAGGCTCGGCACGATACCGACGATCAGGCAGGCGAAGACGAGGAATTCGATGGGGAAACGCATCCAGCGCGGTGGCTCGTGCGGATGCGGGTTCGGCAGATCGACGGGCTTGGGGCCGAAGAAGACCGTATGGATGAAGCGCAGCGAATAGGCGACGGCAAATGCGCCCGACAGCGTCGCGACATAGGGCAGGGCCCGGTCCAGCAGCGAGTCGGCATGGGTTTCAACGGCCTCGGCAAAGAACATTTCCTTGGAAAGGAAGCCGTTAAACAACGGCACGCCGGCCATGGCCGCACTTGCCGCCATGGCGAGCGTCGCGGTTGCGGGCATATAGGTATAAAGCCCGCTTAAGCGCCGCATGTCGCGCGTGCCCGTCTCATGGTCGATGATGCCGGCCGCCATGAAGAGTGAGGCCTTGAAGGTGGCGTGGTTGACCATGTGGAAGATGGCCGCCACTGCCGCAAGTGGGCTGCCGAGGCTGAGCAGCGTCGTGATGAGGCCGAGATGGCTGATGGTGGAATAGGCGAGCAGACCCTTGAGGTCCTGCTGGAACATGGCGAAATAGGCGCCGAGCAGCAGGGTTATGATGCCGGCCGCGCCCACCAGCCAGAACCATTCCGGCGTGCCCGCCAGCACCGGCCAGAACCGCGCAAGCAGGAAAACCCCGGCCTTCACCATCGTGGCCGAATGCAGATAGGCGGAAACGGGTGTGGGCGCCGCCATGGCGTTGGGCAGCCAGAAATGGAACGGAAACTGCGCGCTCTTGGTCAGCGCGCCGCCGAGGATGAGGATGAGCGCGGGCACATAGAGGGAATGGGCGCGGATGGCCGCACCGGCCTCGATGATTTTGTCGAGATCATAGCTTCCCGCCATATGGCCGAGGATCAGCAGGCCCGCCAGCAAACTGAAGCCGCCGATGCCGGTCACGGTCAGCGCCATGCGTGCGCCGTCGCGCGCACCGGCGTTCTGATGCCAGTAGCCGATCAGCAGGAACGAAAAGATGCTGGTCATTTCCCAGAAGATCGACAGCAGGATGACGTTGCCGGAGAGCACCACGCCGAGCATCGAGCCCATGAAGGCGAGCAGGAAGGCGAAGAAACGGGGGATCGGGTCTTCGGCCGACATATAATAACGCGCGTAGAGCACCACCAGCAGGCCAATGCCGGTAATGAGCATCGTGAAAATCCAGGCAAATCCGTCCAGCCGCAGGGTAAAGTTCAGGCCGAGCTGGGGCAGCCATTCCACATCATACTTGAGAACCGCGCCGCCGCTGACGCTCGTATAAAGAAAAATGCTGCTGACAAGGCCGAAAAGGGCGACTGCGCCCGCAACGGAGGCGGGACCGGCGGCCGCACCCTCGCGCGGCATGAAGGCCGTCAGAAGCGCGCCAACGAAGGGCAATGCGACAATGAATGGAAGAATGGTTGCAAGTGTCATATGCGGCGGCGGTTTTCTCTCTGGAATGGGAGCCTACGGCGGGTTTCCGACGACTCCGATCCCTCAAGGTTCGCAATGAACCGAATGATGAGGACCGCCGGAATGACTAATACATAATATGCGGAGGCGCGCGTGGAACCACGCTGGCAAAGTCTCGGAAAGCTTGTGGCACGATGGCAACAGCAACGAGCGAGACGTCGGCATTATCCCTGAGGCTTGGCGTGGGTGAGGCAAACGCGTCCAGGCGAAGGCCTGAACCAGCATCGCCGGTCCTGCAGCCGAAATCATTGCCGCTATCGCAATCCTTTTGGCGAAGAGAAAGGGAACGGCCCGGATCGACGCTCTGCAATCGTTCGAGACGGCTGGTTTTGGAAAGGGGCTTGACGCCGGCCGGCGCCTGAAAGCCGATCATGACCAGCAGGCTCGCGACCACGAGGCCGATCAACACTTGCGGATGGCGCCTTGAACTGCGGCTTTTCTCCATCCATGGCAAGTTGGCATCTCCTTGATCGTAAAGGTCTCTTTAAAGCATCACCGTTGAGCGAATATCCTGTTGATTTGTTTTAGGGGAAGCCGGACATGCTTGTCCAGCGCGCATGCGGGAAAAACCGCCCGCAGCGTCCGATTCCTTTTCGTTTTTGCCCGTTTGCGGCAAAGTGAGGGCGGCATTGGCTAAAAGCTTTTACAAATTTTACCGTTTGACGCCGACGCCTGTGTTTCTTAACTTTCAAGCAAGGAATTAACCATAAAGATTGATGGTATTTCCACGGCGGAATGGGGTTCTCTCCCCTTCCAGGCATGACGCCGCACTGCCGTACCGGTGCCGATCCGGTATTTTCGTTTCTTGGTTCAAGAAGGTCTGGCAGGCGTCGATGCCGCATCGTCCGCGATGGGTATGTTCGTTCAAAAATCCCCTTAGGGTGCTGGCGTTCTGAACCTTGGCCAATTTGGCCGGGTTTTACCGGCCGTCATGTTGTTGGGGACGTCGGTTGGGGCAGGATTTGCCATCAGATCAAGCGCGCAGATCGGCAGGCGGAAGCCTGGCGGGACGGTTGCGTTTTGCCGGCCTCGACGAGACGCAATCCGATTTCCTGCGCAGCTATCGCAGCATGCTGGAGCCTTACGTCAAGGCCGGCCTGCGGGACGTGATGACCCGTTTCCAGTCCATGCCGGACTGTTCTCCGTCTTTCGAAAGCGAAAACCAGCTCGACCGCCTGCACGATCTGCAATCCTCGCATTGGAGCGTTCTGACCGATGCGCGTTTCGACGCGCTCTATGCCGAGCGGGTGAAGGTTCTTTCCGACAATGCCAGCCGCATGGGTCTCGATCCGCGCTGGCAGATCGCCAGCCACGCGGTGGTTCTGGAACATCTCGTCGGCGGGCTGGTGGCCGAACATGCGCCGCGCTCCATCCTGCCCGGCAACCGCAAGAAGACCCGTGAACTGGCGGAAGCCGTCAAGAATGTCGTCCGTCTGGTGATGGTCGATACCGAAATCGCTGTCTCGTTGCGCTTCAACGAATTGCGCCTGCGCCATGGCCGCGAACTGGCGGAACAGCGCGACAATGACCGCTCCGAAGCGGCGAAGTTGCTGGGCACAGCGCTGACGGCCTTTGCCGCTGGCGATTTGCAGGCCCGCATCGACGGAGAAGTGCCGGAAGCCTATCGCGATGTTGCTGCTTCCTTCAATACGGCCCTGGAAACGATTGGCGCATCGCTGATCGCGGCGCAAAACAGCATCGGCGAGGCCGAGGCGCTCGGCGCGCGCTTTGCCAATATGGGCCGCTCCATGGCCGAGCGCTCCCGCCAGCAGGCCGAAGCCCTTGCCGAAACCTCCCGCGCCATCCAGACGATGATCGGGAACGTTGCTGAAAACGGCGCGCGCATATCGGCCACGGAAACGGCTGTTTCCCGCGCCCGCGAGGCGGCGGTCGAAAGCGGCAAGGCTATCGGCGAGGCGATTGACGCCATGTCGGATATCGAACAATCCGCCGAACAGATCGGCAGGATCATCGGCACGATTGACGAGATCGCTTTTCAGACCAACCTTCTCGCCCTCAATGCTGGCATCGAGGCGGCGCGCGCGGGTGAAAGCGGACGTGGTTTCGCTGTCGTCGCGCAGGAGGTGCGGGCGCTCGCCCAGCGTTCCGCCGACGCTGCAAGGGAAATCAAGAGCCTTGTGGGCACCACCAAGACGCAGGTTGAGGGCGGCGTGCGCATGGTCAACCGCACGCAGGACGCAATCGGCGGTGTCGTCCGGCAGGTCTCTGGCATCAACGACATGATCGCGGAAGTCTCCCGGCATACGGCCGAGCAGGCCGGCGAACTGCAATCGGTTGCCGCCGATGTTGGCGAGCAGCAAAGGCAGGCCGGCCGGAACGCCGTCGATATCAGCGCGAGCGCCTCCGAGGCGGACGCGCTTCAAACCGTCATCCTCGAACTCGGCCGCACCATCCGCGAATTCCGCATTGCCCGTCAGGTACAGGCGAGAGCGGTGTCCGGTGCGGACCGACAGGACACTTCATTTATGGCCCGTGCGGATAATCGCACGGATTACGGCCAGGATTACCAACAATTCAGACGTCAGGGAGTCATGTAATGGCAGCCAGAAAAGCAGCTGAGGCGACGCTGAAACTGTCACCGGTGCTGGATCTCAACGAAGCATCGGCCCTGCACGGCAAGCTGATGACGTTGAGGGGAGCACCTTTGTCGGTAGATGCGTCCGAGGTGGAGCGTATAGGTGCGCTTTGCGCCCAGGTCCTCATGGCCGGCGCGAAATCCTGGGAAGAGGATGGCAAGCCCTTCGGTTTTGCCAGGGTGTCCGATGCATTCGACAAGACGATGAAACTGATAGGCGTCGATATTGACCATTTGCTCCCCAAGGAGATGCAAAAGTGAAGAAAAAAGTTCTTACCGTGGATGATTCCCGGACGATCAGGAACATGCTCCTGGTCACGCTCAACAATGCCGGTTTCGAAACCATTCAGGCTGAAGACGGCATCGAGGGCCTCGAAGTGCTCGAGCAGAGCAACCCGGATGTTATCGTGACGGACATCAACATGCCCCGTCTCGATGGTTTCGGCTTCATCGAGGGTGTACGGCGCAACGAAAAGTATCGTGCGATCCCGATCCTCGTTCTGACGACCGAAAGCGACGCAGAGAAGAAGAACCGCGCCCGTCAGGCCGGTGCGACGGGCTGGATCGTCAAGCCGTTCGACCCTGCGAAACTCATCGATGCCATTGAACGCGTAACCGCCTGATACGGGACATTTCACGATGGATATGAACGAAATCAAGGAAATCTTTTTCCAGGAATGCGAGGAGCAGCTCGCTGAACTGGAATCGGGGCTTCTTAAATTGAATGACGGCGACCGCGATCCGGAAACCGTCAACGCCGTTTTCCGTGCCGTTCATTCCATCAAGGGCGGGGCGGGTGCCTTCGGTCTCGATGATCTCGTGGCCTTCGCCCACGTTTTTGAAACGACCCTCGACTGCGTCCGCTCCAACAAGCTGGAGCCGACACAGGATGTTCTGAAAGTCATGCTACGCTCCGCCGACGTGCTGGCGGACCTGACCAATGCGGCAAGAGACGGCGGCAGCGTCGATGAAAGCCGCACCCGCGGCCTCGTCAAGGAACTGGAAGCGCTGGCAAACGGCGAAGCCGTTCCGGCATCCGCTCCCGTCGCAGTGAAGGCGCCGGAACCCGTGAAGGCCAAACCGACGGATGAGAGCGGTTTCGAGCCGATCCCGTTCTCCTTCACGGACTTTGCCGACGAAACCACACCGCTGATGGAAGCGCCGTCCTTCCAGATCACCTTCAAGCCGCATGCGTCGCTTTATTCGAAAGGCAACGAGGCGGCACTTCTCCTGCGCGATCTTTCGCGCATCGGCGAAATGAGCATCAATTGCGACATGTCGGAGCTGCCCTCGCTCGACAAGCTCGATCCTGAAGCATCCTATCTCTCCTGGACGGTTTCGATTGCGACCGACAAGGGCGAAGAGGGCATCCGCAGCGTCTTCGAATTCGCCGAATGGGACTGCGATCTCGAAATCGTGCCGGTTGTTTCGGATGCCGCAGACGACGCGGAAGAGCTTCCGATGATCCCGGTGCCGTTCGATCTTTCGGCCCTCGATAGCGGACCGGAAGAGCAGCCCGCTGTTGAAACCGCCACGGCTGAAGCGTCCTACGTTGCCGCAGCCGTCGAAACTGCCGTTGCGACGACGCAGATCGCCCAGAGCGTCAATGCCGCCATCGAAAAGCGTGAAGCGGCGGCAGCGCCTGCCGCAGCCCAGGCGAATGCCAACGCGGCGGCCAATGCCAGCGCCGGCCAGACCATCCGCGTCGACCTCGACCGTGTCGACCGCCTGATCAACCTCGTCGGCGAACTCGTCATCAATCAGGCGATGCTCTCGCAGAGCGTCATCGAAAACGATGCGAGCGGCACGTCCGCCGTCAATATGGGTCTGGACGAGCTGCAGCAGCTGACGCGCGAAATCCAGGATAGCGTGATGGCGATCCGTGCGCAGCCGGTGAAGCCGGTGTTCCAGCGCATGTCGCGTATCGTCCGCGAAGTCGCCGACATGATCGGCAAGCAAATCCGCCTCGTCACCGAAGGTGAGAACACGGAAGTCGACAAGACGGTCATCGACAAGCTGGCCGAACCCCTGACGCATATGATCCGAAACGCCGTCGACCACGGCATCGAAACGCCGGAAAAACGCGAAGCGGCGGGCAAGAACCCGGAAGGCACCATCAAGCTTTCGGCGAAGCACCGTTCGGGCCGTATCCTGATCGAGCTTCAGGACGATGGCGCGGGCATCAACCGCGAGCGCGTTCGCCAGAAGGCAATCGACAACGATCTCATCGCCGCCGATGCGAACCTGACGGATGAAGAGATCGACAATCTGATCTTCGCGCCGGGCTTCTCCACCGCCGACAAGATTTCCGACATTTCCGGCCGCGGCGTTGGCATGGATGTGGTCAAGCGCTCCATTCAGGCGCTTGGCGGCCGTATCAGCATCTCCTCGCGCCCCGGCCATGGCTCGACCTTCACCATGAGCCTGCCGCTGACGCTCGCCGTTCTTGACGGCATGGTGGTAACCGTTGCGGGCCAGACGCTGGTGGTGCCGCTGACGGCAATCGTCGAAACCCTGCAGCCGGAAGCGAAGAACATTCATTCCTTCGGCGCGAACCAGCGGCTGATCTCCATCCGCAACTCCTTCTGCCCTCTGGTCGATGTCGGTCGCGTGCTGAACTTCCGCCCGACCCAGGCCGATCCGGTTGAAGGCGTCGCCCTTCTGGTGGAATCGGAAGGCGGCGGCCAGCGCGCCCTGATGGTCGACGCGATCCAGGGCCAGCGTCAGGTTGTCATCAAGTCGTTGGAAGCCAACTATACCCATGTTCCGGGCATTGCCGCCGCCACCATCCTCGGTGACGGACGTGTCGCGCTCATCCTGGATGTCGATGCCATCGTCAGCGCCTCGCGCGGACAGCCCCTGAAGCAGGAAATGTCGCTTGCGGCGACGGGTTGAGAGCGGATCGTTCATGGCAGCACTTAATTTCAGCGATCAGCGCCAGTCTCCCGACGAGGTTCTTGCCAGCGGCGAATACCCGCTGACGAGACGCGACCTGTCGGAAATCGCGGCGATGATCTATGCCGATGCGGGCATCTATCTCAACGACACCAAGGCGTCGCTGGTTTATTCCCGCCTGTCGAAGCATATCCGCAATCTCGGCCTGTCGGGTTTTCGCGAATATTGCGCATTGGTGTCCTCGCCGGATGGCGCGCAGGCGCGGCGCGAAATGCTGTCGCACCTGACGACGAATTTCACCCGCTTCTTCCGCGAGAACCATCATTTCGAACATCTGCGTGACGAGGTCCTGCCGGGCCTCATCGCCCGGGCGAAGAGCGGCGGGCGTGTCCGCATCTGGTCGGCCGCCTGCTCGGACGGGCAGGAGCCCTATTCCATCGCGCTTACCGTGCTTGCCATGTTCCCGAATGCGGCGGATTACGATTTCAAAATCCTGGCGACGGATATCGACCCCAAGATTTTGGCGCAGGCCCGGGCAGGGGTCTATGATGACAATGCGCTCGAAACCGTGTCTCCCGCCATGCGCAAGCAATGGTTCACGGAAGTCGATGCCGGCGGTCGCCGCAAGTTCCGCATCGATGACAAGGTCAAGCGCCTCATCACCTTCAACGAATTGAACCTGATGACGCAATGGCCCTTCAAAGGCAATTTCGACGTCATTTTCTGCCGCAACGTCGTCATCTATTTCGACGAGCCGACGCAGATGCGCATCTGGTCGCGTTTTGCCGGGCTGCTGCCGGAAGGCGGTCATCTTTATATCGGGCATTCCGAACGCGTCTCCGGTGACGCCAAGAACCTGTTCGACAATACGGGCATCACCACCTACCGCTTCACTGGCCACGCTTCGGGGAGGAAGGCATGAGCGCACTCGCACGGGTACTCGTCGTCGATGATAGCCCCACCATGCGCGGCCTGATTTCGGCTGTCCTCAAGGCCGATCCGGAAGTCGAGGTGGTCGGGCAGGCCGGCAACGCCATGGAAGCACGCGCTGCCATCAAGCAGCTTAATCCCGATGTCGTGACGCTCGACATCGAGATGCCGGAAATGAACGGTCTCGAATTTCTCGAAAAGATCATGCGCCTGCGGCCCATGCCGGTCATCATGGTCTCGTCGCTGACCCATCGCGGCGCGGATGCTTCGCTGGCCGCGCTTGAAATCGGTGCCTTCGACTGTGTCGGTAAGCCGGCGCCGGGCGATGCACGCCCCTTCGGCGATCTCGCCGACAAGGTGAAGGCCGCAGCCCGCTCGCAACACGCCGCCTACCGTGCGGCGCGCCCGGAAGCCGCCGCCGCGCCGCAGCCGGTCCCGGTCAGTGAATATCGGGCTGGGCGCAAGGTCGTGGCCATCGGTTCCTCCACGGGCGGTGTCGAAGCGCTGATCGCCGTGCTGCAGAAATTCCCGGCCAATTGCCCGCCGACCGTCATCACCCAGCACATGCCGCCGACCTTCACCAAGAGTTTTGCCGAACGGCTGAACCGCATCTGCGCCCCCGTGGTGGAAGAGGCGACAGACGGTGCGCGTCTGCAAACCGGCAAGATCTATCTTGCGCCGGGCGGCGAGCGCCATTTGCAGATCGCCAACCGGTCCGCACCCTGCTGCCGGCTTGTCGAGCGTGATCCCGTCAACGGCCATCGCCCCTCCGTCGATGTGCTGTTCGATTCGGTGGCCGAGCTTGCCGGCCGTAACGCCGTCGGCGTCATTTTGACCGGCATGGGCCGCGATGGCGCAGCCGGGCTGTTGAAGATGCGTCATGCCGGCGCGCGCACCGTCGGCCAGAACGAAAAAACATGTGTCGTCTACGGCATGCCCCGCGTGGCCTATGAACTTGGCGCCGTGGAACAGCAACTCCCGCTGGCCTCCATCGGCGAAGAAATCCTGAAACTAACCACTGCCCGTAAAGAAGGTGCTGACTAATGTCTCTCGCAGAAAAGATCAAAGTTCTGATCGTCGACGATCAGGTGACCAGCCGGCTGCTCCTCAGCGATGCGCTGACACAGCTCGGCTTCAAGCAGATCACCGCCGCCGGTGACGGCGAGCAGGGAATGAAGATCATGGAGCAGCAGCCCCATCATCTCGTCATTTCCGATTTCAACATGCCGAAGATGGACGGTCTCGGTTTCCTGCACGCCGTCAGGGCCAACCCGACCACCAAGAAGGCCGCCTTCATCATCCTCACCGCGCAGGGTGACCGCGCGCTGGTGCAGAAGGCAGCCCAGCTCGGCGCCAACAACGTGCTGGCCAAGCCCTTCACGATCGACAAGATGCGCGCTGCCATCGAGGCGGTTTTCGGATCGCTGAAATGATTGAAGCTGCGGCCAAGCGCGTACATATCATTCAGGGCGAGTATAAGGTCGTCAGCGATCCCGATGTGGTGCTGACGACGATACTCGGTTCGTGCGTGGCCGCCTGTCTGAGAGACCCCGTTGCCGGCTTAGGGGGCATGAATCACTTCCTGCTGCCGGGAACGGGAAATGTGACCGGCGGAGACGCCACGCGTTACGGCGTGCACCTCATGGAGCTCCTGATCAACGGCCTCCTGAAGCAGGGGGCAAGGCGCGACCGGCTGGAAGCCAAGGTTTTCGGCGGCGCCAAGACGATTGCCAGCTTCTCCAATGTCGGTGAGCAGAATGCCATCTTCGCCATGCAGTTTCTGAAGGATGAAGGTATTCCGGTCTTAAGCTCCTCCACGGGCGGGGACCACGGCCGAAAGATCGAATTCTGGCCGGTCTCCGGGCGTGCACGTCAGCATCCGCTCAGCGGCGCGGAAACCCAGAAGACGGTTGCCATGGAAACGCGTCCGGTGCCGGCCCCCAAGCCGGTCGCCAACGACATCGAATTTTTCTAGTCACGGAGTTTCCAATGCAGCTTGCAGAGCACACCGCCGCCACTCCGTTCGAAGAAGCCCTGCCGGACGTTCTGATGCGCGTGGTATCGGAACTGCACGACGTCGCCTATCTCATCGAGCGCATCGAGCCGCAATTGCTTGAAGTGACCAGCGGTCAATTGTCCAGTGAAGGCGTCAAGCTGTTGCAGGGCATCGACCTTGCCGTCCAGAAAACCCGCGGCCTTGCGGAATTCATCGATACCATCACCGGTTCCATCCCCGGAGACTGGATCGTGGATGTTTCCATCGCCCTCAGCCTGGTCAAGCTGGCCGAAATGCAGAAGGCGCTCGGCGCGGCCTTCCGCCATGGCCATTCCCAGCCGCTCGACAAGGCCTCGGGCGACTTCGACCTGTTCTAGAACTATTTCGGCCAGCGTTGCCGTCCTTCGCGGAATGCGGAGAAAGGCAACGCTCGCGCAAGCTTCGCACCCTATTGTCACGACGGGGCCAAAAGGTCTCGGACTCTATGAATGACGGTGCGGAACAGAATGAATCTGTTAAATCAAATCCCTCAGGTCTTAAAGAATGTCGCGGCGCTGGGGCAGACACGGCTGCTGATGCTGGGCGGCGTGGGCGTTGTGTCCATGGCCATCATCCTTGCCGCAGCTCTTTACGTGAACCGTCCCGCTTACGAGACCCTCTACGTGGGGCTTGAAAAAAGCGACCTTAACAAGATCAGCATTGCGCTTGCCGAATCGGGTCTGGACTTTCAGGTGGGGACCGATGGTTCCAGCCTTCAGGTTCCCGTCGGCCTCACCAGCAAGGCAAGATTGCTTCTGGCTGAGCGCGGCCTGCCCGACAGCGCCAATGCCGGTTATGAGCTTTTCGACAATGTCGGCTCTCTCGGCCTGACCTCCTTCATGCAGGAAGTGACGCGCGTTCGCGCCCTTGAGGGCGAGATCGGCCGCTCCATCCAGCAGATTGACGGCATTGCGGCCGCACGCGTCCATATCGTCATGCCTGACGTCGGCAATTTCCGCCGTGGCGAACAGAAGCCCACCGCATCGGTGATGATTCGCGCCAGTGCTTCGGCCGGCCGCAAGGCGTCCGCATCCATCCGCCACCTCGTCGCCTCGGCCGTTCCCGGCCTTGAAGTCGATGATGTGACCCTGCTTGATTCGACCGGCCAGCTTCTCGCTTCCGGCGATGATGTCACCAATGCAGCCATGAACCGCTCGCTGACGCTGGCGCAGAATGTGCAGCAGGAAATCGAAACCAATATCGACAAGGCGCTGGCGCCTTTCCTCGGCATGGACAATTTCCGCTCCAGCGTCACGGCGCAGCTCAATACCGACAGCCGTCAGATTCAGGAAACCGTCTACGATCCGGAATCGCGCGTTGAGCGCTCCGTGCGCACGGTGAAGGAAGACCAGAAGTCCCAGGAAACGCAGCCGGACACGGCCGCGACCGTGGAACAGAACGTACCGCAGGCAGCGCCCCAGGGCGGCGGCGGCGGTCCGCAGTCCTCCGACCAGTCGGCCAAGAAGGAAGAGCAGACCAATTACGAGATCAATTCCAAGACGGTAGCCACGGTCAAGAACGGCTACACCGTCGAGAAGATTTCGGTCGCGGTCGTCGTCAACAAGGGCCGGATCGCCAAGATGGTCGGCGAGCCCGCCGATCAGGCGAAGATCGACGCCTATCTTGCCGAAATGCAGAAGATCGTCACCTCGGCAGCGGGCATTTCCTCCGACCGTGGCGACATCGTCTCGCTGACGGCGATGGACTTCCTCGAAACGCAATTGCTGGATGAGGCCGCAACCGGCCCGGGCATCATGGAAGTGCTGAGCCGCAATTCCGCCGGCATCATCAACTCGCTTGCCTTTGTCGCGGTTGCCTTCCTTGTCGTCTGGCTCGGCGTACGCCCTCTGGTCCGCACGGTGACCGGCAACGGTGCCGCCGCAGGCCAGCTGAGCCAGGAGGCCGCCGGTCTCGAACTGCCGGATTTCTCTCCCGGCATGGATGCGGGCGCAGGCGGTCTCATGGAGGGTTTCGGGGCGGATTTCGGCTTCGACAGCACCGACGACCTTCTGGCGGGCGGCGATGGCGAGGGCACATTCAACCGCCGGGTTCGCGAAGGACCGGAACGCAGGCTCTCCCGCATGGTGGAAATCAGCGAGGAAAGAGCCGCCAAGATCCTGCGCAAATGGGCGGTGGAAAAAGCAGCATAATATCGAAAAGGCCGGTTTTACCCGGCCTTTTTTCCGTTTTTGGGCTTTTCACTATGCTTGGCGGGCGAGCCGTGGCAATCTCGTTTCAGGACAGTGTTTACAAAAAATTCAGCAACGATACAGTTTGCTGGGAATTGGCTGAGAATGCCGTTTATGGATTGAACAGCTTTTCAGTATGTTTTTTTAGTAATAGACGAGCAGGGAAATACGTGGAAAGGCTGGTGTCAGGTAATGGCAAATCCCAGTCCGTTCCATAAAATGAAGTGATTCGGTCTCCGGGGGCTTGCCGTCCCATTTTGGTAAGCTTCTCGAATGGAATGATTCCATCCCGAGGTATAATCTCCCACTGGGAGCAAGAGGGCGTAGGCGATTGAAAGTCGATGTTGATATCCGCAGGCTGTCTGCCAAGCCTATGGAGGGCATGGGTAAACCCTTGCCGCGCGATCAGCTTGCTAAAAACGTCGCAGCCACGGCTGCTGCCGGTAACGTTGCAGGCGCACTGGATCTGCTCGTAACCTACGCTGGCGCCTCGCATTATCTGCTGGCGCGGGATGATCTTCTCGAAGAAACCGGACTGAAATTCATCGTCACCTCCGACTGGCCTTTCGATCTGGTCCGCAGGCTTGGTGTCGAACTGGCCAACAGCCAGAACAGATCGAGCGAAATGGAGAAATGCCTTTCGCTTCTGCAGCCGCGGCTGCTCTTCCTTCCCGACGATGTTTCGGTTCCCTACGGCATAGACCGGCAATATTCGGCGCTGTCTTTCTGTGTGGGACGCATCCGGCTTTCGCTGCTGCTTCTGTTTCCCGAAGAAGCGGTGCCTTCGCCGGAAAGGCTGCGCGAAATCGCCTTGCTGACGGGCTATTGCGTCAGCTTCGGCATTGCCAGCGAAGCAAAAACCGTGCGCGATATCGATCTCACGGAGCGCGAGCTCGAATGCCTGTTCTGGATTGCGGAAGGCAAGACGAGCGATGAAATTGCGATGATCCTTGGCATTTCGCGCAATACGATCAATAATTACATTACAAGCGTGATGCGTAAAACCGCGACGAAAACCCGCTCGGAGGCAATTGCCTACGCCGTGCGCAACAACCTCGTATAATGGTCGGACGGATGGTACAGACGAAAGACAATGAGGGTTCAGGTCAGACGGGCATGTTTTACCGCAGCCCTGTCGTGACGAGCCGGTCGGATCTTTTTCCGAAGCTCGTCGCCATGCAGAAGCTGGTCGGCGCGCGCAATTTCGTGGTGACGAAGGCTGCGGCTTCCGGTTTCCCGAACAAGAAGAAGCTGACCTGCGAGCTGGAAAACTGGGGCATGAATGCCGCAGAGCAGAGCGCGCAGTTCATCCGCGCCGTCGGCGACATTCTTCTCGATCATATCGAGACATCGCTCCTGCCGGTCATCTGGCGCAACAAGAATGCCGGCGGCTTTGCCGATCTTCCCGATGTGCCCGCACTTCTGCGCCGCATCGAAAATGACACATTGCCCTATGCGGGGCTGGCGCTCCCGGTGCGGCTCGGCACCATCGGCAACGGTTACATTGTCTTCTGCGGCACCAACCTCGTTCTCGACAATGAGGTCGTGATCGAACAGCACATCAAATGCTGCGAGATCATGGTGGACATGCTGGCGCTGGACGAGCGCAAGGCGGCGCCTTCGGAAGCGCTGAGCGAGAGGGAAATCGCCTGTCTGCAACTGGCGGGGGACGGCCGTATCAGCGAAGAAATCGCGGTCAAGCTCGGGCTTTCCGTGCATACCGTAAACGCCTATCTCGGTTCGGCGACGATCAAGCTCGATTCCGTCAACCGTATCCAGGCGATCGCCAAGGCCATCCGGCTCGGTTATATCCACTGATGGTGGACGGGTTTTCCCGTCCCTCATAAGCCGGCAGGCGCCGGCCCGGCTTGTGCCCCCCTAAAAGGCGCTACCGACGCTTCGCGTTTTTTTAACAGTTGCCTACTAGAACTTTTATAAGTTTGGTTTTGGGGAACTGTTTCATGCACAACCGGCTCTTTAAGTCCGTTGCCGGCAAGGTCGTCGCGTTGACGATCGGCCTGATCACGCTCAGCGTGGCGGCAGTTGGTTTTTCGACCTACATTCGCTTGAAGGACAACATCATCACCACCGCGCTGCGTGATACGCACAGCGCAATGCGCAGCATGGCGATCCTTTACGAACTGAAGGTCGGCGGCGTCGCCCTCGAAATGGTGGATGGGGACCTCAAAAGTGTGGGTCGCGCCAGCATCGGAACGATGCGCGACAATGATCTCGTCGACCGCACCGCAGCCGGTAACGGCGGTATTTCTACCGTGTTTGAAGCCAAGGGCGGCGAGTTCATTCGCATGACCACCAATCTGAAGAACGAAAAGGGCGAGAGAGCAGCCGGCACCAAGCTTGCTACCGATCATCCCGCTTTTGCGAAAGTCTCCAAGGGTGAGGCCTATTTCGGCACCGCCACGCTGTTCGGCACCAGCTACATGACCGGTTACATGCCGGTTACGAACAAGACCGGCGCAACCGTCGGCATCCTGTTCGTGGGCGTTCCCATGGATGTCTACGATGCGCAGATATACAGCCTGCGCGACATGATGCTGATCTGCGGCGCGCTCGCCATGCTCGGCGTCGGATTGCTCGCCTATTTCGTCATCAAGCGCACGCTCCAGCCGCTTGGCAAGCTGACCGATGCGGTTAAGTCCCTTTCGGACGGCAATCTCGACACGCCGATCCCCTATGCCACTAACACCAATGAATTCGGCAACATCGCCCGCGCGCTGGTGATTTTCCGCGAGAATGCGATCGAGAAACTGGCGATTGAAGGCAAAAGCGCCGAGGAACGCTCCGCAGCCGAGTCCGAACGTCACCGCAACGACGCCGAGAAACAGGAGCTCGACGGGCAGATCGAGTTTGCGGTCAGCGAGATTGCTTCCGGCCTCGGCAGGCTCTCGCGTGGCGATCTGAGCCGCACGATCGAGACTCCTTTCGCTGGTCGTCTTGATCGTCTGCGCACGGATTTCAACGAATCTCTTCTCAACCTGCGCGATGCGCTGGGGCAGATCCGCGAGCGCACGCTCATCATCCAGCATAGCGGCTTTGAAATCGAGCAATCGTCGGTCGATCTGTCAAAGCGCACCGAAAATCAGGCCGCCTCGCTGGAAGAAACCGCCGCCGCCGTGGACGAAATCACGGTTACAGTCAGATCGTCGGCCGAGCGGGCGCGGGAGGCCAATGAGGCCGTGCGCATCACCAAGCAGAGCGCCGACAGTTCCGGTTCGGTCGTCAGCAACGCCGTCGACGCCATGGGACGCATCGAAGACGCCTCGCGCAAGATCGAGCAGATCATCGAGGTCATCGACGATATTGCCTTCCAGACCAACCTTCTTGCGCTCAATGCCGGCATCGAGGCGGCGCGTGCAGGCGAGGCGGGTAAGGGTTTTGCCGTGGTGGCGCAGGAAGTGCGCGAGCTCGCCCAGCGCTCCGCCGACGCGGCCCGCGAGATCAAGCAGCTCATCAACCAGTCGACGCATGAGGTCAGCTCCGGCTCGAAGCTGGTACAGGAGGCGGGCACGGTTCTTTCCGCCATCAGCCAGCAGATCGTTACCGTCAGCCAGCATGTCGAAACCATCGCGACGGCAACGCAGGACCAGTCCTCCGCGCTTCATAACGTCAACAGCTCCGTCAACCAGATGGACCAGATGACGCAGCAGAATGCGGCGCTTGCCGAACAATCGAGCGCGGCCAGCCGGGTATTGTCAGGAGAGGTGGAAGCACTGCTCGATCTGGTGCAGCGGTTCCAGATGGAACAGGGTTCGGCGACCGGCAGGGATCGCTACAATCAGGCGGCCTGATACGTCTGTTTTTTGAAGGTCAAAACCGCTCCCGGATCGCAAGGTCCGGGAGTTTTTATTCGGCCGCTGCCCGCACCGTACTGGATATCTGGTTGATATAGGCCCGCAGCGCTGCCGGTTTGACCGGTTTGTGCTGAACCGAAATCCCGTATTTTTCGGCATCGCTGCGCACTTCCGGGCTGCGATCCGCCGTCACCAGCAGGGCCGGGATCGTCTTGCCGTAAAATGTCCTGATGAGGCGGATGGCGCTGATGCCGTCGCCATCGTCCAGATGGTAATCGGCGACGATGACGTCGGGGGCTGCGGCCAAAGTGAGGAAGGGCTCCTCCAGCGTCGCCACGGAACCTGCGGGTAAAACCTCACAACCCCATCCCGTCAAGAGCAGCGTCATGCCCTCGAGGATTTTCGGCTCGTTGTCGATGCAGAGCACCCGGACGCCCTGAAGGCGGTCGCTGGCTGCCGGACTGGTTAACCCACTATCGGCTTTAGCCGGTACGAGGCGATCCGCCTCGCGCGGCAGGTGGATGCGGAAGGTCGTGCCTTTTCCCGGGGTGGAAATCAGCTGTACCGGATGGTGCAGCATGCGCGACAGCCGGTCGACGATGGAAAGACCGAGCCCGAGGCCGGATGCTGTTCTTGCGCCCTCGTCCAATCGGGCGAATTCCTTGAAGACAGTGCGAAACTTGGAAGAGGGAATGCCGATACCGGAATCCGTCACCTGAATGACCACTTCGCCGCCCCGGCGGCGCGCACCGACGACCACCTTGCCCTTCAACGTGTATTTGATGGCGTTGGAAACGAGATTCTGTATCAGACGCCGCAGGAGATTGGGGTCGGAGCGGACCGTGAGCGAGGTTGGCATGACCACAAGGTCGAGGTTCTTTTCCTGCGCCATCGGCGCGAAATCGGTTTCGATGCGTTTCAGCAGCTCATTCAGCGGCACGGATGTCATGCGCGCCTTCATCGAGCCGGTGTCGAGACGGGAAATATCGAGAACCGCGCCGAGAATGGTTTCGACCGATTCCAGCGCCGAATCGATATTGTGGACGAGATCGCTTTCTCCCGATGCGCCAAGCCGTTCGACCAGGGAGGAGGAATAGAGGCGGGCGGCATTCAGCGGCTGGAGAATATCGTGGCCGGCGGCGGCGAAAAACCGTGTCTTGCCGATATTAGCCTCGTCGGCGGATGCTCGCGCTTCTGCCAGTTCCCGGTTGACGCGGGTAAGCTCCACGGTTCGCTCCGCCACGCGCTGCTCCAGCGTCTCGTTTGCCTGTTTCAGCGCCTGATCGCTCGCCACACGCTGGGTGATATCGGTGAAGGTGGCGACGATGCCCTTGTCCGGCATGGTGTTGGAGCGCACTTCGATGATGCGCTCGCCGCCCGCCAGCACCAGCGAGAAGGGCAGGTCCATGGTCAGGAAGCTGGTAATCAGCTCATTCGTGTCGCCATCAGGCATATCGCCCCGTTCCTGCAGCATCGAAACGATATCCGTCAGCGGTACGCCGACCTGCCCGAATTGCTCGGGCAAATCCAGCAGCGTGCGGAAGCGCCGGTTCCAGATGGTCAGCTGCTGCGAACTGTCGAAAACCGCAATGCCCTGATCCATCTGGGCGAGCGCCGTTTGCAGCATGTCCTGATTATATTGCAGGGCCTCGCTTGCCTGATCGAGCAGCCATGCCGTGTCCGCACTGGTATCTTCCGCCTTCTGAAGAATGATCGAAAGGACCAGGCGGGCTGAGGAGGAGCCGATGGCGCTGCCCAGCAACTGTTCGGAGAAATGGATCAGCGCCATGTCCGCCGGCTGATCGTCATTGAGCTTCCTGCCCGCCGTCTTTTCATAGGTCGCGAGTGACCGCAGCATGCGCTCTTCGCCAAGATAGCGCGCCACCGCGCTTTTGAGGTCGCCGACGCTGACACGGGTTTTCCAGCCGCGTGTCGCAAATTGCGATTTCGAGTGGCGCTTGACGAAGATGCCGGACTGGATGCGCTCCACCGGCCTCGGATTGCGCGAAAGCGAGCCGAGCACGAAGGCAAGGCTGTTGACGAGCAGGCTGAGAATGACCGCATTCACGAACGGGTCGGCTTCAGGCCCATTGAACACCGTGCTGCCGGAAAACAGGAAGCCGAGAATATTCGCCGCGACCTCGGAATTATCGGGCCCGCCGAAGCTTGGCAGGAACAGCAGATAGGCCCAGACGAAAAAGCCGGAACTTAAGCCGGCGATTGCGCCGCGCGCATTGGCGCGCCGCCAGAACAGCCCGCCGAATAAGGCAGGGGCCATCTGCGCAATGGCGGCGAATGCGAGAAGGCCGATGGAGGCGAGGCCCGTGGCGCTGTCGGCGGCGCGATAATAGCCATAGCCCAGAAGCAGCACCGCAAAGATTGCCGTCCTGCGGATGTTGAGCAGCGTCTTGGCGAAGTCGTCCCGGTGCGGAGAACGGTTCAGCAGCTTCTGCCGCAGGAAGATCGGCATGACGATATCATTGGAAATCATGATCGATAGCGCCACCGAAGCGACGATCACCATCGCGGTCGCCGCCGAAAATCCACCGATGAAGGTGATCAGCGACACGACCGGCATTTGGTGATTGAGCGGCAATTGCAGCACGTAGAGATCGGCATCGCCATTGGCGCCGAGCGTCAGAATGCCGGCCAGCGCTATCGGCAGCACGAAGATGTTGATCGCGATGAGATAAAGCGGCAGCAGGAACCCAGCCATGCGCAGCTCCTGCGGCGTGCGGTTTTCAACCACGGTAACGTGGAACTGGCGCGGCAGCAGGATGATGGCGAAGCCGGAAAGCAGGGTCATAACGATCCAGCGGCTGACGGGCGTGTGATAGGATATGGCCCGCATGGCCTGTTCGTTATCGGAGGCGAGCTGCCACAGATGCACGGGACCGTCGAAGAGCACGAAGAGCACATAAAAGCCGACGGTGCACATGGCGACGAGCTTGACCAGCGATTCCATCGAGATCGCCAGAATGAGCCCGTCCTGATGTTCGGTGGCATCGGTGTGGCGGGTGCCGAACATGACGGCAAACCCCGCCATGACGATGGTGACGACCAGCGGCAGATCGAGGAAATAAAGATTGCCGCTGCCAATGCCGTAATCGCCGGGATCGACCATCGTCGCCACCGAGCTGGAAACGGCTTTCAGTTGCAGAGCGATATAGGGAATGGCGCCGACGAGAGCGATGATGGCGACGATCATCGCCACTGTAGAGTTCTTGCCGTAACGGGCGGCAATGAAGTCCGCAACGGACGTCAGCTTTTCCGTTTTCGCCAGTTCGACGATGCGGCGGATGATCGGCATGCCGATGGTGAAGGCGAGGATCGGACCGGTATAGATGCCGAGAAATTCCAGCCCCCTGTCTGCCGCAAGCCCCACACCGCCGAAATAGGTCCAGGAGGTGCAATAAATCGCCAGGCTGAGCGCATAGACGAACGGACGCCCCTTGTTCGGAGCGTTTCTTTTGCGGCTCTTCCTGTCCCCATAGCTTGCAACCGCAAACAGCAGCAGGACATAAGCGAAGGCCGAACCGAATATGATCCACCCAGGAAGCACGCATCCTCCCCATGCAAGAATTCCCTGATATCAAGCATAGGCGAATTCCGCGCCGTTGAGAATGAGCGCGGTCTGAGCATAAAGTTCAAGGTGAGCGTGCAAAAAAGCTAATAAATGCAATCCCGCGGATTCCAAATGAAGCCCGTACCCTATATGGTTTGACCCGTAGGGACAGTCACATAGCTTCAGCTCGCGAAGCAGGAGAGAGGGACAATCTGAATGCTTAACGAATTTAAAACCTTCATTGCCCGCGGCAATGTCATGGATCTGGCCGTGGGTGTTATTATCGGTGCGGCTTTCAGCAAGATCGTCGACTCCGTCGTCAACGATCTCATCATGCCGATTGTCGGCGCGATCTTCGGCGGGTTCGATTTTTCGAACTACTTCCTGCCGTTGAGTTCCAACGTCAACGCCCCCTCGCTCGCCGCCGCCCGCGAGCAGGGCGCCGTCTTCGCCTACGGCAACTTTCTGACGGTTCTCATCAACTTCCTTATCCTGGCCTGGATCATTTTCCTGATGGTCAAGGGCGTCAACAAGCTTCGTGAGTCCGTTGAGCGCAAGAAGGTCGAGGAAAAGCCGGAAGCAGCACCGCCGCCGGAAGACGTCAAGCTCCTCACCGAAATCCGCGATCTGCTGAAGACGCGTTGATTGTCGTCATCGTCCCCGGCCTGATGTGCCGCCCCATGCGGCCGGCGATCTCCTGCCGGGGATGACCCATAAAGAAAATCCATGATCGCCTCACGGAATATCATGCACACGGCTGGTTCGATGCGATAAGAAGGCACCAAACGGAGTGTCTTTAATGTCCATTTTGAACAGTCTGAGTGCGCGCTCTCTGGCGGCTCCCGAGAGCGGCATTGTTGAAGTCGTGAATTATGCCCGGGGGCGGGACAATCTCCTGCCGCTTTGGGTTGGCGAAGGCGATCTGCCGAGCCCAGACTTCATCAATCAGGCCGCCATCGACGGGCTGAATAATGGCGAAACCTTCTATACCTGGCAGCGTGGCATTCCCGAACTGCGGCAGGCGCTGAGCCGTTATTACGAGCGCCATTTCGCGGCGTCGCTGCCGCCGGAGCATTTCTACGCTGCCGGTTCCGGTATGCAGGCCATCGTGCTAGCCGTGCAGGCGCTGACCTCGCCGGGCGACGAAATGGTCTATCTGTCTCCGACATGGCCGAATATCGTGGCCGCCATCGGCGTGGCGGGTGCGAAGGCGGTTCCGGTCGGTATCGATTTCCGCGACGGCCGCTGGGATCTCGACATCAACAGGCTGGAAAGCGCGATCACGGATAAGACGAAGGCACTTTTCATCAATACGCCCTCCAACCCGACCGGCTGGACGGCGACGCTCGACAATCTCCGCGACGTTCTGGCTCTCGCCCGCAAACACGATCTGTGGATCGTCGCTGACGAGATTTATGCGCTCTATCATTATTCCGGCAGCCGTGCGCCGTCCTTCCTCGACGTCATGGAGCCGGAAGACAAGATCGTCTTCGCCAATTCTTTCTCGAAGAACTGGTCCATGACTGGCTGGCGCGTCGGCTGGCTTGTCGCCCCGCCGGCCATCGGTCAGGTGATCGAGAATCTCATTCAATATTCCACCTCAGGCGTGGCGCAATTCATGCAGCGCGGCGCGGTCGCCGCCCTCGATCACGGCGATGGTTTTGTCCGTGAGAATTACGAACGCGCTCTGACATCCCGCGACATTCTCTGCGATGCGCTCATCGCGACGAACCGTGTGGAAACCCTGAAGCCGGACGGCGCCCTTTACGCCTTTCTCAAGATTGACGGCGTAACCGACAGCCGGGCGACGGCGCTCGATATCGTCGACAAGACCGGGGTTGGTCTTGCGCCCGGCACGGCCTTCGGTCCGGGAGGGGAACTGTTTCTCCGGGCCTGCTTCCTGCGCAACCCCAGGCAGATAGAAGACGCGGCTGGCCGGCTGGCATCCTATATCCTCGGCAGGTAAGCGTCGGCTTTCCGTGCAATGGTTTCTCCTGCCGCGCCGGGATCGCGCTGCGGTAGGGAAATCGACAACAAAATCACAGCGAAGACCTAAAACTGCAACCCCACGGCGCAACCATCGACGTGGGGGATTTTCTGTGATATGCGCTCCTTGTTCCATTTATGAGAACATTTTCACTAATCGATAAAAAGCACTTCATTGCGCTAACCAATCGTAAGCCACCTTTTAAATGGGGCGGGGGGTTGGTCGCGTATTCGCTGTGCAAGTAATCAATGATGAAGAATTATTGGCTTTGATGAGCTTAAGAAAAGCAAACAGGGAAGTAGTGTCATGGCTGTTCTGGTCACGGGTGGGGCCGGTTATATAGGAAGCCACATGGTGTGGGCTTTGCTCGATGCCGGGGAAGAGGTCGTTGTTGTCGACCGGCTTTCGACGGGGTCGCGTTGGGCTGTTGCGCCGGCGGCGCGTTTTTATCTGGGCGATGCGGCGGACCGCGCCCTGCTCGACCAGATTTTCGAAGAAAACCAGATCGAGACCATTTTCCACTTCGCGGGCTCTGTCAGCGTTCCTGAATCGATCAGCCAGCCGCTCGAATATTACGAAAACAATACGGGCACGACCCGCGCCCTCGTCGCTGCGGCGGTCGCCCATGGCATCCGCAATTTCATTTTCTCCTCGACAGCCGCCGTCTATGGAAACCAGCCCTTTAATGGCCCGGTTCCTGAAACCGCGATCCTCAGCCCGGAAAACCCCTACGGCCTGTCGAAACTCGCCTCTGAAATCATGCTGCGCGATGTCGTGCAGGCGCATGATTTCAACTATGTGGCGCTGCGTTATTTCAACGTCGCCGGAGCCGACCCGCAGGGCCGCGCCGGGCCTTCGCCCACGGGCGTGGCGAACCTCATCAAAGTCGCCTGCGAAACCGCAACCGGTCGCCGCGACCGGGTGGAAATTTACGGCACGGATTACCCGACCGCCGATGGCACCGGTGTCCGCGACTATATTCACGTCAGCGATCTGATCGACGCCCATATGCTGGCCATGGCGCATCTGCGCGCCGGTGGCGGCACCCGCACGCTCAATTGCGGTTATGGCGTCGGTTATTCGGTTCTGGATGTCCTGCAGGCCGTGCAGCGGGAATCGGAACGTGATTTCCCGATCATCCATTGTCCGCGCCGCGCGGGCGATATTGCGACCATGGTAGCGGATTCGTCGCGTATCCAGTCGGAACTGGGCTGGCGTCCCCGATTCGACGATCTGGCGATCATCGTTCGCACCGCGCTTCAGTGGGAAGCCAAACGTCAGGCCCAGCAAAGCGACAGGATTCCGCCGGTGCGGCGCAAGCTGGCTGCAATAGGCTGAGCGGCCTTCGCCTCACCGGACACGGTCTATCTTGACGGACGCATAGAGCGCCGGCCGATCCAGTGGAGCGGCTGGGCTAAGCCAGCGATCCCTGTCGAAGAAGCTGCGTGTCAGCTTCAATCCCGGCGATTGTTCGCTTGCGAGCAAAATCACGTTCAGGCGATGCGGCGCCGTCGGTTCCGGTTTCATGGAAACCGAAATACCGAAATGTTGTGCCTGATAGGGCTGCATCCGGCGTGCAGGCTCAAGCATGTCCGCCAGATCGGCCCAGCGTGTCTGTCCGATAATCATGGCGAGCGTATCATCGAGCTTCGTCAGAACGGCCGCCCCGTCCGGTGTCTTGGGCGCAACGGCCTTTATCCGGATGGAGCGAATTTCTCCCGAGGCTTCCCCCCTGATTTCAAGAAAGAGCGATGCCCGCTCGGCCGGGTCCGATGCGTTTCCTGCCGCAAAATCGGCCATGCATTCGAAACTGCGGATGTTGACCGGGCTCGCGTGCCAGCCACGCGGGTTGGAGAAGCCAGAGGCGGTAAAGCGGTCGCAAAGCTCCTTGCCGGAAACAACGAAATCGCGGGCGAAAGATGCTCTGTCGCCCACTTGCTCGAACTTCAGCAGATGTGGCGGCAAAGAGACTTTTTGGACGGCGAGTTTCTGCCGTTTGACGGGCTTCATCTTCGGTGGCGTGGCGGACTGTATGGCCGGCGCCAGATTGAGATAGGCCAGCAGGCTTTTGAGGTGCTTCTTGTCATTGGCCAGCAGCACCGTCGCGCCTATGGCAAGGCAAACGGCCAGCACCGCAAACAGCAGCGCGCCATGGCTCACTCTCTTCTGCAAGCCTGCGTCCATCGCAAGACCTTAAGGGGCTGGCGGAAAAAGGCGCCAGCCGGTTCTGATATGGTTTTTCGGGCTGTCTGCAACCCGGTGAATATGTGGTGCGAGCGGTGGCTCTGAAAATCTTATGCAATTCACCGCCGAAGTTTTCGGCGGTGCAGGTTCTCATTCGGCGTTATTCTTGCCGCCGTCCTGTCCGCCGGCGCTGCTTTCATCGTCCGCAACCGGAATGGCGTAGGAGCCGTTCAGCCAGCGGGCGAGATCGAGCGAGCGGCAGCGATCCGAGCAGAAAGGATAGTCTTCGCGCGTCGAGGGCCGCCCGCATTCAGGGCATGGCTGGGATTTGCGAAGCGGGGTGACGTTTCCAGCGCCTTCGGTGGGGGACTTTGCCATGGCCTATCCTTCGAGCCAGCCCGAAGTCACCTCAAATCCTTCTCCGGAAAGAAGCGACATGGTTTCATAAAGCGGCAGGCCGACGACATTGGTATAGGAGCCGGTCAGTTTCTGCACGAATGCGCCGGCAATGCCCTGGATGCCATAGGCTCCCGCTTTGCCGCGCCACTGGCCCGACGCGATGTAAGCCTCGATCTCCCTCGTGGAGAGGCGCTTGAAGCGCACCTTGGTCTCCGCGACCTTCTGGCGGATCTTGCCGCCGGGGGTCACAAGGCAGATGCCGGTGTAGACCCAATGGCTGCGTCCCGAGAGAAGATGCAGCGCCGCCGAGGCCTCTTCCGTATATTCGGCCTTGCCGACGATGCGGCGACCGACGGCGACCACCGTATCGGATCCCAGAACATAGGCGTCTTTCCACGCCTGTTCGTTCTTCAGCGCCGCCTGCGCGGCTTCCGCCTTCTGCAAGGACAGACGGCGGCAGAGCGTGCGCGGATGCTCGAGCTTGGCCGGCGTCTCGTCGATATCCATCGGCATCAGACGTGCCGGTTCGATACCGATCTGATGCAGCAGCTCCAGACGCCGCGGCGAGCCGGATGCCAGAACGAGCTTTTGTTTTGAATTGGTCATTGCGCTGCCCGGGCGTCCGATGCGGAAGGTGGATTACTTGAAGCGATAGGTGATGCGGCCCTTGGTGAGGTCGTAAGGCGTCATTTCGACCAGCACCTTGTCGCCTGCCAGAACGCGGATACGGTTCTTACGCATGCGGCCCGCCGTGTGGGCGATGATTTCGTGGTCGTTCTCAAGCTTCACGCGGAATGTTGCGTTCGGCAGCAATTCGGTTACGATGCCCGGGAATTCAAGGACTTCTTCTTTTGTCATGTAAGGGTTTTCTTCCTGTTGATAGTGCCGGACATATCGAGTCCGGGAAAATTGCGCGGAAACTACACAATCCCGGCACATTTGTGAACCTCTAAAGCATCGGCTTGAAAATCGCGATTGATTTTAACAGGCCGAGGCAGTTTTCAGTCTTTTGAAAGCGTATCCGCCACCGGCTGCTGCCGCCTCGGCAGTCGTTCCGAGATCAGCTTTGCCAGATGGTCCCGCACCTCGCGATAGGCGTCGAGAATCTGCTCGCGCGTGCCTGTGATCACCGTTGGGTCCATGGTCGGCCAATAGACCACGTCCAGCGAATTTGAGCGCGTCAGTTCCAGTGCGGCGTGATGGGCTTCTGGCGTCAATGTAATGATCAGATCGAAAAAATCATCCTCGATCTCGTCCAGAGTGCGCGGTTTGTGTTTGCCCAGCGAAAAACCCTGTTCTTCCAGCACCGCATCCACGAATGGATCGCGCTCGCCGGCTCGCACGCCGGCGGACTGGATGTAGATGCCGGGCGCCACCAGCCGTTTGGCAATGACCTCCGCCATGGGAGAACGGATGGAGTTCATGCCGCACATGAAGAGGACCGATTTGGGCGCTCGTCCCTCGTTTGGCGCTGCGGCAGGATCGATCATCTCTAACCCCGCCAATAAAGCACGCAGACAAGGGTGAAGAGGCGGCGCGCCGTGTCGAAATCGATCCTGATCTTGCCCGAAAGCCGGTCCATCAGCGTCTGCGAGCCATCATTGTGAATGCCGCGCCGGCCCATGTCGATCGCCTCGATCTGGCTCGGCGTAGAGGAGCGGATCGCTTCGTAATAGCTTTCGCAGATCAGAAAATAATCCTTGATGATGCGGCGGAACGGCGTCAGCGACAGAATGTGGGTCGCGACATCCTTCTCGTCTTCGGTGCGGATTGAAAAAACCAGCTTGGCGTCGACCAGCGATATATGCAGCCGATAGGGGCCGCCATCATGGCCGAAGGGTTCGAAGCTGTTTTCTTCGATCAGGTCGAAAATGGCGACGGCGCGTTCATGCTCCACGTCGGGCGTGGACCGGCCGATGCTGTCGTCCAGTACCACGTCGCAGAGCCGGAAATCGCCTGAAGCCATCGCTTAACTTTCCGGATTGAGGCGAATGGAGACGGAACGCGCATGCGCGTCCAGTCCCTCAGACCGGGCAAGGGTGATGGCCGCGGGCGCAAGCTGTCGCAGCTGCTCCGGTCCAAGCCGCAGGATCGAGGTGCGCTTGACGAAATCCAGCACCGAGAGGCCAGACGAGAAGCGCGCCGACCGCGCTGTCGGCAGCACGTGGTTGGAGCCGCCGACATAATCGCCGATCACTTCCGGCGTATGGCGTCCGACGAAGATCGCGCCCGCATTGCGGATATGCCCCATCAGGGCATCCGGGTCATCGACGGCGAGTTCCAGATGCTCGGCAGCGATGCGGTTGGCGAGCGGAATGGCGTCGGTGAGCTTTTCGACCAGAATGACCGCGCCGAAATCGGCCCAGCTTGCCGCCGCCGTCTCGGAGCGCGACAGGCGCTTCAGCTGCCGCTCGACAGCGGCTTCAACAGCCTTGCCGAGTTCGGCATTGTCGGTGATGAGGATGGATTGCGCGCCGCGATCATGCTCCGCCTGCGCCAGAAGATCGGCGGCAAGCCAGTCGGGATCATTGTCCCTGTCGGCAATAACCAGCACTTCGGAGGGACCGGCGATCATGTCGATACCGACGGTGCCGAAAACCTGGCGCTTTGCGGCCGCCACATAGGCATTGCCGGGGCCGACGATCTTGGCGACCGGCGCGATGGTTTCCGTGCCATAGGCAAGGGCTGCGACGGCCTGCGCGCCGCCGATGCGATAGATTTCCTCGACGCCCGCAATACGCGCTGCAGCCAGCACCGCCGGATTGACCGCGCCGCCATTGGCCGGAACGACCATGACGATGCGCTCCACACCGGCAACTCTGGCAGGAACGGCATTCATCAGCACCGAGCTTGGATAGCTGGCCGTGCCGCCGGGCACATAAAGGCCCACGGCCTCGATGGCGGTCCAGCGCGAGCCGAGGCCCACGCCGATATCGTCCTCGTAAATATCATCCTTTGGCATCTGCCGTGCATGGTGTTTTTCGATACGCCGGGCGGCGAGTTCAAGCGCCTCGATGACGCTCTTGTCGACGGCGGCGAAGGCCGCATCGATCTCGTCCGTCGTGACACGCATCGAGACCTTGGTGAAATCGATGCCGTCGAATTTCTGGGAATAATGGGCAAGGGCCGCATCGCCGCGATGGCGGACATCGTTGATGATGTCGCGAACGGTTGCGTTGACGTCTTCGGAAACTTCTCTCTTGGTTGTCAGGAAGGCCGCGAATTTCTGTTCGAAATCCGCCGACGCCTGCTCCAGCCAGATTGCCACGCCATTACCCTTTCATTGTCCCCGCGGGCGATCCCGCGAGGTGCACGAACTTCCGCAGAAAAATTGCGGCTCTGGTATGTGGCATAAATCGAAACGGTGACGAAAGGCAACCGTTGCAATGGTGCGGTGTGCTTATTCGCTGTCTGGATGATGCGGTTTGGCAGCCGTTTCCCAGGCGCCGCTCACATCGGTCAATTGCGCCTCGATGCATTCGACATCGAGCGCGATGGCGCCGCCGCCCGAAAGCGTCAATTCCACGGCTCCATCAGGTCCTTCGCCGTTCTGCACGAAGCGGATGGCGAGAAGCGACAGCACCTGTTCCCCGTCGGCACGGTTGATGCCGTGCGAGCGGACGGCGGAGACACGTTTCAGGAAAACGACGCTGCGGCAGCGTTCCGGCGGCAGGTTTTTTTTGTCAGTGCTTTCCCAGACGAAACGGTTGGCGGAAAGCGTGAACTGGCCGTGCTTCGGCTCGAAGGCAACATCCTTCAGCTTGAAGACACTGTCCTGCATATGCGTCGAGATGACGGAGAGATCTTCAGTATCCAGCGCGAGCAATTTCAGGCCGCTCATCTTTTTCTTCCTTCTTTTGCGGTGCGGACCGCTATTTCCATGACTTACATTGGAAATAGGCAGTCCGGGCTCACTCTGCAACGGTAGAAAACGGATGAGCGGCGAAGACAGGATCAATCGCTGACGCGTTCGACCAGCGCACCGCAGCGGGTGAGCTTTTCCTCAAGGCGTTCGAAGCCGCGATCGAGGTGGTAGACGCGCGAAACCATGGTCTCGCCTTCCGCCACGAGGCCGGCAATGACCAGCGATACGGAAGCGCGCAGATCGGTCGCCATGACAGGCGCGCCCTTCAGGCGGGAGACGCCCTCGATGCGGGCCATCTGGCCGGAAAGCGAAATCTTCGCACCGAGACGGGCGAGTTCCTGCACATGCATGAAGCGGTTTTCAAAGATGGTTTCGGTGATATGCGAAACACCCTGCGAACGGGTCATCAGCGCCATGAACTGCGCCTGCAGGTCGGTGGGGAAGCCGGGGAAGGGCTCGGTGACGATATCGACCGGCTGGATGCCATTGCCGTTGCGCACGACGCGAAGGCCGGTTTCCGTCTCACTGATCGTGGCGCCCGCAAGTCTGAGCGTGTCGAGCGCGTTGTCGAGCAGCGCTGCGCGCGTGCCTTCCAGCACCACATCACCGCCGGTCATTGCCACTGCCATGGCATAGGTGCCGGTCTCGATACGATCCGGCAGAACGCGGTGGCGCGCGCCGGAGAGAGAGGTCACGCCTTCGATGGTGATGGTGGAGGTGCCGGCGCCTTCGATCTTCGCGCCCATGGCGATCAGGCATTGCGCCAGGTCCACCACTTCAGGCTCGCGGGCTGCGTTGTGGATGACGGTGGTGCCGCGGGCAAGGCTTGCGGCCATCAGCATCACATGTGTCGCGCCGACGGAAACCTTCGGGAAGGTGTAAACCGCACCGATCAGGCCGCCCTTGGGTGCCGTGGCGTTGATGTAGCCGCCATCGATCTCCATCGTTGCGCCGAGCGCTTCGAGGCCCTCGATGAACAGGTCGACCGGGCGCGTGCCGATGGCGCAGCCGCCGGGCAGGGAAACGCGGGCGCGGCCCTCACGCGCCAGAAGCGGGCCGATGACCCAGAAGCTTGCGCGCATCTTGGAGACCAGCTCGTAAGGGGCGGTGGTATCGACAATGGTGCGGCAGGTGAAGTGCACGGTGCGGGAATAGGCTTCGCCCTGGCTTTCGCGGCGGCCATTGACGGAAATATCGACGCCATGATTGCCGAGAATGCGGATGAGCTGCTCCACGTCCGCCAGATGCGGCACGTTTTCGAGCGTCAGCGTGTCGCTGGTCAGAAGCGATGCGATCATCAACGGCAAGGCGGCGTTTTTGGCGCCGGAGATGGGAATGATGCCGTTTAGCTTGTTGCCACCCGTAATTCTGATGCGATCCATGCGTCCCTACGGGCCTGTTGTGCCCGCCTTTCTTTATCGTGCCTTGCGGAAAGGCGCGTCCTTAGACGAATTTCCGCGGCGTTTCAATTTATGCTTGGTGAATTCTCTATGAGGATGATTCGTCCGTTTTTGCGGCAGGCAGGCCAATCGTCTCGTCCTCTTCGCCGGCACGGCGCGCGCGAACCTGCTGTTTGCGCTTCAAAAGATTTTCACGAAGCTTCTTGGCCGCCCGCGCCTTGCGTTCCGCCTCGCGCTGTCGCGCCTTTTCGCCTGGCCCCGCCTGCGGCTTGCCATCGGCCACCGGGGCGGATGCTTGCGCGGAAGAGCCGGCGGAAACCGCTGCCTTTGCCTGTTTGTCATGATGTTCGTTCATAGATTCAGCAATATCTGAAAAATGTATTTTTCAACAGGGGGCACGCTTTTTTGCCTCGCTTGATGAAGAATATCGTTTTGCGACTTGCGCTCGTCAAAAACCTATGGCAATAGGCCGCCACGCTTGATGCTGAAGCAAACGCTTCGGCACCGGATGCTGCTATAGCTCAGGGGTAGAGCACTCCCTTGGTAAGGGAGAGGCCGAGAGTTCAAATCTCTCTAGCAGCACCATTTCTCTCCAAAGTTTCAAATGTTTACGCGGTTGTTGAACCGGTCGCCTGCAGCGGTTGATGCATGCGCGCGCCACGCATTTCGCGGCAAATGGAAAACCGCGCCCCTTGCGAAGCGCGGTTTCCATATCCGAATATTCTGTTGCTGCCAGAGCGGGACGAAACCGCCCGTAGCCATCGGGCGCCGCTTACTGACGGAATAGCGACAGGATATTTTCGGAACTGGTATTGGCGATGGAAAGCGACTGGATGCCCAGCTGCTGCTGTGTCTGCAATGCCTTGAGGCGTGTTGATTCTTCGTTCATGTCCGCATCCACCAGGCGACCGATGCCACTGTCGATGGAGTCGGTAAGCTTGGAGATGAAATCTTCCTGCAGACCGATGCGCATCTTGATGGAGCCGAGGGCGGAAGATGCGCTGCTGAGCGACTGAAACGCGGTTTCGACATCGGTGAGAAGATTGCCGATGGTGTAGGTCGGCGGCGTTGCGCTATCGAAAAGCTTGAGATCGATGTCCCATACGGAAATGCCCGAGGCTACGCCGGCCTCTCCGATGATGCCTTTTGTGGTATCGAGCGTTGCGGGCGTGCCGGTCAGGCCAAAAATCACATTGGGTGTTTCCGTCGCGGTCGTCGTGTCAACAAGGGTATAATCGGTTTTCGTAACGTTGACGGAACCGCTGCCGTCACGGACAAAGCCGGAAACGACGGTCTTTGCGCCGGTGCCCAGCAACCAGTTTTCGCCGCTGAAAGATGCGCCCTGCGCAATCGATTCCAGCTGCTTTTTCAGCTGGTCGATTTCTTCCTGGATCTTCGTCTTGTCGACGCCCTCTTCAGTTGCCGCGACGATTTTCGATTTGATTTCTTTCACGACTTCGACGGCGCTTTCCATTGCGGAATAAGCGACATCGATCTTCGCAGCACCCAGTCCCAGTGCATCCTGAACCGCGGAAAGGGCCATGTTGTCCGAACGCATGGTGGTCGCGATCGACCAGTAAGCGGCGTTGTCGGAAGCCGTTTTAACGCGCAGCCCGGAAGAAACTCTGGATTGCGTCTCTTCGAGCTGGCCGCTGATCGCACGCAGTGTCTGAAGCGCCGACATGGCGGCGGTGTTTGTCAGAATACTTGTCATAATTGCCCCTCTGAGCTGGCTAAATGGGAAGGGACATTCCGGGATCGCCGGAAACGACAACGCGGCGTGATGCCTGTTAACCTCTTTTTCGTCTTGGTTAACGAGTCGTTTCGATGGCCTGATTTAGCGGTGATTTGGTTAATGAAGTCTTAATCAAGAAATTTCTAAATTTTGCAGTCAATTGCACAAACAAAAACCGCGCCTTTCGGCGCGGTTGATTTTTTCGCTTTCGGTCTTCGATTAACGGAAGAGCGACAGGATGCTTTCGGAGTTGCTGTTGGCGATCGAGAGAGCCTGAACGCCGAGCTGCTGCTGGGTCTGCAGGGCCTTGAGGCGGGTGGACTCTTCGTTCATGTCAGCGTCCACGAGGCGGCCGATGCCCTTGTCGATGGAGTCGGACAGCTTGGAAGCAAAGTCTTCCTGCAGGCCGATACGCATGGAGAGCGAGCCGAGCTTGGCTGCGGCGCTCGTCATTGCCTTCAGGGAGTTTTCAACCAGCGTCAGTGCTTCGGCCATGTTGGTGGCGCGGTCTGCGGCTGCATACTGGGTGATGTCCAGTGTGTAGACGGACTGGGCGGCGACGGTCGTGAACGTTCCGGTCGTGCCGAGAATACCGCTCGTGTCAGGGGCGCCCGTGGCGTCAACCGAACCGAAAAGAGTGTTGCCGGTTGCGGTGTTGTCGAGGGCGTATTTCGTGGTCGTGACGTTAACGGCACCGCCGGTGGAGCGAACGAAGCCAGCAACGACCGACTTGTCCGGGTCCGTGCCGGGCGTGGCAGCGCCGAGGGTCGAAGTGCCTACGAGCCAGTTTTCGCCGTAGAAGGATGCGCCCTGTGCGATCGATACGAGCTGGTTCTGCAGCTGATCGATTTCTTCCTGAACCTTGGTGCGGTCGACGCCTTCTTCAGTTGCCGTGACCAGCTTTGCCTTGATTTCCTTAACGACTTCGATTGCCGATTCCATACCGGCAGAAGCGGTGTCTACCTTGGCGGCGCCGAGGCCGAGAGCGTCGGAAACCGAGGAAAGCGCCATGTTGTCGGAGCGCATGGTGGTCGCGATCGACCAGTAGGCAGCATTGTCAGCAGCTTCGCCAACGCGGAGGCCGGAGGAAACGCGTGCCTGGGTGGATTCCATGTTCTGGCCGATGGTGCGCAGAGTCTGGAGCGCAGACATTGCTGCGACATTGGTAATAATGCTCGTCATAGTAGTGTGCCCCTTGAATGGCTGATTAAAGAAGGGACATTCCGGTTTCACCGGGAACGGCGCACAGCATCATGCCTGCTAACTGGCTGATTTTTAACGTTAGCTCGCCGTTTCGATGAGCTTAGGTAACGCCAGTTTGGTTAATGAATTGATAAGCGGGAAAAGAAAATCAGCATTATGAAAATTCAAAATTACAACTCTCGCGCGTGCGCGCGCGTATCCCGAAATATTTAAAAAAAAGATAAGGCCGCATCCTTATTCGGGATGCGGCCTGTCTGGTGCATTCGGTTCGATTCAGCCTATCGAACCTTTATGCTTTCTGCCCGGATATGCATTTGGTCAGCCCCCGAATGCATGTGGGAAGAAAATGGGTCCCCCAGCCCCGAAGGGCTATGAGAAGCTCAGCTCTTAGCGGAAGAGCGACAGGATGTTCTGCGAGTCGCTGTTGGCGATCGACAGAGCCTGAATTGCCAGCTGCTGCTGCGTCTGCAGAGCCTTCAGCTTGGTGGACTCTTCGTTCATGTCGGCGTCGACGAGGCGGCCAACACCCTTTTCGATGGTGTCGGACAGCTTGTCGGCGAAGTCGGTCTGCAGGTCGATACGTGCAGACAGCGAACCGAGCTTGGCGCCGGCGCTGGTCATCTTCGTCAGAGCGGTTTCAACGGAGTAGAGGGCGTTGTCGAGATCGTCGGTGGTGACGTTCATGTCGAGAACGGAGATCTGGGTGTAGGTCTTGGCGCCGACAGTCGTCGTCGCACCGGTGGCGTTCAGGATGCCGGAGTTGGCGTCGATCGTGCCGGGCGTAGCTTCCGTGTAAAGCATGGAGTTGGCGTCGAGAGCGTAGTCCGTCGTCTTGACACTGACGTTGCCGCTGGCGTCACGAACGAAGCCGGAAACAACCGTCTTGGTGGCGTTGGCGCTGGAAACGAGCCAGTTTTCACCGTTGAAAGACGCGCTCGTGCCGATCGACTTCAGCTGGTCGAGCAGCTGCGTGACTTCTTCCTGAACCTTGGCCTTGTCAACGCCCTGTTCCTTGGCGGCAACGACCTTTGCCTTGATGTCGGTGACAACCTTGATGGCGGCGTCCATACCGGCAGATGCGGTGTCAACCTTGGCAGCGCCCATGCCCAGTGCGTCAGATACTGCACCGAGAGCCTTGTTGTCCGAACGCATGGTGGTCGCGATCGACCAGTAAGCAGCGTTGTCCGAAGCCGAACCAACCTTCAGGCCGGAAGAAATGCGGTCCTGCGTGGTCGACAGGTCGGAAGCGATGGAACGCAGGGTCGAGAGAGCGGCCATTGCGTTGGTGTTGGTGAGAATGCTTGCCATAATAAATGTGTCCCTTGTTTTTACGAGATACTGGAGTGGGGACATACCGGGTTTGGTATTACCGGTCGCAACGTTTCGGCTTCATGCCACTCGGTTCGGAAATGCTTAGTTTCAGAAACCAAACCCGCTGCGTGTAGAAAGAAACTCGCAGCGAAAAATTGCCCAATTATTAATTTGAGCGCCAAGAAATATTGGAAAATACTTATAGTTACTTTTTGATTTAGTTAAATGGTAATTTTTTTATTGAAAAATATAGTTACCAAGTCGCCATAAAAACTGGTAACCAAAACGTAAAAACGCGCAAAACCCGCGTAGCTGGGCACGCGGGGTTAAAAAACAGGGTTAACGGGTGTCAATCAGGCACAGAGGCCGTCAGTTGAACGATCTGACGAGACTGCCGACCAGCAGGTTCCAGCCGTCGATCAGCACGAAGAACAGGATCTTGAACGGCAGCGAAATCGAGGTCGGCGGCAGCATCATCATACCCATTGCCATGGTGATGGTTGCGACGATCAGATCGATGACCAGAAACGGCAGGATGATGAGAAAACCGATCTCGAAACCGCGCCGGATTTCCGACAGCATGAAGGCCGGAACCAGCACACGGTAATCGACGACATTGTCGGTCATCACTTCCTGGCCGCGCTCGCGGGCGATGTCCACGAAAAGCTTCAGATCCTTGTCACGCGTATTGGCGTTCATGAAGGTGCGGAAGGGCTCGGCGATGCGCTGCACGGCCTGCTGTTCGTTGATCTGGTTCTGCAGAAGCGGTTGCACGCCGTCGGTCCAGGCTTTGTCGAAGGTGGGCGACATGACGTAGAAGGTCATGAACATCGCCATCGACAGCAGGATCATGTTGGACGGGGTCGAAGCCAGTCCCATGCCGGATCTGAGGATCGAAAAGGCGATCACGAAGCGCGGAAAGCTCGTGACCATGATCAGGATGCCCGGCGCGACCGAGAGAACCGTCAGCAGGCCGAAGGTGCGGATGATCCATGCCGCGACGGAGCCGTCTATCTGCGTGTTGAACAGATCGGACGGGAATTGCTGGGCACTGGCAAGACCCGGCAAGGCAAGGAGGACGGCGATGGTTACAAGAAATCGAATCATTCGATGACAAAGGTCCGGAACATGACCTTGGATACGCGCCCTTGAGAGCGCAGGTCAACTCGTTCCTGAATGTCATCCTTAAGATATTGAAAGCCGCGCGGCCCTTCCAGCTGCTGAAGGGAAACGGTACGGACATAGGCCATGATGTCCTGGTGTATTTCTTCCGCGAGACCCACCTCGACCGGCCCCTTGAACATCAGCGCCACTTCCAGCCGCACCCAGTTCGTCGAGGGATAGGCGAGGTTGGTGGTAATGGGATCGAGCTGGACGATGCCGTTGGCCTCGGCCGAGATTTTCTCGATGCCCTCTTCCTTTTTCTCGCCGTGTCCGCCGGCGGCAGCCGGGGCATGCGCCTCCGCGCCGGCGATCTTCGGCGCGATCATGCCGCCCACCAGCCAGCCGCCGCCCGCGCCGAGCAGGGTGAGGATCGCAACGCCTGCGATGGTCATGACCAGAGGGGAGGATTTTTTCTTGCCCTCAGCCTGTTCGTTTTCCATGGGTCAGTCCCGTTCCCGTGTGCCGAGGTCAGAGCGGCGAGAACAGGTCGACGACCTGTTGCCCGACCGGGGGCTGCTGCACTTCCGTCAGACGTCCGCGACCGCCATAGGAGATGCGCGCTTCGGCGATGCGCTCGTAGGAGATCATGTTCTGCGCATCCACATCCTGCGGCCTGACGATACCGCCGACATTGAGGATGCGGATTTCGTGGTTCACGCGCACTTCCTGCGAACCGCTGATGATGAGGTTGCCGTTTTCCAGAATGCCGGTCACCACGGCGGCCACCAGCAGCGTCAGCTTTTCAGAACGCTTGGTCTTGCCCTTTGCCTGGGTGTCGGTGTCGGAACCGTAATTGATGCTGGAATCCGCATCCGGCGTCCATCCCAGAATCTGAGCTTTGGCCTTCCAGTTCAGCCCACTGGAATTGGTGCGGTTGCGCTCGGTCTCGTTGTCGAAGTCGGCCTTGTCGTTGATCTGGATGTTGACGGTCAGGATGTCGCCGATGTTGAGCGCGCGCAGATCCTTGAACAGGGCGCCCTGGCTGTCGCTCCACAGCGAATAGCCGCTCGCCATGTGCTTCGGCTGCTTCGGATACATGCCCATCTGCGGCGTCTGGCTGAATTGCAGGCCGCTGCCGATCGGGCTCATCGCGGGTGCGTTGCCGATTTCCTTCAGGGTCTGGTTGTTCTGGCAGCCGGCAAGCAAGGCGAGCGGCAGGAGGAGGGCCGGAAGACGACGCGTGCTCATGAAGGATCCTTCGAAGTGTTTTTATCGGTTGCCTGCGACATGATGCCGGCGACGACGGCGGCCTTCTGCGCATCCATCTCGCTGAGGATGAGGCCCGACTGGCGCGGGGGCAGCTGCATGATGATGGCGGCCGCTATTTCCACATGCATCTTTTCGAGCTGCGGCGCGGCGGCATCGGCCTTCATCGTCTTGTAGATATCGACGAGATTGCTTTTCGCCTGATTGAGGAAATGTTCGCGGCGGGCCAGCCAGTCCTCATATTCCGCCTTGCGGTCTTCCAGCACGGCAATGCGCTCATTGACGTCGGACTGCAGCTTTTCCAACTCCTGCTTTTGCAGCAGATAGCGCTGGTCGCGGGCCGCATCGGCGATGTTGGTGCAGAATTTCTGGATTTCATCCTGCGTGCTGAGTTCCGAAACCACGTTCTGCTGGCTTTCCGCGCCAGCAGCGGGAAGCAGGAAAAGCAGCGAGGCGACGGCCGCGAAGCGGACAAGGCCGTTCGGGAAAGAGTTGTTCTTCCGAGTTTCCATCATTGCAGCACAAGCTCCGCCTGAAGGGCGCCGGCGGATTTGATGCCTTGCAGAATGGCGATGATACCGTCCGCCTTGAGCCCGATGCTGTTGAGACCGGCAACCAGCGTGCGAAGGTCAGGCCCTTCGACGATGGCAACCTTGCTGCCTTCCTGCAATGCCATGATATCCGTCTGCGGCTGAACGGCCGTCTGGCCGCGTGAGAAGGGCGCCGGCTGGATGACCTGCGGCGTTTCCGTTACCTGCACGGTCAGCGTTCCGTAGCTGACGGCGACGCGGGAGATGCGCACATCCGCGCCGATGACGATCGTGCCGGTGCGCTCGTTGATGACGACCTTGGCCGGCGTATCCGTTTCCACGGTCAGGTTTTCGATTTCCGCCATCAGCCGGGTCAGATCCGCGACACGGGGCTTCTGCACCGCGATTTCCTGCGAATCGCGCGGCTCGGCGATGGGATCGCCATAACGGGCGCGCGCAAACGCGTTGACGACATCCGCGACGCGCACCGCTGTCGAAAAATCGGGATTGCGCAATTGAAGGACCAGATTGACCGAATCCTTGAACTTGGACGGCAGTTCCCGCTCGATGATCGCGCCGTTTGGCACGCGGGCGGAGGTGGTGACGCCCTGCGTCAGCGTCGCGGCATCCCCCTGTGCCGAAAAGCCGTTGACGATCAGCGCACCCTGGGCGACCGCGTAAATCTGGCCGTCCGCGCCGGAAAGGGAGGTCATGATGAGCGTGCCGCCGCGCAGCGACGAGGCGTCGCCCAGCGAGCTGACCGTCACGTCGACACGGCTGCCGGGGCTGGCGAAGGGCGGCAGATTGGTCGTCACCATCACGGCGGCGATGTTCTTGGCGTTCGACTGGCCGCCCTGCGTGGTGATGCCGAGATTCTGCAGCATCGCGCGCATGGATTGCTCGGTAAACGGCGAGGAGCGCAGGCTGTCGCCCGTGCCCTGCAGGCCGACCACGAGACCGTAACCGATCAGCTGGTTGTCACGCCCCGCCTGCAGCGATGCGATATCCTTGATGCGGGATGTATCCGCGTGGGCTGCCGGAACGGAAAGGAAGGGCTGGGCCGAAAACAGAATGGCCGCGGCCAGAATACGAAGCACTCTCATTTCGCCATCACCTGAATGGTTCCGTCCTTCATGACCGTGCCGTTGACGATGACGCCGGAATCGATGTTGCGCACCCGCACGATTTCGCCGAGCGAGCCGTCGGTCATCGGCGTTCCCGAAGCCATCAGCGTCATGTTGCCGATGGTGAAGAAGAGTTTGACGCTGGTGCCGCGCACCACAAGCGAGGGTTCGCGCAGGGCGGCAACGGGGATCGTGCGTCCGGGAAGCAGGGTCTGCTTGGAGATCATGCCTTCCACTTCGCTGATATCGCTCGCATAACCCGAGGAAATATTGGGATTGGTCACTTCCACCGGCTTTACCTGTTCGGGCGTGATCGTCTCGCCCGGATAGATCGTGCGGGTGGGAACCAGCGCCATCGGCGCCTGGGCAAGAGCGGGCGTCAGGGCGCCCAGTGAAAAGGCAGACGCAAGGCATATACGGACGAGCGCCGTTCTGCTGCTGCTATGTTTCCGGCCAAACCTCATGTTCGCCTGCCTTTCCGTTCTTACTTCAGGTTCTTGCTGACAATCGAAGCCATTTCGTCAGCGGTGGTGATGACCTTGGAATTCATCTCGTAGGCGCGCTGCGCCGTGATGAGGTCGGTGATTTCCTTGACGGCGTCGACGTTCGAGCCTTCGAGATAGGACTGCTTAATGTAGCCGTAGCTCGGATCGTCAGGCACGCCGATCACCGCGTCGCCGGAGGCCGGCGTCTGGGCGAAGAGGTTGTCGCCGAGCGGCTTCAGGCCGGCTTCGTTGGCAAAGTTGGCGATGGTGAGCTGGCCGAGTTCGGTGAATTCCGTGGCATTGCCGATACGGGCGGTCACCTGGCCCGTGCGGGTAACGGTGATGTCCTGCGCATCGGTCGGGATATTGATATTCGGAATGACGTTATAGCCATCGATCGTCACCAGATTGCCATCGGCATTCTTGTTGAAGGCGCCGGCGCGGCTGTAGAGCGTCGAACCGTCCGCCGCCTCGATCTGGAACCAGCCCTGGCCGATGATCGCCACGTCCAGCTTGTTGCCGGTCTCGATCAGGTTGCCCTGGGTGTGGATGTTGCGCACGGCCGAGGTCTGCACGCCGAGGCCGATATTGGCGCCTTCGGGCACGATCGCCTGGTTGGCGCGGTTCGGCACGCCCTGCATGCGCTCGGTCTGGTAAAGAAGATCGGTGAACTCCGCACGCGCGCGCTTGTAACCGGTGGTGTTGATATTGGCGATGTTGTTGGCGATGACTTCCAGATTGGTCTGCTGGGCGTCCATACCGGTGGCAGCGATGGCAAGAGCTCTCATGTCAATATTCCTGCTGGGCTAGATCTGCATCTTGGTAATGTCGAGATAGGCCGACACGATCTTGTCTCGGAGCGCGATGGCGGTTTGCAGCGACTGTTCGGCCGAAAGCATGGCGTCGACCACTTCACGCGTATTCGCCTTGCCCTGAATGCCTTCGAAGGAAGCGACTTCCGCCTTCTTCAGATTGTTCATCGCATCCACCGAGATATTGCCGAGAACGCTGGCGAAGCTTGCGCCCGTCTGCTGGGCGGGCGTCGTCTGCTCGCTGCCGAACACGCTTTCCGTCAGTGAGGAAATGCCGCTTGCGCCGCGGGTGAGCGAAAGGGAACTGACTTGCTTGATACCGTCGATCATTGCGATGCCTTCAGAAGGTCGATTGTGGAGGCGACGAGGTCGCGTGTCTGGCGGATGACCTGAAGATTGGCGTCGTAGCTGCGGTTTGCTTCGCGCATGTCCGCCATTTCGATCAGGATATTGACGTTCGGCATCTTCACCATGCCATTGCTGTCGGCGGCCGGGTTGCCGGGATCGTACTCGTTGACGAAATCGCCACGGTCGACGCCGAGCTTTTTCACCGTCACGCGTTCCACGCCGCTGACGCGGTCCAGCTCGGAACCGAAAGTGATGGTCTTGCGGCGATAGGGGTCGGCGCCGGGGGTGTCGCCGGTCGATCGGGCGTTGGCGATGTTTTCGGAGACGATGCGCAGTCGCGTGGACTGCACTTCCAGGCCGCTGCCGGCAATCTTGCTCGCCGCACTCAAGGGATCCATGGCTTACCTCTTAACCGTCATCAGCATCATGCGATGGAAGGATTTGACGAGATTGGCGTTCAGCTCGTACTGCCGCTTGATCTCGCCGGTCTTGGTCATTTCTTCCGCAAGCGCGACCGAATTGCCCGATTCCTGCATGCCGATCTCGTTATTGACCGGGTTGTCGCGCACCGCGATATTGTCGCTGAGTGTGCTCTCGCCGAAGTGGGCAGGGTTGGTCCTCACCATGCCGACCTGCTGGCTGGTGGCCTGCATGACCGCTTCGAAAGGGCTGACATCCTTGGCGCGGAACTTGGGTGTGTTGGCGTTGGCGATGTTGGTCGCCACGACTTCCTGCCGCACGCTCAGCCATTCCGCTTGGCGGGATGCCAGATCGAACAGTTGAATCGGTTGCATAGACTTCTCCATCTCGTATGGCCCGAACCTACGGGGCTAATCTTGCGTCAGACTTGCGGAGAGGGGAGAAGGCGTGGAACGGCGCAAGACGCCGATATGGATGCGGCCTGCCAAAAACAAAAAAGGCGCGCCGGCAGATGCGGCGCGCCTTTTGAACCAGAGAAAAATCTTTTATTTTTCAGGACGATAGGTCTTGCCGAAAGACGTCTCTATCAGCCATTCGCCGTTGCGCTGTTCGATCTTCGTCAGCAACGCATTGTCCGGCAGGGTCGAACCGACCCTCACCATATACATGCCCGAACCGTCCTCGATCAGGGCGCGCCCGTTGGAAACATGCAGCAGACGGAAGGAGGTCTGGCCGGGGAACGGTTGGTCCTCGATTCCGGCTGCCAGATTGTTCTGCTTTTCCTTGCCGCCTGCGTTCACGGTCGCCGTCGTCAGCATGTCGGGCAACTCCGCCGGCGGCGGGGTGTCTTCCTTGTTGCGATTGGTCATGGCCATCGGCGAAACGCTGAAGACTTCCCGCGGGCCGGTATGTGGCAGATCGCGGGTGCGGTCGCCGCCCGCCACTTTCATGCCGAACTTTTCTTCGTTGAAGAAAACGTACCAGGGAAAGAAGGCTGCTGCGGCAGCAAGCGTAATGCCTGTCCATGCGAGAATACGGTCGGGCGTGAAGAAAGCGGGCTTGGGCAGCACGTCTTCATCATGGCTATCGTTGGTCCGTTTTTTCTTCACGGGTCAGCCTCTCGCTCTGGGAGTTACCTGCGGCTGACCGTTCTGCGCGCCGCTCCGCAAGGCGGTCGCCAGATCAGCATAGGCATCCTGCGCCGCCGGTTCGTTCGGCAGCTGCTTCAACGTTTCGTAGATGATCGGAACCTGCTTCACCGCCATGTCGAGATCAGGATCGGTGCCGGGCCGATAACCGCCGATGAGGCGAAGATCGCGCGTTTCCTCGAAGCGATGCACCAGCGCCTTGAGGCGCGACACCAGCTTTTCCTGATCCGGTGTCCAGGCCTTCTTGGCGAGACGCGAGATCGAGGCGAGCGGATTGATTGGCGGGTAACGGCCTTCTTCGGCAAGGCTGCGGTCAAGCACGATATGGCCATCGAGAATACCGCGCGTCGAATCGGCAATCGGGTCGTTGTGATTGTCGCCATCCACCAGAATGGAGACGATGGCGGTGATGGTGCCGGTGCCTTCCGCGCCCGGTCCCGCCCGCTCCAGAAGGCGCGGCAGTTCGGTGAAGACCGAGGCCGGATAGCCGCGCGCCACCGGCGGCTCGCCCGAAGCGACCGCCACTTCGCGGATGGCATGGGCAAAGCGCGTCACGCTGTCGATGATCAAGAGGACATTGTCGCCCTGATCGCGAAAATGTTCGGCGATGGTGACGGCGGAAAGCGGCGCCATCTTGCGCAGCATCGGGCTTTCATCGCTTGTCGCAACGACGGCGATGGACTTGCTCATATTCTCGCCCATCGTGTCTTCGATGAATTCGCGCACTTCACGGCCGCGTTCGCCGACAAGAGCAATCACCACCTTGTCGAAGGCGTCTGCCTTGGCGAGCATCGACAGCAGCGTGGATTTGCCCACACCGGAACCGGCGAAAATGCCGAGGCGCTGGCCGAGGCAAAGCGGCGAGAAGATATCGATTGCCCGCACACCGGTCTTGAAAGGCGTTTCCACCCTTTTGCGCGTCATCGAGGGTGGCGCATTGTTGGAAATCGAACGGCGCTCGATGCCGGAGGCCAGCGGCCCCTGGCCGTCGATGGGTTCGCCGAGCGCATTGATGGTGCGTCCGCACCAGCTGTCGTCGGGCGAGACGCGGAAGGCGCCCTTGCGGATGACGGTGTCGTGAATGCCGATCGGCTCGCCGGGCTCGATGGGGCAGACATAGCAGATGTCCGGCTCCACGCGCACGACTTCGCCGAGATGAATGCCGGTCGCGCTGCGATGGGCGACGAATTCTCCGAGCCGCACATGCCGTGACAGGCCGGAAACCGTATAGTGCCCGGCGGCGATGGTGCGGACATGGCCGCCATGCGCCACCGAGAACTCAGGATCGGCATAATGCCCGGCAAGGCTGGCCAGCTGTGCGAGCTTCGGTGAAATGGCGTCAGCCGAGAGCATGGATTCCGGCATTGTCATTACTCAGTTCCTCAACGCGCGCCGCCAAGCGTCTTGATGCCTTCGCCGAAGGTCGATTCGGTATCGCGCATCAGCGAGGAGATGCTTTCAAAGGCGCGGTTGACCTGGATGAGCTGGGTCATCTGGGAAATGCCATTGACGTTCGACTGTTCGAGATAACCCTGAACGACGCCCACTTCATGATTGTTGACCACCGGAACCGGCTGGGCTACCGGCTTCACGCCGCTATTGGGATGACGCAGGAACCCTTGCGAGAAATCCGCCTGGAAGATGCCGAGGGTGGCGACGATGTTTTCGTTCTGCCGGATGGCGCCATCGAGACCGACAGTGATCGGGCCGCCATTCGGGTTGAGCTGGATCGGGCCGCCGCCGGCATCGAGAACGGGATAACCGTTGGAGGAGATGAGCGCGCCGTCCGGACGCATGGTGAAGCGGCCGTCGCGGGTCAGAATCTGGCCATCGGGCGTATCCAGCGAAAACCAGGCGTCGCCCTTAATGGCGAAATCGAAGGAGTTGCCGGTCTGCTCGAAAGCGCCCTGACGGGTGGAAAGATAGTCGTTGCCCTGCGAAACGAAAGCCACCTTGGCATTCATGTCATTGTGGTTCTTGGCGACCATTTCGTCGAATTTCACTTCGGAGCCGCGGAAGCCGACCGTGTTCACATTCGCCATATTGTCGGAAATGGTGGTGAGACGGCGCTCAAGCGCGATCTGCGAGGACAGGGCGACGTATAGTCCGGATTGCATATCATTTGCCTCCGAGTTTCAGGGAGTTGATGGAGATCAGCAGGTCCGGGGAAATGCCGTAGCCGCTGGAGGAGCCGAAAACGGCAAGAGGATCATAGGTCGTCGAGGGGTTTTGCATTTCCCACATGATGGTGAAACGCTCGAGCAGCTTGCCGACCTTTTCGGGATCCTGCAGATCCTTGATATCGATGGTTTTTTCGATGAGCGCCGCCTGTTTGTCGACATCGGCGGCGGCAAACTCGTCGGGAAGGTTGTAGGCCGTGCGAAACACCTGCGCGAGCGCATCGTCCGCCAGAAAGTCGAGGCCGGATGTAATGGTTGACGCCTTGCGTTCGAAATAAAGGGCAAGCCGGACGCCGTTATTGTCGTCGCCCGCTTCCTGTTCCAGCGTCTGGCGGGTGTATTTGCCGATGACGCCCGATTTGGCGGCCTCGGTGGAGGTCGCCGCGGCCCCCAGGCCGGCAAAATCCAGCGACTTCGCAAAATCCGCATAACGGCTGTCGGAGAGCTTGTTGGCGAAGGCGTCCTTGTCCGAGGTGCCTTCCGTCAGCACCTTGCGGATGAAGGCCTTCGCATAGGCCATATCCTCGAGCCCGTGGGCCTTCAGCGCGTAATTGTAAAGGCGCGTATCGGCCATGAAGTCGTCGATGGATTTCACATCGCCGATCTTCGCGCGGTAATATTCGGTCTCGCGCGCCACGTCGGGCTGCTCCGACACACGCTCAAGCGATTTGCCGATATCCTGACTGATCAGTCTGTAGCTGGTGTAGGTGGAAGTCACTGAACCGCCGCTCTCGTTTGATCCCGATCTCAAGGCGCACGTCCGCCTTTGCCGGCATAGTGCCGTGGCTTGCTTGTGCGAAACTGGCTGGAGGCGGCAGCGCTGGAGAGGCTTTGCGGACAGGTTCACGCAAGCCACATTTTTTAGACATGGGGGCATGGAACACTGTTCGGGCGTGGTCGATCAATGAATATTGTAATTGGACTTATAATCACCTTCGGCTGCATCATCGGCGGCTATATGGCGATGGGCGGTCATCTGGACGTGCTGGTTCAGCCGTTCGAATTGATGATCATCGGCGGCGCCGGTCTCGGCGGCTTCATCATGGCGAACCCCATGAAGGTCGTGAAGGACTCGGGCAAGGCGCTCGGCGAGGCCTTCAAGCATTCGGTCCCGAAGGAGCGAAACTATCTCGACGTGCTCGGCGTGCTTTATTCGCTGATGCGCGATCTGCGCACGAAATCGCGCAACGAGATCGAGGCCCATATCGACAATCCGGAAGAATCCTCGATCTTCCAGAGCGCGCCCTCGGTTCTGAAAAACAAGGAACTGACCTCGTTCATCTGTGACTATGTCCGCCTCATCATCATCGGCAACGCCCGCAGCCACGAAATCGAGGCGCTGATGGATGAGGAAATCGAGACCATCCTGAACGACAAGCTGAAACCCTATCACGCGATCACCACCATGGGCGATTCTTTCCCCGCCATCGGTATCGTCGCGGCGGTTCTCGGCGTCATCAAGGCCATGGGCAAGATCAACGAATCGCCGGAAGTGCTGGGCGGCCTGATCGGCGCCGCACTCGTCGGCACCATGCTCGGCATCATCCTGTCCTATTCGATCTGCAACCCGCTGGCGTCCCAGGTCAAGATCGTCCGCACCAAGCAGCACCGCCTGTACATCATCGTCAAGCAGACGCTGATCGCCTACATGAACGGCTCGGTGCCGCAGGTCGCGCTCGAATACGGCCGCAAGACCATCTCCAACTACGAGCGGCCGTCGATTGACGCCGTCGAACAGGAGATGATGAACCCCGGCGGCGAAAACAAGGCGGCATGACGATGGCAAAAGCTGCAGCACAACAAGCACCCGCCATCGACACCGCCCTTCTCGCAAAATTGACGGGTGGGTTGTCCGACCGCAAGACGATCGCCAAGATCGGTTCCGATATCGGCCATCTCTACAGCGAATTCCTGCCTGATATCTTCCACAGCGAGACCGGCATCGCCATCGACGTCGAATATGTCGGCTCCGAATCGGGACTGATGACCGACCTGATCGCCAATGTCGGGCGCAACGTCGCGGTTGCCGATTGTTCCCTGCGCAACTGGTGCCCCAATTTCATGATGACGGTCGGCAACGGCTTCGTCATCGCGCTCATGGAGCGCATGCTGGGCGCGTCGCCGGACATGATCGGCGAACCGGACGAGCGCAGCCTGTCCCATATCGAGCTCGACCTCGCGGCCATGGTTCTTGGCCGCATCGCTGGCGTCCTGCGCTCCGGTGTCAACGCGCCGGGCGGTTTTGAAGCGACCATTGAGCCGCCCTTCAATTCCAACGGAAAGAGCGCCTTCGACGAGATGATCGCCGGCCTTTACGGCGTGACCATCCGCATGAAGATCGTTATCGGCAAGGTATCCTCGGAATTCTCGCTGATCGTGCCGCAGCGCCCCCTGCTCAAGACCTCCATCGTTGCCCCCAAGGCTTCAGCCCAGGCGCTGAAGAAGCAGGAGGAATGGATGGAGATGATCTCGGAGCAGGTGAAGCGGTCGCAGGTCACGCTCGAGGCGCGCATCAAGCTTGAAACACTGACGCTCAGGACGATTTCCAAGCTGGTGGCCGGTGATGTCATCCCGTTCCAGGCTCTGAAGCAGGACGATATCGGCGTCGAGGTCAGCGCCAACGGTTCCAAGCTCTACAATTGCGAATTCGGCAAGTCCGGCGACCGGTACATGGTTCGGGTGAAGAACAATGTCAGCACGGACGACGAGATCTTACGACATTTGATGGGTTAAATCCTGCCTGGCCTTTTCGGGTTCTGGGCAGGCTGACGCAAGTTTCAAAGGGAATAATCAGCGCATGGCTACGAAGAAAACACCTGTGACCGATGATGCGGCGTTGCCGTCGTTTGAAGACGGCGGCGACCTCGACCAGGCTATCGGCGATCTGCGTGGCGTCCTCAAGACGGATGCGGAAGGTTCGCTCTCCGATTTCGGCGACTTCGGCGATTTCGGCAGCACGGACGAGGTCTCGACGGATACCGACCTTTCCGCTTTCGGTGGCGGAACGGCCGATTTTGGGATGGATGATTTTGCCGCCGCCCCGCAGGTTGCGGGCGTTAAGGCCCCGCTTGGCAGCGGATTGTCCGAAAACATGGAAATGATCATGGACATCCCGATCGATGTCCAGATCGTGCTTGGCACCAGCAGAATGCTCGTTTCGGGGCTGATGAGCCTTGAAGAGGGCGCAACGATCGCGCTTGATCGCAAGATCGGCGAGCCGGTCGAGATCATGGTGAATGGCCGCCGTATTGCGCGCGGTGAAATAACGGTTCTGGAAGACGACGATACGCGCTTCGGCGTAAAATTGATTGAAGTACTGAGTACGAAGAAAGCCTGATCCCTGTGGGGACGGAGAGGAAAGACCATGATGGACTTCGAGGATTTCGGTAACCCCCTGGCAGGGAAACCGTTGTCTCAGGCCGACAAGGCGGCCGCGGTGCTTCTTGCCATGGGCAAGGGCGTCGCCGGCAAGCTGCTGAAATTTTTCACGCAGCACGAATTGCAGATGATCATTTCCTCGGCCCAGACCCTGCGCGTCATTCCTCCCGATGAACTTGCCCAGATAGTCGCCGAGTTCGAGGACCTGTTCACCGAAGGAACGGGTCTGATGGACAATGCCAAGGCAATCGAAAGCATTCTCGAAGAAGGCCTCACCCCTGAAGAGGTGGACAGCCTTCTTGGCCGTCGCGCGGCCTTCCAGGCCTATGAAGCGTCGATCTGGGACCGCCTGCAGGAAGCCGAGCCGGAATTCGTCGGCAAGTTCCTGCTGCGCGAACATCCGCAAACCATCGCCTATATCCTCTCCATGCTGCCTTCTTCCTTCGGCGCTAAGGTTCTCCTGACCATTCCGGAAGAGCAGCGCGCCGATATCATGAACCGTACCGTCAATATGAAGGAAGTCAGCCCGACGGCTGCCCAGATCATCGAGAAGCGTGTGGTCAACCTCATCAACGAAATCGAGGCCGAGCGTAATGCCGGCGGTTCCACGAAGGTTGCCGATCTGATGAACGAACTGGACAAGCCGCAGGTCGATACCTTGCTCAGCTCGCTCGAGACGCTCAGCAAGGAAGCCGCAAACAAGGTCAAGCCAAAGATCTTCCTCTTCGACGACCTCATGTTCATGCCGCAGCGCAGCCGTGTCCTGCTGCTCAACGATGTCTCGGCCGATGTTCTGACGATGGCGCTGCGCGGCGCCACGATGGAAATCAAGGAATGCGTGCTCTCCAGCATCAGCCCGCGCCAGCGCCGCATGATCGAATCGGACCTTGCGGTGCCGCAGGCCTCGATCAACACCCGCGAAGTGGCAATCGCACGCCGCGCCGTCGCGCAGGAAGCGATCCGGCTGGCCAATTCCGGCCAGATCCAGCTGAAGGAAGCTTCCGCGGAGGAACAACCGGCCGCCGCTTGAGCGGAAGCCGGTTGATAACCCGCCCTTACGGCGGAAGCGGCCATTGCGATGGCCGGTCACGGGCGCTAGTTTCGGGAATGACGGCCTGCCGGGATCGGCGGGCCTTTTTTTGATCCCGGGGACGTGCCTTGGCAGACGATCAGGACAAGGACAGTAAAACAGAAGCCCCGACGGAGAAAAAACTCCGCGATGCGGCGGAGAAGGGCAATCTTCCCTTTTCCCGCGAAGTGCCGATCTTTGCCTCGTCGCTTGCCTTTTATTGTTACCTGGTCTTCTTCCTGCCCGATGGCGCCGGTCGTCTTGGCGTCACATTGAAGGACCTGTTCGGCCAGCCCGAACAGTGGGACCTCAGCACCCGGCCGGATGCCCTGTCGCTATTATATTTTCTCGGCACCTCGATGGCCTATCTGCTCATGCCGGCGATGATTATGTTCATCGTCTTCGGGCTTGCCTCGTCATTTTTCCAGAACCTGCCGTCGCCGGTGCTTGAGCGGGTGCGTCCGCAATGGTCGCGCGTCTCGCCGGCGAAGGGCTTCACGCGCATCTATAGTAAGCAGGGCTTCGTTGAATTCGGCAAATCCGTATTCAAGATCATGATCGTCTCGGTCATCATGTTCCTTGCCCTGCGTGGCGATTTTTACAGCCTCATCGATCTGATGTTCTCCGATCCGCAGGTGATTTTCGTCCGCGTCGTCGAGATCGTCAAAAAGATGATGGTCGTTATTCTGCTTTCGACCGCGCTGCTTGCCGCCGTCGACGTTTTGTGGACGCGCCACCACTGGTTCAGCCAGCTGAAGATGACGAAGCATGAGGTGAAGGAAGAATACAAGCAGTCGCAGGGCGACCCCGTGGTCAAATCCCGCCAGCGCTCCATCGCCCGCGACCGTGCCCGCCGCCGCATGATCAACAATGTGCCGCGCGCCACACTCGTCATCGCCAACCCGACACACTTTGCGGTGGCGCTGCGTTATGTTCGCGAAGAAGGCGACGCACCTGTCGTCGTCGCCAAGGGTCAGGACCTTATCGCATTGAAAATCCGCGAGATTGCGGAAGAAAACAATATCCCCGTTTTTGAAGACCCGCCGCTTGCACGCTCCATGTTTGCGCAAGTCTCGGTAGATAGTGTGATTCCACCAGTCTTTTACAAGGCTGTGGCTGAGCTCGTTCACCGGGTTTACGCCATGAAGTCATCGAAAATACGGGTTCAATAAAACCAATGAAAAAATCCGCCTATTCCGAACAGCGGGAAATGATCGTCGCAGAGGCGATCAACCCGATTGCCACCGAACTTCGATTGTTAGACCCGGCCGACCTGATTTCGCTGCTTCGATTCGAGTGCTACGGCAGTATCGCCGACCTCGTTTCATCGGCTGCGGAGCTTTATTATCATCCCGGTACGATCAATTTCGGCGCCGGCGGCGAATATAAGCTCGAATGGGAAGGCGCGCCGGAGATCGTTCTCGATCTCGAACTGAAGCCGAAGGGCGCCACGGTCTATGCGCGATTGACGCTCGCCAACGAACATGCGGCGATTGAAATCAATCACGTCTCGTTTCAGAATCCTTCGGAAAATCCGGACGAGAACACCGAGTTTCTTCGTCAAAGCCTGACGGCTGCCCGATTCGTGCCCACCCGTCAGGGCGAAGCGGCTTAACCGGATCACCCGCTCCCTATTTCCGTCATCTCCGTTGCGCGCGCCGAAATCGCGGGCGCAGCAGCCTCATTCCGGTGCGTTTTAATCCGAGCTTGCCTGAAGCCTGCCGGTTTATGCGAAACCCGGCTGCGAAAGCGAGGAACGCCTTGCAAATCAGTCTCGTTGTTTGTTACCTATCGTATTAACGATTTGTTAACGAACGGCAGGTCGCGGTGGTCGGTTCAGACCATTGCCGATGCGCATGATGCCCCTGCTCGTTGTCGGCACAGCGCCGGATTTTTTCTTAAATTTTGAGTTGGGTGGACCCCATGACCAGCATTTTGACCAATGCGGCGGCAATGGCCGCGCTGCAAACCCTGCGGATGATCGACAAGAATCTGGAAACGACGCAGGCGCGCGTGTCTTCAGGCTATCGTGTCGAGACTGCGGCGGACAACGCGGCCTACTGGTCCATTGCAACGACAATGCGCTCCGACAATAATGCGCTTTCGGCCGTGCAGGATGCTTTGGGTCTGGGCGCCGCCAAGGTCGATACCGCCTATGACGCGCTTGAAAGCACGATCGAGGTCGTCAAGCAGATCAAGGCCAAGCTCGTCGCCGCCTATGGCGTGGGTGCCGACCGCAGCAAGATTCAGGATGAAATCAAGCAGCTTCAGGAACAGCTGAAGAGCATCTCCGAATCGGCCTCCTTCTCGGGTGAAAACTGGCTGCAGGCCAGTATCAGCAACGGTGGCACGCCTCCGGTTGAAGAATCGATCACCAAAAAGGTTGTTGCATCCTTCACCCGCACTGGCTCGGGCAATGTCGGGGTCACCACCGTTGACTACACGCTCGACAGCAGCACCGTGCTTTTCGACCTCAGTGGCGGAAAGCTCGGCATTCTCGACAAAAACGCCGTTTTCGTCAGCAAGACGGAATATGAAGTCACCCAGACCTCGACGACCGCCGGCACGGCGACGCAGGCGGGTTTTGTCGTACCGAAGCTCACCGACGCAGAAATCGGCGCGCTGAATGCCGCAACGACGGATACGAATACGGATCCGAATGTCTATAGCGACGGCACCGCCAATTATCTCCGCCTTGCCGAAAATGTATGGGTCAAGGTGACGGGGACGGATCCGTCGAGCGGCGGCACCACCGTTTCTCCTGCCTATCGCGACACCAGCAGCAACGACTGGTTTTACGATACCAGCAGCGGAGCGGCTTCAGCCGCTCGTTCCCTCGGCTTTTCCGTTTCCACCCTCGATCTCGGCAATCTCGATATCGTTGCCGCGGCCATGGGCGGTTTTGCCGGCGGTGGCACGACCTATACCGACGCAGACGCCATCGACATGATGATGTCCTTCGTCGACGGGCAGCTTGAGGCGATGACCAGCACGGCTTCCAGCCTGGGTTCGCTGCAGAGCCGCATCAGCATGCAGGACAACTTCGTTTCCAGCCTGATGGATGTGATCGACAAGGGCATCGGCCGTCTCGTCGATGCCGACATGAACGAGGAATCGACCAGGCTGAAGGCGCTGCAGACGCAGCAGCAGCTCGGCATCCAGGCGCTCTCCATCGCCAACGCCAATGCGGAAAATATCCTCCAGCTCTTCAAGTAACGGCTCTGGCCGGCGTGGGCGCGCGGGGATGAATTGGCGCAGGCTTCCTGATCGAGCCCGCCTTCATCCTCGCACAAGTTTGAACACCTAACGTCGGGTCAATATGGGGCGGATCGCATGGCGTGATCCGGCCGGGAAACATGGAAGAGACGGGCAGGGTAGCAAGGATGACGGTGGTGCCGCCAAACGGCTTAGAGCATTTCCAGGAAAAGTGGACCCCGGTTTTCCGTCCGGAAATGCGGCGAGGCTTTTGCGATTCGCGCGGGCAACGAAACATGTCTGGCCGCTTTCTCCTGTTTTGCCGGGGGCAGGCATGAGCGCGTCCATCGCACGGTTTCTCAAGGACTTCGGTGAAGCGCAACCGCAACCGGCGGCGCAGGCCTTCGGCGACCCGTTGGCCGATACGGATTTCCTGTCCGGCTTTGACGACGGCGCTTCCGGTTTTGACGAATTTGCTCCCGTCGATGTGGAGAGCGAGAAGCAGGCGGCCTATGACCGCGGCCGGGAAGATGCTACCCGCGAGATCACCGAGAAGATGCAGGCGGAGCGGGAAGAGCTGATCGCTGCCCATGCGGCCGAGCTGGAGGCCCTGCGTTCGGGTCATCTCGAAGAAATCGCGTCTTCCCTGTCCCGTGGTCTGCGCGAGGGTATCGACGCGATTGCGGCCAATCTCAGCGAACAGACCGCCAACATCCTTGCTCCGGTCCTGACGGAAAAACTGTCGCTCAAGGCAGTCTCGGCGCTGGCGGATGTGGTGCGTAGCGCCATGCCGGATGGCGAAGGGGTCACGCTTGTCGTGAAAGGCCCGAAAGATTTGTTCGAGCGGCTGAAGACGCAGCCGGGCTTTGAAGAAGAAACGATGAAATTTACCGAGACCACCGATATCGATCTTTCCGTCGAGTTGGGTGAAAGCGTGTTCGTGACGCGCATGTCCGCCTGGGCGTCCAGTCTTCGCAAGGTGATGAAATGAGTGAAGGCGAAAATCACCACCACGGTAAAAATGAGATCATCATCGTCAAGCGCCACAAGGGCGGTCATGACGGCGCTCATGGCGGCGCGTGGAAAATCGCCTATGCCGACTTCATGACGGCTATGATGGCGTTCTTCCTCGTCATGTGGCTGGTCAATGCCGCCAATGAGGAAACCAAGGCCTCGGTCGCCAGCTATTTCAACCCGATCAAGCTGTCCGATGAGAAACCCTCGTCCAAGGGGCTGGAAAAGCCAGTGGACAAGGAGGAGGGCGTCCAGAAGAAGGACCAGTCCAACATCCAGGCGGAAAAGGTCACCAAAGGCTCGGCCGCGGCGACGGGCGAAGACCTTACCTCGCAAACCGGTGAGCAGTCGAACTTCTCCGAAGCCGACTTTTTCGAAAATCCCTATTCCGTGCTGGCGGAAATCGCCCAGCAGGTGGGGCAGCAGGCCAATGTCAGCGCCAAGGGCGAGGGCGGCGCCGCCGATTCCGGCCCGGCGACGGGCGCAAGCGGCGGTGAAGCCTATCGCGATCCGTTCGATCCCGATTTCTGGACCCAGCAGGTGAAAATCACCCGCGCCGATCAGCCGCAGAAACCGGTTGAACAGCAGCAAGTCGCCGAGAACAAGCAGGAGGATGCGGCCGAAAACGCTCAGGCGGTCGCGCTCAAGGCGTCCGAGACACCGGCCGACAAGGTGGAAGACGGCAAACCGATGGAAGTCGCCGCCGTTGTGCCGCAGCAGCGCCCGGATGCCGCCGAGCAGGCAGCGCTCGCACAGCCAAAGCCGGACGAGCCGCACCAGGCAAGCGATGCAGAGCAAAAGGCCAGCGACGCCGACTGGGAAAAGGCCGACACGCTGCGCGAAGAGATCGAGAAGCAGATATCCGGCATTACCGGCAAGCTTTCCGAAGGTCTGGTGGTGACGCCGGCCGAAGGCGGATTGCTGCTCACCATTTCCGACCAGACGGAAACGCCGATGTTCAATATCGGATCGGCCGTTCCCCGGCGTGAAATGGTTCTGGCCATGGAAAAAATCGGCAAACTGCTTCAGGAGCGCGGTGGCAGCGTGGTGATACGCGGCCATACCGACGGACGGCAGTTCAAGGGTGAGGCCAATGACAACTGGCGGCTTTCCATGGATCGCGCCCATAGCGCCTATTACATGCTGGTGCGCGGCGGCCTGTCGGAAGAGCGGGTAAAGCAGGTCTCGGGTTTTGCGGACCGCAGATTGCAGGTGCCGGCGGACCCTCTGGCGGACGCCAACCGCCGCATCGAAATTCTGCTTGAGGCCGATCGGGGGTGAGTGTGACGAAAACCTCGAAACGCTGGCTTCTTCTTGCGGCGACGCTTTGCGGTCTCGGCTCCGAGCCGGGCAGGGCGTTTTCGCAGTCGCAAGACAATCTCATGCCCTATGCCATGCTCCGCTCACTGCAATTCGTGCAGGATTCGGTCGCCATGGGCGACCATTCCGCTTCGGAAATGCAGCGGTTTCTACTCCAGACCATCGACGAGCGGCTGAAGAGCGCGCCTTCGGCGATCTTCAAGGATCCGCGTAATGTCGATGCGGCGCTCATCTATGCGATGAGCGGCGGCAATCCGGCGACGCTGGAACTGCTGGTCGCGCGCGATGTGGATGGCAATTTCGATAGCCGCGTTGCCGATATCCTGCGCAAATACCTCTCCGGCAAGGGAACGCTTGTCGCGCAGAGCATTGCGGCCATGGTGCCGGAATATCGCGGCAAGCGGATTGGCGCTTATCTGGCGCTGATCGGCGGCAATGTGACGATCCCGCGCGATCCGCTGGCGGCGCTTGGTTTTTACGATATCGCCCGGCTCGAAGCGCCGGGCACCATCGTTGAGGAGGCCGCATTGCGCCGTTCGCTCGCCATCGCGGTCGAGGACGGCGATGCGGCACGAGGCGTCGAATATGCGCAGCGTTATGCGCGGCGGTTCCTGCATTCGCCCTATGCCAGCCAGTTCGCGGACCTTCTGGTCTCGCTGGTGGTCAAGCGCGCCGATTCCATCGGGGAGGAGGCGATACAGGAAACCTTCGCCATGATGGATACAGAGAGGCAGAAGGAAGCCTATCTGCGGCTTTCCCGCCTCGCGGCGATCAGCGGCAAGGATTCGCTGGCGCGCATGGCGGCGTTGAAGGCGAAGGCGCTGTCTCCTGCTCTGCCGGGTGAGCCGGAAGTGCAGGCAAATCTCTATGAAAGCCTTTCCAACATCGGCACGCCCGATGTGGTGAGCGCAATCGAGACAATAGGGCAGATTCCCGAAGCGCAGCTTTCGGATCGGGACAGGGCCTTGCGGGAGGCGGCAAGGGCGATTGCCGAGCAGGTGGTTCGTCCTCCTTCCCCGCAGTCCGGCGTCGAGGCTGACACTGCGGCCACGAAGGACACCGGGCGGAATGCGCCCGAAAACGAAGCGAACGCTGCCGATGCAAAGAGCATATGGCGGGTCGAAACCCAGAAGGCTGACGATGAGGGCGACAACGTGCGGCAACTCGTGACGAGCGGTCGCAGCAAGCTCGATGAAATCGACAGCCTGTTGAAGAAAGGCGAGGGGGCCCCATGATCGACGCAGCCATCAATGCGATAATGAATGCGCCGCCATCCGATCCGCGCGCCGGCAGCGCCAGCGTCAGGGACGACGCCAAGGGCGGCAGTTTCGGCGATGCCCTTTCCACGGTTCGGGACGAGCGCCCGCCGCAGGCGCTGCATTCGCGGCATCAGCAGGACGAGAACCCGGCTGAAGAGCAGCAGGCGCAGCCCGATGGCGAGGCGGAAAAGATGGATGTCCCGGTCAAGCGGCCCGCAACATTTCTCAATGTGATCGTCAACGAGCATGCCGGCGAAGGTCGTGCCCAGGAGACGGTGGCCGAGTTTCAAAACGCCGTGAAAACGGCCCGCACGACGCCGGAAAACGGCAAGACCGGCAAGAAGCTCAAGGACGACGCCGACAAGGACGCCGAGGTGACGGACGATACGATCGATCCGAAGCTGGCGGAACTGCAGCTGGTGAGCGCCAATGCCGCCGATATGGCGACGGCCAAGACACCGCTTGAGGAAATTGCACAGGCGATTGCCGGCAAGGCCGACGCGGTGAAATCAGACCGCGCTGAACCTGTCCGGGGCAAGGTCGAGCATTCGGTCAAGGACATGCCGACAGGGATCGCACCAGCCGGTAACGAGGCGGGTTCTGCTTCGGAAAACGAGGGGGATGCCTCGGCATTCCGTTTTTCGTCTCCGCGCTCAGGCGCGGCGCGGGCTCTGGATATGAGCACCGTTCAGCGTGAAGGCCGTGTCGAGTTCGATGCACGCGAAAGCACCGGCAAGGCGGCCGACACCATAACGGTTCTCGATTCGCGGCGGTTCATCGGCCTGGCGCCCTCGACCAACGCGTCGGCCCTGACCGGCCTGATCGTCAACGATCCGGAATGGGTGAGCGCCATGCAGCCCGGTTCGTCGCTCTCCAATGCGGCGGCCCAGAGCAGCACCGGCAAAGTCGTCCATACGCTGAAGCTGCACATGACGCCGATCGAGCTTGGATCGGTGACAATGTCGCTGCGTCTTGCCGGTGACGAGCTTGCCGTTCACATGACGGTGGAGAGTGTTGCGGCCTATAAAAAGCTCCAGGAAGACAGCAAGAGCATCCTCGATGGCCTCAAGGCGCAGGGTCTGACGGTCGATAACATCACCATCAGCATCGCTTCTTCCGACAAGAGTGACCAAACGGGCACACAAGGCAACAATCAGCAAAATCAGCAGGCGCAGCAGCAGGGTCAGCAGGCCGCCGCCGGGCGCAACCGTGACGAGTCCGGAGCACGGGGCGACCGGCAAGGCAATGGCGATAATTTGGGGGTGCATAATGAAGGCATGGATGGCGTTTCTGGCTCTGCCCGCTCTTCTGCTGACAATGGCGTCTACCTCTGAGAACGCGTCCGCTTCGGCAACGTCAGGTGTCTGTGAAAGAGAGATCCAGTCGGCGGCCCGCAAATATGGCGTGCCGGAGGGAATTCTCTATTCGGTGGGGCTGACCGAAACGGGCCGCAAGGGGCGTCTCGACCCCAATGCCATGAATATCGAGGGAAAACCGGTATTTGCCTCCTCCACAGAGGAAGCTTTGACCACTTTTGAGGCGGCGAAGCGCAACGGCGCCAAGCTGATCGACCTCGGATGCATGCAGATAAATCATTATTTCCATGGCGAAAACTTCGCATCCGCACGGGAAATGTTCGATCCTCGCCGCAATGTGGAATATGCCGCCATGTTTCTGCGCAACCTCCACAACAGGCATGAAACCTGGACCATGGCGGTCGCCCGTTATCATGCCGGCCCCAACAATGATCCGGCGCAGAAGAAATATGTCTGCCGTGTCATCGCCAATCTGGTGGCGACGGGCTACGGAAAATGGACCGCCAACGCGAAAAATTTCTGCGACGGTTAACAACCGGAAATTGCTTTAAGGCGCCGCGGGACTCGTATTTTGAAATGTGGCGATAGATTGATCGAAAAAAGGCATTTCAAGCGGTTTTTTCGGAATTTTGAAATTTCTACACAAAAATTTTGTGCCATATATGGTTAACACCCACTATATATAGATCAAATCGGCACAAAATGGTTAATCAATTATTAATATATATCGATGATTTCCTACAGTTGTCCCTGAATCGCCCGATTCGTACCAATGCCTCATTGGAAAACACCACACTGATTCGGAGGCGGACGAATGATCGTAGTGGTTGATGAGCGCGAGCTCGTTAAAGACGGCTATACATCTCTATTTGGGCGTGAGGGCATTCCCTCGACCGGGTTCGATCCGGTCGAATTCGGGGAGTGGGTCTCGACGGCGGCGGAAAGCGATCTTGCGGCTGTGGAAGCCTTCCTGATCGGCCAGGGCGACCGGAGCTTTTCTTTGCCGAAGGCGATCAGGGATCGCACGACGGCCCCGGTGATCGCGGTCAGCGACCAGCCCTCGCTGGAATCGACGCTGGCGCTTTTCGACAGCGGCGTCGACGACGTCGTGCGCAAGCCCGTACACCCCCGTGAAATCCTTGCACGTGCGGCGGCGATCCGTCGCCGATTGCAGGTCATCTCGAACTTCACCGATGCTGGTCCGATCCGGGTTTTCTCCGACGGCCGCGACCCGGAAGTGGGTGGTGAAGTGTTCCCCTTGCCGCGCCGTGAGCGCCGCATCCTCGAATATTTGATCGCCAATCGCGGACGCCGCGTTTCCAAGGCGCAGATTTTCAATGCCATCTACGGCATCTTCGATGACGACGTCGAAGAAAACGTCGTTGAAAGCCACATCAGCAAGCTGCGCAAGAAGCTGCGTAAGAAGCTTGGCTACGATCCGGTCGATTCCAAACGTTTCCTCGGCTACAGCATTGATTGGCAATGATTTTCATTGACCCGCGTGGTCTTTTTCAAACGCGGTATTTCCGACAGCTTCACGCAAGCCAAACGCTTTACCTTCTCCCTGAAAGATGACCACGAGGGTTTTTGAATGAGTATTTTCGGCACTATGCGAACCGGTGTGTCCGGCATGAATGCGCAGGCGAACAAGCTGGGCACCGTGGGCGACAACATCGCCAACGCAAGCACCACCGGCTACAAGCGCGCATCGACGTCGTTCTCCTCGCTCGTTCTGCCCTCCTCGTCGGGCAGCTATGCGTCCGGCGGCGTGCAGTCCAACGTTCGCTACAGCATTTCGGAGCAGGGCAACCTCTCCTACACGACCTCCAGCACCGACCTTGCCGTTCAGGGCAACGGTTTCTTCGTGGTTCAGGACGGTGCAGGCACGCCCTACCTCACCCGCGCCGGCTCCTTCCAGAAGAATTCGGAAGGCTATCTGGAGAATGCGGCAGGCTTCATGCTGATGGGTTACCCTTACGGCGCCAACCCGCCGGCTGCGGTCGTCAACGGCTTTACCGGCCTTGAGGCCATCAATATCAATGACTTCGGTCTGACGGCGTCTCCCTCCACACAGGGCAGCTTCCCGGCCAACCTTAATCGTGATGAGGCAATCGTTGCTGCGGGATCGCGCCCAAGTGCCAACGTCGCAACGTCGACGGTTGGCAGCAAGACGTCGCTCACGGCGTTCGACAGCGGCGGAGCCAAGGTTCTTTACGACTTCTATTACACGCGCATTGACAACGATGCGTCCGGCAATCCGCAGTGGGAAGTGTCGGTTTATCGTCAGGATCAGTCGACGGATGGCGGCTTCCCCTATACGGCAACTGCCCCGGCTACGCTCGTCAAGGAAACGGTCACCCTGACCTTCGATCCCGCCACCAACAAGCTCACCACCGGATCGGATAGCTCGATCACGATTAATGACAACAACAGCGGCGTGGCGCAGGCGATCGAGATCGACCTGTCGCAGATGACGCAGTTCTCCTCGAAGTTCACGCCTGGCACCGCTGTTCTGAACGGTAACGGCCCGAGCCAGATCAAGGACGTCGAAATCGGCAAGGATGGCCTGGTGACGGCGGTCTATCAGGATGGCGGTCGCCGCAATATCTACCAGCTGGCGCTAGCCACGGTGCCGAGCGTCGACAATCTCAGCCCGCAGAACGGTAACGTCTATCTGCCTAGCAACGAGTCGGGTGTCGTCACCATCGGCTTCGCGCAGACCGGCAGCTTCGGTTACATCCAGAAGGGCGCGCTGGAAGGCTCGAACGTCGATATCGCCAGCGAACTCACCGACATGATTGAATCCCAGCGTATCTACACAGCGAATTCGAAAGTCTTCCAGACTGGATCGGATTTGATGGACGTCCTGATCAATCTGAAGAGATAATACTTCTCACGAGGACAGATGAATGTCGCTCACGTCAGCAATGAATACTGCGCAGTCGATTTTCAATAATACAGGTAAGCAGACGGACGTTACCTCCAAGAACATTGCCAATGTCGGCAATGCTAACTACGTCAAGCGAACCGCCATTCTCGGCACGACCATGGCTGGAGCGAGTATCGTCTCCAACGGCCGTGCCCAGAATGAAAGTCTTCTCAGGCAGACGATTTCCAGCTCTTCTCTCGCTTCCGGCCAGAGCACGGTTCTGACCGGCCTTGAGGAAATGAAGAGCATTTTCGGCGGCAACGATTATGAGAGTTCGCCGGCCACCTATATGAAGGAACTGCTGAAGAGCCTGGACGCTTACGCCGCCAAGCCGAGCGATGCCGCTCTGGCCGCAACGGCCGTCACCTCGGCCACCGATGTTGCCAGTTCCCTGAACAAGGCCTCGAACGAATTGCAGGCGATGCGTCTGCGCGCCGACAAGGAAATCGCCCTTCAGGTCGACAAGCTGAACGGGCTGCTTGCGAAGTTCGAGGAAGCCAATAACGAGGTCAAGGCGCAGACGGCGATAGGCGGCGATCCAAGCGACGCTCTCGATCAGCGCGAGACGCTTCTGAAGGATATTTCCTCCATCATCGGCATCAATGTCGTCAATCGTCCCAACAACGATGTGGCGCTTTATACGACGGATGGCGCGACGCTGTTCGAAATCGTGCCGCGCAGCGTCACCTTCAAGACGCAGCCGGGCTATGATGCGACGACCACGGGCAACGCAATCTATGTCGATGGCGTAGCGCTGAAGGCAGGAAGCGGCAGCAACACGACGTCTGAGGGCTCGCTTCAGGGCCTGATGCAGGTTCGTGACGATCTGGCGCCGACGATGCAGAGCCAGCTCGACGAAATCGCCCGCGGCCTCATCACCATGTTTGCGGAAAAGCCGGCCGACGCGACCAGCGGCCTGCCGGATATGCCGGGTCTCTTCACCTACGGCTCGCCGGCGGCGACGACCATTCCGGCCGACGGGATTGTCTCTCCCGGGCTCGCAGCCAGCATTACCGTCAACCCGGCGTTAATTATTTCCAAAGGTGGCAATCCGGAATTGTTGCGCGACGGCGGTATCAACGGTACCGATTACGTGATCAATACCGCAGCGTCGGGGGGAACCGGTTTCTCCGAGCTGATCCGCAGCTATGTTACTGCTTTCGACGCGCCCATGAATTTTGCCGCGTCGACACGTATCGATACGAATACCAGCATCCTGAAATACGGCACCAACTCGATGGGGTGGCTCGAACAGGAACGTTCCGGCGCGACTTCTGCGAACGAAGCGAAAAGCGCGCTTTATGAGCGCTCCGCCACGTCCTATTCGAACAATACGGCGGTCAGTCTGGACGAGGAACTGTCGCTGCTCATGGATATCGAGCAATCCTACAAGGCCGCGACCAAACTGGTGACGACCGTTGACGAAATGCTCAAGTCCCTGATGGACATGGTGAGGTAAACGATGAAAACGTCATTCATTTCATCGCTGGCGATGCAGAACAGCATGCGCAGCACCATCCTCAAGGCTCAGCTCGAGATGACCAATCTCAATACCGAGCTGACGACGGGCAAGCATGCCGATCTCGGCGTGACGCTGGGCGCCAACACCGCCCGCAGCCTCGATCTCAATCGCGATATCGACCGCATCTCTTCGCTGGTGAGCGTCAATTCGATTGCAACGCAACGCCTCAAATCCTCGCAGACGGCGCTGGACGGCATGGCGCAGGCCGCACAGGAAATTCAGAAGGTTCTCGTCCCCAATACCAGCAGCGAAGCGCCGACGCTGACGACGGTTGCCAAAACCATCTCGAATGCCTTCAACAATTTCACCAGCTTCGCCAATACGGCGGTCAATGGCGAGTTTCTGTTCTCCGGCATCAATACGGATGTGAAGCCCGTCGATGACTATTTCGCTGAAGGGTCTACCCTGAAGGAAGCCTATGAGACCGAGCTGAACGCATTCATGGCGGCGCAGACGCCGGCGGTTGGCGACATTACCGGCCTGTCCAAGACCCAGGCCGAAGCCTTCATGACGCATATCGAAGGTGTGTTCAACGGCACCACGACGGTAACGAACCCGCCCCATAGCAGCCTGACGGCCGGCCAGAACTACGATTTCTGGACGACTTTCGGCTCCAAGGCGAGCGACACCAACATGACGAGCCGCATCAGCCAGAACGAGGTCGTGGAAACCTCCAGCAACAGCAATTCGCAGGGCATGCGTTATTTTGCACTGACGGCGATGACGGCGATGACCTTCCTCGACGAAAAGGTGGATAGCGGCGTTCGCGAAATGGTGGCGACCAAGTCGGTGACCAATATCGGCGCCGCCATCAGTGGCCTGAACCAGCAGCAAAGCCAGCTCGGCCTTTCCGAAAGCCGCGTTTCGAAAGCCAATGATTCGCTGGCAGCCCAGAAGAAGATCATCGAAACGCATCTGCTGGATATTGAGGGGATCGATACCTACGAGGCGAAGACCCGCCTCGATCTGCTGCAGCAGCAGATTGAAATCGCATACAGCCTCACGTCGCGTCTGCAAAAAATGAGTCTGGTGAACTACCTCTGATGAACAGGGGTGGCGGCAGATAAAGGATACATGAATGTACCAGTTTTCCTACGCCGAAATCATGGAGGATGGTGTCGCCAACGCGAAGGATCGCGAGCGGCAGGCGTTGACAAAATCGATCGACCTTCTGGTGGAGGCAAGGGATTCCTCTTCGCAGCGCCACACGATCGAAGCGCTTTTTTACACTCGACGGGTCTGGATCCGCTTCATTGAGGATCTCAAGCAACCCGACAACCAGCTTGCCATGGAGCTCAGGGCCAATCTGATTTCCATCGCGATCTGGATATTGAAAGAGTGCGAACTGATCCGGAAACGTCAGTCGACGAATTTCCAGGGCATAATTGACGTGACAACCATCATCAGGGATGGACTTAAATGAAAAGTACACTTCGGATTTCGCTGAAATCGGGCGAAAAGATTTTTATCAACGGCGCGGTTCTGCGTGTGGATCGCAAGGTGGCGCTCGAATTCCTGAACGATGTCACGTTTCTGCTTGAAAACCACGTTCTGCAGCCCGATCAGGCGACGACGCCGCTGAGACAGCTTTATTTCATCGCGCAGATGATCCTCATCAACCCGGAAGGGCGCGACCAGTCTACCAACATGTTCCGCAAGTCGGTCAGCATGCTCCTGAACTGCTTCCAGCATGACGAGGTTCTGGCGGAACTCAAGCGGATCGACGGGCTGGTTGCCTCGGGCAAGGCTTTCGAAGCGCTGAAGGCCATTCGCGGTCTCTACCCGATCGAGGAAAAAATCCTCAACAATCAGGAAATGACCCCCGCAACGATCGAGCAGATTCGCAAGGAGATCGCACCATGGCGGTAGATGCAGTCACTTCGGCAGCGTCAAATCCCTGGGCCAATGCCGGGGCGAGCAGCTCCGACGGCAGCGCGGCGTCGCTGAACTACGACAGCTTCCTGAAGCTCCTCATCGCCCAGATGAAGAACCAGGATCCGACCAGCCCGATGGATGCCGGCGAGCAGATGTCGCAGCTCGCAAGCTTCTCGCAGGTCGAGCAGACCATCAAGACCAACACCCATCTGAAGAGCATGCTGCAGGCGGAAGCCCTGACGCGCGCCTCCGATCTGGTCGGCAAGACGGTCAAGAGCGCCGACGACACCGTCACCGGCGTGGTGAAGGAAGTCGAGGTCTATTCGGACGGCGTTGTCGCCATCACCGAAGCTGGTGACAAGGTGCTGCTGCAGGCCGGCGTGACCTTCTCCAACGGCCCGATTACGAGTACATCTGATAGCGGAACCGATTCGGATAGCGCGACCGGTTCCTGACATTGAAGAGGCGGCATGACGCCGCCTTTCCGGATTAAGGATGCGACGATGAACGAGGCCGATGCGCTTGACATCATGCAGGCGGCTGTCTGGACGGTTCTCGTCGCGGCCGGTCCCGCGGTTCTCGCCGCCATGATCGTCGGTGTCGTCATCGCCTTCATTCAGGCCCTGACCCAGGTTCAGGAAATGACGCTGACCTTCGTTCCCAAGATCGTCACGATCATGCTCGTGCTCGGCGTCGCCGCGCCCTTTGTGGGCGCGCAGATATCGCTCTTTTCCAATCTCGTCTTTTCCCGCATCCAGTCCGGCTTCTGACGCCGTCCGCTGCGGATGCCACCTTCGCGCAAGCTTCAGCCGCTAGTGATAGGCGCAAAGCATCGGGCCGAATTGCGTGCGCTTTTCGAAAACCGTTGTTACGGAACCGTGCGGCGGCTTTTCCGTCGCCCTTCTCATGAAGAGACAGGACGAATTTATGGCGCAACCACCAGTCATCTCCCTGCCCAAGGTCAGTCCGAGCACGCGTGACATCGGTTTCGCACTGGGCATCGTGGCGATCCTCTGCGTTCTCTTCCTGCCCATTCCGGTCATGCTGGTGGATATCGGTCTGGCCTTTTCGATTGCGCTTTCGGTCCTCATCCTCATGGTGGCGCTCTGGATTCAGCGGCCGCTGGATTTCTCGTCCTTCCCGACCGTGCTGCTGATCGCGACGATGATCCGCCTGTCGCTGAACATCGCGACGACGCGCGTTATCCTCTCCCACGGCAATGAAGGGCCGACGGCGGCGGGCGGGGTGATTGCGGGCTTCTCCAGCCTCGTCATGTCCGGCGATTTCGTGATCGGTCTGATCGTCTTCCTGATCCTGATCACCGTCAACTTCATCGTCATCACCAAGGGTGCGACGCGTATCGCCGAAGTCGGCGCACGTTTCACCCTGGACGCCATTCCCGGCAAGCAGATGTCGATCGATGCGGATTTGTCCGCCGGCATCATCGACGAAAAGGAAGCGCAGCGCCGCCGCCGCGAGCTGGAAGAGGAAAGCTCCTTCTTCGGCTCGATGGACGGCGCCTCGAAATTCGTGCGCGGCGACGCCATTGCCGGCCTCATCATCACCGCGATCAATATTTTCGGCGGCATCATCATCGGTTATTTCCGCCACGGCATGCCCATTGGCGAAGCGGCCGACGTTTTCGTCAAGCTTTCGGTCGGTGACGGTATCGTCTCGCAGATCCCGGCCCTGATCGTATCGCTGGCAGCCGGCCTTCTGGTCTCGCGCGGCGGCACCGCCGGCTCGACGGACCAGGCGGTCGTCAACCAGCTGAGCGGTTATCCGCGCGCGCTGATGGTCTCGGCCATGCTGATGGGACTGCTCGCCATCATTCCGGGCCTTCCCTTCCTGCCCTTCATCTTCCTCGGCGGCATCATGGCCTTCGGCAGCTGGTATATTCCGCGCCAGGCGGAGGCCGAAAGCGCGCTGCGGCGTCAGGAAGAGGAGAACAAGGTTCTCCAGACCACCGAGGCGGAAAAGGATTCGGTCAAGCAGGTGCTGAAGACGGCCGAGATCGAACTGGCGCTCGGCAAGCAGGTTTCCACCCGCCTTCTCGGGGCGCATCAGGAACTGGCCTTCCGTGTCGGCAAGATGCGCAAGAAATTCGCGACCCAATACGGTTTCGTCGTGCCGGAGATCAAGGTTTCCGACGACATCATGATCCCGGAAAAGGCCTATCAGATCCGCGTTCACGGCACGACCATCGCGTCCAGCAACCTGCGCGTCGGCGACGTTCTTGTCGTGACCGGGGCAGGGCGCAAGCCGAGCATTCCCGGTGACGAAATCCGCGAACCGGCTTTCGGCATGCCCGCCGTCTCGATTCTCGAAACCTTCACCGAGGATCTGAAACGCGAAGGCTTCCATCCGATCGACAACGTCTCCGTGGTGCTGACGCATCTCAGCGAAGTCATCCGAAACAACCTGCCGCAGCTCCTGTCCTACAAGGATGTCAAAATCCTCATCGACAGGCTCGATCCGGAATACAAGAAGCTGGCCGACGAGATTTGCTCGTCGCACATGTCCTATTCCGGCCTGCAGGCGGTGCTGAAACTGCTGCTCGCCGAGCGCGTCTCAATCCGCAACCTGCATCTCATTCTCGAAGCGGTCGCCGAACTTGCGCCGCATGTGCGCAAGACGGAACAGATCGTCGAACATGTGCGGGTGCGCATGTCGCAGCAGCTCTGCGGCGATCTTGCCGACAATGGCGTGTTGCGCGTCCTGCGCCTCGGCAACAAATGGGACATGGTCTTCCATCAGGCGCTGAAGCGCGACCAGAAGGGCGAAATCGTCGAATTCGACATCGATCCCCGCCATCTTGAGGAGTTTTCCGAGCAGGCATCCAAAGTTATCCGTGAATTCATGGATCGCGGCCTGCCCTTTGTCCTTGTAACCTCGCCGGAAACGCGGTCCTATGTGCGCATGATTATCGAGCGACTCTTTGCGACCCTGCCGGTTCTTTCGCATGTGGAACTGGCCAAGGGTCTCGAGATCAAGATTCTGGGCGCCATTTCATGATAACCGACCCGCAGGGGACAATCATTGCATTGTTCCTTGCCATCTGCCGTATCGGCGCATGCTTCATGACCATGCCGGGCTTTTCAAGCTCGCGCATTTCGCCGCAGATTCGCATGCTTCTGTGCGTCGCGGTGTCCATGGCGCTTCTGCCCGTGCTGTGGGACACGATCTATCCGAAAGTTTCCGGCGCAAGCCAGGGCACGGTCGTCGGCCTCATCTTCACAGAGGTCGTCATCGGTTCGATGTATGGCCTGATCGCGCGGTTCTACACCCTCGGTTTCCAGTTCACCGGTGCGCTCATCGGCGCTTCCATCGGTCTCAGTGCGCCGGGCGGGGCCGATGTGATCGAAGACGTGCAGGAAAACCAGATATCCAACTTCATCACCTTCGGCGGCCTGCTGGTGCTGTTCATATTCGATTTCCACCACATCGTCCTCAAAGCGCTGGTGGATTCCTACACCGCCACGCCGGTCGGCGCACTGATCAGCGGCCAGAAGATGCTGATTACGCTGACCGACACGCTCAGGGCGTCTTTTTCGATCATGCTTCGGCTTGCCAGCCCCTTCGTGATTTATGGCTTGATGTTCAACGTCGCGGTCGGCCTCATCAACAAGCTCGCGCCGCAGATTCCGGTCTTCTTTATCTCGACGCCCTTCGTTCTCGCGGGTGGTCTTTTCATGCTCTATTTGTCGATTGCGGCCCTCATCCGCCAATTCGTGGATGGTTTCGGCCCGGTCTTCATCGGTTTTTGATCGGGAGAAATACGATGGCTTCGGACAAGCGCTCGGCCAAACTCAAGCGTCTGGTAACTGTCCAGCGGCACATGGAAAAAATGGCCGAGGTGGAACTGGCCGATACCACCCGCACACGGGCGGAAGTTGCGCAATCCATGGAGAACGTGCTGGAGGCCATGAGTTCCATGGAACCGGTGCATCAGACATTTTCCCGGCACTATTCGGACCGGTACGGCCGTCTCGTCGTCCAGGACCGCCAGCTTGAAGGCGTTCAGCAATTTCAGGAAAACAAGGTCCTGAAGGAAAAGACCAAGGCTGACCGGCTCGAGGACAGGATGCACCTTGCGCGCGATCTTGAGGACCGCGAGGCCGACGATAATGCAATCTATGATTTGTTAGAAATTACGAATGTTTCCCACACACCAGCCTCCAGCAAGGTTGGCGATCCATAGTCTGTCCCATTGTTGCATCGCGGGCGTTTTTGACGACGTCTCCGGCGATGTTTCTTGATGGAGCGGATGCGCCGGCTTTCTGTGCCGCCCATTCGTCAGCTCGGGAGATCTGGACGTGGCGATATCGGTGATAAGTGATCTGGTGATGGATGTGGTTCGCGCTGCGGACCCCCAGGAAGTTCAGGTCGCCCAGGAAAAACTCAAGGCGAACAAGGCGGCTTTTGCCGCAACCAGCCTTGCCGATGCCGGCAAGGGTTTTGGCGCTGCGGTCGACATGCTGGATGGCGCCTCCTCGAAGGCCGGTCTCGGCGACACCAATATTCGCGCGGCCCGCACCGAAATCCCGGAAACATACCGTAAATATGAAGCCTCGGTGCTCCAGACCTTCGTGGCCAACATGCTGCCGAAAGACAGCGAGGAAGTTTACGGCAAGGGCAATGCCGGCGAGATCTGGAAGAGCATGATGGCCGAACAGTTTGCCGACACGATTTCCAGAAATGGCGGCGTCGGCATCGCGGAACAGGCTTACAAGGATGCGCTTCGGAAGGCTGAAAGCAAAGGCATTACCGACGTATCGATGAATGAAAAAGACAATAATGCTGCAATTCGGATGGTGGCGGAGTTCGAGCGGCAGGTCCTCGGCGTTTCCAATGAGAAAACGGACGAGGCTTGAGAATGAAAAACCTTAACGAGGAGACAAGCATGGACCTTATGTCGAACGACCACCGTATCCAATCCGTTCTCGGCCGCCTTGAGATGATCATCGACAACGAGAACGACAATATCGGTAAGGACCCCCAGTTCGATTTCAAGGTCTCCAACGCCCACAAGAGCCGTTGCCTTTATGAGCTGACGATGCTGTTCCGCGATACGCCGCGCGAGGAAATCGCCGCCGGTTACATGGAGCAGGTCAAGGGCATCAAGTCCAAGCTCGCCACCAATGCCAGCCGCGTCGAGGCGCATCTGAATGCGGTTCGCGCGGTTGCGGACCTCTTGAAGAACGCCATTCAGGAAGCCGATACGGACGGCACCTATTCGCAGGAACAGTTCATGTACGGCGCAGCCTCCTGATGTTGAAGCTTCTTCTCACTGGCGTCTGGGTTTGCGCCGTCACGCTCGGCGCGGTGTATTTCTCCGTCCAGTTGGCGACGGCGCCCGCGCCGGATGAGGCGGGGGCGAAAAAGGCCAATCTGCAACTGGTCAAGGGCGAAAGCATCACGATCCCCGTCATCAATGATGGCGGGGTAAACGGCTATTTCCTCAGCCGCATTTCGCTGCGCGTCGACAAGACCAAGATGGCGAAGATCGAGCTGCCGGCAACGCAGTTGATGACCGATGAACTGTTCACGCTGCTTGCGGGTTCTTCCATGGTCAATATCGCCAATATTTCCACCTTCGATCCCGAAGCCTTCAAGCAGCGCATCCGCGAGGGGCTGAACAAAAGGCTCGATGACGAGGTGGTCGAGGACGTGCTGATTGAACAGCTCGATTATCTGTCGAAAGCCGACATCCGCGAGCAGAACGGCAATGGCACGCCCCGTTCGGTCAAGCTCGTCGAGGGCGAGAAGGCCGAAGCCGGCAAAGAAGCGGCGCCAAGCCACTGACGACCAGCAGGCGAGGGGCGTCGGCCGGATAAGGGATGCGGAGCATCCTTCTGGTTAATTGTCTCTTGCCGCATCCCCAGGCATTCTAGAGATTGCTTTCAAGCTAAATTCAACCTGCACCTGTATAACGAACCCATGAACCACCATCCCGCAGACCCTGCATTGGATCGGTGGCGATGGGTTTGGCATTTGGGGGTTGGCAATGAGTTTTGCGTCAGGTTTCGCGCGGCCGGAATCGCAACGGAATATCCACGGACTGCGCGTCTGTGATCTCGACTGGAATGGGGCGCTGGAATTGGTCAGCGGCAGGGCGTCTGCCTGTGAAGGACACACGATGCTGTCCTTTCTCACCATCGAAAAGGCGAAGCTTTCGCTCAGGGACAACGCCTACCGGCAGATTCTGGAAAGCTGCCTGCTTCTGCCGCAGGGCAAGGCAATGAGGGTCGCCGCGCGCAACGAGAATGGTGAGCCTTTGCCTGCGCCCATCGACGGCGTCGCCTTTGTGATGGCGCTTCTGACCTATATGGCCGTGCCGAAGCGTATCGGTGTGGCGGGAGATGATGCGGCGCAGATCGGCGAAGTTCTCGCCAGGTTGCGGGCGCACGCGCCCTGGCACGATTTCGTCATGCTGAACCGCGATGCATCGGGCGTTAAGGTGGATGTTCTGCTGGCGGGAATGTCGAAGGAAAACCAGGAGACATGGCTGCACCGCACCGTCAGCCGTGAGAATGCACGGGTCACCATCGCGGTTGGCCCGCTGTTCAAGGTCCTGTCTTCGGAAGTGGCCGGCATGCCGGAAATTTTCCGCAAGCTTCACATGAGCTGGCTCTACAGCCTCTGCGCCGAACCCTGGCACATCGCGCTCGGCAAGAGCTGATGCCGTTCTCGCAGGCGTTGCGTTAACCATTTGTTTGCCACGATCCTTTAACCTCTCGTAAGGTTTTGACAGTCGCCCGTTACGGGCGGCACCGAGGGCGGCAGACGGCTTCAGATGGTTGATGACAATCCGGACATGATGGCGATCCGCCCTGACGAGAATGATGTCGCTGTGCCCGTATCGCAATGGCGCAGACATTGTCGGCGGCTCCTGACGTCCGGCTGCATCGCCGCTGCCACCGTTGCCGGGGCTGCCCTTCCGCTTCTGCTGGTCGATTCGGGCTTTCGCGGTTATGTTTCGCAGGCCCGGATCGAGGTCTCACAGACCGCTTACGATGCCCCCGATGCTGCCCGCTTTCTGGCGATGGCGCGTCGTACCCTGCTTTCACACTCCGGGCTCGACCGCATAACCGCCGATCTCAAGCTGAAGTCCGCCGATATGGTCGGCGTTCGCAATCAGGGCGAGCTTGGCCTGCTTTTCGACCTTCTGACCGGCGCGGATGCGCGTCCGCTATCCGAGCGTGAGGCGCTGAACGGTGCGGTGGGCGAAGCGATCCGGCTGGAACTCACTCCGGATGAAAATACGCTGATCGTGACCGGCAAGGCCGCAACGCCGGAAACCGCCATGCGGCTGACCGATTACCTCTCGATGCGCGTGATCGCCGATGGCAAGGCCGGCACCATGACGCCCGCCATGCGCGAGACGGAGAGGGCGCGGACAAGGCTCGATGAAGCGGAAGCGGCGCTGAACGGTTTCCAGATGCGCCACGGTGACGCCGTGATGGCCGAGGCGCAGCAACTCGAACAGCAGCTGCGCGACGTAAACGACAGTCTGGAGCGAACCACCCGGCAGCAATTGGCCATTCAGGCCGATTTGACGGCGGCATCGGCGCTGAAGCCGAATGATGTCTTTGCGAAGCCTCTGCCGGCCGGCGTGGGTTTTTCGGCGCTTGAGGATATCAGGCAGAAACACTCGACCGCTAGCATGGCGCTTGCTGCGGTTTCGGTCGATTACGGCCCGAAACACCCCCGCCGCATCGCCGCCCAGAATGCGGTGGATGCCGCACAGGCGCTTGCCGCCCCCGCATTGCGGCAATTGCTGGAAGGGCTGCGGGCGGATGAAAAGCGCATCTCTCAGGAGATCGCGACCGCCAATGGCGAGCAAAAGAAATACCTCGACCGCCTGAACGAACTCGGTGTCGCCCCCGGCGAGTTCTCCAGATTGCAGGGCGAACTGGAAACGGCGCGAAATGTCTATCTCGAGGCAAGCGAACGCCGCGACCTCTCCGCCTCCGCCACGCCCGCGGTCGAGACCCGTTTGGTGAAAAAGGCCGCCCCCGGCGAGTTGACCCGCGATCTGACGCAAGCTGCCATGCTGGCGGGCGGCGGCGCCTTGATCGGCCTGATGGGCAGTCTTTATCTCCTGAGCTACCGTCGCCATGATGAGGAAGAGGAGGGCGCATTGCTCAGCGAAGAGGGCGCGCAACTTCCATCCTCCGTCGAGCCGCCGGTCGAGTCTCTGCAGATTTCCGAATTCGAACCGATCGAGCCCGCTGTGTTCGACGATCTGCCGGACGTCGCCGCAGAGGACATCAAGCCGGAGGAAGACGGCTTTGCCGATTATTACGGCGAGGCCGTCAATGACGACGACGACATGCCGCTGGACGAGCGCGTGCGGCAGGTCCTGATGGGCAACCGCACGGTCAGGAGTGCTGATCCGGCCTCTTCCGGACTTCCACCGCTTCTGGCCGAAGCCTTGGCCGGGGACTTCGACCATGCCCAGGCCGAAGCCGAGGAACTGATGGAATTGCGACGCGAACTGGCGTTCCTGAGAGAGCGTCTTGCCGATTACGCCGATCGCCGCGAAGACTACCGCAAAACAGCCTGAAAACGCCGCATTTTCGCTTGCATTCCTGCGAAGGGGGCACCATACGGAGCCTACGTAACCCAGCAGGAGCAGGACGCATGGCAGTTGTGATTGACGGGAAGGCGAAGGCGGCTTCGGTAACGGAGGCGGTCCGCAAATCGGCAGAAGCGCTTGAGGCGGAAAAGGGCGTAAAGCCCGGTCTCGCGGTTGTCATCGTCGGAAACGATCCGGCCAGCCACGCTTACGTGAACTCCAAGAGCAAGATGGCCAAGCAATGCGGTTTCAACTCCATTCAGCACACGCTGCCGGAGGAAACCACGCAGGCCGCACTCCTGAAGCTTGTCGGCGAATTGAATGCCGATGCCTCCATCCATGGCATTCTGGTGCAGCTTCCCCTGCCGAAACACTTCAATTCCGATGAGATCATCCAGTCGATCCTGCCGGAGAAGGATGTGGATGGCTTGAGCGTGCTGAATGCCGGTAAGCTCGCGACCGGCGATCTCGCAACCGGTCTCATTTCCTGCACGCCTGCCGGCGCCATGCTTCTGGTACGTGGTATTCACGGCGAAGACCTTTCCGGCCTCAACGCCGTGGTCATCGGCCGCTCCAACCTGTTCGGCAAGCCCATGGGCCAGCTTCTCCTGAATGCCAATGCCACGGTGACGATGGCGCATTCCCGCACCAAGGATCTGGCCGGCATCTGCAAAACGGCGGATATTCTGGTCGCGGCGGTCGGTCGCGCGGCGATGGTCAAGGGCGACTGGGTAAAACCCGGCGCGACGGTCATCGATGTCGGCATCAACCGCATTCCGGCGCCGGAAAAAGGCGAAGGCAAGTCGAAGCTGGTGGGCGATGTCGCCTATGACGAGGCGAGCGCCGTCGCCGCCGCTATCACGCCGGTTCCCGGCGGCGTCGGCCCGATGACGATCGCCATGCTGATGGCCAACACCGTCATCGCCGCCCATCGCGCGCTGGGTCTGACCGCGCCAAAGTTTTAATCCTGTTGCGTTCAATCAAACTACACGGCACAGCGATTTTTGTGCGCTGCGCCCTCACTTCCGTCATTCCGGCCTGGAGCCGGAATCCAGCCGACGCGCGTCTGCGCGGCGAGACGACTCTTTTCAGCCCAAGGACTTGGGCTGGCTGGATACCGGCTCAAGGCCGGTATGACGGCCGGGGGATTGAGGCCAGACTTTACGCTTTCGGAGCCGGCCCCGTCGAGGCGCGCACCACGAGTTCCGCCTTCCAGAGTTCCTGATGCGGTTCCGTCTGGTTCAGCTTGATGCGATTGATCAGGCGCTGGCCCACGCGCACCCCCGCCGCCCTCAGCGACGAACGGGTGGTGGTCAGCGGCACGGAAAAATTATCGGGCTTCAAAAGTGGCAGCACGTCGTCATGGGCGATCAGCGAAATATCCTTGCCGGGTTTCAAGCCCCGCTGGTTGAGCGAACGGATCGCGCCGAGCGCAAGCGCGGTACTGGCGCAAAGGATGGCGGTCGGTTTTTCCGGGCGTGACAGCAACGCTTCCATGCCGAGATAACCTTCCTCGTCGGTCATGCTGCTGTGTCTCTTGTTGTTCGCATGCAATGTCAGGCCATTTGCCGAAAGCGCGTTTTCGACCCCGAGACAGCGCCGGTAGGTGAAATCATAACCCTCCGGGCCGTTCAGAAGCCCGATCCGCGTATGGCCAAGCTGGAGGAGAAGCTGGGTCGCATCGCGGAAGGCACCCTCATTGTCCACGTCGAGATAGGGATAATCCTCCTCCACGCCGACGGAGCGGCCATGCACGAGGAAGGGCAGGGAGAGCGATTGCATCATGGCGATGCGCGGGTCGTTCTTCTTCATATAGGCGAGATAGATGCCATCGACGCTGCCGCTTGCGGCGAGCCCCCGCAGGGCTTCGCGCTCCTTTTCCGGCTCGGTCGGCATGATCACGAGATGAAAGCCGCTGCGTGATGCCTCTTCTCCGAGACCGCTCAGGAATTCGCCGAAATGCACGTCGGAACGGTGATGCTCGCCAATCGGCATGACAAGCCCGATGGAGCCGACCTTGCCTGTCGCCAGCCGCTGTGCCGCGGCATTCGGGCGGTATCCCGTCTTTTCGGCAGCCTCCATGACGCGGCGGCGCGTTTCGGCGCTGACCTCCGGATAGCCGTTGAGCGCCCTGCTGATGGTCGTCTGTGAAATGCCCAGCAGTTGCGACAGCTGTTTCAGGTTCATGTCTGTCATTCCTCCATGCGCGCGCCCGGGAATACGGCAAAGCCTCTCCTCAATTCCCAAAGCGCTTTAGATTTTTACCAGTCTCCACCGTATTTCTCAATCGAAAAGGATAGCCGCCTTCCGAATTAAATATGACTATTCATAGGGCGCTGCAACGTTTCCGCAGAAAGAGCCTCTTGACTCCGTCTTAATGACAATGAGATGAATAGGCAGCCAAAGCGCTTTGATTGGAGAGGACGCTTTGAGCCTTTTATGTGATGGGAGGTAAATCACATGCAGAAGACTCTTTTGGCGACGGCCGCCGTCATGGCTTGGCTGTCCGGTGCGGCCTTTGCCGCCGACCTGAAGTTTGCACCCGGCGGCGACGCCAAGTTCAACTGGAAAAGCTACGAGGACTTCAAGGCGGCCCATGCCGACCTGAAAGGCCAGACGCTGACGATTTTCGGCCCGTGGCGCGGTGAAGACGAGGCCCTGTTCCAGTCGGTGCTTGCCTATTTCGCTGATGCGACCGGCGTGAACGTCCGTTATTCCTCGTCGGAAAATTACGAGCAGCAGATCGTCATCGATACGCAGGCGGGCTCGCCCCCCAATATCGCCATCCTGCCGCAGCCCGGCCTTCTGGCCGATCTGGCCGCCAAGGGCTTCCTCGTGCCGCTCGGCGACAAGACCGCCGACTGGGTCAAGGAAAATTACGGCGCGGGCCAGTCCTGGGTCGATCTCGGCAGCTACAAGGGCAAGGACGGCAATAAGGCCTATTTCGCCTTTCCCTTCAAGGCGGATGTGAAGTCGCTTGTCTGGTACGTGCCTGAGAACTTCGAGGAAGCGGGCTACAAGGTGCCCGAGAGCATGGAAGACCTGTTCAAGCTGACGGACCAGATCGTTGCCGATGGCGGCACGCCCTGGTGCATCGGTCTCGGCTCCGGTGGCGCCACCGGCTGGCCGGCAACGGACTGGGTGGAAGACCTGATGCTGCGCACCCAGCCGCTCGACGTCTACCAGAAATGGACGACCAACGAGGTCAAATTCGCCGATCCGGCCGTGGTCGAAGCGATCAACGAATTCGGCAAATTCGCCAAGAACGAAAAATATGTCAGCGGCGGCGTCGCGGCCGTGGCCTCCACCGATTTCCGCGACAGCCCCAAGGGCCTCTTCGACATTCCGCCGAAGTGCTACCTGCACCATCAGGCGTCGTTCATTCCGTCCTTCTTCCCGGAAGGCACCAAAGTGGGGACGGATGCGGATTTCTTCTACATGCCGACTTACGCGTCCAAGCCTGACCTCGGCAAGCCGGTTCTCGGCGCTGGCACGCTGGTCACCATCACCAAGGAAGCGCCTGCCGCCAAGGCTTTCGTCGAATTCCTGCAAACGCCGATCGCCCATGAGGTCTGGATGGCGCAGTCCAGCTTCCTCACGCCCTATAAGGGTGTGAATGTCGATGCCTATGCCAATGAGCAGATGAAGCGACAGGGTGAAATCCTGACGACCGCGACAAGCTTCGGCTTCGACGGTTCCGACCTCATGCCCGGCAAGATCGGCGCTGGTGCATTCTGGACCGGCATGATCGATTTCGTCGGCGGCAAGTCCGCGGATCAGGTCGCGAGCGATATCCAGAAGGCCTGGGACGGCCTGAAGTAAAGATATCGGATCGGGCCCGGCGGTTTGCTGCCGGGCCCTTACCAACGGCGCTGCCCCGACGACCGCATAAATCAGCGCGGCGCGGAGAGGATCAAGGGAGGGAACATGGCTCAACAACTCGTTTCGGCCATCGGCGTGATGGTGGCGGGGGTCTTTGCCTGCGCTGCCTATTACTGGCTATCCGACAAGGTGCTTCAGGCGATCTTTCCGGTCCGCTCGGGAGACGTATTGCAGGCATCCCGTAACCTCAATCGCCGCGCGGCGGTCCGGCCCTGGCTGTTCATCGGTCCGGCTTTGATCCTCCTGCTGGTCTATCTGGTTTACCCTGTCATCGCCACGCTGATCCTGTCTTTCTATGACCGGACCGGCAGCGAATTCGTCGGTCTTGCCAATTATCGCTGGGCGTTTTTCGATGCCGGTTTCCGGCAGTCGATCTTCAACAATATCCTCTGGCTGGCCGTCGTTCCGGCCGCCTGCACCTTCTTCGGCCTCGTTATCGCGGTCATGACCGACCGCATCTGGTGGGGCAATATCGCCAAATCCATCGTCTTCATGCCGATGGCGATCTCCTTCGTTGGCGCATCGGTAATCTGGAAGTTCATCTATGAGTATCGCGCCGAAGGGCAGGTGCAGATCGGCCTCTTGAACGCCATCGTCGAGTTTTTCGGCGGCAATCCCGAGGTCTGGATTTCCATGCCCTTCTGGAACAATTTCTTCCTGATGGTCATCCTCATCTGGATTCAGACCGGTTTTGCCATGGTCATCCTGTCGGCGGCGCTGCGCGGCATTCCGGAAGAAACCATCGAGGCGGCCGTCATCGACGGGGCCAATGGCTGGCAGATCTTCTGGAAGATCATGGTTCCGCAAATCTGGGGCACCATCGCCGTCGTCTGGACGACGATCACCATTCTCGTGCTCAAGGTCTTCGATATCGTACTGACCATGACCAACGGGCAATGGAACACCATGGTTCTCGCCAATCTCATGTTCGACTGGATGTTCCGCGGCGGTGGCGACAGCGGCCGAAGTGCGGTCATCGCGCTCATCATCATGGCGGCCGTCACCCCGATCATGGTCTGGAATATCCGCCAGGCAAACCGCGAGATGGAGGGCCGCTGAGATGAATATTTTCAAACGCCTTCGCCGCGTCGGCCTGCCGCGCCTCATCGTCCATGCCAGTGTTCTCGTCGTCGTGCTGCTCTGGCTGCTGCCAACGCTCGGCATTCTCGTCAGCTCGCTGCGCGACAAGGACCAGATCACCGTGTCGGGCTGGTGGACGGCCTTCTCCAGTTCCGAACAGACCTCGGCAGTGCGCCTCGCCGATGCTTCCGTGCAGAAGCAGGACGGCAGCCGCTATGTCATATCAGGCAATGTTTTCGAAAACGGACAGGGCGGCAAGGTTGCGGCCTTCGGCGTTCGCGTACAGGAACCCACGGCGTTCAAAGCCGGCGAGGCGGCCGAGATCGGTGACGGCGAAACATTACTCGTTAATACGGACGGTAGCTACGAATACAGCAAGGCCGCGAGCTTCGAAGGCTCTCGCGGCAAGCGCGTCTATATTTCCGTCGCGACGCCGCCCGTCTTCACGCTCGATAATTATCGCACGGTCCTGACCTCGGAAGGCATCGGCCAGTCCTTCGTCAACTCGCTCACCGTCGCCGTGCCGGCGACCGTCATCCCGATCCTGATTGCCGCCTTCGCCGCCTATGCGCTGTCATGGATGAGCTTTTCCGGCCGCAATCTGCTGATTGCCATGGTAGTGGGCCTTATCGTCGTGCCGCTGCAGATGTCGCTGATCCCGCTTCTCAGGCTCTATAATGAAATCGGCACCATCTTCGGCGTGCCATCCAAGACCTATGCCGGCATCTGGCTGGCGCACACCGCCTTCGGCCTGCCGCTCGCCATCTATCTGCTGCGCAACTATATTTCCGGCCTGCCGAAAGAGATCATCGAAAGCGCCCGTGTCGATGGCGCGAGCGATTTTGAAATATTCGTCAAGATCATCCTGCCGCTCTCCTTTCCGGCGCTCGCCTCCTTCGCCATCTTCCAGTTCCTGTGGACCTGGAATGACCTGCTCGTGGCCATGGTCTTCCTCGGCACGCAGAAGGACGAGCTGGTGCTGACCGGTGCGCTCAATGCGCTGCTCGGTTCGCGCGGCGGCAACTGGGAAATCCTCACCGCCTCGGCCTTCGTCACCATCGTCGTGCCGCTCTGCGTTTTCTTCGCTCTTCAACGTTATCTCGTGCGTGGCCTGCTCGCAGGCTCCGTCAAGGGAGGCTGATTATTCCATGAACGCCCATACCAGACAGGACACTTCCATGACCGCTTCGGTGACTTCCGCTTTGACACCCAACAAGGACTGGTGGCGCGGCGCTGTTATCTATCAGATTTACCCGCGCTCCTATCAGGACTCCAATGGCGATGGCATTGGCGACCTCAAGGGCATCACCGACCGTCTGGCGCATATTGCCAATCTGGGTGCCGACGCGATCTGGATTTCGCCCTTCTTCACCTCGCCGATGAAGGATTTCGGTTACGACGTCTCGAATTATGTCGATGTCGATCCGATGTTCGGCACGCTTGCCGATTTCGACGGGCTGATCGCCGAGGCCCATCGCCTTGGCATCCGCGTCATGATCGACCTTGTGATGTCGCACACGTCGGACCAGCATCCGTGGTTCGTGGAAAGCCGCGCCAGCCGCAACAATCCGAAATCGGACTGGTACGTCTGGTCGGACAGCAAGCCGGACGGCACACCGCCCAATAACTGGCTGTCGATCTTCGGCGGGTCCGCCTGGCAGTGGGATCCGACCCGCATGCAATATTACATGCACAACTTCCTGACCTCGCAGCCGGACCTCAATCTGCATAATCCGGAAGTTCAGGAAGAGCTGCTGAACATCACCCGCTTCTGGCTGAAGCGCGGCGTCGACGGTTTCCGCCTCGACACCATCAACTTCTATTTCCATGACCTCGAGCTGCGCGACAACCCGGCGCTGGCGCCGGAGCGCCGCAACGCCTCGACGGCTCCGGCGGTCAATCCCTATAACTTCCAGGAGCATCTCTACGACAAGAACCGCCCGGAAAATATCGCCTTCCTGAAGCGCTTCCGCGCGGTGCTGGACGAATTCCCCGACATCGCCGCCGTCGGCGAAGTGGGTGACAGCCAGCGCGGCCTCGAAATCGTCGGTGAATATACCTCCGGCGATGACAAGATGCAGATGTGCTACGCCTTCGAATTCCTCGCCCCCGATGCGCTCACCCCGCAGCGCGTCGCCGATGTGCAGGCGGATTTTGCGAAAGCCGCACCGGAAGGCTGGGCCTGCTGGGCCTTCTCCAACCACGATGTGGTACGCCATGTCAGCCGCTGGGGCGAGCATGTCGAAGATAAGGACGCCTTCGCCAAGGTGCTTTCGGCGCTGCTGATGACACAGCGCGGTTCCGTCTGCATCTATGAGGGTGAAGAACTCGGCCTCACCGAAGCGGACATCGCTTTCGAAGATTTGCAGGATCCCTACGGCATACAGTTCTGGCCGGAATTCAAGGGTCGCGACGGTTGCCGCACGCCGATGGTGTGGGATGCCGGCCATGCGCAGGCGGGCTTCTCGACCGCCGACAAGACGTGGCTGCCCATTCCGGCCGAGCACAAGCAGCGCGCCGTCAGCGCCCAGCAGGGCAATGAAGCTTCGGTGCTGGAACATTACCGCCGCTTCCTCGCTTTCCGCAGGCAGCACCCGGCTTTCGCGAAGGGTGGTATCGAATTCCAGCCGGTGCAGGGCGAGGTGCTGAGCTATACCCGCAAGCTGGGCAACGAAACCGTTCTTTGCCTCTTCAATTTGTCCGCAGCGCCGGCAAAGGCCACGTTGCCGGAAGGGAACTGGGAGGTTCTCGAAGGCCACGGCTTTGCAGGCGGTCTTGAAGGCAGAAGCGTAGAACTTCCGGCATGGGGCGCATTCTTCGCCCGTTACGCCTGACAGATGAGGGAGGAACACCCATGACAAGTCTCGTTCTCAAGGATATCCGCAAATCATACGGGCAGGTGAAGGTCCTGCACGGCATCGATCTTCAGATCGAACAGGGCGAATTCATCGTTTTCGTCGGTCCCTCGGGCTGCGGAAAATCGACGCTGCTGCGCATGATCGCCGGTCTGGAGGAAATCACCGGTGGCGAGATGTATATTGACGGCCAGCTCGTCAATGAAATCCCGCCCTCGCGGCGGGGTATCGCCATGGTGTTCCAGTCCTATGCGCTCTATCCGCATATGACGGTTTACGACAACATGGCCTTCGGTATGAAGATCGCGAAAGAGAACAAGCAGGAGATCGACCGCCGCGTTCGCGCCGCTGCCGAAATCCTGCAACTGACGCAATATCTGGAGCGGCTGCCCAAGGCGCTCTCCGGCGGCCAGCGCCAGCGCGTCGCCATCGGCCGCGCCATTTGCCGCAATCCTAAGGTCTTCCTGTTCGATGAACCCCTGTCGAACCTCGATGCGGCGCTGCGCGTCGCCACCCGCATCGAGATCGCCAAGCTCAACGAGCAGATGGCCGATACGACGATGATCTACGTCACCCACGACCAGGTGGAGGCGATGACGCTGGCGGACCGTATCGTCGTTTTGAATGCGGGCCGTGTGGAACAGGTGGGTGCGCCGCTCGAACTTTACGAAAGGCCGGCCAATCTCTTCGTGGCGCGCTTCATCGGCTCGCCCGCCATGAACATCATCGCTGCAAAGATCACCGAAACCGGTGAGAGGACCTCCATCGAACTTGCCGGCGGCAAGACGCTCGCCGTTTATGTTCCGACGCCCGCAACCGAAAAGGGCAAGGCTGCGAGCTTCGGTGTGCGGCCGGAAGATCTGAGCATCGTCACCGGGGACGATTATCTTTTCGAGGGAAAAGTCGCGATCGTCGAGGCGCTCGGCGAAGTGACGCTGCTTTATCTCGAAGCGCCCAAGGGGCAGGAGCCGATCATCGTCAAGGTGCCGGGCATCGTTTCCATCGGCAAGGGCGAAACCCTGCGTTTTGCGGCACCGCAGGAAAAGCTCCACCTCTTCGACGCCGAGGGCAAGACCTATCGCAGCTAATCGCCGTCGATACCGAAACCATGCCCCGGAACCTCCTCGTTCCGGGGTTTGGGCTGACCTTTTTACCGCTGTGGAAAAATCTCGGAAATGTCCCGCTTCCGGTCTGTTTAAGCCTGCGCTGATATGAATTGTTAAAGACTATGACCTAGTCTCAATCCATTGATCGAGCATGGGAGTCTGGGCGTGCAGAGCGGTACGGGTGTCATCAGGAACCATTACCTGAGCAAGGAAGAATCCTTCATGTATGACCGCGAAAGCCGGTTTCGCATGGAAGATACCATGAACGCCGCACGCATCGAATATACCGAAAAGGCCGTGATGCACATGGCGGCGCGCCGCTGCGATGTCATCCGCATCTCTCAGACCGAAGCGGTGCTGGCGCTGCTGACGAAATATAACCTGCCGAACCAGTTCTATCTCGATATTCCCGACGCCCGCATCACCAAGATCGGCTGCGTGATGTTGCGCGTCAACGCCAACAACACCATCCACGTCCGCTTCCTGCGCATGCTGACGCAGAAGGAACTGGACCGCATTTTCGTGTTCAGCACGCATCCGGCGCATAGAGACCGGAAGCTCGATATCCGGTCGTTCTGAAGGCAATGTGATGAAGTGGGCTTAAGAGAGCCCACCCAGAACCGTCTGCTTCAACTTCAACTCTGGCACTTCCGTGAAGGCAAGATCGCTGCGGCCGAAATATTTTTGCTGATTGATGGCGGACCAGTCGTTGCAGACGAGTTTGTAGCGCTGTTTCGTTTCGGGCTTTTCCGGCATGGCGTAAAGATAATCGCCGGTGCGCGCGGCGAGCGGAATGTCGCCGTGCTGGTTGCAGCGCTTGAGGATTTGGGCAAGCGCCGCGCCATCCACTTCCGTCACCATCAGCGTGCCGTCGAAACGCACCGAGGCATTAAAATCATAGCGGCGAATATCGCCATCAGGCAGGCCCGCGCCCAGCGAGGTATGGGCAATGAAGCCGACATCCGCGCCGGTTTTTGCGGCGATGAGCTGCGCCACATGGCGGCCCGCCTCATCGACGTTCATCGCCTTCGCGCTTTTACCGACGATGGCCCGCTCTTCCGCCGTCAGGTGCTTTTCGAGCGTCTGCTCGATCAGCGTTTTGAGAGCCGGGGAGGCAGGCGCATTGAGGTCGATCGCGACCGTTTCCATGGCAGCCGCCTTGCCGGGTGTCGCAATGGTCGCAATCGTCATGGAGGTGCACCAGGAGCCGGTGTGAATATATCGGGTCGCGCCCTGTTCATGCACGAAGTTCAGGTGGTCATGGCCGCCGATCATCAACGTGCCGTCCGGCAGCAGGGGCAGGATATCGCGGTCGGCAACGACACCGGCATGGCTGAGAACGATGTTGATAGTATCCGGTTTGACGATCCCAGGCAGATTGGCCTTCGCCCATTCGACCGGCTGCGGAATGTCCAGCATCTCGCGTGTGGCCTTCGGATAGGTGTTGATCGCATTGGTGGCGAGACCCGCCACAACGACCTTCCGCCCGCCGACGCTTACTTCGGCGCTGGCCGCCGCATAGGGTTTGCTGTTGCGCTTGTCGACGATGTTGGACAGCACGGTGATGCCGAGCGCCTGGGCGCGGCTTACGAAATTGGCGAGATCGTTGTCGATATCGGGCTCATGATTGCCGATATTGACGACGGTGGGGGCGAGCTTTGCGAGCGCCGCCAGGAACGTCCATTCGATTTCCCCGGCAGACCGTGTGGCCACCGCATTGCCGATTTCGAAAAGGTCGCCGTTCAGCAAGACGATATGGGGCGCCTTGTCGGCGGCGATGCGCGTTTCGATGGCTGCGAGAAGCTGGCCGATACGCTCATAGGCCGAATGCAGGTCGGAGATGACGATTGCACGCAGCGCCACGTCCTGCGCTAGCGCTGGCTTTGCCGCCGCCATCAGCGGCAACAGGGCGGTGCCCGCCATAAGCTTCAGCACATCGCGGCGTTTGCTCGAGAAAATCGTCATGTCAGGCCCCATCATCCGAAACTGCACCGCCGTCCCGCGGCCGGTTAAGAAGGCCCTAAAGGGCGATCATCACAGCCGCATGACAAGTCTGACGTTTAAGACAGGGGAAATAAAGCGGTTTCTGCGCCAGCTCTCGGTGATGAGAGGTGCATTCAGGCGATACCGCAAAGTGAGATTGAAAGGCGAAAGCCGCACCGGCCTTCGCCCATCAAAAATCAATGGAACAGAACGCTGGCGCCCTGATCGGCCGGACCGGCATTGCGGCGAAAGGGGGCGAACAACTCGCGGCCCATGCCCCAATCATTGCCGGAAAGATCGGCCCGCGCGGGTTCGCGTTTCGCCAGTTCGGCGGCGGAAACGAGCACTTCCAGCGTTCCCGAAATGGCGTCGAGACGGATGATGTCGCCATCGCGGATAAGCGAGATCGGGCCGCAATCGGAGGCTTCCGGCGTGACATGAATGGCGGCCGGCACCTTGCCGGAAGCGCCGGACATGCGCCCGTCGGTCACCAGCGCCACCTTGAAGCCGCGATCCTGCAGCACACCGAGCGGTGGTGTCAGGCGGTGCAGCTCAGGCATGCCATTGGCCTTCGGCCCCTGGAAACGGACGACGGCGATGAAATCGCGGTTGAGCTTGCCGTCCTTGAACGCGTCCTGAAGCTCCTGCTGGTCGTGGAACACGATAGCCGGCGCTTCGATGATGTGACGTTCCGGCTTGACGGCGGAAATCTTGATAACCGATTTGCCGAGATTGCCGGTCAGCATCTTCAGGCCGCCGGTTGGCTGGAACGGGGTCTCGATGCTGGAAAGCACCTTCGGGTCGTGGCTCTGCTCGGGGGAGGGCTGGCGGACAACCGCGCCCTTCTCGTCAAGCATGGCATCCACGGTATAAGCCTCGAGGCCCTGTCCGAAGACGGTGCGCACATCGTCATGCACGAAGCCCTGTTTCAAAAGCTGCTTGATGAGGAAGCCCATGCCGCCGGCGGCGTGGAAATGGTTCACATCGGCAAGACCGTTCGGGTAAACGCGGGCGAGCAGCGGCACGATGTCGGAGAGATCGGAAATATCCTGCCAGGTGAGGATGATGCCGGCGGCGCGCGCCATGGCGATCAGATGCATGGTGTGGTTGGTGGAACCGCCCGTTGCGTGCAGGCCGACGACGCCGTTGACGACCGACCTTTCATCGATCATCTCGCCCGCCGGGGTGAACTCGTTGCCCTGCGCGGTAATTGCCAGCGCCCGCTTCGTTGCCTCGCGCGTCAACGCATCGCGCAGCGGCGTGCCGGGATTGATGAAGGAGGAACCGGGCATGTGGAAACCCATGATCTCCATCAGCATCTGGTTGGAATTGGCGGTGCCGTAGAAGGTGCAGGTGCCGGGACCATGATAGGATTTCGATTCCGCTTCCAGAAGCTCGGCGCGGCCGACCTTACCTTCTGCATAAAGCTGGCGCACGCGCGACTTCTCGTCGTTCGGCAGGCCGGATGTCATCGGGCCGGCGGGAACGAAGACGGCGGGCAGATGGCCGAAGGCGAGGGCTGCGATGACGAGGCCGGGCACGATCTTGTCACAAACACCGAGATAGACGGCGGCGTCGAACATGTTGTGCGACAGGCCGATGCCAGCCGCCATGGCGATGGCGTCGCGGGAAAACAGCGAAAGCTCCATGCCCGGCTGGCCTTGCGTCACGCCGTCGCACATGGCGGGAACCGCGCCTGCCACCTGGGCTATGCCACCCGCTTCTTTTGCCGCATCGCGGATGATCGCGGGGAAGGTCTCATAGGGCTGGTGCGCCGAAAGCATGTCGTTATAGGCGGTGATGATGCCGAGGTTTGGAACCCGGTCGCCGGCAAGGATGTCCTTGTCGGCGGGGGAACAGACGGCAAATCCATGCGCAAGATTGCCGCAGGAAAGCACGGAACGGTGAACGCCCTTCGAGACCTGCAGCCGCAGCCGCTCGAGATAGGTCTCGCGGTAGGGCTTGGAACGTTCGACGATGCGGGCGGTGATGGCCTGAATGCGGGAATCGGCGGACATGGGCGTTCATCCTGTTCGTTGGTCGGCAACCGGCGTTCCGGGAGGTGAACGGCCGGTTGTCGTGTTTCAGTCTTCATGTCTTCGGGGCGCTTTGTCGCCGGGCCGCAATCGCGGCGGTGGCGTTCGGCTTATGGCGCCCAGTATATATCCACGGGCGTTTCTGCCCGGTTCAGCACGGCGCGGATCGGCATTTCATCCTCATCCTCGCCCGACTGTGCCTTCTCCAGCGTCGCCTTCTTGGCAGCACCCTCGATATGCAGCACCAGAAACCCGGCATCGTGCAGGCTGGAGAAGTTGAAGGTCAACCGCTCCTCTCCCGCATTCTCCGCCGCCATGGTCAAAACGCCGCGCGGTTCATCGAGGTCCAGCGCTTCGTAGAGATTGTCTCCACCGGGGAAAAACGATGCCGTATGGCCATCCGTTCCCATGCCGAGAATGACGACATCGAACGGGTCGCAGATCGCCTCGGTCTTGACGGTCGCAAGCGTCGCGGCATCCTCCGGCGAGGCCGCCGGCTGGAACAACGGCACGAAATAGGCCGACTTTGCCTTGTCCTGCAAAAGGTTCTCGGCAACGAGGCGGTGGTTCGAACGGTCGCTTTCCGGCGGCACGAAACGTTCGTCCACCAGCGTCACGCTGATATTGGGCCAGTCGAGATCGTGTTTGGAAAGCGCCTGAAAGAACAGCTTGGGCGTCGAACCGCCGGAGACGGCAATGCTTGCCGCACCGCGATCCTTCGTTGCCGCATCAAGGCGCTTGGCAACCTCTGCCGAAAGAGCGGTTGCCAGTTCGGCGGCGGTGTCGAAGACGTGTATCGTTTCGCTCATCGCCGGGCCCTCAATCGGCATCGTGCCAGGTGCGGCCGTCACGCTCGATCAGTGCGATCGAGCCGCTCGGACCCCAGGTGCCAGCGGTATAACCCTGCACGCCCTGTCCCAGATCTTCCCAGCTCTTGAGAATGGGATCGACCCAATCCCACGCCGCTTCCACTTCGTCGCGGCGCATGAACAGCGTCTGGTTGGAGCGGATCGTATCCATCAACAGCCGCTCATAGGCATCCGGGCTGCGCACGTTGAAGGCTTCGGCGAAGCTCATGTCCAGCGAGACCTGACGCAGGCGCATGCCGCCCGGGCCGGGGTCCTTGATGAGGAGCGACTGCTTGACGCCTTCGTCCGGCTGCAGGCGAATGACCAGCTTGTTGGCCTCGATCTTGCCGGCCGCATCGTCGAAGATCGAATGCGGGATCTGCTTGAAGGTGACGACGATTTCCGAAACGCGGGTCGCGAGGCGTTTGCCCGTGCGGATGTAGAAAGGAACGCCGGCCCAGCGCCAGTTGGCGATTTCAGCCTTGATGGCGACGAAGGTTTCGGTGTTGGAAACGCCACCTTCCAGCTCTTCCAGATAGCCCTTGACCGGGCCACCGGCGGAAGCGCCGGCACGGTACTGGCCGCGAACCGTCTGCTTTTCGACGTTGCTGGTGTCGATTGGCTTCAGCGAGCGCAGAACCTTGAGCTTTTCGTCACGCACGGCTTCGGCATTCATCGATGCCGGCGGTTCCATGGCGACAAGGCAAAGCAGCTGAAGAATATGGTTCTGCACCATGTCGCGCAGCGCACCGGCCTTGTCATAATAACCCGCGCGGCCTTCAAGGCCGACAGCTTCGGCAACGGTGATCTGCACATGGTCGATATGGGCGGAATTCCACAGCGGCTCATAAAGCGCATTGGCGAAACGCAGCGCCATCAGGTTCTGCACCGTCTCCTTGCCGAGATAGTGGTCGATGCGGAAGATCTGCTCTTCCTTGAAGACGTGGCCGATGGTGTCGTTCAGTTCCTGCGCGGAAGCGAGATCGCGGCCGATAGGCTTTTCAACGACGATGCGGGTCGAGCGGGTGATGAGCTTGTGCTCGCGGATCTTGTCGGCAATATCGCCGAAAATGCCGGGCGCGACGGCCAGATAGAAGGCGCGCACGCGCTCCTTGCCCTCGTCCAGCAGCTTCTTCAGCACGTCCCAGCCATTATTGCCCTTGGCATCGACTGGCACGTAGAAAAGCCTGTTCAGGAAGGTGGCGACCTGCGCATCGTCATATTCGCCGGCCTTCAGGTGCTCCTTCAGCGCGTCCTGCGCGAATTTGCGATATTCCTCGTGGGTCATGACCGAACGCGACGCGCCGATGATGCGGGTCGGCTCCGTGAACTGGCCTTCGACCTGCCGGTGATAAAGGGCCGGCAGAAGCTTGCGCTCGGCAAGATCGCCCGTGCCGCCGAAAACGACACAATCAAAAGGTTCAACAGGAATGATCTGACTGCTCATATCGATTCTCTCGATCTTCAAAGGTTGGGGCATCAATAATCTAATCGATTTAAAAATGCCAGACTCAGTTATGTGAAATTATGAATTTTGCTTCCGCCAACTCGTCCGCCGCCGGCAACAGTCTGTAAACATTGGCCTAAAACCTGTCTCGCAACGCGTACCACGAGAGCGCGAGGAAAAGCAGCGGCGCGCGCAGCGACGCCCCGCCGGGAAAAGAGGGCACCTTCAGCTGCGCGAAGGGCGCCAGCATGTCCTTTTTGCCGAGAACGAGATCGGCATAGAGCTTGCCGCAATAGTTCGACAGCATCACCCCATGGCCGGAATAACCGCCGATGGAGGTGACGCCGGGCATGACGTCGCGCACGAAGACTTTGCGCGGCAGGGTAATGCCGACGGAGCCGCCCCAGGAATGGCTGATCTCTATATCTTTCAGCGCAGGATAGATTTCCGCGATCTGCCGGCGGATGTGGCTGGAAATATCGCGCGGCGTATCGGCCGTGTAGGCTTCGCGGCCGCCGAACAGCAGCCGGTTATCGGCCGTCTTGCGGAAATAGCGCACCACGAACCGCGAATCCGCCACGGCTTCCCGGTCGGGAATGATGTCGGGAAACGCATCCAGCGGCACGGTGGCGCCGATGAAGGAACGGATTGGCATGATATGGGCGGCCGTGACCGGTTCCAGATTGCCGATATAGGCATTGGTGGCGATCAGCACCCGCGGCGCGGTGATCGTACCGAAAGGCGTTTCGATGATGGTTTTGCCGCCCGTCTGGCGGATGGATTTCGCCGGCGTCATTTCATAAATGCCGGCACCCGCCGCTTTTGCAGCCTTAGCCAGCCCGACCAGCAGCTTCAGCGGGTGGATATGGCCGGTGCCGGTATCGCGCGTGCCGCCGAAATAATGGGTGGAGCCGACGCGTTTGCGTGCTTCTGCGCGTTCCATGTAGGAAATATGCGGATAGCCATAACGGTTGTTCATCGCATCGACACTTCGGCGATAATCGTCCTCGTAGGCGGCCTTGTGCGCCACATAGAGCTGCCCGGGAAGATATTCCATGTCGATGCCGCGGCTGACGGCGAAGCCGCGCAGGTAGTTTTTGGCGTCCTCGGCGATGTCGAACAGCAGCTTGGATTGCTCGAAGCCGATCTCGCCTTCCATCTCGTCGGGGAAGGAACGCTGGCCGGTGCCGAATTGCCCGCCATTGCGGCCGGAAGCGCCATCGCCGAAACGATGCGCCTCGATGAGGGCGACGGAGACGCCGTTTTCGGCGAGGTTACAGGCGGCCTGAAGGCCGGTATAACCACCGCCGATGATCGCGACATCAACCGGCTTCGACCCGTCGAGCGCCGGATAGTCCGGCCGCTCTCCGACGGTTGCCTGATACCAGGATAGTCCCGGCGCAATCGGGCTCTGCCATGTCATGCTTTAAGAACCCCTCACACGTTGAGAAGCAGGAATTCCCGCTCCCAGGGGCTGATGACCTGCATGAAGGTCTCGAATTCCCCGCGTTTTAAACCGGCATAAAGGCCCACGAATTCATGGCCGAATACCCGGTCGAACTGCTCTTCGCCTTCCAGCAGCGCCACGGCCTCCAGGAGACCGCGCGGCAGTTCGATGGAGCCTTCATTGGCCGTATCGGCGGTGGGTTCGGTCGGCTCGATATTGTTGACGATTCCAAGCCAGCCGCAGCCGAGCGAGGCGGCAAGCGCGAGATAGGGATTGGCGTCCGAACTCGGCAGGCGGTTTTCGACACGCCGCGCCTGCGGGCCGGAAATCGGCACGCGGAAGGCGGTCGTGCGGTTGTCGTAACCCCAGGCATTGTTGACCGGGCAGGCCATGTCGGGCGTCAGGCGGCGATAGGAATTCACATAGGGCGCCAGCATGACGAGCGCATTCGGAACATAACGCTGCATGCCGCCGACGAAAGAGAAGAATTCTTTCGAAGGGCTGCCATCGGCATTGGAGAAGATATTGCGGCCGCTGTCGATCTCCACCACGGACTGGTGGATGTGCATGGCCGAACCCGGCTGGCCCTGCATGGGCTTGGCCATGAAGGTGGCGTAGATGCCGTGCTTCAGCGCCGCTTCGCGGATGGTGCGCTTGAACAGGAACACCTGGTCGGCAAGCTCGATCGGGTCGCCATGGCGCAGGTTGATCTCAAGCTGCGCCGGACCTTCCTCATGGATCAGCGTATCGATCTCGAGGCCCTGCTTTTCGGAGAAATGGTAGATGTCGTCGATCAACTCGTCGAATTCGTTGATGCCGGCGATGGAATAGCTCTGACCGCCAACAATGGAGCGACCGGACCGGCCCTTCGGCGGATGCAGCGGATAGTCAGGGTCGTCATTCATGGCGACGAGGTAGAACTCGATTTCCGGCGCCACGACCGGCTTCCAGCCCTTTTCGGTATAGAGCGAAAGCACGTTCTTCAGCACGTTGCGCGGCGTGTAGGGTACGAAATTGCCTTCCGCATCCACCACGTCGCAGATCACCTGCGCGGTCGGGTCCGTTTCCCAGGGCACCACGGAGAGGGTGGAAAGATCTGGCACCAGCTTCAGGTCGCTGTCGCGCGGCTCGTAACGGAAATTCGCGGTCTCATCGGGATATTCGCCGGAGATCGTATGGCGGTAGAGCGCGGAGGGCAGGGCAAGCGAGGTATCGCCCGTGAATTTCGCCGTCGGCATCATCTTGCCGCGCGGAACGCCGGCAAGGTCGGGCGTGATGCATTCTATGTCTTCGATCCCGCGCGCCCGCAGCCATTGTGCGGCTTCGCGCCAGGAGGAAACGCCACGGGGGGAGGAAAGGTCGAGGGGAGGTGTCTTTGCCATGGTTGCCTGTTTCTTCGGGCGGAGCATGGTTTTCTTGGCGGGCATGTATCACCGGGTCTGTGTTTCGACTGGCGCCATCATAACCGTAGTTTGGCAATTGGCGAGGGGGAAAGCGCCATTGACAAGCGGCGGCACTTCGAAAAGAGGAAAGGAAACGGATCGGATGGAATGATGACAGAGAAATGTGACGTGCTGATTTTGGGGGCGGGCGCCGCCGGCATGATGTGCGCCATCCGCGCCGGCCAGCGCGGCCGCTCCGTCGTCATTCTCGACCATGCGAAGGCGCCGGGCGAAAAGATCCGCATCTCTGGCGGCGGCCGCTGCAACTTCACCAATATCCATGCCGGGCCGAAGAATTATCTCTCCGCCAACCCGCATTTCGCCAAATCCGCGCTCGCCCGCTATACGCCGCGCGATTTCATCGCCCTTGTCGAAAAACACCGCATCGCCTGGCATGAAAAAACGCTCGGCCAGCTCTTTTGCGATGACAGCGCCAAGGACATCATCCGTATGCTGCTTGGCGAAATGCAGGCGGTGAATGCAAAGCTGCGGCTCGAAACTGCCGTCTCGGCCGTCACCCATGATGGCGGGCGTTTTCGCGTCACGACATCCGCCGGCGTCATCGAAGCGGAAAGCCTCATTGTGGCGACGGGCGGCAAGTCGATCCCGAAAATGGGCGCGACCGGTTTTGCCTATCAGATCGCCGAACAATTCGGCCTCAAGCTCATCGAGACCCGTCCGGGCCTCGTGCCGCTGACACTCGATCCCGCAGCGCTTGAAAGGCTGAGCCCGCTTGCCGGCGTCGCGGTTCCGGCCGAGGTTTTCCACGGCAAGACCTCTTTTGAGGAAGCGCTGCTCTTTACCCATCGCGGTTTGAGCGGCCCTTCCATCCTGCAAATCTCCTCCTACTGGCGTGAGGGCGATACGATCCGCCTCAAGCTGGAACCGGCGCGCGATATAGTCGCCTTGCTAAAGGAAGCGAAGCAGAAGAACGGCCGACAGTCGGCCCAAACGGCTCTTGCGGAAATCCTGCCGAAACGGCTGGCCCAACATGTGGTCGAAAAATCAGGCCTCACCGGCAATCTTGCCGATATGTCCGACAAGGCTCTGACGACGTTAGCGAATGAGGTGCAGGACTGGCAGATCAAGCCCGCCGGCTCCGAAGGCTATCGCACGGCGGAAGTCACGCTTGGCGGTGTTGATACGACTGGCCTCGATTCCCGCAGCATGGCGGCGAAATCCCTGGCCAACCTCTATTTCATCGGCGAATGCGTGGATGTGACCGGCTGGCTGGGCGGCTATAATTTCCAGTGGGCCTGGGCGTCTGGGCAGGCGGCAGGCGAATTCGCGTGACTGTCTCTGGCCATGGAGTAAGTTCGCAACTTTCTCCTCCGTCATACCGGCCTTGAGCCGGTATCCAGTCAGCCCAAGTCTTCGGGCTGAAAAGACTACTCTCGCCGCACAGACGTGCGTCGGCTGGACCCCGGATCTAGTCCGGGGTGACGGAGTATGATGAGGCCTGTGCGCCAAACTTGCTGGCTGAGTTGTCCCTCTTCGCCCCTTTTAACAACCTGTTAACGGGCCCGGAGGCATCCTGACCAAATGCCAGCAAAGCCGGATCGCTCACGGATCCCGCTGCACATGATGTCCTGCTGGAGGCCTTAACAGGGCATGGGTCGATTGAGTTTTTCGTCAGGAACCCGCGCATGAACAGATCTGCACATCGCCGCCCTCGCGCCATTGCCATCGCCCGCACTGACAACGAGAGCCGTCAGCTGGCCTTTCGCCTGAGCCTCATCGCCGCCGGTGCTCTGGCAGCTCTGATCGCTCTGTTTCACTGATCCGCGGCTCTTTGCCTTCATCCGGCTTATAAGCGCGCTGAAAAGCCGCCACGGCCGAGATGCCTGCGCCATATCGGCATAAAATTTCTCTTCTTGTAGAATGGCTTCGCGCCGTGTGCGCGGCTGCTGGTTTTCGATGATGGCCCGTGCTGCAAAAATCGCGTGCATGTCGCTCTCCTTTAATGCGGAGGGCCATGATGCACGCCGTTTCTTGATTTATCTGCGCAAGAAAATGCGCTACGTTTTTCACCCATGAAAAACGTCACTTGGGATTCCTATCAGCTTTTCCTCGATGTGTCACGCAGCGGCGGCCTGACGGGTGCTGCGTCGCTGACGGGCTTGAGCCCCGCGACGGTGGGACGACGCATGGTAGAGCTGGAGGAGCGTATCGGCAAGGCGCTGTTCCAGCGCAGCCAGACGGGATACGCCCTGACGGCAGACGGCCGCACGCTGTTCGATCGGCTTCAGGCGATGGAGAATGCGGCGAGGGACATCGAGGGATGGCAGAAGGCGTCGTCGGCCTCGTCTGTCGTGCGCATTGCCGTCGGCACCTGGAACGCCTGGCTGCTGACCGGGAATTTCTCCGCCATCTGCACCGACCGCGACGATTTCCGCATCGACCTTTTCATCGCCGAACAGAGGGCGTCTCTGGCCCATCGCGAAAACGATATCGGCATTCGCGCTTTCGAACCGCAGGAAAAGAACCTTGCCGCCATCCGAACGGGGGAGGTGGCCTATGCGCCTTACAGGCTGCGCAACGCCGCCGTTTCCGTCGCCGACCGCTGGCTTGCGGTGGCGGAGGAAAACGCCATTTCAACCTATCTGCGCTGGCCGCACGAAAATCGTAACAACGGGATCGTGGTAACGGTGAACCGTCCGACGGCGCTTCTCGATCTGGTGCTGGCCGGGGCGGGGGTCGCGGTGCTTCCCTGTTTCGTGGGCGATGCCGATGCGCGGCTCGCTCGGGAAGGCGAAGAGCTGGAGAGCCTTCGCCACAATCAATGGATCGTGATGAACAATGACGATCGCCACCGCCGCGATATCAGGACGGTGGCGGATCGGATGACCCGTCTGATCAAGAGCCATTCCGATCTCTATGCCGGGCGCAAGAGCCGCCCGGCATAGAAAGAAGGCCGTTTCAGGCGGCGGCACTTCCCTGTGCGACGATGACGGGGATAAGCAGATCGCCCCAGTTGCCGCCGCCGCCATGGTGGCGGGCCGAGCGGACTAGCTCGACGGAAACGCCGGCCTCGACGGCTTTCATGACGGCCTGGTTGAGGCGGTGCAGATCATTGGCCAGCATGCGGATGGCGGCCTGCTGATCCTGCGTCATGGCGGAGGACTGCTCCTCGGCGCGTTCCTTGACGTGGGTCTTGATGGGGTTATGGGCATTCATGGCATTTCTCCTCTCATTATTGGTTGGGGTTCTTGATCCGGTTTGCAAGCCCTTCCCGTCACCGGGAAGGGCAGTTTCTCGATTTTATTCGGCCGCCGGGCGGAACTGGTCGTGCTCGGTGGATTCCTTCATGGCTGTCGTGGACGACGTGCCGCCAGAGATCGCCAGAGACACGGCGTCGAAATAGCCGGTGCCGACTTCGCGCTGGTGCTTGGTGGCGGTGTAACCATTGGCCTCGGCTGCGAATTCCGCTTCCTGAAGCTCGGAATAGGCCGCCATCTGCCGATCCTTGTAACCGCGTGCCAGTTCGAACATGCCGAAATTCAGCTGGTGGAAACCGGCAAGCGTGATGAACTGGAACTTGTAGCCCATCGCGCCCAGCTCGCGCTGGAACTTGGCAATCGTCGCGTCGTCGAGGTTCTTTTTCCAGTTGAACGACGGCGAGCAATTGTAAGCGAGCTTCTTACCGGGATGCACCTTGTGCACGCCTTCCGCAAACCTGCGCGCCTGCTCGAGATCCGGCTTGGAAGTCTCGCACCAGATCAGGTCGCAATAGGGCGCATAGGCCACCGCGCGGGCGATGCAGGGCTCAAGGCCGTTCTTGACCTGATAGAAGCCCTCGACGGTGCGGCCGGCATCGTAATCCACGAAGGGACGGTCGCGCTCATCGATATCGGAGGTCAGGAGCTTCGCGGCCTCCGCATCCGTGCGGGCGATAACCAGCGTCGGTACACCCATGACATCGGCCGCAAGCCGCGCCGCGGTCAGGTTGCGGATATGCGCCGCCGTCGGGATCAGAACCTTGCCGCCGAGATGGCCGCATTTCTTTTCCGATGCCAGCTGGTCTTCATAATGAACACCCGCAGCACCTGCCTCGATAAAGGCCTTCATGATTTCGAAGGCATTGAGCGGCCCGCCGAAACCGGCCTCCGCATCGGCAACGATCGGCGCGAACCAGGTGTCGACCGACAAGCCCTTGCCTTCCGCCGTCTCGATCTGGTCGGCGCGCTGCAGGGTGCGGTTGATGCGCTTGGCAAGCTCCGGCGCCGCATTGGCGGGATAAAGCGACTGGTCCGGATACATGGCCGACGCCGTATTGGCATCCGCCGCAACCTGCCAGCCGGAAAGATAGATCGCCTTCAGTCCGGCGCGAACCATCTGCATGGCCTGGTTGCCGGAAAGCGCGCCGAGCGCGTTGACGAAATTTTCCTCGTTGATCAGCTTCCACAGCCGGTTCGCGCCCATTTCGGCCAGCGAATGGCGGATGTCGACGGAGCCGCGCAACCGCTCCACGTCGGCGGCGGTGTAGGTGCGCTCGATGCCATCGAAACGTCCCTGCGGTGCGCCCGGAACAAGTTTGTAAAAATCCGTCATACTTCTCTCTCCCATGATAAATGCGGTTTCCGTAACGGGCCCTCTTCAACATCATATGGCGCCGTTTGATGTGACTACATTTACATTTTTCGAGATTTGAGCGCCAGAACAAACATAAAAACAGTGACTTGAAAGAGGTTATCCTGTAGTGTGCGTGACAGGGTGGAGATGTAAAATTGTAAATTTTGTAAAAGTCTTTTGCCCGGCGAGTTTGTAACAGGTTTGTATGAGTCGCAGGCACGGGGAGGTGAGGCGGTGTCGGAAAACAAGATTTTTGCAGGCCCGCGCGTGCGCCGCATTCGCAACGGCCTGGCGCTGACCCAGACGGCAATGGCCGAGGCGCTGGCGATTTCGCCGTCCTATCTCAATCTCATCGAGCGCAACCAGCGGCCGCTGACGGTGCAGCTGCTTTTGAAGCTTGCCTCCGTCTACAAGGTCGATCTGGATGACCTGCAGGGTGAAAGCGCCGGTTCCGCCGGGCAGCTGCGTGAGGTCTTCGCCGATCCGCTGCTGGCGGGTGAGGTGCCATCACCGCAGGAACTGATCGAGGTTGCCGATGCCGCGCCCAATGCGGCAAGCGGTGTCCTCAAGCTTTACCGGGCCTATAGGGAACAGGCGCAGCGCCTTTCCGATCTCTCCGATCTTCTGGCGCGGGAGGGGCATGAGACGGCACTCTCCTCCACCCGCCTGCCGATTGACGAGGTGCGGCATGTCTTTGAAAACCGGCCGGTCTATTTCCATGCCATCGATGCGGCGGCGGAAGAACTTCACAAACACCTGTCGGCGGGCGACGATCTGGCCTCCGGCCTTCGTGCATGGCTTCAGAAAAACCACGGCATCGTGGTCCGCACCCTGCCGGTTCATGCCATGCCGAACCTCAGGCGGCGTTATGACCGCCATTCGATGCGGCTATTTTTATCCGAACGCCTGTCGCAACCGGACCAGCTCAGGGAAATGGCGATGGAGACCTGTCTTCTGGCGCTTCGCGAAGAAATCGGGACCGAGCTTGAAGGGCTCGGCCTGAAAGGGGAGGAGGCGAGGCGCATCGCCCGCTTCGAACTGGCGCGTTATGCCGCCCATGCGTTGATGATGCCCTATGGCGCATTCCTCAGCGCCGCCCAGCGGGCGAAATACGATCTCGAGGTTTTGCGGTCGCGCTTCAACGTTTCTTTCGAACAGGCAGCCAACCGCCTTGTCAGCCTGCAGCGGCCGTCAGCCGCGGCGATCCCGTTTTTCCTGATGGAGATCGATAATGCCGGCAACCGTTTCCGCCTTGCAGGGGCCGGCGGTTTTCCAAGGGCGCGCTTTGGCGGCCTCTGTCCGCGTCTCAACATCCATGCCGCTTTCGCCCAGCCGGGACAGGTGCTGGTGGAGGCGGTGGAGATGCCGGATGGCGACGCATTCCTCACGGTGTCGCGCACGCTGGAAGGTCCGCAGGCGGGTTTCGGCGAAAGGGTGCGGCGAACGGCCGTGCTTCTCGGCTGCGATCTCGCCCAGGCCGGAGAGACCGTCTATGGCCCCGCAACTTCTGGTGCTGCGCCTGTCGCCGTCGGGCCTTCGTGCCGGCTGTGCGAAAGGCAGGGCTGTCTGTCGCGGGCCGAAGCGCCGCTGACGCGGCCGCTCGGGCTCGATGAAATGGTGACCGGTCTCAGTGTTTTCGACTTCCAGTAGGTGTTTCCATTCGCTTTTTTGTGGCCGGAACACATTTGGTTGAAAATGCTGTGCTGCACATTTCCCGCTTGCTCCCTTTTGTTTTCCTTTCTAGTCTCTCCCAAAAAAGGGGATCACGCTCCCATCGTGAGGATGCGTTAACAGGAGACATCATGAAAAACCGTTCTCTCCGCCTGACCTTGGCTCTCACCACCGCGCTCGTTGCAGCAGGCTCGGCAATGGCCCAGGAGAAGGTCGTCCACGTCTATAACTGGTCGGATTATATCGACGAATCGATCCTTGCCGATTTCACCAAGGAAACCGGCATCAAGGTCGTCTATGACGTTTTCGACAGCAACGAGCTTGTGGAAACCAAGCTTCTGGCCGGCAGCTCCGGTTACGATGTCGTGGTGCCGACCGGGCCCTTCCTCGCCCGCCAGATCAATGCCGGCGTGTTCCAGAAACTCGACAAGTCCAAGTTGCCGAATCTGAAGAACATGTGGCCTGAGGTTTCCGAGCGTCTGGCCAAATACGATCCCGGCAACGAATATGCCGTGAACTACATGTGGGGCACCACCGGCATCGGCTATAATGTCGCCAAGGTGAAGGCGGCGCTCGGCGATGTTCCGGTCGACAGCTGGGATATTCTCTTCAAGCCGGAAAATGCCGAAAAGCTGAAATCCTGCGGCATCAATATTCTCGATGCGTCGGACGAGACCTTCGCCATCGCCATGAACTATCTCGGCAAGAATCCGGATAGCAAGGAAACCGCCGATCTCGAGGCGGGCGGCGACGTCTACATGAAGATTCGCCCCTATGTGAAGACCTTCAACTCCTCCGCCTACATCGATGAGCTGGCGAACGGCGACAGCTGCATCACCATCGGCTGGTCCGGCGATATCCTGCAGGCGAAAAGCCGCGCCGAGGAAGCCAAGAACGGCGTCGAGGTGAACTACGTCATTCCGAAGGAAGGCACCTATATGTGGTTCGACAACCTTGCCATCCCGGCGGATGCCAAGAATGTCGAGGAAGCCCACGCCTTCATCAATTATCTGATGCGGCCGGAAGTCATCGCCAAGGCTTCCAATTATGTTCAGTATGCGAATGGCAACCTCGCCTCGCAGGCGCTGATGGATGAGGCCGTCGCCAAGAACCCGGCGGTTTATCCCGATGCCGAGACGCTGAAGAAGCTCTTCACCATCTCGCCCTACGGACCGAAGGAACAGCGCGTCCTGAACCGCGTCTGGACGCAGATAAAGACCGGCAGCTGACACTTCCGCCCGCTGGTTGAGGAACGGCCGGCGGGCCTGTTTCTCTGATCCTTTGCCGGCAGGTTCCGTTACCTGCCGGCGCTGCCCGCCTCAAAGCATCGGACCGAAAGTCGGAAAATCCGATGCTCAAATCTACACGACCAACGGGATTTGAGGGTAGGGTGAATGGCGAAAACTCTGGGGCCGGTCAAACGCAAATTTAGCCCTTGGGACAATCCCGATGCGGTGCCCTTCATCCGCTTTGAAAACGTCACCAAACGTTTTGGCGATTTCGTCGCCGTCAACAATCTGACGCTCGATATCTATGAACGCGAATTCTTCTCGCTGCTCGGTCCCTCCGGCTGCGGCAAGACCACGCTGATGCGCATGCTGGCCGGTTTCGAGGAACCGACCGAAGGCCGCATCCTGCTGCAGGGCAAGGATATTTCCGGCGTGCCGCCCTATAAGCGCCCCACCAACATGATGTTCCAGTCCTACGCGCTTTTCCCGCATATGTCGGTGGAAAAGAACATCGCCTTCGGTCTCGAACAGGACGGCCTGCCAAAAGCGGAAATCGCCTCGCGCGTCGAGGAAATGCTGCGGCTCGTCAAACTCAGTGAGTTCGCCAAACGCAAGCCCAGCCAGCTTTCCGGCGGCCAGCGGCAGCGCGTGGCGCTCGCCCGGTCGCTTGCCAAGCGGCCGAAGGTGCTTCTGCTGGATGAACCGCTCGGCGCGCTCGACAAGAAGCTGCGCGAGGAAACGCAATTCGAACTGATGGACATCCAGACCAATCTCGGTCTCACCTTCCTCATCGTTACCCACGATCAGGAAGAGGCGATGACGGTGTCGGACCGGATTGCGGTGATGGACAAGGGCAATGTCGTGCAGGTGGCGACGCCGGCCGAGATTTACGAAGCGCCGAACAGCCGCTACGTGGCGGATTTCATCGGCGATATCAATATTTTCGACGCCAATGTCGTCGCCAATGCTTCCGATATTGGCAAACCGGGTCTGGTGACGCTGGATTGCGAAGGGCTGAAGGTGGCGGTGGAGCAGGAATGCGCCGCTGCGACCGGCAGCCAGGTGGCTTTCGCCATCCGCCCTGAAAAGGTCCGCATCTCGCTCGATCAGCCCGCCGATAGCAGCATCAATTCCGCCTATGGCGAGGTCTGGGATATCGGCTATCTCGGCGACTTCTCCGTCTTCATCGTCAAGCTTGCCGATGGCCGCGTCATTCGCGCCGCGCAGGCGAATGTCTCGCGTCTCGTCGATCGCCCGATCACCTTCGGCGATATGGTGTGGCTGAACTGGAAACCGGATTCAGGTCTTGTCCTGACACGCTGAGGGAGGCTTTCATGGCGATCACCACTCCCGAAAACCGGCAAAGCCCCTGGCGCTGGCTGGTCGTCGCGGTTCCCTATTTCTGGCTGCTGCTATTCTTCGCAGCACCGTTTTTCATCATCTTCAAAATCTCGCTGTCGGATACGGCGATCTCCATGCCGCCCTATACGCCGGTTTTCGAAGGGTTTTCGAAGCTCGGCGCCTTCTTCTCCGAACTGGATTTCGAAAATTACCTCTTCCTGACGGAAGACCCGCTTTACATTGACGCCTATCTATCATCGCTGCGCATCGCCTTCATCTCCACCTTTCTGCTTTTGCTGATCGGTTATCCCATGGCGCTCGCCATGGCGCGCGCGCCGTCTTCCGTTCGTCCGACGCTGGTGATGCTGGTGATCCTGCCGTTCTGGACCTCGTTCCTGATCCGCGTTTACGCCTGGATCGGCATTCTGAAGCCAGAAGGCCTGCTGACGGTGCTGTTCCAATGGCTCGGTCTTCTCGGGCCGGACCAGCAGGTCAATATCTTCCGCACCGAGACGGCGATCTTCATCGGCATCGTTTATTCCTATCTGCCCTTCATGGTGCTGCCGCTCTATTCGGCGCTGGAAAAGCTCGACAATACGCTGCTGGAAGCGGCCGCCGATCTCGGCTGCCCGCCATGGAAGGCCTTCTGGAAGATCACCTTCCCGCTGTCGCTGCCGGGCGTCGTGGCCGGCTCGATGATCTGCTTTATTCCGATAACAGGGGAATTCGTCATCCCCGATCTGCTTGGCGGCGCCCAGACGCTGATGATCGGCAAGACGCTGTGGACGGAATTCTTCGGCAACCGCGACTGGCCCCTGGCATCCGCCGTCGCCGTGTTGCTGCTGTTGTTGCTGGTGGTACCCATCGCCATCTTCCAGAACCAGCAGAAGAAGGTGGGGTGAGACCATGAAGCGCGGAAAATTCGACATCACCGTCCTCACCCTCGGTTTTGCCTTTCTTTATATCCCGATCATCATCCTGATCGTTTATTCCTTCAACGCCTCGAAGCTCGTCACCGTCTGGGGCGGTTTCTCGCTGCAATGGTACCGCTCCATGTGGTCGAACGAGGGGCTGATGGATGCGGCCTGGGTAACGTTGCGTGTCGGTATCCTCAGCGCCACCATCGGCACCATCCTCGGAACGCTGGCGGCGCTGTCGCTGACGCGGTTCGCGCGATTTCCGGGCCGGGTGCTGTTTTCCGGCATGATCTATGCGCCGCTCGTCATGCCGGAAGTCATCACCGGCCTGTCGCTGCTGCTGCTCTTCGTGGCCGTCGGGGTGGATCGCGGTTTCTGGACGGTGGTCATCGCCCATACGACTTTCACCATGTGTTACGTGGCGATCGTCGTGCAGTCCCGGCTCCTGACCTTTGATCGCAGTCTCGAGGAAGCCGCGCTCGATCTCGGCTGCCCGCCGGTCAAAACCTTCTTTCGCATCACCCTGCCGCTCATCTTCCCCGCGGTCATTGCCGGCTGGATGCTGGCCTTCACCCTTTCGCTGGACGATCTGGTGATCGCCAGCTTCGCCACCGGCCCCGGTGCAACCACGCTGCCGATCAAGATCTATTCGCAGGTTCGCCTTGGTGTGACGCCGGAAATCAACGCCATCTGCACGATCCTGATCGGGCTTGTCACCATCGGCGTGATCGTCGCCTCCATCGCTTCCAAACGCACCGAATTGCAGCGGATGCGGGACGAACATGCGGCGGCACGGAACTGATCGAATATCCCGCGTTGATTTTTACGCGTTACTGTTGAAATCGCGAGAAAAGTAGAAACTGTTAATTTAGTTTCGGCGCTTTACGGTCTCAGAATAGGAATTTTCGTCGGTAATTGATCGATTTTGGTTTTAACCGCTTGTTAATAGGAGTTGGCGGAAAGTAAACCCAACGCAGGGCCGTCAAATTTTTGATAGCCGGGACTGATAATTTCCATCTGGCGAGATTGTCCCCCTTTCTCTCGTTGAAAAGCACAACTTATCCAGGCGGCCGTAAGGCCGCCTTTCTTTTTGCCGCAAAGGCCCGTGCCACTCAGCGGTTTTCTGGATGATCCATCGATTTCGAGACGAGCAGCACGGGAATAAGCCCGGCAATGATGATGATGATCGCCGGCACGGCCGCATCCTGCACCCTTGAGCGCGATGCATCCTCATAAACCAGCGTGGCCAGCGTGTTGAAACCGAAAGGCCGAAGCAGGATGGTGGCCGGCAATTCCTTCATGGATTCGATCAGGACGAGAAGAAAAGCCGTCAGCGCCGCGGGCCGCATGTTCGGCAACAGCACCTTGAACAGCGTCTGCGCCCGGTTGCGCCCAAGCGTCCGCGAGGCCATGTCGATATGCGGCGAAAGCTTCTGGAAACCAGCATCGAGCGTGCCTTCCGCCATGGTCATGAAGCGCACGGCATGGGCGTAAATGATGGCGAAGGCGGTGCCGGAGAGCAGCAGCCCGGTGGAAAAGCCGAAATGTGCGCGGATGAAGCCATCGACGCCATTGTCGAGACTGGCCAGCGGAATGAGCACCCCGATGGCGAGCACGGTTCCCGGCACGCCATATCCCATGGAGCCGAAGCGGGCGGCCACCTTCGAGGTGCGCGAGCGCTCGGTGCGGATGGCATAGGAAAACACGAAAGCGGCAATCAGCGTCACGAAGGCGGCGGAAAGCGAGACTTCGAGACTGTGTCCGAGTGCTTTCAGAAGCTTCGGCGCAAACAGCGCATCGAGCCTCCTCGCGGCGTAACCGCCCAGCACGATGACGGGAATGAAAAAGCCGCTCGCCACGGGAACGAAGCAGAAAAGGCTTGCACCCCACCGCCGCCAGCCGGTGAGCGCCTTCAGCCGGTGACGCTGCGCCATGCTTGTCGCTTTCGGCGCGCCGAAGCGCTGTTTTTCACGGGCATTGCGTTCGATGACGATCAGCGCACCGACGATGACGAGGATGACGGCGGCGATCTGCGTCGCATTGGCGAGATTGCCGCGATTGAGCCAGGTTTCGTAGATGGTGAAGGTCAGCGTCTGGACGCCGAGATATTCAACCGCGCCGATATCGTTCAGCGTTTCCATCAGGACCAGAGAAAGCCCGATGGCGATGGCCGGCCGGGCCGTCGGCAATTGCACGGAGAAAAACACGTTCAGCGGTTTTGCGCCGAGCGTGCGGGCCGCTTCGGCCGCAAACCGTCCCTGCATGGAAAAGGCGGCGCGGGCCGAGAGATAAACGTAAGGATAGAGGACCGAACTGAGAACGATCACCGCACCGCCGAGCGAGCGTATGTCTGGAAACCAGTAATCGCGGATGCTGTGATAACCGAAAGCGGCGCGCAACGCGCTTTGCACCGGGCCGGTAAAGTCGAGAAACTCGCCGAACGCATAGGCGGCGAGATAGGAGGGGATGGCGAGCGGCAGCACGAGCGTCGCGGACAATAACCGCCTCAGCGGAAATTCGAATGTGGTGACAAGCCAGGCGCAGACGATGCCGAAGAAAGCCGTCGTCGCGGCCGTCATCCCCAGGAGCAGGAAGGTGCGAAACCCGGCGCGCGGCAGGACATTGGCGAGAAGATGCTGCCATCCTTCCGTGCTGCCGGTCAGCGCCAGCCAGAAAATTGCCAGAATGGGCATGGCGGCAATGGCCGCGACGATGACCGCCGTGATGGGCAACACCGAGAAGCGTCTTGTTGCCGGAAGGGAAACCGTCATGGACATGCCAGTCTACTGTCGTGCAAAGGCCTCAACCGGCGACCATCGTGCCGGCGGCCTCCGCATTGCTACGCCCGCATGGCCTCAGTTGGCAAGAACCCGCTGCGAGGGAAAGGTGATTTCCACCAGCGTGCCTTCATTCGGCGTGGAGGTAATGGAGAAATTCGCCCGGTTGGCGTCCACCATGGCCTTGGTCAGCGGCAGGCCGAGCCCGGTGCCGTCGCCGCGCACGCGCTTGCCGGAGGAGGCCACCTGCCGGAACGGCTTCATGGCCTGTTCCAGTTCCGCCCGGGTCATGCCAATGCCGGTGTCGCGAATGCGCAGCGACACGCTGCCATTGGCCTCATAGGCGGTGGATACCACGATCTGGCCGCCGGACGGCGTGAAGCGGATCGCGTTCGACAGGATGTTCAGCACGATCTGCTTGATCGAGCGCAGGTCCGCGACGATCTGCGGCACGGATTGCGCAAGTGCGGTGCGGATGATGACGCGCTGGTTGTTGGCCTGCGGCTGCACCAGCGAGACCGCCTCGGCGACCGTTTCGTTGAGCGGCACGGCGACGAAATCCACATCCATCTGCCCGGCCTCGATCTTGGAAATATCGAGCAGATCATTGACGATGTCGAGCACATGCCGGCCGGAACGGCCGATATCATTGGCATATTCCACATAACGCGGATGGCCGATCGGCCCGAAACGTTCGGTCGCCATCATGTCGGCAAAGCCGATGATGGCATTGAGCGGCGTGCGGATTTCATGGCTGACGCGCGCCAGGAAGTCGGTCTTGTGGGCATTGGCGGTTTCCGCCGCCCGCTTGGCGTTGCGCAGTTCTTCTTCGGTGCGCTTCCACTGGGTGATGTCGCGGATAACCGCGCAATAGCCATGCGAAGATTTCAGCCGGCCGATGGTCATGAACAGCGGCAGGAAGCCGCCGGATGCTTCGCGGCCGATCACTTCGCGGCCGTCATTCAGCACGCTGGCGACACCGTTATTGGCGAGACCGGAGAGATAATCCAGCACGGCGCGCTGGCTCTCATGGGCAAAGAGGGTGACGAAAGGTTTGCCGGCGATTTCACCATTGTCATAGTTGAACAGTGCGCTGGCGGAACGGTTGAGCGAGCGGATTTCGCCTTCGTCTCCCAGAAGCACCACGCCGTCGGTGGCCGTTTCCAGAATGGAATGCAGTTCCTCCACTTCGCCCTGCAACAGGGAGAGGCTGCCTGCTTCCGCATTTTCGGCATCGCCGGCAGCAATATTTTCGTTGGCGGCCGCAACCGGCGCCTGCTTTTCCTCAAGCGGCACCAGCGACAGCATCAGCGCCTTGGTTTCTTCCCAGCGAATGGACTGCAACCGCGCCTTGACGGGAATGATGTCGTTGTCAGAGCTGACGACCACCATGCCGCCTTCGTTGTCCGGCATCTCCTCCAGCTCCTGCCGCTGCAGCAGCGCTTCCAGACCGCCCACCTCTTCGAGCTCGGCGAGAGAGCCATAGCCCGTCAAGCGCAGGAAATCCGGGTTGGCGTGGATCAGCCTGTCGCCGGCATGCACCAGAAGCGCCACGGGCATCTGGTCCAGCGTCTCGGCCGTCAAGGCATTTGCGGGGCGAACGGACGGGCTGACCATGGCGGCGGCAATATCGGCAGCCGGCCGCTCGTCAGCCGCAGGCTCTTCCTTTTCGTCGGAACCGCTTTCATCCGCCGGTGCGCGAATGGCCGCAGGCTGCTCGCCACGAACGTAATCGGCGAAAAGATCGTCTTCTTCCGCCGGTTCGGTTTCCCTGTCGTCATTTTCCGTTTCGGAGGCCGCGCTTTCCGAAGCATCCGCATCGATATCCCGCTGGATATCCTGCATGGTCGGCTCAGCGGAAATGGCTTCCGCATCCGTTTCCCGGTCTTCTTCGGAAGCAGCATCCGCCGACGCAAGCGCCCGGCCGATTTCGCGGAAGGCGGCCTGCTCGCCTGCGGTCAGCCCCTCGCGGGAGCGCGAGCGGCGCTCCTCCAGATGGACGACCTTGTCGGAATAGTCCGGCTCCAGCGCGGGTGCTGCAAGCGGCGCTTCGAATTCCGGCGGGGTATAATCATGGTGCTGTTCTTCGGCCGAAACCACGTCCGATGCATCATCCGCCGCATCCGCCGCATCGGCCTCGGTTACCCGGATCGCATCCTCAGCGATGGAATCGGAATCTTCACCTGCCTCGTCATCCTCATCGATAAAGGCCAGCAATTCGTGGCTTTCATCCTCAATAGCGGGCTGCGGCAGTGCTTCCGCATCGGCCTCTTCGCCGTTGAGGAAGGTGAGGCCGGTGGCATGCGGGTCTTCGGCGGCATCGGCAAGCCGCACGATGCCGAAACCGCGGAAACCGTCGAATTCGCGTGAGCGCGTATAGGTGGGCAGGGCGGCGAGATCGATCGGCACCATTAGCGATGTGCCTTCCACCGGCCAGTAGATCGTCTTGCCCGACCATGTGTCGCGACGGCCGAGAAGCTCGCGGATCTTGCCGTCGGGATCGAGATTGAACAGGGCCGCGACATCGGCAAAGCCCATGCCTTCCACGGCAGCCGCCTTGGCGCCCACAGCCTCCGCAAATTCATGCGAGATCGAACTGAAGCGTCCTTCCGCATCGATTTTCCAGACGAAACGGGAAGCGCGCGCACCGGCATTGAAAACAAAAGGCTGTGCTTCTGCACCAGCGCCGATGTCCGTCTCCTCGGTCTCCGCCTCCGCCGTTATCTCCCCATCCGCGGCAGGAGCAGCGTCTGACGGCACTGTTTCGACGATTTCATCGTCCGCGACTGCGTTTTCTTCGACCCGGGTCTCTTCGGCAGGGGCATCGGCGATTGCCCGCTCGGTTAAGGGAGCTTCTGCTTCATCCTCATCGAGTTCGAAAAGATCGGCGATGTCGTCGGTCATCGCCACATGTGCCGCGGCGTCGGCGTCCTGCGCGGAAATCGCCGCCGGGGCCACCGCTCCGTTTTCCGGCAATGACGAAAGGCTGTTCTCATCCTGCTGCGCTGCCTCTTCCTCTTCGGGATCGGCCGGCAGTTCCTGAACCTCTTCCACATCCTCGATGCCAGCGACGGCATCGAGCACGGAATCGAAGGAGGTTGCAGCGGCAACAGGCGCGACCTCCGCAACCGGCAGGGCGGGCTCGGCGGCGGCTGGCGTTTCCTGCGGCCTGTCTTCTGCGAAACCATTGACGGGATCGAGTGTGCCCAGCGCGGTTTCGACCACGAACATCAGGTTCAGTTCGGGCGATGCCGCAATCTGGCCGGTGGCGGCGGGCAGATAGCCCTTGCCGGTCGGCACCGGCCGCTTGACGAGATGGCCGGACTGTCCGGCTGCCATTTTCACCAGTGTCCGTGCGGTATGCGGTGTGATGCCGAGCGACGAAAAGCCGGGCGAGGCGGCGACAATCTCGTTCTCGCCGTTCAGAACCGCCATATGGATATCGGGGTCGTCGAAACCTTCGATCATGCGCCGAGCGCATTCCGCCGTGTCGGGTGCGACTTGGTCGGTGAGGGCGGAAAACAGGATGGCGGGCTGTCCGGGCTCGGCCTCGATGATTTCCGCGCGCGCCGTAACGGCAAGGCTGCGGAAACCCGACGTAATGCGAATGGTAAACGGCAGGCTGTCGCCTGCTTTGGAAAGCCGCGCCGCCGTGGCTGCCAGTTGCCGGAAGGTCACGTCCTGCGGTTTCGGGCCCTGTTCCAGAAAATCATAAACCATCGGCGTGCCGAACAGCGCCGCACCCCGGCCATTGGCCCAAAGGGCGTTTTTAAGGTCGAGCGAGAACAACGCCATGGCCTCGCCACGCCCGAAACCTTCACGCACCCGTTCATGCACTGCGATATCGATAAAGGGATACTGGACGGCGGGCATGTCGAAACCTATTCTGGCACTACCGGACCTTGCGGGCTTTTCGGCTTCCTCATGAAGCTCTAAACGTAAACCCGCCGAGGCATCACGTTAACAGAATTTTAAATAACTTCACAGCGCGGTCTGGTCCACCATCCGCCGGATGAATCGCCAAATAGAGTTAACATCAACAGGCCGCTGCGGCCTCTTTATGTCAGCCCGGCCCCTTGAAAAGCACTTGCCTTTCTCAGCCTTTTTTCGCAAAATTCGAAGAGGCACTTGCAAATGGGGAAAACACCTTTTATGTCACCCCCCGTGACGCCGCTTCGGCGTTTCATGTGCGGTTGTAGCTCAGTTGGTTAGAGCGCAGGTTTGTGGCACCTGAGGTCGGTGGTTCGACCCCACTCAACCGTACCATTGCCCTCTCCCAGTAAGTTATGCGTCACAAGGACTTTCCGGGAGAGGGGAATACTTTATCCAGACCGGTCCGCGCAGGCACCTCCCGATTTCTGAAAATCCGCAAAATTATTGCCATGTCCGTGGTGGTTCCCACGCAACCTTGGTGACGTGTGAGCCTTTGCCACACGCCGCCCGGCAAAAACCATTTGGCTAAAATCGCTTGCGCTGGTATTGTCCGCCCAACGAAACCTTATGAAAGCCAGCAGCATAGCGTCTACGCTTGTGCGCGGCGAAATGGACAAGACAGTGATCGACCCCGGAAACGGCCCAAAGCCGTCGGAACAAGGGGCGTCGGTGGCGAACAAAGGGAAAGCGAAGCGATCCCGTCGTGGCAAGAAACACAAGCGTGACGGTCAGCCCCGTGACGCTGCTGTGCTGTCGCATGATGTTGCCGCGGATGTTCCGGCCGGTTCCTCCTATGCATCGGCTCTTGAGCCGGATGCCGAGCCGCGCAAGAGAAAGCGCCGCAGGCGCTCTCGCGGCAAGGGTGCGTCTCAGCAGGCTGCCCCAGCTTCCATCGTGCCGGCGCAGGCTCCAGCCGCAACAGATGCCGCCAATCCATCCGCCGTGCCACCGGGCGCAGGGCGAAAGCCGCGCCACCGCAAGCGTGGTCACCGCGATCCGCGCAGCCGCGACCCACAGGGCCGTCCGCTGGTTCCAACCCATGCGCCGAAACACGTCGGCAAGCAGAACGGTCGCGCCAATGGGGCCGGGCAGGAACCGCATCGGCAATCTGAACTACCCGCTCGGCACGCAAGCCGCCAGCATGAGCATGGCCAGGAGCCGCAGGCGGATATGTATGCCGCGCTCGATCTCGGCACCAATAATTGCCGGCTTCTGATCGCGCAGCCGACGCGACCCGGTCAGTTCCGGGTCGTCGATGCCTTTTCGCGCATCGTCCGGCTGGGCGAGGGGTTGGTGTCGAGCGGCCGGCTCTCCGACGACGCCATGGATCGAGCTGTCGAGGCGCTGAAAGTCTGCTCCGCGAAACTCTCCGGTCGCCCGATCAGGCGCATGCGGCTCATCGCGACCGAGGCCTGCCGCGCTGCGTCGAATGGTGAAGAGTTTCTGGCGCGGGTTACGCGGGAAACGGGACTGAAGCTCGAAATCATCAGCCGCGAGACGGAAGCCCGCCTTGCGGTGTCTGGCTGCGCTTCTCTCGTTGGGCGCGAGGCGCGTTCGGTCGTGCTGTTCGATATCGGTGGCGGATCGTCGGAAATCGCCGTCATCAAGGTTGGCGAAAACCGCTCGAACCGGCTCGCCAATCACATCACCCATTGGACCTCGTTGCCGGTCGGTGTCGTCACGCTCTCGGAACGCCATGGCGGGCGCGATGTGACGCCGGACGTCTTCGCCGCCATGGTGCGGGAAGTCGAAGGGTTGCTCGATGCCTTCCATTGCCCGCCTCTCGCGCCGCAAACCCATCACGAGGATTTTCATCTTATCGGAACTTCGGGCACGGTCACGACGCTTGCCGGCGTCCATCTCGATCTGCCACGATACGATCGCCGCAAGGTGGATGGCCTGTGGTTGTCGGACGCCGAGGTGACGGCGATGCAGGACAAGCTGCTGGCCTGGGATTTCGCCGGCCGCGCCGCCAATGCCTGCATCGGGCCTGACAGGGCCGATCTGGTTCTGGCCGGCTGCGCCATTCTCGAGGCCATTCGCCGCCGCTGGCCGGCACGCCGTATGCGCGTGGCGGATCGCGGTCTGCGCGAAGGCCTTTTGACGGATATGATGGCGGATGACGGCGCATGGCGGCGCAACCGCATCAGGCGCATGCAGATGACACGGCAGGACAGGACGGAAGGTTTGACATGAGCAAGGCGCCGACAAGCAACAACCGCACCGGCCGCAAGATCGGCCAGAAGGTCAAGAAGACCAAGCTCAAGGCCTCGTCGCGCCGCTGGCTGGAACGTCATATCAACGACCCCTATGTGCAGCGCGCCAGGCTTGAGGGCTATCGCGCCCGCGCCGCCTTCAAGCTCCTGGAAATCAACGACAAGCACCAGATCCTCAAAGGCGCGCGCCGCATCATCGACCTTGGGGCGGCACCTGGAAGCTGGTCGCAGATCGCTTCGAAGGTGACGGATTCCACCGAAGACGATATTCGCGTTGCCGCCATCGATTTCCTCGAGATCGATCCCATTCCCGGTGTGAAAATCCTCCAGCTCGACTTCCTCGATCCCTCCGCGCCGGAAAAGCTGATGGAGGCTGTTGGCGGCACGCCCGATCTGGTGCTGTCGGACATGGCCGCGCCCACCACCGGTCACCAGAAGACCGACCATATCCGCACCATGCATCTGTGCGAAGTCGCGGCCGATTTCGCCGTTCAGGTGCTGGCGGAAGGCGGCCACTTCCTTGCCAAGACCTTTCAGGGCGGCACGGAAAAGGCATTGCTGGATATGCTGAAGAAGAACTTCAAGCAGGTTCTGCACATCAAGCCGGCGTCCTCACGCTCGGAATCTGTGGAAATGTTCCTGCTTGCTAAGCACTTCAAGGGCCGCAAGGGCGAGCCGACCGACGCATCCGAAGCCGAAGAGGCTTCCGAAGACTGATCACTCCGCCGGTTGTGAGACCTTGCCCCGGTGGCCGGAGACGGCCGCCCCGGCATTGCCGTCCATGCGGATGATCGGCACGATGGCGAACAGCGATACCAGCGCCACGATGATGAAGGCGATGTGGAAATCGGCGAGCTGCAGGTGCGTGCCGGACATCACGCTGCTGACTTCCAGAATGGAGGCGGCGAAAGCAACACCCAGCGCCAGGCTAATCTGCTGCAGCACCGACGCCATCGAGGTCGCCTGGCTGGCCTGACTGTCCTCGATATCGGAATAACTGAGCGCGTTCGATCCGGTGAAGAAGAAGGACCGGGCAAATCCCGCTGTCACAAGGAAGATCATGATCAGCGGATAAGGCGTTTCCGGGGTGAAGAAGCCGTTGGCGAGCGTGGTGCAGGCGCCGACGATGCCGGCCCCGATCAGTGTCGAGCGGAATCCGGTTGCCGCAAACACCCGCTTGGCCATGAATTTCGTGGTGATCGCGCCGATTGCGCCGGCAAAGGTGATCATGCCCGACTGGAACGGATTGAGCCCGAAACCGATCTGCAGCATCAGCGGCATCAGGAAGGGTATGGCGCCCGTGGAAATGCGGAAAACGGTGCCGCCGACGGACGCCGCCCGGAAGGTCGCGTTCTGGAATATGCGAAAATCGAGAATGGGGGCGGGGTGGCGCGCGGCGTGGCGCAGATAAAGAAAACCGCAGATGAAACCGATGATCGTCGAGGCGATGCCGATGGCCGGCGGCAGCGCCGGCAGGCTGACGACGGAGAGGCCGAACACCACACCGGAGGCGGCGATGCCTGATAGCACGAAGCCTTTGCCATCCATCGGCGGCGGGTTGGTGGTTTCGATTTCCGGCAGGAAGATCGTCGAGAGCCAAATGCCGATGACGCCGATCGGCACATTGATCAGAAAAATCCAGTGCCATGAAAAATAGGTGGTGATGAAGCCGCCGATGGGTGGGCCGGTAAGCGGTCCCACCAGCCCCGGAATTGTCAGCAGCGCCATGGCGGAGACGAGTTCGCTGCGCTTGGTCGTGCGCAAAAGCACGAGGCGGCCAACGGGCGTCATCATCGCCCCGCCCATGCCCTGTAGGAAACGCGAGAGCACGAATTCGAACACCGAGGACGACACTGCGCAGCAGATCGACCCCACCACGAAGACGCCGATGGCGAAACGGAAGATTTTCTTCGCGCCGTATTTGTCGGCCATCCAGCCGCTGATGGGAATGAAGATCGCCAGCGCCACCATATAGGCCGTCAATGCGAGCTTGAGCGTGATCGGGCCGACATGAAGGTCGGCGGCAATTGCCGGCAGCGAGGTGGCGATGACGGTGGAGTCCATCTGCTCCATGAAGAGAGCGACTGCCAGGATGAGGGGAATGATGCGGTTCATGAGGCTGCCTGCGGCTTTCCGCTGCGACAAAGGATATCGCCGTTCCTCCTACGCCTGATAAGCGGGCTTGCCAACACGTTAATTATCAATTTCTCAAGTTCCGATCAAACCTGCGTGAGGCCGGTTTTCTTGCAACTTTATCGCTTTATTGTCCGTTGGCATGGTTCAGTTGGCGATCACGGCCAGTTGGCGATATCGGGAGAAAGATGATGACCCAATCCTTGAACATGAGCAGACGCGGCCTCATCGGTGCGGCGGGCGCAAGCGTTCTCGGTGCGCCGCTGTTGATGGCGCGCACGGCAACGGCCCAGACCAGCCAGCCGCAAACCTCCATGGAGATAGAACACGCGATGCCGCCTGAAACCAACCGCTTCAAGCTCGGCAATTTCGAAGTGCTGGTGGTGAAGGATGGCGCACGCGCGGCCCCCAATCCCGGCGAGACCTTCGGGACCGATCAGTCGGCCGAGACGGTCGGAAAATTGCTGGAAGACAATTTTCTGCCGAAGGAGCAATTCGTCAATTCCTTCTCGCCGGTCCTCGTCAATACCGGCACGGATCTCGTGCTGTTCGATACCGGTTTCGGTGAAGCCGGGCGCGGTGCGGGCAATGGCCGGTTGATCGAGGGCATGGCGGCGGCCGGTTATACGCCGGAAGATGTGACCGTGGTGGTGCTGACCCACATGCATGGCGACCATATCGGTGGGCTGATGGAAAAGGGTGCTCCGGCTTTTTCCAAGGCGCGCTACGTGTTCGGCCAGGCGGAATATGATTTCTGGACGGATGAGAAACGTGTCGGCACGCCTGCCGAAGGCGGTCACAAGGGCGTTCTCACGAAGGTCAAGCCGCTGGCGGAAAAGGCGACCTTCATCGGCGACGGCGCCAGTGTCGTATCCGGGATTACCGGTGTGGCGGCCTTCGGTCATTCGCCTGGTCACATGATTTTCCGTGTCGAATCGGAAGGCAAACAACTCATCCTGACGGCGGATACGGCCAACCATTTCGTCCTTTCCCTTCAGAAGCCAGATTGGGAGGTGAAATTCGACATGGACAAGGCGGCTGCCGCCGCGACCCGCAAGAAGGTCTATGACATGATCGCCACCGACCGTTTGCCTTTCCTTGGGTATCACATGCCTTTCCCGGCGGTCGGTTACGCGGAAAAGCTGGATACCGGCTATCGTTTCGTGCCGAAATCCTATCAGTTCGACATCTAATGCATGTCGCGCAAAAGTGTTCAGCGGTTTTGCGATAACGACATGCATAAAAACAAGCAGTTATAGCGCGTCGTGTGGGGCAAGGACCCACACGACGCGCTATAACGTCTGCTGCAATGCAGCAACAAAGAAAGCCCGGAAGGCAATTCCGGGTTTTTTCTATTCCCTTCCTGTCATGAACGTGTTACCAGCCCTCGCCAACTTCCAAGCAATCCTTGCAGGGCGCCGGGGTGAACTTTTCGTTCCGGAACGGCCACGCATTTTCAGTATGAAGGAATTTGGTCATGGCACGCATCATTCAAACACCCACTGGTTTGGACGCTCTCACATTTGACGATGTGTTGCTGCAACCCGGACATTCCGAAGTCATGCCGGGACAGACGAATATCGCCACCCGCATCGCCCGCGATATCGATCTCAACCTGCCGATCCTGTCTTCCGCCATGGATACGGTTACCGAAGGCCGCCTTGCCATCGCCATGGCTCAGGCCGGCGGCATCGGTGTCATCCACCGCAACCTGACCCCCATCGAGCAGGCCGAAGAAGTCCGGCAGGTGAAAAAGTTCGAAAGCGGCATGGTGGTCAACCCCGTCACCATCGGGCCGGATGCGACGCTTGCTGAAGCACAGGCGCTGATGAAGGCGCATGGCATTTCCGGTATTCCGGTCGTGGAAAATGGCGGTTCCGGCGGCCACAAGAACGGCCGCCTTGTCGGCATTCTGACCAACCGCGACGTCCGCTTCGCCTCCGATCCGCAGCAGAAGATTTACGAACTGATGACCCGCGAAAACCTGGTCACGGTCAAGGAAAGCAGCGTCGATCAGCAGGAAGCGCGCCGCCTGCTGCACAAGCACCGCATCGAAAAGCTGCTGGTTGTGGATGCCAAGGGCAATTGCGTCGGCCTCATCACCGTCAAGGATATCGAGAAGTCGCAGCTCAACCCCAACGCCACCAAGGATGCGCAGGGCCGTCTTCGCGCCGCTGCCGCCATCAGCGTCGGCGCTGACGCCATCGAGCGCGCCGAGCGCCTCATCGATGCCGGCGTCGACCTTCTGGTCGTCGATACCGCGCATGGCCATTCGCAGCGCGTGCTGGATGCCGTCTCGCAGGTCAAGAAGATGTCGAACTCGGTTCGCATCATCGCCGGCAATGTCGCCACCGCCGACGGCACCAAGGCGCTGATCGATGCCGGCGCCGATGGCGTCAAGGTCGGTATCGGCCCCGGCTCCATCTGCACCACCCGCATCGTCGCCGGCGTCGGCGTTCCGCAGCTTGCGGCTATCATGTCGTCGGTTGAAGTCGCCAATGCGGCTGATATTCCTGTCATCGCCGATGGCGGTATCAAGTTCTCGGGCGATCTGGCCAAGGCAATCGCCGCCGGCGCTTCCGCCGTCATGATCGGCTCGCTGCTTGCCGGCACGGATGAAAGCCCGGGCGAAGTGTTCCTCTACCAGGGCCGTTCCTTCAAGGCCTATCGCGGCATGGGCTCCGTGGGCGCCATGGCGCGCGGCTCGGCAGACCGTTATTTCCAGGCGGAAGTACGCGACACGCTGAAGCTCGTTCCGGAAGGCATCGAAGGTCAGGTTCCCTATAAGGGCCCGGTTTCCGGCGTCCTGCACCAGCTGGCAGGTGGCCTGAAAGCCGCCATGGGTTATGTCGGCGGCAGCAACATCAAGGAATTCCAGGAGCGCGCCACCTTCGTTCGCATCTCCAGCGCGGGCCTGCGCGAAAGCCACGCCCATGACGTGACGATCACCCGCGAAAGCCCGAACTACCCCGGCGCGGTTTGATCTTTCGAGGCGAATCCGTAAAAGGATACTGAGTATTTGGCGCTCCCCGATTCATGCCGGATCGGGGAGCGTTTTCATGATTGGAGAAGAAAGCATGTCACCCACGACCGCAATGTTCTGGCCGATGATCGCCCATGTCTTTCTGGTCTTTTGCCTTTATGCGCTCCTGATCATCCGGCGTAACAAATACACCTTCAAGGATCGCGAATCGGCGATCAAGCTGCGCGACCAGGGCGAAGAGGCGCGTGAAAGCCATCTGGTGAACCGTAACATCGCCAATCAGTTCGAACTGCCGGTGCTGTTCCACATCGCCTGCCTGCTGCTCTACATCACTGATGCGGACAATATCGTCACCGTCGTTCTGGCATGGCTGTTCGTGCTCTCGCGTTATGCCCATTCCTATGTCCACGTCACCAGCAACCGCCTGCGTCAGCGTGGCGCATTGTTCGGCATCGGCTTTGCGCTGGTCGTCTGCCTGTGGGCGTGGCTCGCCATATGGTTGGCGCTGGAGTAAATCAGCACCGTGAGGTTGCCTCATAAGTGAGACAATCCCGCCTTGCAAAATGCTCCGATTTGCGATGGGTCAATTCCATGACGCCCCATCCCCGTTAATCTCTGCCTGCCGTCGAGGATTCCAGGCGAGCAGAGATTAGGGAGTATGTCATGGCTAAGACAATGAAGGCAGCCGTCGTCCGCGCGTTTGGAAAACCGCTGACCATCGAGGAAGTGGCGATACCGGATCCCGGCCCGGGTGAAATTCTCATCAACTACAAGGCGACGGGCATTTGCCACACCGACCTGCACGCCGCAACCGGCGACTGGCCGGTCAAACCCAACCCGCCCTTCATCCCCGGCCACGAAGGTGTGGGTTACGTCGCCAAGATCGGCGCTGGCGTCACGGGCATCAAGGAAGGCGACCGCGCCGGCACGCCCTGGCTCTACACCGCCTGCGGATGCTGCATTCCATGCCGCACGGGCTGGGAAACGCTGTGCCCGAGCCAGAAGAATTCCGGCTATTCCGTCAATGGCAGCTTTGCGGAATACGGCCTCGCCGATCCGAAATTCGTCGGCCGCCTGCCGGATAATCTCGATTTCGGCCCGGCCGCACCGGTGCTCTGCGCCGGCGTTACCGTCTATAAGGGGCTGAAGGAAACCGAAGTCAGGCCCGGTGAGTGGGTGGTCATTTCAGGCATTGGCGGGCTTGGCCACATGGCCGTGCAATATGCCAAGGCCATGGGCATGCATGTCGTTGCCGCCGATATTTTCGACGACAAGCTGGCGCTTGCGAAAAAACTCGGAGCCGATGTCACCGTCAATGGCCGCGCGCCAGATGCGGTGGAGCAGGTACAGAAAGCGACGGGCGGTGTCCATGGCGCGCTGGTGACGGCGGTGTCGCCCAAGGCCATGGAGCAGGCTTACGGCTTCCTGCGCTCCAAGGGCACCATGGCGCTTGTCGGCCTGCCGCCGGGCTTCATCTCCATTCCGGTGTTCGACACGGTGCTGAAGCGCATCACGGTGCGCGGCTCCATCGTCGGCACGCGGCAGGATCTGGAGGAAGCGCTGACCTTCGCCGGCGAAGGCAAGGTGGCGGCTCACTTCTCGTGGGACAAGCTCGAAAACATCAACGATATCTTCCACCGCATGGAAGAGGGCAAGATCGACGGCCGTATCGTCGTGGACCTCGCCGCCTGATGTGAAAACTGGCTGGCGGCGCTCACGTAAATGTGTGGCGCCGCTTGCCCCCGCCTCGTTCCCCACGGGGCGATCTGCGCTATCCTTCCGCATCCGTGCGTTCAAGGAGGATAGAGCGATGGACAAGCCCAAGATCACGCAGGCCATGATCGACGCTTACGATGAATATACCCATCTCAGCCTTGATCGCCGCAAATTCATGGAAAAGCTCACCGTATTGGCAGGGTCTGGTGCAGCGGCGGCGGCCATCGCCCCGCTTCTTTCGGCCAACAGCGCCCGTGCGGCTGTCATCGCGGCCGATGACGACAGGATCGTCGCCGAGGAGGTGACCTATCCCGCCGCCGGCGGCGAGATGAAGGGTTACCTCGTTACACCGAAATCCGTTTCCGGCCCCATCGGCTCCGTCATCGTCATCCACGAGAACCGTGGTCTGAACGACCATATTCGTGACGTGGCAAGGCGGGTGGCGCTCGCCGGTTTTCGGGCGCTTGCTGTCGATTTCCTCTCACCGCAGGGCGGCACGCCCGCCGATGAGGAGAAGGCACGGCAGATGTTCAGCGGTCTTGACATGGACGCGACCGTTGCCAATGCCGAAGCGGGCCGGGTGTGGCTTGCGGCCCGGCAGGGGGCGAATGGCAAGGTGGGCGCGGTCGGTTTCTGCTGGGGCGGCGGGCTGGTCAACCGTTTCGCCACCAAATCGGCAGGTTTGAATGCCGGCGTCGCCTATTACGGCCAGCAGGCCCCGGCGGCCGATGTATCAGCCATCAAGGCGCCGCTGCTTTTGCACTATGCGGGTCTCGATGAGCGCATCAATGCCGGCATCGATGCCTATAAAAAGGCGCTGGAGGAAAACGGCAAGACCTTTGAAATCTTCGTCTATGACGGCGTCAACCACGCCTTCAACAATGACACGTCCTCGGCGCGCTACGACAAGGCGGCCGCAGATCTCGCCTGGGGCCGGACGACGGAGTTCTTCAAGAAATATCTGGCGTGATGGGGTTTTGGGCGGGCATTGTATGCGAACCGGAGGTGGGTGCGGCTTCACCCCCCTCTGCCCTGCCGGGCATCTCCCCCTCAAGGGGGGAGATCGATCTGCGGCGATGTCTAGTGCATCTTGAAGCTTGAGATAAAGCGACAAGAGGGCCTCTTGCCGATCTCCCCCCTTGAGGGGGAGATGCCCGGCAGGGCAGAGGGGGGTAAGCCCCACGCGCCCTCAATCCGCTGATCTAAACGCCCCCAGCCCCACGCTTCAAATGCTCATCGAGCCTTGGCATGATCTCCACGAAATTGCAGGGCAGGTGGCGATAATCGAGCTGGGCTTTCAGAATGCCGTCCCACGCATCCTTGCACGCACCCGGTGAGCCGGGCAGCACGAAGATGAAGGTCGCGTTCGCCACGCCGCCGGTCGCGCGTGACTGGATGGTGGCGGTGCCGATCTTGTCATAGGAGATGCGGTGGAAGAGGGCGGAAAACCCATCCATGCGCTTTTCGAACAGCGGCTCCAGCGCTTCGGGCGTCACATCGCGGCCGGTAAAGCCGGTGCCGCCGGTGGTGATCACCACATCCACGCCTTCAGCGAGCGTCCAGTCGCGAACCGTGCCGGCAATCGCTGCCCTGTCATCAGGCACGATGGCGCGGGCCGCGAGCCTGTGGCCCGCTTCCTCCAGCCTTGCGACGAGCGTATCACCGGATTTGTCATTCTCCAGCGTGCGGCTGTCCGAAACGGTCAAAACCGCAATGCCAAGGGGAATGAAGGGTCTTTCGCCTGCCATGGCCTTATCCTCGAATGCCGGGAGCATCGGACCGAAAAGTGTATTGCGGTTTTCGGAAAATCCGATGCTCAAACAGAACTGGGAGCGGCGGGCCCGCCGCTCTAATCTTCAAATGGTCCGCGTCGCCTGAAAATACCAGCCGGGGCGTTTCTTCCGAAGCGATGTTTCCGCTTTTTTAGCCGCTTCAAGGGAATGAAAAATTCCGAAACAGGTCGCCCCCGAACCGGACATGCGCACAAGCGCAGCACCTTCCTGCGACAGCAACCCAATGATTTCCCCGATTTCCGGCAGAAGCGCCTGCGCCGACGGTTGCAGATCGTTACGGCTTTGCGCGAGAAAATCCATCCAGCCGATTGTCGCAGAGGCGGGCAGGGGCGCATTGGTCTTGGTCTGCAATCGCCGGAAAATCTCCGGCGTCGAGACCGCCTTCAGCGGATTGGCCAGAACCATCACCAGTTCCGGCAGATCGGTGACCGGTTCGATGTCCTCGCCGATGCCGCGCGCGATCAGGGATCGGCTCTCAAGGCACATCGGTACATCCGCCCCGAGCGTCAGCGCCATGGATGCAAGCGCATCCGGCGCGATCCCGGCACGCCAGTGCCGCAAAAGCCCGCGCAGTGTCGCTGCCGCATCCGCCGAGCCGCCGCCGATACCGGAAGCCACCGGCAGGTTCTTTTCAAGATGAATGGCGACCGGGGGTGCAGGTTGCCCTGTCGATGCAAGCGCATCGCGCAACAGGTCCTTAGCGCGGGTGACGAGGTTATCGCCGCCATCGCCCGCGCGCAAAAGATCGCCGAAAGGGCCTGAGATGGAGAAACTGTCGGCATCGGCGTCGCGAATACGGATCGTGTCCCCGGCTTCAGTAAAGGTCACCAGCGTTTCGAGCAGGTGATACCCATCCGCTCGCTGGCCGGTCACATGCAGCGCCAGATTGATTTTGGCCGGGGCCGCCTCGATGGTCTCGATGGCCCCGGAAACCTCATGTCCGCGCATGCGGCGTCAGGATTTCTTGTCCGGAGTGGCAGCCGGTGCCGGTGCCGGAGGAGCCGGTGGCACCGGCGCGACTTCCTTTTTGGCGGTATTTTCGGCATCTTTTTCCACCGGCGGCAGGCCGTTGGCGATCTTTTCCTTCACCTTGGCCTTGTCCACGTCGTCGCTGTCGCCGATCAATGCGCGGTTCCACTGATAGACCGCCTCGATCTTGCGGCCGACCCGCCAGTAGGCGTCGCCCAGATGGTCATTGATGGTCGGATCGCCGGCTTTCAGTTCGATCGCCCGCTCCAGCTCGGTCACGGCTTCATCGAAAGCGCCGAGGCGATAATGCGCCCAGCCGAGCGAATCGACGATGTAGCCGTCATTCGGCCGAAGCTCGACGGCGCGGCTGATCATCTTCATGCCTTCATCGAGATTGATGCCCTTGTCCACCCAGGAATAGCCCAGATAGTTCAGAACCTGCGGCTGTTCCGGGTTCAGCTCCAGCGCCCGCTTGAAATTCGGTTCGGCCTTGTCCCATTCCTTCAGCCGCTCATAGGCGATGCCGCGCTGGAAGAAAACGGACCAGTCGGATTTCTGCGGCACGGAGCCGATGACCTCGATGGCCTTGTCGTAGTTCTCGGCCATCGCCTTGTAGTCCTTGGCGTCCGAAAGCACGCTGCCATAGGCGAGATAGGAACGAATGTCCTTCGGATCGGATTCGAGCAGGGATTTGAGGTGCTTGCGCGCCTCATCCACCTTGCCGGTCTGCGCAAGCGTCAGTCCGAGCTGCAGCTCGGAGATGCGATACATCGGCGAATCCTTCGGCACCTCGCGGTAGAAGGCAATGGCGCGGTCAGGCTGTTTCAGCGCTTCGGAAAGGCCGCCGAGAAGGATGAGCGTATCCGGGCTCTTTGGATCGAGCGCGCGCGACGTCTGCAGATAAAGCGTCACGATCTCTTCCGCGCCTTCGCGGTTCAGCGCGCCGGCGATGGAGAACATCACGCTGGCGGCGCCTTCCACCGCGTTGGTGATCTGCTGTTCCGGCTTTTCACCATTTTCGATGGACTGGCGAAGCGCTTTCAGCGGCGCGTAATTCGGTGCGAAAGTGTCTCCGACCGCAATCGCATCCAGCGCCTTCTGCTTGTTGCCGGCGGAAGCCTCCAGCCGGGCAAGCGCCATCACAGCGCGCATATAGGTATCGGAGGCGGTTGCCCCGCCTTCGCGGTCCGTCACCGCTTCGTTCAGGCTCTTGCGGGCGGCTTCATTGTTGCCGGAAACAAGGGCGATGGCCGCCGCATTGTATTTCTGGAAGATCGAAATCCAGCCCGGGCCCTTCATATTGTTGACCAGCGCCAGCGCTTCCTTCGGCTTGCCGGAACCGGCACGCGCCCACGCGGTCAAAAGCGTGTTGACCATGCGGTCGAGATCGTTCGGACCGGTATATTTCAGAATCTTCTCGGCCTTGGCGAATTCCTTATCCTTGATGGCGTCGAGACCGCGCACGATGGTCGTCACGCGCTCCACCGAGGTATCGTCCTTCATCGAATCGGCGATCTTGGCGCCGGCCTCGAAATTGCCGCTGAGAAGTTCGGCGATCATCAGCCGCTGGCGGATTTCCGTATTGGCCGGATCGAATTCCAGCGCCTTTTTGTAAAGCGAAATCGCGGTGGGATAATCCTGATCGACATCGGCATTGCGCCCGGCGAGGAAGGCGCCGGAGAAGGTGTTGACCTTGCCGGGATCGAACGTAACGGCCTTGTCTTCCGGTGTCGCCTTCGTCTCCGCAAAGCCGGGGCTTGCACCCGCGCCGATTGCGAGAGCAGCGGCAAGAGCCGCGCTGCAGAGAAGACGGAGTGCTGGTTTACGCCGCATGAGGGAACCTTTGCCTTTGTGCAGAAGCACGGAAAAATCAGTTTCCATTGTTGGTCACGATAGAATGGCTTTTTTGAAGCAGCCCCGCAAGAAATTATGGCCCCGGCCACAATCACGCCTTGCGGAGAAGCTAGCCCGGAACATTGGGCGGATGGTCTTTTCCATCCGCCTTTCGCCCGGCCTCTAGCGTCAGTTCAGACGCTCGATGCAGAAGTCGATCACTTCCAGAAGCGCATCTTTCCAGGGGCTCTGCGGCAGCGGTGCGAGCGCATCGCGGGCGATGGTGCCGTAATGCGTGGCGCGGCCGATCGTATCGCCAAGACCGTTGTATTTGGTGATCAGGCCCAGCGCCTTTTCAAGGTTCTCGTCGCTGCTTTCACCCTTTTCGATGGCGTTGCGCCAGAAGGCGCGCTCATCCTGCGTGCCGCGACGATAGGAGAGGATGACTGGCAGGGTGATCTTGCCTTCGCGGAAATCGTCGCCGGTATTCTTGCCGAGATCGGCGGATTTGCCGCCATAGTCCAGCACATCGTCGACAAGCTGGAAGGCGAGGCCGAGATTCATGCCGTAGGATTTCAGCGCGCTGCGGGTGGCCTTGTCCGTCTTGGCGACGATGGGGCCGACTTCCGCCGCCGCCGCAAAAAGGGCGGCCGTCTTGGCGCGAATCACCTGCAGATAATCGTCTTCCGTCGTTTCCATGTTCTTGGCGACAGAAAGCTGCAGCACCTCGCCCTCGGCGATCACCGAGGCGGCGGTGGACAGCACATCGAGCGCATCGAGGGAGCCGACATCCACCATCATGCGGAAGGCCTGACCGAGCAGGAAGTCGCCGACGAGAACGCTCGCCTGGTTGCCCCAGATGGTGCGGGCGGTGGATTTGCCGCGGCGCAGATCGCTTTCATCCACCACATCGTCATGCAGAAGCGTCGCCGTGTGCATGAATTCGACGCTGGTGGCGAGCTTGATGTGGTTGTCGCCCTCGTAACCGAACATCGAGGCCGAGGCGAGCGTCAGCATCGGCCGCAGGCGCTTGCCGCCGGAAGAGATGAGGTGGTTGGCCACCTCGGGTATCATCTGGACATCGGAACCGGCCTTGGAAAGGATAAGCTGGTTCACCCGTTCCATATCGGGGCGGGTCAGGTCGACAAGCGGCTTGACGGATGCGAGTTTGTTTTTGCTTTCTTCAAGCGGTATGACGACGCCCAAGGGACAGGACTCCAGTTCGAATTTGAATTCGACAATAAAAACTGACGCCTTGCGCGGCAAGGGGCGAATTGCCGCTAGCCATTCAAAAAGATGGGAATTTAAGGTCTATCCATGCGTGAACTGATCCGTACCAACGATGCCGTGCTGCTCTCCTTCGCCGAAAGCCTGATGAAGGATGCCGGCATCCATTGCCTCATCGCCGATCAGGCGATGAGCATTCTGGAAGGATCGCTCGGTCTTTTGCCGCGAAGGTTTCTGGTGGAGGAAGATCGGGCCGATCAGGCCCGCCGCATTCTCATCGATGCCGGGCTCGGCGACGAGTTGCGCAACGAAGAGGCTTGAACGGCGGTGGGCGACGGCATTTCCGAAACGATCGACGCCTTTCACCGGGGCCGGTTTCACGTCATCCAGCCGAAGGGCAGGGGACACCGGGCCGGCATGGACGCCATGCTTCTGGCGTCATTGGTGGCGGATGAGCGTGCCTGCCGGATAGCCGATCTCGGCGCGGGCGCAGGTGCCGCCGGCATGGCGGTTGCGACGCGGCTCGAAAAGGCTGAGGTGACGCTGTACGAACGCTCGCCGGAAATGGCGCAATTTGCCCGACGCAGCCTCGAACTGCCTGAGAATGCTGCATTTTCTGCGCGCGTCAGCGTGCGCGAAGCCGATGTGACGCTGCGGGCGAAAGCACGCGCCGAAGCGGGGTTGCCCGACGAGCATTTCCATCACGTCATCATGAACCCGCCCTATAACGATGCGGGCGACCGCCGCACGCCGGATGCCCTGAAGGCCGAAGCGCATGCCATGACCGATGGCCTGTTCGAAGACTGGATCAGGACCGCAGGCGCGATCATGGTGCCGGGTGGTCAGCTTTCCCTGATTTCAAGGCCGCAATCGGTGGCGGAGATCATCGCCGCCTGCGGCAGCCGTTTCGGCGGCCTCGAAATCACCCTCATTCATCCGCGCCCTGGCGAGGATGCGGTGCGCATGCTCGTCACCGCCATCAAAGGTTCACGGGCGCGGCTGTCCTTCCGTGCGCCGCTCATCATGCATGAGACCGGCAGCCATGCCTTCACCCCATTCGTCGATGACCTGAACAATGGCCGCGCCGCCTATTCGCGTAATGTAAGGGCAATCCGGCCGGCGTCATAAATATCGCCGTTCCGCCGGCCGCAAACCATTGTGTTTTCCGGGGCGATACATACATCCGTGACGAACGGATAAATGCTGCGAGGATTGAGTAGTGGGTTTTCTGAAGTATCTGGTGCCGAAACGCTTTCGTAAAAAAGAGCTCGTCATCCCGGTGGTGCGCATGCACGGTGCGATCATGGCCGGCGGCAACCAGTTCCGCCCCGCCCTCAATCTCGCCTCCTATGCGCCGCTTCTGGAAAAGGCCTTCGCCGTCAAGGATGCCCCGGCTGTCGCCATTTCGCTCAACTCGCCCGGCGGTTCGCCGGTGCAGGCGCGCATGATCTATAACCGCATCCGCCAGCTCGCCGAGGAAAAGGAAAAGAAGGTCCTGATCTTCGTCGAGGATGTTGCGGCCTCCGGCGGATACATGATCGCGCTTGCCGGTGATGAAATCATCGCGGATCCCACCTCCATCGTTGGTTCCATCGGCGTCGTCTCCGGTGGTTTCGGTTTTCCGGAAATGCTGAAGAAGATCGGCGTGGAGCGCCGTGTCTATACGGCCGGCGAGAACAAGGTCATCCTCGATCCCTTCCAGCCGGAAAAGGAAGGCGATATCGATTACCTGAAGTCGCTTCAGGTCGAAATCCACAATGTTTTCATTGATATGGTGAAGATGCGTCGCGGCTCGAAACTGAAGGGCGACGAGGCGATCTTCTCGGGCCTGTTCTGGACCGGCATGCGCGGCCTCGACCTCGGCCTGATCGACGGGCTGGGCGACATGCGCGAGGTTCTTCGCCGCCGTTACGGCACCAAGGTCAAGCTGCAGCTCGTCAGTGGCGGTCGCACTCTGTTCGGCAAAAAGGTGCCGGGCGTCAATGCTGCTCTGGACGTGAATGCCGAAAGGCTGGCCGCCGGTGCGGTATCGGGGCTTGCGGAGGTCGCCGAAGAAAAGGCATTGTGGTCGCGTTTCGGTCTATGATGTCTCAGGAATAAAGCCTTATGGCGCAGCTCATTACAATTATTCTTTTGGTGGTGGGATCCGTCATCCTTTACCGCCGCTTCGTCCGCGATGCGGAAAAGCTCTCGGCGAAATCGAAGCAGCGCGAGAAGGAACGGGAGACCGGCGCCATCGGCACGCTGATCAAGGACCCGGAAACCGGCGAATACCGCGTGAAGCGCGAGGATGAGGCGTAATTTTCCTGTAACGCAGAATTTGCTATAGTCGCTTTCGAGTAAGGAGGCTGTCATGCGTGTCACGAAATGGGGCGATAGTCTTGCGGTCCGCATCCCGGCGGATGTCGCGGAAGCCTTGCATATCAAGGAAGGCGACGAGGTGGATGTCGTTGCTGCAACCGATGCGGTTGTCAACGCGACGACCGACGAAGAGCGGCGACTGGCGCTTGAAAAAATTCGTTCCCTGCGATGGACATTGCCGCCGGACTATAAATTTGATCGTGACGAGGCTAATGAGCGTTGAGCAAGGCGCCCTTCGTTGACACCAATATTCTGGTCTATGCTTCGACCTCCGACCCGCGCTCCGAGGTGGCCAATACGATAATATCGCAGCCATTCGTTATCAGCGTCCAGGCACTTAACGAGTTTTCGGTTGTCGCGCGTAAAAAATTGCGAATGGAATGGAGCGGTATACGTTCCGCTTTGGAAGATTTCAGAACGGCGGCGGCGCAGATTGTGCCGCTGGACGTTGGTCTGCACATGGACGCGCTTGATCTTGTGCAGAGATACAATGTTGCTTTTTACGACGCCTTGATGCTGGCGGCAGCGCTGAAGGCGAAAAGCAATGTTTTCCTCTCCGAAGACATGCAGGATGGCCTCACCGTCGAAGGGCGAATGAAGATCGTCAACCCGTTCACCGCCCCTCTCCACGCATAAAACCTTGACCCTCACGCCATGCCGTGGCACGTGTCCGCATCCGAAGTAAGTCAATGCTTACTTGTCCTCCTAACGCCGCGATGACTGAAATGACCGATGTCCCCGACCATATGAACCCGAAGCGTTCCTTTCAGGCGCTGATCCTGACGCTGCACAATTACTGGGCCGACAAGGGCTGCGCGGTGCTGCAACCCTACGATATGGAAGTGGGCGCGGGTACGTTTCATCCGGCTACGACGTTGCGGGCACTCGGGCCAAAGCCATGGAAGGCCGCTTACGTGCAGCCCTCGCGCCGCCCGTCCGATGGGCGTTACGGCGAGAACCCCAATCGTCTGCAGCACTATTACCAGTATCAGGTGATCCTGAAACCAAACCCCTCGAACCTGCAGGAACTCTATCTGGGTTCGCTGAAGGCCATCGGCCTCGACCCTCTGCTGCACGATGTGCGCTTCGTCGAAGACGACTGGGAAAGCCCGACGCTCGGCGCCTGGGGCCTTGGCTGGGAGTGCTGGTGCGACGGCATGGAAGTATCGCAGTTCACTTACTTCCAGCAGGTCTGCGGCATCGAATGCTCGCCGGTTGCGGGCGAGCTGACCTATGGTCTGGAGCGTCTGGCCATGTATGTCCAGGGCGTCGACAATGTCTACGACCTGAACTTCAACGGCCGCGAGGGCGAAGAGAAGATTTCTTATGGCGACGTCTTCCTTCAAGCGGAGCAGGAATATTCCCGCCATAATTTCGAATTTGCCGATACGGCCATGCTGCATCGCCATTTCATCGACGCCGAAAAGGAATGCCAGGCGCTTCTCGCCGCCGGCGCGCCCGGTGACAACGACAACCAGCGCCTGCACAAATGCGTTTTCCCGGCCTATGACCAGTGCATCAAGGCCAGCCACGTCTTCAACCTTCTGGATGCACGCGGCGTAATTTCGGTCACGGAACGCCAGAGCTATATCCTGCGCGTGCGCACACTGGCGAAAGCCTGCGGCGAAGCCTTCCTGCTGACGGATGCGGGCGGGCTGAACTGGAACAGGGCCGCCTGAACGTTTATGTAAGGCGGGGCAACAGTCTAACGTGCGGACGCCACTACGGTGTCCGCGCCTCTTGAGGAGGGGTCGGGAATGTTCATCACGCTGGCAATCATCGCGGCAATCGCGCTTTATGTCGTCTTCATTTATAACGGGCTGGTCAAGGCGCGGCAGATGAAGGAAGAGGCGTGGTCGGGCATCGACGTGCAGCTGAAGCGCCGCGCTGATCTTATTCCCAATCTCATCGAGACAGTGAAGGGTTACGCGGCGCATGAAAAGAGCACCTTCGAGGAGGTGATCGCCATGCGCAACCGAGCGCAGGCCGTGCCGGCGGGCGATGTCGAAGGTCGCGCCCAGGCGGAAGGGCTGCTGTCGCAGGCGCTCGGCAAGCTCTTTGCGCTTGCCGAAGCCTATCCCGATCTCAAGGCCAATACGAATTTTCTGGAATTGCAGCGTTCGCTGGAAACCATCGAAAGCGAAATCCAGATGTCGCGCCGTTATTATAATGGCGCCGCCCGCGACCTCAACGTCAAGGTGGAAAGCTTCCCCTCCAATCTGGTCGCAGGCCAGTTCGGTTTTGCCAAGGCGCCCTATTTCGAGATCGACAACCCGGCCGACCGCGCCGTGCCGACTGTGAAATTCTAAGCGCACTGTTCCCTCGGCGGCTTGAGACCTCCCGTTCAAATTCCGATAATCCGGCTCTTCGCCGCATTCTTTGACAAGACGACAATCATGATCGAACTGACCATCACCCCGCCCGACCATCCGCTTTCCGGCAAGGTCGAGCCGCCCGGCTCCAAGTCCATCACCAACCGTGCGCTTCTCCTGGCCGGTCTTGCCAAGGGCAAAAGCCGGTTGACCGGCGCACTGAAAAGCGACGACACGCTTTATATGGCCGAAGCCCTGCGCGAGATGGGCGTGAAGGTAACCGAGCCAGATGCCACCACTTTCGTCGTGGAGGGTACTGGCGTTTTGCAGCAGCCGGAAAAGCCGCTTTTCCTCGGCAATGCCGGCACCGCCACACGATTCCTCACCGCTGCTGCCGCGCTTGTGGATGGCGCTGTCATCATCGATGGCGACGAGCATATGCGCAAACGCCCGATCATGCCGCTGGTGGAGGCCCTGCGCTCCCTCGGTGTCGAGGCGGAAGCGCCGACCGGCTGCCCGCCCGTCACCGTCTGCGGCAAGGGCACGGGTTTCCCGAAGGGCAGCGTCACCATCGATGCCAACCTCTCCAGCCAATACGTGTCGGCGCTTCTGATGGCGGCCGCCTGCGGCGACAAGCCTGTCGATATCATCCTCAAGGGCGAGGAAATCGGCGCCAAGGGTTATATCGATCTCACCACATCGGCCATGGAGGCTTTCGGTGCGAAGATTGAGCGGGTCAGCAACGCCATCTGGCGCGTGCATCCGACGGGTTACACGGCGACCGATTTCCACATCGAGCCGGATGCCTCCGCCGCCACCTATCTCTGGGGCGCGGAACTGCTGACCGGCGGCGCGATCGATATCGGCACGCCGGCCGATAAATTCACCCAGCCGGACGCCAAGGCTTATGATGTCATGGCCAAGTTTCCGCACCTGCCCGCCGAAATCGACGGCTCGCAGATGCAGGACGCCATTCCGACCATCGCGGTTCTGGCCGCCTTCAACGAGACGCCGGTGCGTTTCGTCGGCATCGCCAATCTGCGCGTCAAGGAATGCGACCGTATCCGCGCCGTCTCGCTTGGCCTCAACGAAATCCGTAATGGTCTGGCGCATGAGGAAGGCGACGACCTGATCGTGCATGCCGATCCGGCCCTTGCAGGCCAGACGGTCAAGGCCTCCATCGATACTTTTGCCGACCACCGCATCGCCATGAGCTTTGCGCTGGCGGCGCTGAAAGTCGGCGGCATTGCCATCCAGAATCCGGCCTGCGTCGGCAAGACCTATCCCGGTTACTGGAAGGCGCTTGCTTCGCTCGGCGTCGACTACACCGAAAAGGAAAGCGCTGCCGAGCCGCAGCACTGAGCCATTGAGGAGGGACCGCCCGTGAAGACCATCGCCGCAAGACTTCTCGCGCTGTTCGTCTTCCTGGGCGCGGCCTTCCCGGCCTTCGCGGAGGAATTCATCCGCTCCTACCATTCCGTCATCGAGCTGGCGGCGGATGGCAAGCTGACGGTGACGGAAACCATCACCGCCCGCGCGGAAGGGCAGAACATCAAACGCGGCATCTTCCGCGATTTTCCGCTTTATGCGCTGGATGCGAATAACCGCCGCACCAAGGTGGATTTCAACGTCGTTTCGGTGGAGCGCGATGGCGCGCCAGAAAACTGGCGCACCGAAAATATCGATGGCGGCATCCGCATCTATACCGGCAGCGCCGAGCGTTTTCTGCCGACCGGCGAGCATATCTTCCAGATCACTTACACCACCGCCCGGCAGATCCGCTATTTCAGCGATTATGATGAGCTGACCTGGAATGTCACCGGCAATGGCTGGCAATTCCCCATGGGCGAGATTTCCGCCACCATCACTCTGCCGCAGGGCGTCAGGGCGACAGATACGGCCGTCTTCACCGGTCCGCTGGGCGCGAAGGGCAAGGATGCGCGCATCTTGAGCGAAGGTAACGAGGTATTCTTCGCCTCCACCCGCCCGTTTACGGTTGGCGAGGGCATGACAGTCGCCGTCAAGCTGCCCAAGGGCGCGATTGCGGCACCAGACACCTCACAGGAGGCGGGCTGGTGGCTGCGGGATAATCTCGCCATCCTGCTTTCGGGCGGCGGGCTTTTCGCCGTGCTGCTTTATTACCTGCGCGCCTGGTTCGCCGTCGGCCGCGATCCGGCGAAGGGCGTGGTCGTGCCGCGCTGGGATGCACCGGAGGGGCTCTCGCCGGCTCTGGTCAATTACGTCGATAATCGCGGGTTTTCAGGTGCCGGCTGGACAGCGCTCTCTGCCTCGGCCCTTGATCTTGCGGTAAAGGGTTATGTCGTTCTGGAGGATTTGAAGAACGCCATCGTCATTCGCCGCACGGAAAAGGCAACCGCCGCCGATCTGCCGACCGGCCAGAAGACGCTGCTTGCCTCCATCGGCAGTCCGGGCGAGACTTTGACCATCGACAAGGCCCATGGTGCGGAAGTTGAAAAGGTCGGAAAACAGTTCCGCGCGGCGATAGAGAAAGAGCATCGCGGCAAATATTACCGCAGCAATGCCGGTTACATCGTCTTCGGCATCTTCCTCAGCATCGCCCTCATCGTCGCGACGTTGATCTTCGGCGATCTGGATGAAAGCGCCATTGCCGCCGTGCTGGTCTTCGGCTTTTTCGCCTTCTTCTTCAGCATCCTGTCGATCGGCATCGGCCGCCAGTTTTCGCGCGGCGCACCGCTACGCAAGCGGATAGGCGGCATTGTCATGCTGGCTTTTGCCGGTTTCGTGGCCTTTTCCGCCATTGGCGGCATCGCCACACAAATCCTGCTGGATGTGACGCATGACACCAAGTCGCTGGCACTGGCCGCCATCGGCGGCATCGTGCTCACCAACGCGCTGTTCCTGTTCCTGATGGGCGCGCCGACGCCGCTCGGCCGCAAGCTGATGGATGGCATTGAGGGCCTCCGAACCTATCTGACGCTGGCGGAAAAAGACCGGATGAACATGGCCGGCGCGCCCGCCATGTCGCCGCAGCATTTCGAGACGTTGCTGCCCTATGCCGTGGCGCTCGGCGTTGAAAAACCGTGGAGCCGCACCTTCGAGGCATGGCTTGCAACGGCCGCTGCCGGTGCCGCTGCTGCAAGTTATGCGCCCGGCTGGTATGCGGGCAGCAATTACGGAACCTTTGGCGACAGGATCGGCGGCTTTTCCACCTCCATGGCCAATACCATCGCCTCCACCATTCCCCAGCCCGTCAGTTCTTCCGGTTCCAGCTTTTCGGGCGGTGGTGGCGGCGGTTTTTCCGGCTCCGGCGGCGGTGGTGGTGGCGGCGGCGGCTGGTAACGCCCGCCGGCGGTAATTTAACCGATAGCTGGTGACTTTTGCCGCTGGTCTTGCTAAGTCCGCGACACTCTTTTGCAACAGATTAAAGTCCTTATCCCATGCCCGATCTTCTGCTTGAACTTCGCTCCGAGGAAATCCCTGCCCGCATGCAGCGCAAGGCGGCGGGCGATCTGAAGAAACTCGTCACCGATGCCTTGGTGGAGAGAGGGCTGACCTATGAAGGTGCGCGCGAATATTGGACGCCGCGTCGCCTGACACTGGATATTCGCGGCCTTAATGCCCGCTCCGCCGATGTGCGTGAGGAAAAGAAGGGTCCGCGCACCGACGCCAATGAAAAGGCCATCGAGGGCTTTCTGCGCGGCGCCGGCCTCAACGACATTTCGGAAGCGCAGGTCGTTTCCGATCCGAAGAAGGGCGATTTCTACATCGCCATCATCAACAAGCCCGGCCGCCCGGCGGAAGAGATCATTGCGGAAGTGATGCCTGGCATCATCCGCTCCTTCCCCTGGCCGAAATCCATGCGCTCCGGCCCCGCCTCCATGCCGAAGGGTTCGAGCTATGCCGGTATCGAAGGCAAGGGTTCGGAAAGCCTGCGCTGGGTGCGCCCGCTGCAATCCATCGTCTGCCTGTTCGGCCCCGAACATGACGAAACGCAGGTCATTCCTTTCGCCATCGACGGCATCGTCGCCGGAAACGTCACCTATGGCCATCGTTTCCATGCACCCGGTCCGATCACCGTGCGCCGTTTCGAGGATTATGTCTCGAGCCTCGAAAAGGCGAAGGTCGTTCTCGATGCCGAACGCCGCAAGGATATCATCCTGCACGACGCCAAGGATCTCGCTTTCGCCAACGGTCTTGAACTGGTGGAAGATGAAGGCCTGCTGGAAGAAGTCTCTGGCCTCGTCGAATGGCCGCAGGTTCTGATGGGCACCTTCGAGGAAGATTACCTGCAGATCCCGGCGGAAATCATTCGCCTCACCATCAAGACCAACCAGAAGTGTTTCGTCACCCGCAATCAGGGTGCGGAAGAGGGTCTTTCCAACCGCTTCATCCTGATCTCGAATATCGAGGCAAGCGATGGCGGCAAGGAAATCATCCATGGCAATGGCAAGGTGGTTCGCGCCCGCCTGTCGGATGCCCGCCACTTCTGGACCCGTGACCAGGGCGATCTGCCTGATCTTGAGACGCTGAAGGACTCGGCCGCGAAATTCGGCCTCGACCTCAATAAGCCGCTCGACCAGCGTATGGCCAAACTCGACGCATTGAACGTGACGTTCCACGCCAAGCTCGGCACGCAGGGTGAGCGCGTGGCTCGCATCCGCGAACTCGCCAAGGCGCTGGCTCCTGTTGTTGGTGCCGATGCCGCTCTGGTGGACCGCGCCGTGGTGCTGGCGAAAGCCGACCTGCGCACTGAAGCCGTCGGCGAATTCCCCGAGCTTCAGGGCCTGATGGGCCGCAAATATGCGACGCTGCTGGGCGAAAACGAAAGCGTCGCGGCCGCCATCGAAGACCACTACAAACCGCAGGGCCCGTCCGACCGCCTGCCGGCCGACAAGGTGGCGATCACGGTCGCTCTCGCCGACAAGCTCGATACACTCGTCGGTTTCTGGGCCATTGACGAGAAGCCGACCGGCTCCAAGGATCCCTTCGCGCTTCGTCGTGCGGCGCTGGGTGTGGTCCGCATTCTGCTTGAGAAAAACGTGCGGCTTCCGCTGCTAAGCGTTGCGAAGGACCCGGACCTTCTCTCCTTCTTCCATGATCGCCTGAAGGTCTATCTCCGCGACCTCGGCGCGCGTTACGATCTGATCGACGCCGTCCTGACGCCGGAATCCGACGATTTGCTGATGATCGCCCGCCGTGTCGAGGCGCTCACCGCTTTCATCACCGGCGAGGATGGCCGCAACCTTCTGGCAGGCGCCAAGCGCGCCACCCAGCTTCTGGCGGCAGAGGAAAAGAAGGGCACCGTGGTGGCCGATGGCGTCTCGGAAGAGCTGTTGAAGCTCGATGCCGAAAAGGCGCTTTATACGGCGATCAAGACCGCATCTGCCGACGCTGCGAAGGCTGTTGCGGGCGAGGATTTCCGCTCCGCCATGCAGGCGCTCTCCACACTTCGCGCGCCCGTCGATAAGTTCTTTGAGGATGTGCTCGTTAATGACGAGGATGCGGCCATCCGTGCCAACCGTCTGGCGTTGCTGAAGGCTATTCGCGAAGCGACCGGAACGGTTGCGGATTTCTCGAAGATAACGGGGTGAGGGGTTTCGGGGTAGACGTACATGTCAGTGTGTGCGGTTCACCCCCCTCTGCCCTGCCGGACATCTCCCCCTCAAGGGGGGAGATCGACCCGCGGCAGCCTCTCGATTACCTCTAATGTCGCGATTTTTGCGGGGAGCCTTCCTCTTGCCGATCTCCCCCCTTGAGGGGGAGATGCCCGGCAGGGCAGAGGGGGGTATTTTCGGCTTCCACGCTTGCCGGGAGCGTTTTAGATTTATCGACATGACCCCCAAAATCCTCATCAGCGCCTGCCTCCTCGGCCAACCGGTCCGCTATGACGGCAGAGGCAAACCCTTCGCCCACCCGGCGATAGACCGCTGGCGAAGCGAGGGCAGGCTGGTCACGATCTGTCCGGAGATGGCGGGCGGTATGCCCGTGCCGCGGCCTCCGGCGGAAATCGAAAATGGTGCCTCCGGTCTCGATGTGCTGGAGGGCTGCGCCCGCGTGCTGGAAGTGACCGGTGGCGATGTCACGGCGCAATTTATCGCAGGTGCGGAAAGGGCGCTGGCCTTCGCCAGGGCCAATGGCTGCACATATGCGCTTCTGATTGACGGCAGCCCGTCCTGTGGATCCGTTGCAATCTATGACGGGTCGTTTTCCGGCGTCAAACATGCGGGCAATGGGGTGACGGCGGCGGTGCTCGAAAAAGCCGGTATTGCCGTATTTTCACCTGCCGATATCGACCGGCTGGATGCGCTGACCCGTTAGAGTGTTTTGGAGCATTTGCGGACGCAAAACCGGGCTCAACTTTTCCTGGAATGCTTGAAAAGAAAACGCCGGGGTTTCCCCCGGCGCCTGTATTCATCGATAGCTCTCGGGCGCATCACCCCGCCATGCGCATCTCATGCGCCATCGCATGCAGCTGGTGGCCGGAAGAGACACGGAAACCGCGGATGAGGTTCAGCAGTTCCTCGGTGTCGACGGCCAGCGCTTCCGCCGAAGCCGTGGTTTCTTCCGCCATTGCCGCATTGTGCTGGGTGGCGACATCGAGTTGGTTGAGCGACGAGGAGATCGAGCGCAGCGTCGTATCCTGTTCGGCGGCCGAATGGGCGATCTTGCTGACGATTTCGTTTGCGGATTTGATCTGATCCGAGATGCGTTTCAGCGCATCGCCGGCCTCGCCGACAAGGCGCACGCCGTTTTCCACCTGGGCGGAAGAGCGGGCGATCTGGTCCTTGATCTCCTTGGCGGCGGCGGCGGATTTCTGCGCCAGTTCGCGCACTTCCTGCGCCACCACGGCAAAGCCCTTGCCGGCCTCACCGGCACGCGCCGCTTCCACACCGGCATTCAGCGCCAGAAGGTTGGTCTGGAAGGCAATGTCGTCGATCACGCCGATGATGTTGGAAATCTGGTCGGATGACTGCTCGATACCGCTCATCGCGGTGATCGCTTCTTCCACCACCCGGTCGCTGCGGATGGCTTCGGAGCTTACGGTGGTGACGCGCTTGGCGGCGTCGGCCGCCCCTTCCGCCGTCTGGCGCACCGCAACCGTCAATTCATCGAGAGCGGCCGAGGTTTCTTCCAGATTGGCAGCCTGCCGTTCGGTGCGCTGCGAAAGCTCGTTGGAAGCCTTGCGGATTTCCTCCTTGGAGCCGCCGATGTCGATGCTCTTGGAATTCACCTTGGCCATGGCGGCGTCGAGATGGATCAGGGCCTCGTTGAAATTGTCGCGCAGCGCCGCATAACGATTGCCGAGATCGCCGCAACGTACGGTCAGATCGCCGCCGGCGAGCTTCTCCAGCGCCTCGCCGATGGTGGTGACGACACGTGCCTGCAATTCCGCCTCGTCGCGCTGCATGTCGAGATTGTTCTGGCGCTCGGCATTGAGCTGTCGCTGCTGTTCTTCCTCACGGCGCTGCATGGCATGGCGCTCGCGCACCTTGTCCTGCAGCGAGGCGGTGGCCTTCGCCATCATGCCCACCTCGTTGGTCAGGCCGGTATGGGGAATGGCGAGCGAAACGTTTTCATTGGCCACTTCACCAAGTGCGCGGTGGATGTCGCCGAGCGGCTTCGAAATGCCACGGATGACGTAGAAGGCTGCGGCAAGCGCCAGCACGAAGATCAGCGCGCCTATCGACAGCGCCTTCATCACATCGCCGCGCACCTGCGCGTTCAGATCATCGATATAAACGCCGGTCACGACCACCACCTGCCACGGCTCGAAGGCAAGCGCATAGGAGCTCTTGGCGTAGTCATTGCCTTCCATGCCGGGCTTCGGACCGTAAAAATCCGTCTGGCCGCCGCCATTGCGGCCAAGCCGCACCAGCTCGTCGCGATAGGCGAACCCCTTGCTGTCCGGCTTGCCCTTGAAGCTTTCGCCGACGCGCTTGGCATCGGGATGGAACTTCATCGTCACGTCGTAATCGTAACCGAACAGATAGCCGTCCGGCGTGAAGCGCATGGCGCTGACAGTCGCGTAAGCCTGTTTCATGGCCTCGTCGCGCGAAAGCGTTCCGGCCCTTTCCTTGTCGTGGAAGGATTGCAGGATGGAGATCGCCGATTGCACCTGCGTCCGCAGCATGCCGTAGCGTTCCTCATAGATAGCATCGGTGGCGGATTTCAGCTGGTAAAACGTCGCCACGGCGAAGGCGGCCATCAGGGCCACCACGAGAACGATCAACTGACGGGAAATGGAAAGGTTCTTCATGGGCGCTCACAAGCGTTTGGGATCGCGCGCCCGAAAACGCCGCGCGGTACCGATGTTTCGGAGAAGGGAGAGGCGCATGATGCGCGATAAAAGGGCCCAAAAGCGCGTGTCCGCGCCGTGGCCTCATTCTGTGCTGCATCGCACTATAGACGCACTTAGCGGCTAAAAATTTGAATAAATATTTAATTAGCGAAAGCTTTATCAGGCCCGACAGGTAGAATATGCGGGAGAAAAAGCAATATTCCCCGTATGGTTGCGGCGCCATTTCGGGAATGCAGCGATGACGCGATTATTTGACCTTCGTCATGAAAGACGTCATCGGCCGGTCAATTGCCGCGCAATTGGAAATCCGGGAACTGGGGGGCGGCGATCACCGAGGCGCTGGCCGGTTCGGCTGCGTTTTCGGTGGAAATTTCCTTGACGGCTGCCGTGGTCGTCGTCACGTCGATACCGGCCGATGTCGAAACCGTCTCAGCGGGATGTGCCACGGGTTCTGCGTCGTCATAGGTCGCGATGGCCGTGCTCGGGGTTTCCGCCATCCATGCCGGATTGGTGCTGACGAAGGTAACGGGCGCGCCGCCAAGCCAGGCTTCGGTGCGCAGCAGGGTGCGCTTGCCGTCGACTTCGCGCATTTCCGTGTGCTGCGTGCCCGGCTCAATGGAGGGAACGGCGTAACCCTGCGCCACGGCTTTGCCCTTCATGGGCTTGCAGCCCGCGCAATCGCGACGAATGAAGCTGCCGTTGGCCACATGCACGCCGTTTATATATTCGATGGAAGACGCCATCGCCGACCCGCCGGTCAGCGCGACAATCGCTGTCAGAAAAAGACGACGCATCGAAAAACCCCCGAAATGACGGCGCGGCCTCATGATCGAGACGCAATGCGCCATTCAATGTTCCGGCAAGTATTACCGATGTTTCGTTTCCATCGGGTCAGCAAACTTGGTAAAAATTGAACGAAATATTCGCGCCCAATCCCGTTTACCTTAAGGATCAGGCCTTTTCGCGGGCGACGGCCTGCCAGCCGATATCGCGGCGGCAGAAGCCGTTTTCCCACTCCACCTTGTCGGCCAGCGCATAGGCGCGGGACTGCGCTTCCGTGACGGTCTTTCCAAGGGCGGTAACGTTCAGCACGCGTCCGCCCGTCGCCACCAGCCCGCCGTCCTTCAGCGCGGTTCCGGCATGGAACACCTTCGCCTCTTCGCTGGCCTCGGGAATATGGGCGATCGGCGTGTTCTTGTTGTAAGCGCCGGGATAACCCTTCGAAGCGAGAACGACGGTCAGCGCCGCATCGTCGCGCCATTCCGCCTCAACCTTGTCCAGCGTGCCGGTGGCGGTGGCGTAGAGGATCGGCAGCAGATCGCTTTTCAGGCGCATCATCAGCACCTGGCATTCGGGATCGCCGAAACGCACATTGTATTCGATAAGTTCCGGGCCCTTGGCGGTAATCATCAACCCGGCGAAGAACACGCCGGAGAAGGGGTTGCCATCCTTGGCCATGCCCGAGATCGTCGGCTCGATGATCTCCTTCATGGTGCGCTCCACCATGGCCGGTGTCATCACAGGAGCGGGGGAATAGGCACCCATGCCGCCGGTATTCGGGCCGGTATCGCCATCGCCGACGCGCTTGTGATCCTGCGCGGTGGCGAGCGCCAGCGCGGTCTTGCCGTCGGAAAGGCAGAAGAAGCTTGCTTCTTCGCCATCGAGAAAGGCCTCCACCACCACTTCGGCGCCGGCCGCGCCGAAAGCGCCGTCGAAACAGTCGTCAATCGCGGCAAGCGCTTCCGCTTCCGTCATGGCCACGGTCACGCCCTTGCCGGCGGCAAGCCCGTCCGCCTTGATGACGATGGGAGCGCCCTGTTGACGAACATAATCCTTGGCCGGTTCGGCGGTCTTGAAACGCTGGTAGGCGCCGGTCGGAATATCGTAGCGCGCGCAGAGATCCTTGGTGAAGCCCTTGGAGCCTTCCAGCTGGGCGGCGGCTTTCGAGGGGCCGAAGGTGGCGATGCCGGCGGCGCGCAGGTCATCCGCAAGACCCGCAACCAGCGGCGCTTCCGGACCGACGACGACGAAGTCGATTGCCTTTTCCTTGGCAAAGGCGATGACGGCCGCATGGTCTTCCACATCAAGCGCCACCAGTGTCGCATGGTCGGCAATGCCGGGATTGCCGGGAGCGGCATAAAGCTCATCGAGCAGGGGAGACTGGGCGATTTTCCACGCCAGCGCATGTTCGCGTCCGCCGGAACCGATCAACAGAACTTTCATGGTCAATATCCCTGCAAATTCGCCAGTAACCTTGTGTCAGGGGCGTTAAGGGCAGGGGGGCGAAAGGTCAAGGAGAAAGCGCCGCAAATACCCGTCTTTCCCTTGAAGGCCGCCTTTCCTGTGGAATCGTTGCCGCCTCTTGTTGTCACGCCACAATCAGACATTATGTTCGCCGCTCCAGACGTGAAAGCAGAGAACCCCCAAGAGTCCCCTATGACCGCAGACAATGCCCGCCTCGCCTCGCTCATCGCCACCGAAATCAACGCCCGCCCCGATCAGGTAAAGGCGGCGGTGGCGCTGCTGGACGAGGGTGCAACCGTTCCCTTCATCGCCCGTTACCGCAAGGAAGTGACGGGAGGGCTGGACGACACCCAGCTTCGCACGCTTTCGGAACGTCTTGTCTATCTGCGCGAACTTAATGCGCGCCGCGCCTCCATCGTCGATTCCATCACCGGTCAGGGCAAGATGACCGATGAACTGATGGTCAAGATCATGCAGGCGGGCACCAAGGCGGAGCTGGAAGACCTCTACCTGCCCTATAAGCCCAAGCGCCGCACCCGTGCCGAAATCGCCCGCGAACGCGGTCTCGACCCGCTGGCAGAAGCGATATGGGAGAACCGCGCCGCCGATCCGGCGAAACTGGCGGAAGCATATGTTCGGGGTGAGGTGGCCGATGTGAAGGCGGCACTGGAGGGCGCGCGCGACATCGTGGCGGAAACCATGACGGAAAATGCCGATCTGCTTGGTCGCCTGCGCGATTACATGCGCCAGAACGCCACCTTCCGCGCCAAGGTGGTGGATGGCAAGCAGGCGGCGGGTGAGAAGTTCTCCGACTATTTCGATCATTTCGAGCGCTGGGCGACGGTGCCGGGCCACCGGGCGCTGGCCATGCTGCGCGGCTGGAACGAGGAAGTGCTGACGCTGACAATCGATGTCGATGCGGACGATCCCTCACCGGTCAAACCCGCACAGCGTACCATCGCCGCCGCCTTCGATATCCGCAATGCCGGCCCCGCCGATCAATGGCTGATGGAAGTGGCTGGCTGGACCTGGCGGGTGAAGCTTTCCATGTCGCTCTCGCTCGATCTGATGCGCGAATTGCGCGAGCGCGCGGAAGAAGAGGCGATCCATGTTTTCGCCCGCAATCTCAAGGATTTGCTGCTGGCAGCCCCCGCCGGCTCCCGCGCCACCATGGGGCTCGATCCGGGCATCCGCACCGGCGTCAAGGTGGCTGTGGTGGATGGCACCGGCAAGCTTCTGGACACCACGACGGTTTATCCCTTCCCGCCGAAGAACGACGTGCGCGGCACGCAGGCGGAACTTGCTGTCCTCATCCGCAAGCACAATGTCGAACTGATCGCCATCGGCAATGGCACCGGCAGCCGCGAGACGGAAAAGCTGGTCGCCGATCTTCTGGCGCAGATGCCCGCTTCGGGCGCGAAGCCCACCAAGGTCATCGTCTCGGAGGCGGGCGCTTCGGTCTATTCCGCTTCGGAACGGGCGGCGGCCGAATTTCCCAATCTCGATGTTTCGCTGCGCGGCGCCGTCTCCATCGCCCGCCGCCTTCAGGATCCGCTGGCGGAACTGGTGAAGATCGAGCCGAAATCCATCGGGGTCGGCCAGTACCAGCATGATGTCGATCAGGGCCGTCTCAGCCGCTCGCTCGATGCTGTCGTGGAAGATGCGGTGAACGCTGTCGGCGTCGATCTCAATACGGCCTCTTCGCCGCTTCTGGCGCGGGTATCCGGTCTTGGCAGCTCGATTGCCGATGCCATCGTCGCCCATCGCGACCAGACCGGCCCCTTCGCCAGCCGTAAGGAACTGCTGAAGGTGCCGCGTCTCGGCCAGCGCACCTTCGAACAATGCGCCGGCTTCCTGCGCATCCCGAACGGCAAGGAGCCGCTGGATGCTTCCTCGGTTCACCCGGAAGCCTATGGCGTGGCGAAAAAGATCGTCGCCGCCTGCGGCCGCGATCTGCGCTCGCTGATGGGCGATAGCGCCGCGTTGAAGGCGCTCGATCCGAAGAAGTTCATCGACGAGCAATTCGGCCTGCCGACCGTGAAAGACATCATCGCCGAACTGGAAAAGCCCGGCCGCGACCCGCGCCCGAGCTTCAAGACCGCGACCTTCGCCGAGGGTGTAGACGAGATCACCGATCTGAAACCGGGCATGCTTCTGGAAGGCACCGTCACCAATGTCGCCGCCTTCGGTGCTTTCGTGGATATCGGCGTACATCAGGACGGGCTGGTGCATGTCTCGCAACTAGCCGACCGTTTCGTGAAAGACCCGCATGAGGTCGTGAAGGCGGGCGATGTGGTCAAGGTGCGGGTCGTGGAAGTGGATGTGAAGCGCAAGCGCATCGGTCTCACCATGCGCAAGGATGGCGGCGAGGCAGCGCCGCAGCCGATGCGCGAAAAGGGCAATGCCAGCGCCATGCGGCACGCGACATCCAAGCCGAAAGAGCGCAACGAGGGGTCGCAAACCGGTGGTGCGCTTGCCGCCGCTCTGGCTGAAGCCATGAAGCGACGCTGACCTGCGGTTGAAATGATTTTTTACCAAAAAGCCCCGCCAAATACCCCGGCGGGGCTTTTTGCTTGATGAAATCGTTCAATTTTTTTGAAATAAGACTATCTTGAAACTTGTGCCGAAAGGAATACGGTCAGCGAAATTGATAAGTGAGACTTAGCAATTGGGGGTGCCATGGCGTCGTCTCTGCATGTTCTTCTCGAAAAGATAATCAAGACCGGTGATCTCACCGTCAACAGCCCGGGCGGCAGCCGTACATTCGGCAACGGCGCGGGAAAAAAGGTGGTTCTGAACTTCACCGACGAAGCCGCCATGCAGGAGATCGCCGCCGATCCGGCGCTGAAGCTGGCTGAAATGTATATGGAAGGTCGGGCGAAGGTCGCGGAAGGCGACATCTACGATTTTCTGGCGCTGGTCAAAGGCAATACGCTGAGCGAGGCGCTGTCCTTCGGCATGATTTGGCGCGGCATGGCCCGCATCATCGCCGCCCGCATCAAGATGCATCTGCCGGTCAACCACAACAAGAGCAACGTCGCCCATCATTACGATCTGAGCGCCAAGCTGTTCGATCTTTTCCTCGATGAGGACTGGCAATATTCCTGCGCCTATTTCAATCCGCCCGGCATCGGTCTCTATGAAGCGCAGGTCGCGAAAAAACGGCACATAGCCGCCAAGCTGATGACCGAGCCGGGCCAGAGCGTGCTGGAAATCGGCTCCGGCTGGGGCGGCATGGCGATGTATATTGCCGAAAGCGCCGGTGCGGATGTGACCGGCATTACGCTCAGCGAAGAACAGCTGCGCGTTTCCCGCGACCGCGCCGCCAAACGCGGCCTTGCGGCAAATGTCCGGTTCGAATTGCAGGACTATCGCTACCTGCCGGCTTCGAAAAAATACGATCGCATCGTCTCCGTCGGCATGTTCGAACATGTCGGGCCGACCCATTATCGCGATTATTTCGACAAGGTGGCGGAGGTGCTCGACGACAAGGGCGTGATGGTGCTGCATTCCATCGGCCAGCCCTATCCGGCGCTGGCGACCAACCCCTTCATCGAAAAATATATTTTCCCCGGCGGGTATATTCCCTCGCTTGCCGAGGTGCTGCCGGCCATCGAAAAATCGCGGCTGCTGGTGAAGGATATCGAAATCCTGCCCATGCATTACGCCCATACGCTTCGCCACTGGCGGGAGCGTTTCGTGGCGCGCAGGGCAGAAGCGGTAGCGCTTTATGACGAACGCTTCTTCCGCATGTGGGAATTTTATCTGGCGGGGTCGGAAATGGCCTTTACCCACGAAAACTTCCACATTTTCCAGATCCAGATCGCCAAGGATCGCGATGCCGTGCCGCATAGTCGCGACTACATTGCGCAGAACGAAGCGAAGCTGCTGGAATTCGAGAAGACGCGCACGCCGCTGGAGAAGGTGACGTTCTGACGAGGGCCCAGTGACGGTTAATGGAATGGAAAGACAATCCCTCTAATTCTACGGACACCTGTCTGTATTGCGTTTCTGGGGTTCTTTCATGTTCAAGCCATCAGCGGCAGCCGCCGCCTGTGTCCTGTCGCTTTTTGCCGTGGGCAATGCCCATGCGGAAGGCTGGTTTTCCGGCGACTGGTATCTGAAGCTCGGCGGCGCGGGTTTTACCGCACCGAAATATCAGGGCGACAACAAGAATGAATTCGGCTTTTCGCCCATCATTTCGCTCGGCCGTCAGGGCCAGGGCGCGCGTTTCACCTCGCGTAACGACAGCGCCTCGATTTCGCTTCTGGACAATGGCCCGATCAGCATGGGTCTTGCCGGAAAGCTGGTATCCCCGCGTGACGAGGGCGACTCGTCCGATCTGAAGGGCATGACTCGCATCAAGCGCGGCGGCGAGCTTGGCGGTTTCGCCGAGGCCTATCCGACCGACTGGCTGCGCGTTCGCGGCGAAGTCCGTCAGGGCATTCGCAGCCATAGCGGCGTGGTCGGCGATGTTGCCGTCGATGCCTTCACCGATATCGCCCCCGGCATCCAGATTTCTGCCGGTCCGCGCGCGACATGGGTGAGCAGCAAATACAATGAGCGTTATTACGGCGTAAGCGCCGCGCAGACGGCTGCCGGCGCGCCATCGCCCTATAGCCCGGGCGGCGGCCTGCATTCCGCCGGCATCGGCGCTGCCATCACCTGGAAAGTCACCGAAAACGCCGAAGTCGGCTCGTTTGCGGAATATCGCCGCCTGACCGGTGACGCCGCCGACAGTTCGCTAGTGCGCGAGCGCGGCTCGAAGAACCAGTTCATCATCGGCGTTCAGGCGAGCTACAAGTTCAATTTCTCGCTGCCCTGATAAATAGCCGAGATATCGTCCTGCAAAGCCCCGTCACGAAACCGCTGCGGGGCTTTTCCGCGTGTGCGGCCGGGTGCTGAAATCCATTCCGATTTTCCTGCCGATGCTGTAGAACCATCCCATGGTTCACCACAGCGATTTGTCAGATCGCGTCTCCGACGCGCCATCCAATAACTGGGTCTATCGGATTTTGCCGAGGCCCCTCTGGCCCTATGCGCAGCTGGCCCGTTGGGATCGCCCCATCGGCTGGCAATTGCTGATGTGGCCATGTTTCTGGTCCGCAGCCCTTGCGGCAAATGTCGCGATGGCGAGCGGCGGCTTTTCCTGGGCGACGCTGATCTGGCATCTGGTGCTGTTCTTCATCGGATCGGTGGCGATGCGCGGCGCGGGTTGCACCTATAACGATCTGGCTGACCACAAGATCGACATGGCCGTGGCGCGCACCCGTTCGCGGCCGCTGCCTTCCGGCCGTGTGAGCCGGTCGCAGGCCAAGCTCTTCATCGTCCTGCAGGCGCTTGCGGGGCTTGTCGTGCTCCTGCAGTTCAACAGTTTCGCAATCGCGACTGGCATATTCTCGCTGATCTTCGTGGCGATTTATCCCTTCGCCAAGCGCTTCACCAACTGGCCGCAATTTTTCCTCGGCCTTGCCTTTTCCTGGGGTGCGCCGATGGGGTGGGCGGGACAGTTCGGATCGATCGCCTGGCCGGCTGTCTTGCTTTATGTCGGCTCCATCGCCTGGACGATCGGTTATGATACAATCTACGCCCATCAGGACAAGGAAGACGACACCGCCGTGGGCATCGGTTCGACCGCCCTGCTGTTTGGAGAGAACACACATCGCTGGCTGGTTTTCCTTTATGGCACAGCCCTTGTCATGATGTTCCTGTCGTTCTGGGTCGCGGGTGTTAACGTCATTGCCTATAGCGGCCTTGCCGCCGCGGCCATCATGCTGTTCCGGCAGGTCTGGGTGCTTAATATCGACGATGTCGACCAGTGCCTCGTGCTGTTCAAATCCAACAACCGCGTCGGCGTGCTGATTTTCGCGGGCCTCATCCTGCCGCTCCTGCTGGCGTAAGCCTGTGAAAACACGGAATGAAAAAGCCCGGCCGCGTCATCCGCGCCGGGCTTTTTTGATTTGTCTGGCTGAAGATTATCAGCTGCGGGCGATGATTTCCTTGCCCTCGATCTTCATACTCATGCCCAGCGAACCGGTGGAGCGGCGAACGAGGAAGCGCGGGCGACGCTCCGCGAAATAGGAATGGCGGCGGCGCGGGCGGGTATTCTGGGTGCGCACCTTGCCGAGATGTTCTTCCAGCGGACGGGCGACGCCATCGGCTTCCACCATCAGCATGGGAATACGGTAGGCCTCGGACCAGCTGCGCCAGTCGGCGGCGATATCGCAGAGATCGTGGGCGACGAGAAGCGGAACGCAGAGATCCGGATCGTCATGGTGCAGCTCCAGCGTCACCGTTACCTGTCCATCGCCATGGTCGATGGCGCGGGCGGCAACGCCCTTGAAGGCGCGGGCTGGCAAAGCGAAGGACAAAGGCAGGCCGGAAGAGGACAGAACCTTTCTCAGAACGGCGCCCCGTTCATCGAGAGTGACGGCGACATCGGTCGCGCCATTGCCTTTTCCATAAGTGACCTGTTGCGGAAAACGTGCCGGGTCGAGTCTGAGAGTGGCGACGGCCCAGTCGGGCTTCAGAACGGTCTTGGTCATGTTTATTCTACCCTTGTTTTACCTGAGAGCCGGTTTCCGGTCTTCTCATCGGGACTTTTCGTCCTCTGATGTCGGGAGAATATCCGCCGCATGTTCGAGACTGCTTAAAAATCGCGGTTAAGAAAACTTTGCATTCCCAAATGGTTAGCAAAACACACTGTGGCATGGTTTCGCTTAGGTAAAAGAGATCGGGACAATGCGGTTTTTATCCCGGCCGAAATTGTGCTCTTTCAAGCTCCGGGCAAGGCGTCTCCCGCATAGTCAGGCAAAGGCTTGCCGTGCGTCCCGATGGAGGCGCGATGGGTGGATTGAAAACCGGAGCATTCGGCGTCTGAAGCGACGCGCGGGTCTCCAGGGGGCATTCGGATGGTATCGACTTATCTCAGCTACGACCTCATCAACCGCGATATGAAGGCAAGCCTGTCGCGCGTGTCGCAGCAGGGGCTCATCGAGCGGCAGACGACATATTACAAGGAAAACATCGGCAATGTGAAAAGCGTCGATGAGTTCCTCGACAATTACCAGCTCTATTCCTATGCCATGGATGCCTTTGGTCTCGGCGAGATGACCTATGCCAAGGCCTTCATGAAAAAGGTGCTGGAAAGCGATCTGAACGACCAGAACAGCTTCGCCAACAAGCTCACCGATGAGCGGTATCGGGAATTCGCCGCAGCCTTCAACTTCACCACATCGACGAAGACGGTTCAGACGGAAGCGCAGCTCGACAAGATGATCGGGCTTTACGATACGTCGATAACCGATCTCGATGACAGCCTTGCGGAAGAGACCCGTTATTACAAGGCGATCGTCGGCACGGTGACCAATGTCGACCAGCTGCTGCGCAACGACCGCACCCGCGCCTATATCTTTCAGGTCTTCGGCATCGATGAGAAGACCTATTCCTATGCCCATATCAAGGGATTGATGACGAGCGACATCAACGATCCCGACAGCTACATCAACCAGAAATACGGCGCGGCCTATAATGACGCGGTCGAAAAACTGACGATGAAGGGCAATATCGAGCTGCACGCGCAGGTCACCGCCCGGATTACCGCAATCGACACCGAACTCGCCGGCACCGGTTTGACGGCCGAGGAGCGCACGGCGCTGGAGGCGGAAAAGGTGACGCGCCAGGACCAGCTGACCCAGCTCGAGGCGGTGTTGCCGCCGCAGGATGAGTGGGAAGCGAAGCTCGCCGCCATCAAGGCCGAGCAGACGACGCTCACCAGCACCGTGACGCAATATAACAAGATGGCGCAGCTCGCCACCGCCTTCGAGTTCAAGAACGACGGCACGGTGACCGCCGGTCAAGCGCAGACGGCGGATAATCTCAAGGCCCTGACGGATGCCTATATCGGCAGCGCCCCGCGCGTGACGCCGACCGTCGCCACGCTGAACCGCGATTATTTCGAATCAAAGATCGGTTCGATCAAGACGGTAACCGAACTGACGTCGGATACCCGGCTTCTCAACTATATCAGGACGGCCTTCGACCTGAACGACCTCACAGTCGTCACGGCAACGATCCAGAATATCCTGACCAGCGATCTGAGCGATCCGAGCAACTACATCGCGACCGTTGGCAAGAACGACAAGCGTTATATTGCCTTGAGAAATGCCTTCAATTTCCAGACCGACGGAACGCTGGCAGCCGGCACGACACCACAGACGACGGCACAGACCGCGACCACCACCAGCGGTTATATGACCTATTATAACGACAAGGATGACGCCGCCGACGAGAAGGCGCTGAAGCTGTTCAAGAGCGATATAGCCAGCGTCACATCCGTCAAGGATTTCATCGACAGCAGCGCGGTCTATACCTATGCGCTGAAAGCCGTCGGCCTCGATCCGGCCAAGGTGAATTCTGCCGATATTCGCAAGGTCCTCACCAGCGATCTGCAGGATAAAAAGAGCTTCGTCTACACGCTGAAAGACGAGCGTTATGTCAAGCTGGCGGAGCTGTTCAATTTCGCCTCCGATGGCAGCGTCGGAACACCGGTTCTGGCGCAGTCGGAAATCGAGATGCAGACCATGTCGGCCGACTACATCAAGAAAAAATCGGCTTTCGGCACGGAAAAGGACAAGGAAACGGCGAAGAAGGAATCGGAATATTTCACGGCCGAGATGCAGAAGATCAAGACGCTCAAGGAATTCCTGAGCGATGATCGCCTGACGAAATTCGCGATGGAATCGCTCGGCATCGATCCCGAAAGCGTGACGAAGGAACAGCTCGAAAAGGCCTTCACCTCGAAGCTCGATGACAAGGACAGTTACGTCAACAAGGAGATGGATCCGGTCTTCCGCCGCCTCGTCACCGCCTTCAACTTCAATACCGACGGTACGCTTCTTCACGAGGACCGCAGCCTGATCCAGACGCGGCGCGGCCTTTACGAGACGCTGGACAACTACCTCACCCAGACGCTGGAAACGCAGGCGGGCGAAGAAAATGCCGGCGTGCGCCTGGCGCTCTATTTCCAGCGCATGGCGGCCGGAACGACGTCCTATTACTCGATCCTCGCCGACACGGCGCTCCAGAGCTTCATCAATACCACTTTCGGGATTCCGGACGAGCTCGCCAATGCCGAGGTCGATACGCAGGTGACGATGATGAAGAAATATTTCGACATCGAGGATTTTCAGGATCCGGAAAAGGTCAAGAAGCTGGTCGCCCGTTTCACCATCATGTACGACAATCAGCAGAACACCACCGATCCGATCATGACGCTCTTCAACGGCAGCGGTTCGGTGGGCATCAGCGCCGATACGCTGCTGGCGGTTGCCACGCTGCGGGCGCGGTAACACAGAAAGCGCGGACGAGCGAGGGGAGGAGCGGGGTTAGCCGGCTTGAGGCTGATGACGATGCCTCCCGCATAGGCGGACGCCATCCCCGGGATTTGTACTATCCTCTTACCACCCCGGCAGCATGTGCCCGGCGCGCAGGCGCGGCATCTTGGGGTAGGTCTTTACATCGCTGTCCATTTCGTCGGCAACGCTCATCGGCGAGATATTGTCGAGGCAGGCGGTGATGTGATCGGTGATGGCGTTCACCAGCGAGGGGGAAAGGCCGGGCCGTTTCATCAGGCCGATCTGCACCGGCGGCAGGGGCGGGAAGCCGTCCGCGGCGGTCAGAACCTTCATGCCGGTGCGCAGCGCCGATTCCGGCAGCACTGAGACGGCCATGCCCGCCAGCACGGCAGCGGCGACGACGGTGGAAGACCAGCTCGTGAACAGGACCTGATAGTCCCGCCCATCGGCATCGAGCGCTGAACAGGCAAGCTGGCGCCAGTGGCAATCGCGCCGCCCGACGGCGAGCGGCACGGGTGCATCGTCCTTCAGCGGATGGTTGGCGGAAGCGACCCAGCAGAGCGGTTCGGTGCGCACCACATCCGAGGAGCGCGCGCGCGGATTATGGGTGACGAGGGCGATATCCAGCTCGCCCCGCGCCATTTTTTCGGCAAGGCTGACCGAAGGTTCGCAGACGATATAAAGCTCGACATTGGGATGGGTCTTGGCGAAGCGCCCGATAATCTCCGGCATGTAGCGGTCGGCATAGTCATCGGGTGTGCCGATGCGCAGCATGCCTTCCAGCCGGTTGTCGTCGAAGGCGGCGATTGCCTCGTTATTGAGGCGGATGATGCGGCGGGCGTAATTCATCAGCTTCTCGCCCTCCGCCGTCAGGCGGTTGCCACGCCCGTCCTTGGCGAAAAGCTGCTTGCCGATCCGTTCTTCCAGCCGTCGCATCTGCATGGAAACGGCGGATTGCGTCTTGAAAACGCGGTCTGCGGCCTTGGTGAAGCTGCCCGTATCGACGATGGCGATGAAGGTATGCAGCTGATCTATGTCGAGAGGTGCGGACATGGATGGTCATCCATCAGAATGATTGATGCCTCACATTAGAAACATTCGTTGGACTGATCAATAGTCTTGCGACATTTTGACACCCAGCAAATCAATATCAACCCCGGGCCGGCGAAACGTCAGGCCCCCAACCCGAGGCAGCTTCTCGCGCGTGGTGCGCCGGGGGCGGTGCCGCATCGTGCCGTTACGAAAGGATAAGTGTCATGCGCACGGCAGAACGGAGAATGGAACTGGAACTCGCAACCTCCAGGCAGAACGATACGCTTCGTCGTGTCGCCGGCCTCTTTGCTTTCCGCGTCAAAACGTTCTTGCAGCGCATCTACAATCGTATCGTGGCCAATGGTCTCACGGAACTCGATGACCGCCTTCTGGCCGATATCGGTCTGGCGCGCTCGGATGTGAGGGATGCGCTGAATACCGGCCTGCTCGAGGATCCGACCGCCCATCTGACCCGCGCCGCACGCAACCGCGCGGTGACCCGGTTCAAGACCGTTTAAAGCATTTCCAGGAAAAGCGGGCCCCGGTTTTCCGTCCGGAAATGCGCCAAAACGTTCCAGAATGTTCGGGCAATTCCGGCAGACCTCCAGCCGCCGGAATTGCTTTCGAACGGAAAAGTTTTCCCCGCAGGGTGATTTGCCAATAGCCCTGCCTTTGCCCGGTGTCAGGCCCCTCGGCCGCGCCGGGCTTTTTTAATGGCGGCGCAATTTTAGCGGCACTGCCTCAATACTGATATTCTTCGAACACCGGCAGCACGGAGCCGCCCCAGCGACCGTTGTAAAGCGCAAGCAGGTCTTCGGCGAGCGTGGTCTTCTTGGCAAGAACTTCATCCAGCGACGACAGGAACACGGTTTCGTCCTGGCCTTCGCCGTTCAGGCGCTTGCGGTTTTTGAGGCCGGTGCGGGAAATATCCAGCACCTCGCGGGCGAGACCGAGAAGCGGCTTGCCGGCGATCTCGGCGGAAAGACCCTTGGCCGGAACGGCATCGCGAAGGGCGATGACCTCATCGAAGCTCCAGCCGGCGGTCAGCGCATCGGCAGCTGTCAGCGCCTCGTCATCGTAAAGAAGGCCGACCCAGAAAGCGGGAAGGGCGCAGATGCGTCTCCACGGGCCGCCATCCGCACCGCGCATTTCCAGAAAGCGCTTCAGGCGCACATCCGGGAACAGGGTGGAAAGATGGTTCGTCCAGTCACCCATGGTCGGCTGCCAGTCGGCGATTTCACCCTTCAGCGCACCGTTCATGAACTGGCGGAAAGTGACATGGGTGCAATCATGATATTTGCCGTCGCGCACGATGAAATACATCGGCACGTCGAGCGCCCATTCCACATAGTCCTTGAAGCCGAAGTCATCGCTGAAGGTGAAGGGCAGCACTCCCGAGCGGCGATTGTCGGTGTCGCGCCAGATATCGCCGCGCCAGGAAAGAAGACCGTTCGGCTTGCCTTCGGTGAAGGGCGAGGAGGCGAAAAGCGCTGTTGCCAGCGATTGCAGCTTCATGGAAACGCGCATCTTCCGGCGCATGTCCGCTTCGGAGGAAAAATCGAGATTAACCTGAATGGTGCAGGTGCGGTACATCATGTCGAGACCCTTGGTCCCGACTTTCGGCATATAGCGCGTCATGATCGCGTAACGCGATTTCGGCATGCGTGGCGTTTCGTCATAGCTCCACAGCGGGCTGCCGCCGATGCCGAGGAAACGGATGCCCATCGGCTCGGCCACTTCGCGCAGTGTCGCCAGATGCTGGTTGGATTCCTTGCAGGTCTGGTGCAGGTTTTCGAGCGGCGCGCCCGACAGCTCGAACTGGCCGCCCGGCTCGATGGAAATGGCGCCCATGCCGTGCTGCTCGCCAAGGCCGATGATGTTTCCGCCGTCCATGATCGGCTCCCAGCCGAGCTTTTCCTGCATGCCCTTCAAAAGTGCTGAAATGCTGGCTTCGCCGAAATAGGGAACGGGACTGTTATCCTCGCGGAAAAACGCGAATTTTTCATGTTCGGTGCCGATGCGGAAGTCGGCTTCAGCTTTGCAACCGCCCGCCAGATAATCTGTAAGCTCCGTGACGGAGGAGAGGGGGGTCTGGTCGGTCGTGTCGCGTGCCATGGCTTACCTTGTTATGACGTCTCTGTTGCGGCGAGGCATATGATTGGCAGATAGGGCCGGATCGTATCCGGAGGCAAATGAATTTCTTTTAAAGATGCATGAAGCGCAATGGGGCCATTCAATTCCAGTCGCCGATCGCCGCCTGAATGACCGCGAGCGCAGCGACGGCGGCCGTATCGGCCCTCAGGATACGCGGCCCCAGCGGAATGGGGGTAACGAAGGCAAGGCCGCGCAGAAGCTCCCTTTCTTCCTCGGAAAATCCGCCTTCCGGGCCGACCAGCAGGGCAAGTTTGCGCTCCGTGACGGCTTGCAGGATCGGCAGCGGATTTTGCCCCGCATCGCCTTCGTCGCAATAGATGATGCGCCGGTCGTGGGGCCAGCTCTCGAGCATGTCCTTCAGTTTCACCGGCTCGGCCACCTCGGGCAGGGACAGTATGCCGCACTGCTCGGCGGCTTCGATGGCGTTGGCGCGCAGTTTTTCGGTGTTATGGATTTTGCCCTGAACATGCTGCGTCATCACCGGCTGCAACAGGCCGGCGCCCATCTCCACCGCCTTCTGCACCAGATAATCCATGCGCCCGACTTTCAGCGGCGCGAAAAGATAATGCAGGTCCGGGGCGTTCGGCTGGGGCCGTGTCTGCTCGAGGGGGACGAGCACGATCTTCTTGCGGCTCGGAAAGGCAAGTTTCGCTTTCCATTCGCCATCGCGACCGTTGAACAGCAGGATTTCCGCACCGTCGGTCATGCGCAGCACATTGGCGAGATAGTTGAACTGTTCCCCCGTCGCCTCCTGCGCGACGCCTTCGACAAGGCTGGCTTCGATATACAGGCGTTGCATCCGGAAATTGGCGCGCATGGGATTCTGTTTCTGGTTCAGAGAAAGAGGGACGACATGAGCCAGTAAAGCAGCGCCGCAAGCGCTGCACTGGAAGGAACGGTGACCAGCCAGGCGGCGATGATCGTCATGAAGTGGGAGCGGCGGACGAGATAACGGCGGCGTATTTCGGAAGGATTGTCGGCATATCTTTCGGACCGGCGGGGCCTGCCGTCACCAGCCTGAACGAGCTCCTGCCGCCGCCGCGACGATTGCGTGTACCATTCGCGGAAGAAACCGACGCCGAACACCGCGCCGATTGCCGTGTGGGTGGTGCTGACCGGCAGGCCGAAGCGTGAGGCAACGAGCACGGTGAGCGCCGTGGCCACGGAAACGCAGAAGGCGCGCATCGGATTGAGCTTGGTGATCTGCTCGCCGACGAGACGGATGAGGCGCGGGCCATAAAGAAGAATACCGCAGGAAAGCCCGAAGGCACCGACCAGCATTACCCACATCGGTGCGCGGGCGGATGTGCTCACCGCCTCGTCATGCAGGGCCCGCACGATGGCAACAACGGGCCCGATGGCATTCGAAACGTCGTTCGCCCCATGGGCGAAAGACATAAGGCCGGCGGCGAGAACCAGCGGCCACTGGAACAGGATTCGAAGCGACTGGTTGCGGTTTTCCAATCCTTCCGATTGTTTGCGGATGATCGGCACGCAGAGCCGCCAGACCACGAGCCCTGTCACCAGCCCAGTGAGGCTGGCATGGCCAAGCGACACATGCATGAGCTGCCGCAATCCCACCCAGATGAGATAGGCCATAAAGACGCCCGCCATCAAACCGATGAGAACCGGAACCCACAGTCGGGCGGAGGTGAGCTTGTCCTCGCGGTAAATGATGAATTCCTTGATGAAAGCAAGGATGGCGACGGCGATGATGGCGCTGATAAAGGGTGCCAGAACCCATGCGAAGGCAATGCTGCCGAGCGAAATCCAGTCGACCGCCTTCGCCCCATAGGCGGCCATTCCCGCGCCCGCAACCCCGCCCACCACCGTATGGGTGGTGGAAATCGGCGCCTTGGTCCATGTCGAGATATTGACGAGAAGGCCGGCGGCGAGAAGCGCCGACAGCATCGCCCATGAAAAGGCGGTCCTGTCGGGAATTGTCTCGATGTTGATGATGCCGCTGGAAATGGTCTCGACCACATTGCCGCCGGTGATCAGCGCGCCGGCAATCTCGCAGATGGCGGCAATGATGAGGGCGGCGGCAAGCGGCATGGCTTTGGCCCCAACCGCCGGGCCGACATTGTTCGTGACGTCATTCGCGCCGATATTGATAGCCATATAGGCGCCGATGGCGACGGCGGCGATGATGATGACCGAACCCGCGGTGCCGGTGACGAAGACGCCGGCGAAGATGGCCGCCAGGACAACGAACATGAACCCCGCGCCAAGGCCGGCAAGCTGCTGCGTGACATGCAGCGTCGCCTCTTCGACACGGGTAATCTTGTCGAGATCCTTGTCGAGCGTCGGTTTCATATTCGATGGCGGCTTGATTGCCATTCAGACCTCGTTTGCCAGCATTCCCTTTCGTCCGGCAGTGTCGCAGGTTAAAGGCAATTTTACAGAAAGACTGTTACATCTCGCACATCTTTCCAAAAGGAAAGACGATAAAAGCCATGTTGGAAAAACAAACTGCACATTGCCACGTTCGAGGCGGGCGCGCTATTTCGAATGCGTCATCCGTTTGTCGAAAGCGAGCATCAGTGCTTTCAATTCCGGCTCGTTGACGCGTTTTCCCGCTTCCTGGGGGCTGACCCATTCCAGCCGTCTGGATTGTTTTTCGGGAAAGCTTTCCTGCATCTCCGAAACTTCGAGCAGATGCACCTGAACCCTGCACGGCACGTTGACGCCGCTGTTCAGCTTTTTCTCATATTCGTAATAACCGAAGGGCGCCTTTTCCACCGTGCCTTTGACACCGGCTTCCTCATAGGCTTCCTGTTCGGCCACCGCATGGGCCTTCTTGTTGGCCATGGGCCAGCCCTTGGGAATGACCCAGCGCCCCGTATCCCGGCTGGTCAGCAGCAACACTTCCGGCTCCGGGTTCTTCTTGGACAATCGATAGCACAGCGCCGCATATTGCTGTCGCGGCGGTCTGCGCAACATCAAGCCAACATCTGTCGCCAATCGATTCAAAATCTTCAATCCGGATTGATCCTTTTTTGCCGGGTAGTGATAATTGCTAATATAGATGTGCCGTAAGTTCCGCCAATCCCCTTTCACCCATAACCCACTACTGTCTTCACGCTGATGAAGCCTGCGGGCAAAGGTGGGCATGGTAGATATGCGAACAAAGCTGCGACCGGGTGGTTCCCCGGCCGGACAGCCGATGCGGTAATACCCTCTCCGCCCGCCTTCAGGCATACGGATTGCAAAGCCGCTATGAATTGTAGCCGGGGCTGGTTTTAGTCCGGGGTTAATCCCCAGTGCCGGAGGCCTTCGACCACACCGTCCGCTTCCTTCGCAGCCGAGTGAAAGAAGCGCGTATCATGATATGTCAGCGAGACGAGCTCCGGCAGGGCATTGCCCACGATCACGCCGCGAATATTCTTTAGCTCAAACATCGCCCTATCATTGCCAGTATCGCCTGCAACCACTGATTCGTCGAGGCCGATCTGTAGTTGTCCACATAGCCATGTCAGCGCGGCACCCTTATCGGCGGCTTTCGGCAAGACGTCGAGGTCGCGGTCGCTGGAATAGACGATACGGGCATCGATATCGGCCGCCGCAAGCGCGGCCTCAATCTCTTCGAGCGCGGCGTCATCGGCGTCATGCAGGAACCAGCTCGATTTCAAGCCGTGCTGGTAACGCTCTTCCTGCATCGTCACACCGGGAATTCCGGCCATGACCTCGGCAATCTTCTGGGGGTCGAAACCGGTGCCGAGAGACTGTGTATAGGCGTTTGCCAACTCGCCTCGCTCTTTCGCGTGCAGCATGGTGCCGACCCCGCCAATGACGTAGTCGGGCTGCGGCAGCGGCACCTCTTCGAGAAGCGCAAGCTGGTCGTCGATCAGCCTGCCACTATTGAAAACCAGAAGGGGACGTTGACCCTCCGGCAACGAATGCCAGAAATCGCGGAACCGGCGCGTGGCGTCGTTATCGCCGACGACGGTTCCGTCGAGATCGGTGGAAAAAAGGCGAAGCGGTTTCAATCGCCGTCGTTCCATGGTTCGGCCCAATCGGCTTCTTCCAGAACCGGCATCATGGTCCTGCCTTCCACAAGGGCGAGAAGCTGCTGGGCAATGCCGGTCCATGTGAACAGGCTGCGCGCCTTGTGAGCCCCCATGCGGGAAAGCCGCCCGTAAAGTCGCTCATGCTTGAACGGCTTCATCATGGTGATGCCGAGGTCTTCCTTGTCGAAAGGATCGGCAAACAGCGCATGGCGGCCGTAACTGACGGCCCGGAACAACCCGCCATGAATGGTAACGACGGTTGGCGTGCCGCTCGCCATCGCTTCGATAGCGGTCATGCCGAAAGGTTCGTAACGGCTGGAAAGCACGAAAAGATCGGCGGCGCGATAGATGTCCGGCAGGTCTTCATCCGCGACATAACCGGAAAACGCCACCTTATCCTCTAGGCCGAGCGCTTTCACCCGCTCCTTCAACTGGTTGAGGATCGTGGTTTCCTGCTCGTCCATATTCTCGCCGCCGACCGCCAGATGCAGCCGGGCTTCCGGTTCGCGCTCGGCAAGAACGGAGAAACCGTCGATCAGCAGGTCATAACCCTTGTTGGTCGCAAGGCGTCCGAGCGCCAGCACCGTCTTGCCCTCGAAACCGAAACGCTGCCGGATCATCTGCCGCGTCGCATCGGAAACCGGGAAGAAACGGTTGTCGTCATAACCCGGCGGGATCATGTGGATGTGCTTGCGCTTCAGACCGTAATCCTCGATCAGAACGTCGAGCTGCACCGGCGTCGTGGCAATCACCATATCGCAGCTGCGATAGATGATCAGCTCGTGCTGGATACGTTCCCTGAAGTTGAATTCCAGTTCGAACGTATCGGCCTTTTCCGGATAGTCGGTTTCCATCTGGCGCTTTTTCCAGATGCCGAGCGAATGCGGCGTGTGCAAATGTGGGATTTTCAGCGCTTCGGAAAGCCGCTGGCCGGCGACGCCCGCATCCCAATAATGGCTGTTGATGAACGAATAATTCAGGTCGTTTTTCTTGATGAAGCGCAGTGCATTTTCGCACCACTCCATCAGGTGACGGTGCAGATATTCCTTGGGAATGAAATCGCGCCCGCCGCAGGGAATGCGCACCACGCGGACGCGCTCATCGACCTCATCGAATTCCGGCTGGTCTTCGAAGCGGCGGGTGTAAAGATCGACAGTATAACCTAGCTGGCCGAGTTTGCGTGCAAGCTCAAGCACATAAACCACCTGTCCACCGGTGTCCGCAGCGCCCAGCGGCGGGTGCGCGGCGACATAGCCATGCGTCGATATGAGAGCTATCCGCGGATAGCGTTCAGTTTCGCTCGTGGTCGTCATGGGTCCCATCTTGGTAAATTTTTCCAATTAACCCGATAAAAAGACCAAAGCGCACAAAAGGTTCCATCAAAATCTGAAAAAACCGGGTGCCGCATTTCGCCGGATGGCGTTTTCAGGGGCTTCGCTGCTGCTGCCTCAGGCGCGAAATCCGGTCCCATTCCCGCGCCTGATGCGCCTTGGATGTCGTCTCCACGATGAAGTCGATATGGGCCTCCGCCGCCGCCCTTGCCGCAGCCGCATCGCCGGCGGCAATCGCATCGTGGATGGCGATATGTTGCCTCAGCACCTCGTCATGGGCGCCCGCGACAGTGAAGATGAGATGGCGATTGTAGAAGATGTCATCGCTCAGAAGCCGATAGCAGGAGCGCAACGTGTGCATCAGCACGATATTATGCGCCGCTTCGCCGATGGCGTTGTGAAATTCCACATCGCCCGCAAGCTCTTCTTCGAAACGGCCCGCCTCATGCGCTTCCCGCATTCTGTCCACGATGGCGGCAAGGTTGCGCCTGTCCGGCTCGGTCGCGCGCTGTGCGGCAAGTTCGGCGGTCATGCCTTCGATATAGCGGCGATATTCGAGGAAATCGCGCGTCGCCCGGCTGTGGCGGGTAATCAGCGCGCTCAAGGGATCGGAAAAGACCGGGCCGACAATATCGGCGACATAGGTGCCGCCGCCATGCCGGCTGGTAAGAAGGCCACGGGTCTCAAGCTCCTTCAGCGCTTCCCGCAGGATAGGCCGCGAGACATCGAGGCGTTGCGCCAGTTCGCGCTCGCCGGGCAGCCTGTCGCCATCCCGCAATATGCCGTCGAGGATCAGTTCCTCGAAACGTAAGATCACCTCCTGCGATGTGCGGCTGTGCTCGATGCGCGCAAAAAGCGTTTCGTCCATCGCAGAAGTCTCCGGCGAAATCCCGACCCGTATTTCGATGGGAGGCAAATTATCAGCGAAGCATCGCACTGGTCAAATATTCTATCCAGTTCCGCGCCTCATCCGTGCCATGCCTGCGGCAACACGGCATCTGCCTTTTCGAATTGGCTTTTGTTAAAGCAGCAGCAGGACAGGGTGACGATGGCGGATTTTTCCGCCAGGTGGATCAAAACAATGACAGCGGCTTCGATTGCGGTGTTTTCATCGTGATCAATGTTTTAATAAAACCGGCGCAACAGGCGGGGACGATATTGCAATGGCCAAGGGTAGATTTGCTTTCGCAAGCGCGCCGGAAAGATCGCTGGCGCTCGGGGAGGTTCATGCGCGGCCGACGGTGCTTCTCGCGCCGTCGCGCATCATCGTCCAGCTCGCCTTCATGATGGATGGCGGTTCGGCCGTGCATCACTCGGTCATCGCGGAAATGTCGCGCAGCCGCGGTGTTGCGCCGCCGGAGCGCGATGCCCGTCACCATGCCATGCCCTGGGGGCAGGGGACCTTGCGCTGGGAGCGGCATACCGAATTCTCGACCTGGTTCTGGGATGGCCCCGCGCCGGAAAAATTCGGCGGCGAGATTGCCGGCGATCCCTTCGGCGACGGCTTTTCGCCGCCCGGCTCGCTGATCTCGGGCGTGCGGCTGGAAATCCGCCCGGAAAATGGCGTGGCGTCTCAGGCGGAGACGATCTTCGAGCCGACCAGCCTCTGTCACAGCGACGTGCGCGACGGTCAGGCGGCGATCCTCACCGATTTCCGGCAGGATCGCGACGGGCTGACACAGATATTGCTGATCGACCGGGGCTTGAGCGATTACAGCCGCGGCGCGCTGGTGCAGCGGCTGTTGGATATCGAGACCTATCGCACCCTTGCCATGCTCGGCCTGCCGATGGCGCAGACGCTTTCGCCGGAAATCCGTCGCATCGAAGATGGCCTGACCGGCATCACCCAGCGCATGAAAAACGGCGCGCGCGACGAGGCCGATGCGCTGCTGGCGGAAATGACCCGGCTTGCAGCCGAACTGGAAGCGAATGCCGCGCTCAGCCTCTATCGTTTCGGCGCCAGCCGCGCTTATGACGGCATCGTGCGCGAACGCATCCGGGCGCTTGCGGAAACCCCGGTGCAGGGCCACGAGACCATGGGCAGCTTTCTGGAACGGCGCATGGCGCCCGCCATGCGCACCTGTCAGTCGGTGGAGGAGCGGCAGGCCAACCTGTCGCGCAAGCTCTATCGCGCCACGGCGCTCGTCCGAAGCTGGATCGACGTGGAGCTGGAACGGCAGAATACGGTGTTGCTCAACACCATGAACAAGCGCGCCGCCATGCAGCTTCGCCTGCAGCAGACGGTCGAAGGCCTCTCGGTCGCCGCCATTTCCTATTATGTCGTCGGTCTGATCGGTTATCTCACCAAGGCGATCAGCCATGATGTGCTGCCGCTCGACCCCGCCGTCGTCACCGGCATCTCCGTTCCTTTCGCGGTTCTCGGCGTCTGGTGGGTGGTGCGCCGCATCCGCCGCTCCCATGCCGAGGGCGGGCACTGAGGGCCAAGTTTCCCTCATCCCTGTGACAAGCACAGGGATGAGGGAGTGGACCCGTTTCAGCCCTGCTCCCAATAGGGTGAAGGCCCATAGAGCCCGGCCAGATAATCGATGAACAGCCGAACCTTCGCAGGCAGGAACTGCCGGCTCGGATAAACCGCCGAGAGCGTCACGTTTCGCGATCCCTCATAACCCGGCAGAACCTGCACCAGCTTGCCGCTGCGCAATTCATGGCCGATATCCCAGGTGGAGCGCAGCGCAATGCCGAGCCCTGATATCACCGCCTCGCGGATCACCTCGCTGGAATTGGTGATGAGCATCCCTTCCGGGCGAATGCTCATCGCGCCGCCCGGTCCTTCCAGCCGCCAGACATCGTTATTATGAGCCGGCAGGCAGCGGTGCTTTTTCAGATCCTCGATTGTCGCGGGCATACCATGGGCCGCAACGTATTCCGCCGAAGCGCAGAGTACGCGGCGCACTGGCGCCAGCCTGCGGGCCACAAGGCTGGAGGAATTCAGATCGGCGATACGGATGGCCAGATCATAGCCGCCTTCGATGATGTCGATGAATTCGTCGCTCAGCACCAGATTGACCGAAAGATCAGGATGCCGCTCCATGAAACCCTTCAGATGCGGCGCGATATGCATGCGCCCGAAGGAGGTCGGCGCGGAAACCTTCAGCGTGCCGTTGACCGTATTGGCGCGGCCGGACACGAAATCCTCGGCCTCCTCCAGCCCTTCCAGCACCGCAAGCACCCGCTCGTAAAAGCCCTGTCCCGCTTCGGTCAGCGAGATTTGCCGTGTGGTGCGCTGGAAAAGCCGCGCGCCGAGCTTTTCTTCCAGCCGCTTGATGCGCTTGGAAATGACGGCGGGCGAATATCCAAGCTCCCTTGCGGCCAGCGACATGCTGCCGGAAGCGGCAACGCTTGCGAAGACTTCCAGATCGCCCAGATTCGTCATAGTTGCCCTCGATTGTTTCCAGAATGGAAAAAATCCATAACATTTGATTGCGCCGTTTCAAAGTGGTAAAGAAAGAATACCAGTTGGGAAAATGGCAGGGAGGAGGCGCGGTGACGCAGCCGATCAAGTTTCTGGAGCCGCGCGCGAAAGTCGTCGCCGGCCGCGACCGCATCATAGCGGACCTCAAGGATATTCTGCCGGCGGACTGTCTTGTGCACGAACCGCGCGAACTCGTGCCTTTCGAAACCGACGCCTTCGTTTCCTATCGCCGCCTGCCGCTGGCCGTGGCGTTGCCGAAAACGACGGAAGAGGTGGCGGCGGTGATGAAATATTGCCACCGTTACGGCATTCCGGTCGTGCCACGCGGGGCCGGCACCTCGCTCTCGGGCGGCGCGATCCCGCAGGAGGATGCGGTGGTGATCGGCCTTTCCAAGATGGCCTCGATCCTCGAGCTGGATTTTTATAACCGTACGGCGCGGGTGCAGGCGGGCGTCACCAATCTTTCCATTTCCGATGCGGCAGGTGCTGAAGGTTTCTTTTATGCGCCGGACCCCAGCTCGCAGCTTGCCTGCACCATCGGCGGCAATATCGGCATGAATTCCGGCGGCGCACATTGCCTGAAATACGGCGTTACCACCAATAATCTGCTCGGCGTGAAAATGGTGCTGGTGGATGGCACAGTGCTGGAACTGGGCGGCAAGCACCTCGATGCCGCCGACTACGATCTGCTCGCCCTCGTCTGCGGCTCGGAAGGCCAGCTCGGTATCGTGACGGAAGCGACGGTGCGGCTGATCGCCAGACCGGAAGGCGCGCGACCGGTGCTGTTCGGCTTCGAGACGTCGGAGGAAGCCGGCTCCTGCGTGGCCGATATTATCGGCGCGGGCATCATCCCGGTCGCCATCGAATTCATGGACAAGCCGGCCATCGAAATTTGCGAGGCTTTCGCCAAAGCGGGCTATCCGCTGGATGTCGGCGCGCTTCTGATTGTCGAGGTCGAAGGCTCCGAGGCGGAAATGGACGCAATGCTGGCCGACATCGTGGCGATTGCCCGAAAACATGGCGTGAAGACGGTGAAGGAATGTCAGTCGGCCATGGAAGCGGCGGCGATCTGGAAAGGCCGCAAATCCGCCTTCGGCGCAACCGGCCGCATCGCGGATTACATCTGCATGGATGGCACCGTGCCGCTCTCCCAGCTTTCTTATGTGCTAAAAAAGACGAGCGAAATCACCGACCGCCTCGGCCTGCGCGTCGCCAATGTCTTCCATGCCGGCGATGGCAATATGCACCCACTCATCCTGTTCAACGCCAACGATCCGGAGGATGCGGCCCGCGCCGAAGAGGCAGGCAATGAAATATTGAAGCTCTGCGTCGATGCCGGTGGCTGTCTGACCGGCGAACATGGTGTGGGCATCGAAAAACGGGATTTGATGCGCCACCAGTATGGTGAGGCGGATCTTGCCCAGCAGATGGCGGTGCGTGCGGCTTTCGACGAGGACTGGCTGATGAACCCTTCCAAGGTGTTTCCGCTGGAGGGGAGGGGATGATGGGTGTGAATTTCGTGACGGTGGTGGGTGTGGTTTACCCCCCTCTGCCCTGCCGGGCATCTCCCCCTCAAGGGGGGAGATTGGCGAGACGCACCTGCGTCGCTCCATCTCGACCGAAGAAAAACGCGGGACCTTGCCGCGAGTCGATCTCCCCCCTTGAGGGGGAGATGCCCGGCAGGGCAGAGGGGGGTGTCTCTTGCTCCGAGCGCAGTGTTTCCCACACAAACGTCGCTGTCCGATGCTCGGAGCCCACCACCCCATGCTGACCCCCTACGCAGAAACCCAGGTCGCCGACATCATCCGCGACCACGCCGCCCGAAAAGCCGCGCTGAAAATCATCGGCGGCAACACCCGCTCCGGTTTCGGCAATGCTGTCGCAGCAGATGAAGCACTCTCTTCCCGCGCGATGAACGGCATCGTCTCATACCTGCCCGCCGAAATGGTCATGACCGTCAAGGCCGGCACTCCGCTCGCAACCGTCGAAGCCGCCCTTGCAGAAAACCGCCAGATGATGGCCTTCGAGCCGATGGATCACCGCCCGATCATGGGCACCGAAGGCGAGCCCACCATTGGCGGTATCTTTGCCGCCAATGTTTCCGGCCCCCGCCGTTATGTGGCCGGTGCGGCTCGTGACAGCCTGCTCGGTATCCGTTTCGTCAATGGCAGCGGTGAGGTCATCAAGGCCGGCGGCCGGGTGATGAAGAATGTCACCGGGCTCGATCTGTCGAAGTTCCTGGCCGGGTCTTTCGGCACGCTCGGTTTCCTCACCGAAGTCACCTTCCGCGTGCTGCCGAAACCGCCTGCGGAAAAAACCGTGGTCGTTTCCAGTCTCGACGATGAAGCGGCGACGCGCATCATGGCGGCGGCGATGGCGATGAGTGTCGAGGTTTCCGGCGCGGCGCATCTGCCGGAAAGCGTTCGTTCCCGTTTCATCGATGGCGGATTGCCGGACGGCCCGGCGACCATCCTGCGGCTGGAAGGGCTTTCCGCTTCGGTGGAGGCGCGCACGGCCAAACTCCTTTCCGTCATGGACCGGGTCGGACCGTGGGCGCTGCTGGAGGGCGAGGAAAGCAGGCTTTTGTGGCGGCAGGTGCGCGATGTCGCGCCCTATGCCGGACAGGCGGCGAAGCCCTTGTGGAAAGTATCGGTCGCGCCTTCGGTTGGTCATCAGCTTGTCGCGGCGCTGCGCATGGAAGCGGGCATCGATGCCTTCTATGACTGGCAGGGCGGTCTCGTCTGGATGCAGATGGAGGCCGACCCCGAGGCGAATTTGCTGCGCGGCGCGATCCGGGCGCTTGGCGGCGGCCATGCAACTTTGGTGAGGGCGAGCGATGCGGTGCGCGCCACGGTCGCTGCCTTCGAACCGCGCCCGGCGGCGGAAGCGCTGCTTTCTGCGCGTATCAGGGAGAAGCTCGATCCGGCGGGCATCTTCAATCCCGGCAAGATGGCCGTAACAATGGAAAGGGCCGTCTGAACCATGCAAACATCCTTCACGCCCGAACAGCTGGCCGATCCGCATGTGGCGGAATCCGAAAAAATCCTGCGCAAATGTGTGCATTGCGGTTTCTGCACCGCCACCTGTCCCACCTATGTCACGCTCGGTAACGAGCTGGACAGCCCGCGCGGCCGCATCTACCTCATCAAGGATATGCTGGAAAACAGCCGCCCGGCAGACCGCGAGGTCGTCACCCATATCGACCGCTGTCTTTCCTGCCTTGCCTGCACCACCACCTGTCCCTCCGGCGTGGATTACATGCATCTGGTCGATCATGCCCGCGCCCATATCGAACAGACCTACAAGCGCCCCTTTATGGATCGGCTGATCCGCAATCTTCTGGTTGCTGTCCTGCCTCATCCAGCCCGTTTCCGGCTGGCGCTGCATCTGGCCCGGCTGGCGCGGCCTTTCTCCGGCCTGCTTGCCAAAGTTCCGGCGCTGAGGCCGCTGCAATCCATGCTCGCTCTCGCCCCCGCCGCCGTGCCTGCGGCCTCCGCGTCAACCCGTCCGGGAGAGCGGCCGGCCGAGGGCGAGAAGCGTGGACGCGTCGCCATCCTCACCGGTTGCGCCCAGCCGGTGCTCGATCCCGGTATCAACGAGGCGACGCTGCGCCTTCTGGCGCGGCTCGGCATCGAGGTCGTGGTGCCGAAGGGGGAGGGCTGCTGCGGTTCGCTGGTGCATCATATGGGCCGCGAGGAAGAGGCGCTCGCCTCGGCAAGGCGCAATGTCGATGTCTGGACGCGTGAGATGGAAAGCGGCGGTCTCGACGCCATCATCATCACCGCTTCCGGCTGCGGCACCACCATCAAGGATTACGGCCATATGCTGCGGCTCGATCCGGCTTACGCCGAAAAAGCCGCGCGGGTCTCGGCGCTCGCAAAGGACATCACTGAATATCTCGCCACCCTCGATCTGCCGCAAGGGCAAAGCCAGGGTCTCACGGTCGCCTATCATTCGGCCTGCTCCATGCAGCATGGCCAGAAGATCACGCTTGCGCCGAAACAACTCCTGAAGGCGGCGGGTTTTACCGTGCGCGATCCGGCGGAAGGGCATCTCTGCTGCGGCTCGGCCGGAACCTACAACATCCTGCAGCCGGAGATTTCCGCCAAACTCAAGGCGCGCAAGGTGAAGAACATCGAGGCCACCCGGGCGGATGTCATCGCCACCGGCAATATCGGCTGCATCACGCAGATCGGAACCGGCACGGATATGCCTATCCTGCACACGGTGGAGCTGTTGGACTGGGCCTATGGCGGGCCGAAACCGGCGAGGCTTTTGGTTTAGAGCGTGGTGTGCTCATAGGGCAGTGATCCAGCGCGCCATAACATGTGGCGCAAAGATTGGGTCGTAAGGGCTTTCTTTGTCCCCTCATCCCTGTGCTTGTCACAGGGATCCAGCCAGCCCAAGCCGTTGGGCTGAAGGGACTCTTCCCGCCGCGCAGACGCGCGTCGGCTGGATTCCTGTGACAAGCACAGGAATGAGGGAAGAGAGCTAGAACTTATACGCCACGCCGAAATTCACCGCATTGGTGATGATATCGGTTTTCAACGAGCCGCCATTGTCGATATCGACGTCGACGAAGGAATAGGTGCCCTTATATTCCACGAAGGTCGACCAGTTGTCGGTGATGCGGTAGCTGAGGCCGGCCTGCGCCTGCAGGGTTGCGCCGCCGAACTGGTATTCGAAGGTCTTGCCTGACGGGCGATATACTTCCACATGCGGCACGTTAATGCCGACGCCGGCGCCAACGTAAGGGGTGATGGGCAGCGATTCCAGCGGAAAACGGTAGAGCGCATTGAGCGTCAGAAGGTTCAGGCCATCGGTGAATTCGAAATGCGACCAGCCTGAGCGGGCAAGCGTCTGGTCATCGGCATAGACCTTGTCATGGGTGAAATCGAGCGAGATGCCGAAATTTCGCAGCTGGCCCTCGTCGAACCAGTAGGTGCCGCGCACGCCCCAATAGGGCGGATTGGAAAACGACTTGCCTTCCCATCCGGCCCGGAAATCCGGACCGTCGGAGACCTTCACATCGCTGTGCGGCGCGCTTTGCCAGCCGCCATAACCGGAAATTTCAAATTCGCCCGCGATTGCGGCAGAAAAGGAAGCGCCGCTGAACAGCAGGGCGCAAACAAATAAACAATGGCGCGGCATGGAGTGAATCCAGATTGATATCAGTAATTCACCAAACCGTTTTTTGATAACATTTGAATGACAGAAACGAAAAACGGGCGGCCGATTGACCACCCGTTTTAAGGCCGTTCCATCATCCCCTGAGAGAGGTCCGGCTCCTGGCGTCCCCCGCCAAGTTTCATTCCAATGAAGTGAGCCGGATTGTACCGCCGCAAGGCGGCAATTCAAGCGGATACGCCGCCACACCGGCTCTGAAGCGGCCGGAAAGGCTGAACCGTTGCCGTCATATCACAATGACCTTGGTTCCGACGTTGACGCGCTCGTAAAGATCGGTGACATCCTCGTTGCGCATGCGGATGCAGCCGGAGGAATTGTTGCTGCCGATCGTCCACGGCTGGTTGGTGCCGTGGATGCGATAAAGCGTCGAGCCGAGATACATGGCGCGCGCGCCCATCGGGTTCGCCGGGCCGCCTTCCATGAAGGCCGGCAGATAGTGTCCCTTCCTCGCCTCGCGGCTGATCATTTCCTTCGGCGGGGTCCAGCTCGGCCATTCCGCCTTGCGGGTTACCTTGTGGGTGCCGGCCCATTCGAAACCGGGCTTTCCGACGCCAACGCCGTACCGCCGGGCCTTGCCATCGGCGAGCACGAGATAGAGGAAACGGTTCGGCGTATCGATGACGATGGTGCCGGGCTTTTCATCGGTCGGGTAGGTGACGATCTGCGGCAGGAATTGCGGCGCGATCTGGGTGCGCACCGGCGCGTTGGGGCGGACGGCGGCATTCTGCACCCGTGCCGGGCGCTGCGATGTGACGCCGGAGCTGGGGCGCTGCGGCATAGCGGCCTGGCGCTGCTGGAAGAACGGCTGGCGTGCGGCAGGCGCGCGCGGATAAACCACGGGCCGCACATTGCCGCGACCGCCGAGCTGGGTGACCCAGGGCGCCGAAAGATCCGGGCTGACGACGACGGGCGGGCGCTCGCGATAACGCTCATTGGCCATGGCGGCCGGGGCGGCAAAGGTGGAAACGAGGCTCAGCGCCAGAAAAACGGACTTCATCGTCATCGGGTGGACTCTCTCTGCGGGATGTCGCAACTATGGATTTGCGGGACTGTTCGCCCGCTTTGCCGGACACGTTCGCACCTTGACGCCAGCGAATCGTAAATGGCTGTTCATTAAAAAGCGCTTGATTAGGGAAAGCTGGATTTAAGGTTAGCACCCGGTTTTGAAACGTGGTGAATGAGTGGTAAGTGCGCGGTCCGAACCGGTCACGGGCGGGAGCGGAAAAGGGTGGTTGCGGAATGAATGAAGCGGGACTTGAAACGGGCGCGGATGGCCTTGTGCGGTGTTTCTGGCAGCAGGGGCTTGCGGATTACAGCCGTTACCACGACGAGGAATGGGGTTATCCCGTCACCGACGATCGCCGCCTTTTCGAGAAGATCTGTCTGGAAGGTTTCCAGTCCGGCCTTTCCTGGCTGACGGTTCTGCGCAAGCGCGAGGCGTTCCGTCTTGCCTTCGCCAATTTCGAATTCGAAAAGGTGGCGGAATTCGGTGACGCCGATATCGAGCGTTGCCTTGCCGACAAGGGCATCATCCGCCATCGCGGCAAGATCGTCTCGACCATCAACAATGCCCGCCGCGCCATGGAGTTGCGCGATGAATTCGGTTCGCTCGCCCATTATTTCTGGGGTTTCGAACCGGCCGCCGCAGAAAGGCCGCAAAGGCTGGACTATGCGACGTTAAGGGCCAACCCCACCAGCGACGCCTCCATCCGTCTTTCGAAGGACTTGAAGAAGCGGGGCTGGAGTTTCGTCGGCCCGACGACCGTCTATGCATTCATGCAGGCCATGGGTATGGTCAACGACCATATCGAAGGCTGTCATTGCCGCCAGCCGATAGAGGCCATGCGGCGGGAGTTTGTACGCCCATGAAGATAACCTCCCTTCTTCTGGCTCTCACCATGGCCGTGGCCGCCGTGCCGCATGCCTCCTTCGCGGAAGGCCGCAATGTCGACGGCATATGGCTCGATGACGGCGAAAGGCTGAAGCAGGTGGCGCTGCCGCCGGCCGGGCCGCTGAAGCTTGACGGCTGGACGCGGCGCGGGCGCGGCGATGTCTATCGCCTGAAGGTGAAGGCCGGGCAGACGGTGAAGATCGAGCTTGCCGCCTCCAGCGAATTCGTGCTGATGGCGGTCTTCGATTTTTCGACGCCGGATGAGGACGCGATCTTCTTCAGCGATTCCGAAGGCAAGGTCGCAACCCTGACGCCGAAGGCGGATACGGAATGGCTGATCCGCCCGACGCTCATCCTGGGATCGCCGCGCCGCGGTCTCGGCGCGCATTACACGCTGACGGTCAGCACCGGGAAATAACAGCCCGCCTTTTGCTTAGGTCGTCTGTGTCAGCAGGATCAGGCCAAAACTCAGAACGCCCAGCAGCACCAGCGACAGGCTGGCGGCGACGATGACCTTGCCGCCGGCATGGCGAAGGCTGCGAATATCGACCGAAAGGCCCAGCGCCGCCATCGACATGATGGTGAGAATGTTGGAAAGCGAGGCGACAGGGCCGATCAGAGCCTCAGGAATGAGACCGAAGGACCGGGCCATGATCATCAGCACGAAGGCGATGATGAACCACGGAACCATCTGCTGCAATCTCAGGCGTTCCGTGCCGGACTGGCCATGGATGACGGAGAGGGCGGCGATCACAGGCCCCAGCATCAGCACGCGGATGAGCTTGACGATGGTGCCGGTCTGCACGGCGATTGCGCCGAGCGGGGCTGTGGCGGCCAGAACCTGCGGCACGGCATAGACCGTCAGGCCGGCAAAAATGCCATATTGGGTGGCGTCGAGACCCAGAAGCTGCGGCAGAAACGGCATCAGCAGCACGGCGACAACACCGAGAACGGCGGTGAAGGCAATCGAGGCTGCGACATCTTCCGGCTTGGCACCGATGGCGGGTGCGGCGGCGGCAATCGCGGAATTGCCGCAGATGGAGTTGCCGCAGGCAATCAGCGTCGCAAGCTTGGGCGGCAGACCGAGCATCCGCCCGGCGGCATAGCTGACGATCAGCGACAGCGCGACGATCAGCGCAATGCCGCCGATCAGCAAACCGCCGGCACCTTTGAGGATGGAGAGGCTCAAGGATGCGCCAAGAAGCGCCACCGCGATTTCAAGCAGCGTCTTGGCGCTGAATTTGATGCCGGCCGAGGCAACCGCGGGCAGAGACACCAGCGAACGCAGCAGCGTGCCGATCAGAATGGCGAGCACCAGATCGCCGAGCCATGCATGGCCTGCAAGCCGCACCTGAAAGCGCTCCGCCAGAATGGCGGCGCAGCTGACCGCCGCGCAGATGAGAATGCCCGGCAGAAGCGGGGTGAGCCAGCGAAGCGAAAACTGAAAGGGATGAGCGAGGGTGCGATGTTGTGCCATGGCCAGACAATGCCGTAGCGACCTGTTTTATTCTATAAAATAATATGGCATATATTATTCGATAAAATCGAATGAAAAGCCATGACCTTCGAACAACTCCGCATCTTCATCGCCGTTGCCGAACGCGAGCACCTTACAAGGGCCGCCGAAGCCATCGGTTTGACCGCCTCCGCCGTCAGCTCCGCCATCAAGAATCTCGAGGCCTTTTATAATGTCGAGCTGTTCCATCGCGTCGGCCGCAACATCGAACTGACGGAAAGCGGCCGGGCGTTTCTGGGCGAAGCGAAGGCGACTCTGGCGCGTGTGCGCAATGCCGAATTGATTCTTTCTGAAATGGGCGGGCTTACGCGCGGCGAAATCACCGTCTGCGCCAGCCAGACGATTGCAAGCTACTGGCTGCCGCCGATCCTGATGCAGTTCAAGAAGCTTTATCCGGGCGTGACCGTGCGGCTCGATATCGGCAATACCAAGACGGTTACACAGGCCGTGCTCGACGGTCTGGCAGAGGTCGGTTTCATCGAAGGCAGGATCGATGAGCCGGCCTTGATGGTGCAGCCGGTCGTCTCCGACAAGCTTCTGGTGGTCACCGGTTCGGCCCATCCCTTCGCGGATGGCCGTTATCTCACCGCGCTCGATATGCTCTACGGCACCTCATGGGTCCTGCGCGAGCAGGGCTCCGGCACCCGCTCCGCCTTCGAGGCGGCGGTGCGGCAGATGGGGGTGGATCCCGGCGAGCTTTCCGTCATGCTCGAACTGCCGTCTAACGAGGCGGTGGTGATGGCGGCACGCTCCGGCGGTGCGGCCACGGCGGTTTCCGCCTCCGTCGCCTCGCTGTTTTTGCGGCAGGGGCTGCTGGTCCGAGCCGGCATCGATCTGCCTGCCCGCAACTTCGCTTTGCTGCGCCACAAGGAACGCCATACCAGCCGGGCGGCCATGGAGCTGGAGCGCCTCAGCCGTGCGGCCTCGGAGGACTACAAGGCCGGTCTCGCAGGGTTGTAACCTTGTGGGGAGGGAGCGCCAGCCGGCGCTCCCCGTTTGACAATTGCGGTCGTCACTTGCCCTTGGACTTCAGCCAGGCCTTCATCATGGCGATCTCGCCTTCCTGCGCCTTGATGACTTCTTCAGCCAGCTTGCGGATTTCCGGGTCCTTGCCGTATTTTAACTGCACCTTGGCCATATCGATCGCGCCCTGATGGTGCGGGATCATGCCGCGCACGAAATCGACATCGGCATCGCCGCTATAATCGATGGCCATATCGCCATGCATTTTCTTGCTGGCTTCCATGAAGGCCTTGGTGGAAGTGCTGTCGCTCATAGTGCCTTTTGACATGTCGTGTCCGGCATGGCCGCCCGCTTCCTGTGCGAGAACGGGCATGGCGAGGGAGGCTGCAAAAGCGGCGGCGAGCGTAATGGTCTTGATAGACATGGATTATCCTTCCTGTGTCTGACGGATTTTTCGAAGATGGGTCTGAAAAAATCTGGGGTCAGGCGCGGGGAGGCGGTAGCGGCGGCGCGGAAGCCTTGCCGTCAAAGACGATGCCGCGCTGCGGCTTCGGATAGGCGAATGTCACCCGGCCGCTATCGGCGAAGATCGTTCGCGGAACCACGATCAGGCAGGCGGCGCAGGAACCGGGATGTGCGGCATCGCCACCATGCGGGCAGCAACCGCCCGTGCCTGCTCCATGAGCCCCATTTTCCGCATGCGCCCGAGACACTTGGTCCCGATCCGCGGCTCGATGCGAATGGGCATCTTCATGTTTCATCGGCACCTGCGAGGAAGCTGCCATGCCTGTGGCCATCGGCATGCTCATCGCCATCTGCGCCGGCATTGCGCCGTATAGCAGGCAGGCAAGGAACATCAATGTGCGGACCACCTGGGACATGGCGTGAATTTACCGCTGGAATTATGGAATAAGCATGGCCATCAGGTCAGTTCACGCGCAATGACGTGATGCACGATGCGGTAATCCCTGCTTTCCTCGCCAAACGGGGCAAGCGGCCACTTCCATGCGGCGGCGGGGGCAGGAGGAACGATGCCATGCAGCAGGTCTTCATGCTGGTGCAGGTTGCCGTCTTTGCCGATGACGTCGAAGGAGGTGTCCGTTATCAGGCAGGCTTTGCAGGGCAGGCCAGCCAGCGCTTCCAGATGGGTGTGAATGAGCTTCGGCAGAAGATCGTCCGGGGCATTTGCGATCTTTTCCCGCTCCAGCCGGTGGCGTGCGCCGGTGCCGATCTGTGACAGGAGATTGGCCGATACCACGAGATCGAGATAGGGCACCCGCCGCAGGAAATCGAGCGGTTCGGCCGGCCGGCCGGCGAGAACGTCGTCAAATCCGGAAAGATCGCGGTTGGCGATGCGGACATTCTTTTTGGCATTGAGGCGCAGCTTCGCCTGCACGCTGGCGAGATGCACCAGATCGACCAGCACGACCGTATCGAACATCGCCACCAGCGCATCATAGGGCACATCGCGCAACAGGCCCGAGCCCAGCACAACGGCCGTTCGCCGCTGCTTCAGCTTTCTGGCCGAGTGCAGCACGAATTGCCGGCTGTTGTTTTCATGCTCCGCCCAGGCTTTGGCGCAGCGGTTGGCGCGCGCCCAGAGGTTGACGGAATAGCGGATATGCGGCCGGAATTCTTTCGGCGTGACCGCGCGTGTGGCGGCATATTGCAGGGCTTCGAGGATCATGAATGCCTAACGGTAGATTTAACGGCGATGGCCGATTTCGACCACCAGCACGACGAGCTTGTGATCCTGTATATCGCAGATGATGCGGTAATCGCCCACCCGGTAGCGCCAGAAATTTCCGAGCTCGGAGCCTTGCAGGGCGTCGCCGGTCTGGCGTGGATCATCCAGTGCCACCAATCGTTCATGCAGAAAACTCCGGATTCGCTGGCGCGTTTCCGGATTTATCTTGCGCATCTCTTTCTGGACAAGCGTGTGATATTCAATTGTCCAGATCACGCCAGAACTCCTCGGCGCTTACAACCTTCGATTCTCCACGCTGAATGCGCCGCGTCGCCTCTTCCGCAAGATAGAGATCTTCCATATCTTCGATATGTTTCTCGATCGCCTCGCGGATGTAATAGGCGGATGTGCGGCCGGTGCGCTCAGAAAGCGCTTTCAGCCGCTCATAGGTCTCATCAGGCAGGCGTATGGCCGTCTGTTTGCTCATGGGTCGCGTCCTTCCCGATCCGAATTGGGATACATGCATCCCATATAGCCCGCTTGGCTGCGTGAGCCAGTAAGACCGGAGCCTTTGCGGCTTGCCGCACCGGACTTCATCCTCTAATACACCGGCTTGATTTCAGGAAAATATCGGATCGGCCCCATGAGCGAAAAAGCAAAAAAGCCTCAGAAACTGAAAGCCCGCCTGCCGCGCGGCTTCGTGGATCGCTCGGTTGCCGATATTCATGCCACCAATGAGATGATCGAGAAGATCCGCAGGGTCTATGAGCTTTACGGTTTCGATCCGGTGGAAACCCCGCTGTTCGAATATACCGATGCGCTCGGCAAGTTCCTGCCCGATAGCGACCGTCCGAACGAAGGCGTGTTTTCGCTTCAGGACGATGACGACCAATGGATGAGCCTGCGCTACGATCTGACCGCGCCGCTCGCCCGCCATGTCGCGGAAAATTTCAACGAAATCCAGCTGCCATACCGCACCTATCGCGCCGGTTACGTGTTCCGCAATGAAAAGCCCGGCCCCGGCCGCTTCCGGCAGTTCATGCAGTTCGATGCCGATACGGTGGGCGCCGCCGGTGTGCAGGCCGATGCCGAAATGTGCATGATGATGGCCGATACGCTGGAAGCGCTCGGAATTCAGCGCGGCGACTATGTCATTCGCGTCAACAACCGCAAGGTGCTCGATGGCGTCATGGAAGCCATCGGCCTCGGCGGCGAGGACAATGCCGGTCGTCGCCTCAACGTTCTGCGCGCCATCGACAAGCTCGACAAGTTCGGTCCCGAAGGCGTGAAGCTGCTGCTCGGCCCCGGCCGCAAGGATGAATCCGGCGACTTCACAAAGGGCGCTGGTCTTGGCGAGGAGCAGATCGAAAAGGTGCTGTTTTTCGTCGGCATCAAGGATTATGCGGAAAGCGCCGACGATCTGGCCAAACTGGTCGCGGGCACCTCGAAAGGTGAGGAAGGCGTTGAGGAGCTGAACATCATCGGCGCTCTGGTCACCAGTGCCGGTTACGATGCAACGCGCATCAAGATCGACCCCTCGGTCGTTCGCGGCCTCGAATATTATACCGGCCCCGTCTATGAGGCCGAGCTGAGCTTCGACGTCACCAATGAAAAGGGTGAAAAGGTCGTGTTCGGTTCCGTTGGCGGCGGCGGGCGTTATGACGGCCTCGTTTCGCGCTTCATGGGCCAGCCGGTTCCGGCCACGGGCTTCTCGATCGGCGTTTCGCGCCTGATGACGGCGCTGAAGAACCTCGGCAAGCTCGGTCAGGTCAAGCCGCTCGCTCCCGTTCTCATCACCGTCATGGATGGCGATGTGGAAAGCATGGGCCGTTACCAGCGCTTCACGCAGGCACTGCGCGCGGAAGGCATCCGCGCTGAAATGTATCAGGGCAACTGGAAGAAATTCGGCAACCAGCTGAAATATGCCGACCGCCTCGGCTCCCCAATCGCCATCATCCAGGGCGGTGACGAGCGCGCCGAAGGTGTGGTGCAGATCAAGGATCTGATCGAAGGCAAGCGCCTGTCCGGCGAGATCGAGGACAATGCCAGCTGGCGCGAGGCGCGCGTGGCGCAGGTCAGCGTGCCGGAAGCCGAGCTGGTGGCGAAGGTCCGCGAGATTCTGGAGCATCAGGCAGAGGACGTTCGCCGCGCCGCCGAAGGGCGCTGAAGCCATGGCGATCCTTGCGCTCGACCATATTCAACTAGCGATGCCGGCGGGCCGCGAAGATGAGGCGCGCTCTTTTTATGGCGGCCTGCTCGGCTTTGCGGAGCAGGCCAAGCCCGCCAATCTCGCCGCGCGCGGCGGGTGCTGGTTCAGCCATGGTTCGATAAAACTGCATCTCGGCGTCGAGCAGGATTTCCGCCCGGCGAAGAAAGCCCATCCGGCCTTTCTGGTCGATGATATGGCAACCTTGCGAAAAACACTTGAAACAGCAGGCTGCCATGTGGTTGAGGATGAGCCGCTTGAAGGGTATCACCGGTTTTATGTCCATGATCCTTTCGGAAACCGCATCGAAATGATGCAGCCGCTCGAACCGTGACGAAAAGTACCGTTCCATGCCCCTGATCGACATGCCGGAATTTTCCGGAGAGCTACTGGAAGAATTCGCCGCGCGCCGCACGAGCCGTGTGAACACGCCCGTCATCCAGCCCGCCGAACCGTTTCTGGATATGGCTGGCGAGGATTTGCGCCGCCGTATCTTCATGACGGAGAGCGAAACGGGTGAGAGCCTGTGCCTGCGCCCCGAATTCACCATTCCCGTCTGCCTGCGCCATATCGAGACGGCGACCGGCACGCCGAAGCGTTATTCCTATCTCGGCGAAGTCTTCCGCCAGCGCCGCGAAGGTGCCAACGAGTTTTATCAGGCCGGTATCGAGGATCTTGGCGATACCGATATCGCCGCTGCCGATGCCCGTGCCGTCATTGACGCCACCGGCATTCTGCAGCGCCTGCTGCCGGGCCGGTCGCTTGCCGTCACTCTGGGCGACCAGCAGGTGTTCGAAGCGGTTGTTGCCGCCCTCGGCCTGCCGCTCGGCTGGCAGAAGCGGCTGGTGCAGGCATTCGGCGATATGGCGCAGCTGGAAGCGCTGCTGGAAAGTCTTGTGCATCCCAAACCCATGACCGGTCTCGATGCCCGCGTCGCCGGCCTTCTGGCGACGGGCGACGAGACAGTGCTGGTCGATTATCTCGATACGGTGATGCAGGAGACCGGCTATTCCACCAATGCCAGCCGCGCGCCGCAGGAAATCGCCCGCCGCCTGCGGGAAAAACTGGCGCTTGCCGCCACGCGCCTGCCGGATGAAAGCTTCGCGCTGCTCAAGCAGTTCCTGGCCCTGAAGGCGCCTCTGCCGCAGGCCTCGCAGGTTCTGGCGGATTTTGCCGCAAAGGCGAAGCTGAAACTGGATGGCGCGCTTTCCGCTTTCGACAAACGCGTCGCAGCGCTTGCCAATGCCGGTGTCGATCTCGAAACCGTCACCTATGGCGCGGCCTTCGGTCGCCCGCTCGATTATTATACCGGCCTCGTTTTCGAGGTGGTGGAAGCGGGCGGAGACAGCGTTCTGGCCGGTGGCGGCCGTTTCGACCGGCTGCTGACCCTGCTCGGCGCACAGGAAAAAATCCCGGCCGTGGGCTTTTCGCTCTGGCTGGATCGCATCGAAACGGTGCGCGGGAGCGACAAGCCATGATTACCATCGCATTGCCCTCCAAGGGCCGGATGAAAGAAGACGCCTCCGCCGTTCTGGAACGCGCCAGGCTGAAAGTCGCGGCTGTCGGCAATGACCGCTCCTATCGCGGCCGCATCGAAGGGCGCGACGATATCGAGATCGCCTATCTCTCGGCTTCCGAGATCGCCCGCGAGATCGGTGCCGGCACTGTGGATTTCGGCGTGACGGGAGAGGACCTCGTACGCGAGGGGCTGACCAATGCCGATGCGCAGGTGGAGTTCTGCGCACGCCTCGGTTTCGGCCATGCGGATGTCGTGGTCGCCGTGCCGGAAATCTGGCTGGATGTGGACAGCATGGCCGATCTCGGCGATGTCGCTTCGGAATTCCGCGCCCGTCATGGCCGCAGGCTTGCCATCGCCACCAAATATTGGCGGCTGACGCAGCAGTTCTTTTCGCGCCAGCACGGCATTCAGCTTTATCGCATCGTTGAAAGCCTTGGCGCGACCGAAGGTGCACCGGCCGCAGGGCAGGCGGATATCATCGTCGATATCACCTCGACCGGCTCGACGCTGAAGGCCAACCACCTGAAAATTCTCTCCGACGGCATCATCGTCCGTTCGGAAGCCTGCTTCGTGCGCGCCCGCAAGCCGGAACATGACGGCGATGCCGCGGTTCAGGAGATCGCCTCGCGCATCAGGGCTGCGGTCTGACGACGTAAAAAAAGCCGCCGGAGCGATCCGGCGGCTTTTTTATTGGTCGATCCATTTGGCTTATGCGTGGGCCACAGCCGCGCCGCGCTTGGCGTCGACGGAGTAGGCGCCGGGGCCGAAGGCGGCAAGCAGGATATAAGCGCCGGCAAGTGTGATGTTCTTCACCATCATGATGCCGTTCAGCGTGTTGATCCAGCCAAGAGCCGGCTCAGGCCAGCCGGGTACGGCAACGGTGCCGCTGTGGAACACCAGACCGGTGAAGACGCAGAAGACGGCAAGCGCCCAGGCAGCGATTTTGGTCTGGAAACCAGCGAGAATGGCAAGACCGGCAACGAGTTCGAACAGGCCTGCAATATAGGCAAGCGCGGTTGCAGCGGGTAGGCCGGCACCCGTGATCATGCCGGCCGTACCGGCCGGATCGACGAGCTTGCTGAAGCCCGAGGTGATGAAGATGAAGGAAAGCAGAATACGGGCGATGAGAACGAGAACGTTCTGGCTGCTGGACATGGATATCTCCGGTAAATAATCGGCGTGTCGCCGGTTGAACTGCAATGTCTGGAGACATCAATGACCGAAAATCATCCGCCCATAAAGATGAACAATAGAAGACAAATCGTCTTCATTTTGTGAACGGTGCTGGGCGTCTGTCCCGCCATGTTCAGGCGGCGAAGCGAATATCCTCAAAGCGCGGAAACAGGAAAAGCCCTGATATGCGCCCTTGCTGGCCGTCGTCGAAGCCGGAAGATTCTCCCATGCAGATGACCGGCTGCCGCATCGCCGGCAAGATGGAGAGGCCGGATGAAAAACAGAAACGTGAAGGTGCGGTGGAAACCTGCTCGAAAAGTTCCAGAACGCGGGCGTGGTCAGCGCGGTCGTAACAGCGGACAAGGCTGAGCAATCCGCACTCGCCCGGCGGCAGGCCGTGCATGAACGATGCGTGTTCGCCGAGGCGGATGACGCCACTGGAAAGATCGCTGCTCCACTCCTCCGACATGAAGAAATGCGACAGGGTGCGGGGATCGGGCGTGGCTGTTACCGCCGCAGGCAGAGCATCGTTGCGTCTTGATATTTCAAACAAATCGCGCCCCCGCATGAACACGTGCCAGCGCCGCCAATTCAAGCGCCACTGCCAGGTTGAACCTTTACCGCCACCCGCAGTCGAACGTATTTGCCAGGCATCGAAACCCCTTTCAATGCTGGCCGCCCCGTCGCGGAACCCTTACGGGGGCTGACTTATAGTTTATTTTCCCCTGCCTACAACAACCAGTCAGTGAGAAAATCAAAAATATTATGTATTTCTTCTTCAAAATCGCGAGACATGCGAAAAAGCACAACTAAATAGCGCACTTATAAGCCGATCCGAGTGGAAATCGGCCCCGTATGGGGCGGTGATTCGCTCTTGGATGTGCCCCATTATTGCATGGGGTTGCAAAAATAGCCGGATAAAATCAGGCCTGTTCCAAAACGGGACAATACACGAACCCTTCCGCTTTCGGCCTTCAGAATTATGCAACCTGTTGATTTCATGAGGCATCTCTTGCGAGAGCGTCGATAAGGTGCGCCGCCTTCCGGCAATCCCACAGGCACGGCAAAGAAAAGGGCGGTCCGAAGACCGCCCTTTCTTAATTCCGGTGACAGGACCGATTAGAAGTCCATGCCGCCCGTCGGGCGCGCTTGCGACGCCGGACGCACTTAACGGGCACGGGCGGCAAAGAAAAAGGGCGGTCCGGAGACCGCCCTTTCTTAATCCGGTGACAGGGCTGATTAGAAGTCCATGCCGCCCGTCGGGCGCGCTTGCGACGCCGGACCACTTAAAGGGCATGGGCGGCAACGAAAAAAGGGCGATCCGGAGACCGCCCTTTCTTAATCCGGTGACAGGACTGATTAGAAGTCCATGCCGCCCATGCCGCCGCCCGGCATTGCCGGCATCGGAGCGTCCTTCTTCGGAAGCTCGGCGATCATGGCTTCGGTGGTGATCAGCAGCGAAGCAACCGAAGCTGCGTTCTGCAGAGCCGTACGAACAACCTTGACCGGGTCGACGATGCCGAGCTGGATCAGGTCGCCATATTCGCCGGTCTGGGCGTTGTAGCCGTAGTTGTCTTCGTTCTTCTCGAGGATCTTGCCGACAACGATGGAAGCTTCGTCACCTGCGTTGTCTGCAATCTGGCGAACCAGAGCCTGCAGGGCGCGGCGGATGATGTTGATACCGGCTTCCTGGTCGTCGTTTTCACCCTTTGCGGTGATCTTCGTGGACGAACGCAGCAGGGCAACGCCGCCGCCCGGTACGATGCCTTCCTGAACGGCCGCGCGCGTCGCGTTGAGAGCGTCGTCGATGCGGTCCTTCTTTTCCTTCACTTCAACTTCCGTCGAACCGCCGACGCGGATAACGGCAACGCCGCCAGCGAGCTTGGCAAGACGTTCCTGCAGCTTTTCGCGGTCGTAGTCGGAGGTGGTTTCTTCGATCTGGGCCTTGATCTGGGCAACACGACCTTCGATGTCGGACTTCTGGCCGGCGCCGTCAACGATCGTGGTGTTTTCCTTGGAGATCGAAACCTTCTTCGACTTGCCGAGCATGTCGAGGGTAACGTTTTCGAGCTTGATGCCGAGGTCTTCGGAAATGACGGTACCACCGGTCAGGATGGCGATGTCTTCCAGCATGGCCTTGCGGCGGTCGCCGAAACCAGGAGCCTTGACAGCAGCGATCTTGAGGCCGCCACGCAGCTTGTTGACGACGAGCGTTGCAAGAGCTTCGCCTTCGACGTCTTCAGCGATGATGACGAGCGGCTTGCCGGTCTGAACGACGGCTTCGAGAACCGGCAGCATGGCCTGAAGGTTCGAGAGCTTCTTTTCGTGCAGAAGGATGTATGCGTCTTCGAGGTCCGCAACCATCTTTTCCGGGTTGGTCACGAAGTAGGGCGACAGGTAGCCGCGGTCGAACTGCATGCCTTCGACGACTTCGAGTTCGGTTTCAGCGGTCTTGGCTTCTTCAACGGTGATGACGCCTTCGTTGCCGACCTTCTGCATTGCTTCAGCAATGTCGAGACCGATCTGACGCTCGCCGTTTGCAGAGATCGTGCCAACCTGCGCAACTTCTTCAGACGTGTTGATCTTCTTGGCCTTGGCCTGAAGGTCCTTGACGACTTCAGCAACGGCCAGATCGATACCGCGCTTCAGGTCCATCGGGTTCATGCCGGCAGCAACTGCCTTGGAACCTTCGCGAACGATGGCCTGGGCCAGAACGGTCGCGGTGGTGGTGCCGTCACCGGCGATGTCGTTGGTCTTGGAGGCAACTTCGCGAACGAGCTGTGCGCCCATGTTCTCGAACTTGTCTTCCAGTTCGATTTCCTTGGCGACGGAAACGCCGTCCTTGGTGATGCGCGGAGCGCCGAAGGACTTGTCGATGACGACGTTACGACCCTTCGGGCCGAGGGTTACCTTCACTGCATCAGCAAGAACGTCGACGCCCTTGAGCATCTTTTCGCGTGCTGTGCGGCCGAATTTTACTTCTTTGGCTGCCATTTTCAAAACTCCTGGTTTCGAATGGCCGGACCGGGTCCGGCTTGAAATTTAAGGAAACGATGGGTCGACTGAAATCAGCCGATGATGCCCATGATGTCGGCTTCCTTCATGATCAGAAGGTCTTCGCCGTTGAGCTTGACTTCGGTGCCCGACCACTTGCCGAACAGAACGCGATCGCCAACCTTGACGTCGAGAGCGACGACCTTGCCGGCCTCGTCACGTGCGCCGGAACCGACGGCGACGATTTCGCCTTCCTGCGGCTTTTCCTTGGCGGTGTCGGGAATGATGATGCCGCCCTTGGTCTTTTCTTCGGACTCAACGCGACGAACGACGACGCGATCGTGAAGCGGGCGGAAATTGGTGCTTGTCATTGTCTAATCCCTCGATCAAATGACTGCGCGAGCTTTTGGAACTCGCCTGATGGGTGTTAGCACTCTCCTTTATCGAGTGCCAGCGGAACCGAGATAAGGAGGGCTTCTGCCGGAGTCAAGAACGCCCTGTCTGAAAAATTTCATGGCTTATGGTTATCAGCGTTCCATGACAGAAATTTCCCATGCGCGGACGAGCGCGGCGACGTCGTTCTTTTTGCCCGTTGCGGCCGCATCGCATCTAAGGGGCATTTGTGTTCATGCTGCGTCAGGCGGGCCAAAGACCGGTCTGGCGGCGCTTTTTTCCTTGCCATCGGCGTCCCGCTTTGCGATGTGACGCTCACCCTCTTCTCGCATCCGGAAAGCATCTCATGGCCCATCGCATTCTCACTCTCGGCGAAATTACGGCTGGGTTCGACGTTATTCTTTCGGATGTCTGGGGCGTGCTGCACAATGGCGTCAGCGCTTTTCCGGATGCGGCAGTTGCGCTGCGGGAAGCGCGCGAGGCCGGCAAGACGGTGGTGCTCATCACCAATTCGCCGCGCCCCGCTCCCGGCGTCATCGCCCAGCTTCGCGTTCTCGGCGTGCCGGATGAGGCCTATGACCGCATCATCACCTCCGGTGACGTCACCCGCGGCCTGATTGCGGAAGGCCCGAAAAAAGTATTCCTGCTCGGCCCGGAGCGGGATCTGCCGTTGCTGGACGGTCTCGATGTCGAGCGTGTCAGCGAGGCGGAAGCGCAGTCCGTGGTCTGCACCGGCTTTTTCGATGACGAGACGGAAACGCCCGAGGATTATACCGAAATGCTCAAGGGCTTCATTGCCCGCAACGTGCCGATGATCTGCGCCAATCCCGATCTGGTGGTGGAGCGCGGCGAGCGCATCATTCCCTGCGCCGGCGCCATGGCCGCTTACTACGAACAGCTCGGCGGCGAGGTCCGCATTGCTGGCAAGCCGCATGCGCCGATCTATGAAGCCTGCCTTGCGGCGGCCAAAGAAGTGCGCGGCGCTTTCGCCAAGGATCGCGTGCTTGCCATCGGCGACGGCATGCCAACGGATGTGAAGGGCGCGATTGCGAGCGGTCTCAACCTTCTTTATATCAGCGGCGGCATTCACGCCGCCGAATATACGCTGAACGGCCAGACGGACGAGGCGCTTCTCAACGCCTATCTCAAGGGGCAGGGTGCTGCTCCCGGCTGGTGGATGCCCCGTCTCGCCTGAGGACATCTCGCCTCAAGGAATAGCTGGCGCAGGAATGGATCGATTGCCATGACCGTCTTTCACCGCAATGAAAAAAAGGAGCCGCTGCCGGAAGCTCTTCGCGGCGGCGTCATCGCCATCGGCAATTTCGACGGCGTGCATCGCGGCCACCGGGCTGTGCTGGATCGTGCCCTGGAACTGGCGGACGCCCGTGGCGTTCCCGCGCTGGTGCTGACCTTCGAGCCGCATCCCCGTTCCGTCTTCCGTCCCGATACGCCGGTTTTTCGTCTCACGCCCGCGCCCCTCAAGGCGCGCATCCTTGAGGCCATCGGTTTCCGCTCCGTCATCGAATATCCCTTCGACCGGGAATTTTCGCAGCGCTCGGCGGAAGAATTCGTCCAGTCCATTCTGGTCGATTGGCTCCACGCCAGCGCTGTCGTCACCGGCTTCGATTTCCATTTCGGCAAGGGCCGCGAAGGCGGCCCGGCATTTCTGATGGAGGCCGGCAAACGCCATGGCTTCGACGTGACGCTGGTGGATGCCTTCCGCGACGAGGGTGCGGATGTCGTCTCTTCCAGCCGGATTCGCTCGCTTCTATGCGAAGGCGATGTGGCGGGCGCCGCAGGCCTGCTCGGTTATCGCTTCACGGTGGAAAGCGAAGTCATCGGCGGCCAGAAGCTCGGCCGCACGCTGGGTTATCCCACCGCCAATATGGCGCTGGCGCCGGAAACGGAACTGAAAGCGGGCATCTATGCCGTGCGGTTCCGCCGCCCGGACGGTTCGATCCGCGATGGCGTGGCGAGCTTCGGTTATCGCCCGACCGTCACTGAAAACGGCGCGGCGCTGCTTGAAACATTCGTCTTCGATTTTTCCGGCGATCTCTATGGCGAGGTCTGTTCGGTCTCGTTCTTCGGGCACCTGCGCGACGAGCTGAAATTCGACGGTCTCGATCCGCTCGTCGCCCAGATCAGGCGCGATGAAGAAGAGGCGAGGGCGATGTTATCGGGCGTGCGTCCGCTCAGCGAACTGGACGCCAGGATCGCGTTCTGACCGGGTAAGGCCGGTCAGCCTCTGTTCCAGCCGATATTGCCGTCGCTTTTCTCTTCCTTTTTGCCGGAAAACCGCATAAACAACCGGCAATGTCCCAATACCGGTTGATGTTCAAAACTCAGATTGGCCGAATTATTGGCCCGGCCTTCCGCCCGCTCTGACGAGCCGGAAGGTCCGGGATTTTGGCGCTTGTCATGACTTTGGTCATGGCGCTTTCCGTATTTGCCCTCTTTGAAATTGAGACGGCGCGACCGACACGGCGCGCAACAACGGTACGATTATGAGCGACACCGCAGAAAAACTGGATTACTCCTCCACCCTCTATCTGCCGCAGACGGATTTTCCGATGCGCGCCGGCCTGCCGCAGAAGGAACCGGAAACGGTGAAACGCTGGCAGGAAATGGGCCTCTACAAACGCCTGCGCGCCTCCGCCGCCGGCCGCGAAAAATTCGTGCTGCATGACGGCCCGCCCTACGCCAACGGCAATATCCACATCGGCCATGCGCTCAATAAAATCCTGAAGGACGTCATCACCCGCTCGTTCCAGATGCGCGGTTACGACGCCAATTACGTGCCGGGCTGGGATTGCCACGGTCTGCCGATCGAATGGAAGATCGAGGAAGCCTATCGCGCCAAAGGCAAGAACAAGGACGAAGTTCCGGTCAACGAATTCCGCCAGGAGTGCCGTGAGTTTGCGGCCGGCTGGATCAAGGTCCAGTCCGAGGAGTTCAAACGCCTCGGCATCGAGGGGGATTTTGAAAACCCCTATACGACGATGAACTTCCACGCCGAAGCGCGCATCGCCGGCGAATTGCTGAAGATTGCCAAGAGCGGCCAGCTCTACCGCGGTTCCAAGCCGATCATGTGGTCGGTCGTGGAGCGCACGGCGCTGGCGGAAGCGGAAGTCGAATATCATGACGTCGAGAGCGACACGATCTGGGTGAAGTTCCCGGTCGTTGAAGGTTCTGCGGAGCTCAATGGCGCTTCCATCGTCATCTGGACGACCACGCCGTGGACGATCCCCGGCAACCGCGCCGTCTCGTTTTCGTCACGCATCGCCTATGGCCTTTATGAGGTCACGGCGGCTGCGAATAATTTCGGGCCGCAGCCGGGTGAAAAACTCGTCTTCGCAGACAAGCTGGCAGCGGAATGCTTTGCCAAGGCAAAGCTCGAATTTACACGCCTGCGCGACGTGAAGGCGGAAGAGCTCGCGGCTGTCAGCTGCGCCCACCCGCTGGCATCGCTGGGTTACACCTTCCCTGTTCCGGTGCTCGATGGCGATCACGTCACCGACGATGCCGGTACCGGCTTTGTGCATACTGCTCCAGGCCATGGTCGCGAAGACTTTGACGCGTGGATGGCGCAGGCGCGCGATCTGGAAGCGCGCGGCATCTCCTCCAAGATCCCCTTCACGGTCGGCGATGACGGTTTCTACACCGAAGACGCCCCCGGTTTCGGCCCGTCGGCCGAAGGCGGTGCTGCTCGTGTCATGGATGATAACGGCAAGAAGGGCGATGCCAATGACCGCGTCATCAAGGCGCTGATCGCGGAAAACAACCTGTTTGCCCGCGGCCGCCTGAAGCACAGCTACCCGCATAGCTGGCGCTCCAAGAAGCCGGTCATCTTCCGCAACACGCCGCAATGGTTCGTCTATATGGACAAGGAACTGGGCGACGGCACGACCCTGCGCTCGCGTTCGCTTTCCGCCATCGACCAGACGCGTTTCGTTCCGGCCTCCGGCCAGAACCGTCTGCGCGCCATGATCGAAGGCCGCCCGGACTGGGTCTTGTCGCGCCAGCGCAGCTGGGGCGTGCCGATCGCCGTCTTCGCCGACGACAAGGGCGAGGTTCTGGTCGACGAGGCGGTCAATGCCCGCATCCTCGAGGCTTTCGAGGCCGAAGGTGCGGACGCCTGGTTCGCCGAAGGCGCCAAGGAACGCTTCCTCGGCAATGATCACGACCACGCCAAGTGGCAGCAGGTCATGGACATCCTCGACGTCTGGTTCGACAGCGGCTGCACCCACACCTTCACGCTGGAAGACCGCCCAGACTTGAAGTGGCCGGCGGATGTCTATCTCGAAGGCTCCGACCAGCATCGCGGCTGGTTCCATTCGTCGCTGCTTGAAAGCTGCGCGACGCGCGGCCGTGCGCCTTACAATGCCGTTGTCACCCACGGTTTCACCATGGACGAGCAGGGCCGCAAGCAGTCGAAGTCGCTCGGCAACGTGGTCGCCCCGCAGGAAGTCATGAGCCAGTCGGGTGCCGACATCCTGCGCCTGTGGGTGATGACCACGGATTACTGGGAAGACCAGCGCCTCGGCAAGGCCATCATCCAGACCAATGTCGATGCCTATCGCAAGCTGCGCAACACCATCCGCTGGATGCTCGGCACGCTCGCCCATTTTGAGGGCGAGGAGATCGCCTATGACGATCTGCCGGAGCTGGAAAAGCTGGTGCTGCACCGCCTGTCCGAACTGGATGGCGTTGTCCGTGAAGGTTATGACGGCTTCGAGTTCAAGAAGATCGCCCGCGCGCTGATCGACTTTGCCAATGTCGAGCTTTCGGCCTTCTATTTTGACGTCCGCAAGGACACGCTGTATTGCGACGCGCCGTCGTCGCTGAAGCGCCGCGCGGCCCTGTCGGTCATTGCCAAGCTGTTCGATTGCCTGGTGACGTGGCTTGCCCCCATGCTGCCCTTCACCACGGAAGAAGCGTGGCTGTCGCGTTACCCGGATGCGGAGTCGGTGCATCTCGCCCAGTTCCCGGAAATCCCGGCAAACTGGAAGAACGATGCGCTGGAAGCGAAGTGGGAGAAAATCCGCAAGGTCCGTACCGTCGTGACGGGCGCGCTTGAAGTCGAGCGCCGTGAAAAGCGCATCGGCTCCTCGCTGGAGGCGGCACCTGTCGTCCACATCGCCGACGCCGATCTGCTGGCCGCGCTGAAGGATCAGGACTTCGCCGAAATCTGCATCACCTCGGCCATCACGGTTGTGGGTGACGAAGGCCCTGCCGATGGCTTCCGCCTGCCGGAAGTGCCGAAGGTTGTGGTCGAGCAGAAGCTCGCGGAAGGTGAAAAATGCGCGCGTTCGTGGCGCATCACCACCGATGTCGGGTCCGATCCGGATTATCCTGACGTTTCTGCCCGCGATGCAGCGGCCCTGCGTGAGCTTGCCGCACTCTCGTAACGAAAATGACCGGATGAATTGCGCTTTGCCTCTTCATCCGGTACACCTGCCTGAAAATGGCCGGATTTGCACGGCAATGCGGGCTGCCGCCTGCCGAAAGACGATGTCTGGCGAAGTGGGACGGACGGCTGGAAGGGTTTCAATGAAGACGATGCAGGGTAATGCGCAGGGTTTGGGCATGTTTCGCACGGTTGTTGGCATCACGACGATAGGCGTGTTGCTCGGCGCGTGCACGAGCCCGACCTACGGCACGGGCAAGACGGCGGCGGAACAGCTTGTCGACGATCTTGGCAACGCGACCTCGATCACCGGCAGTGACCAGGAAAAGCGCAACCTGAAATACAGCCCCCGCCCGGGCCTCGTCGTTCCTGCTCAGGCCCGTGCCGAACAGTTGGCCACGCCGCAGCAGAACATGGCAAGCCGCGAAAACAATCCGCAATGGGTCGAATCGCCGGAAGAAACCCGCGAACGCCTGCGCGAAGAGGCGGATGCCAACAAGAACAACCCGCATTATCGCTCGCCGCTGCTTGCAGGCAACGGCACCGCCGGCCAGATGACCGAAACCCAGAAATGGGAAGCCTTCCGCAAGGCCAAGGCCGAAGCCCAGGGCGGCTCCGTCGTCAACGCCCAGCGCAGGTTCCTCACCGATCCGCCGGCTGAATACCGCAGCGTTCCGCAGGATCAGCTGACCGATCTCGGCGAACCGGAGCTGAAGAAGGAAAAGCGCCGCAAGAAAGAAGCGGCCGTGGCAAATACCGGCAAGAGCTGGTGGAACCCCTTCCAGTAATAACGAATGGCTGATGGCCTGCGGGAAAGCTTGCGTCTCCCGCCGGCCGCTCAATCGTCGAGGCGTTTCTCGCGAAAAAATTGCCGCAGGATTTCCGCACTTTCGCTTTCCGCCAGTCCCGAATAGACATCCGGCGCATGGTGGCATGTCGGCTGGCTGAAGAAACGCACGCCACTCTCCACTGCGCCGCCCTTCGGGTCTCGCGCGCCGTAATAGAGCCGGCGGATACGGGCAAATGAAATTGCCGCCGCACACATGGTGCAGGGCTCCAGTGTCACGTAGAGATCGGCGCCGGGCAGGCGTTCCTGCTCCAGCGCTTCGCAGGCCATGCGGATCACGGCGATTTCGGCGTGAGCCGTCACATCTTTCAATTCACGGGTGCGGTTGCCGGAACGGGCGATGACGCGGCCGTCCATAACCAGTACCGCGCCTATCGGAACCTCCTGCCGCTTAGCCGCGGCACGGGCTTCCGAAAGCGCCAGCTCCATGAAATGCGTCCTTTCGGCCATTGCGTTTCAATTTCCTCTTAACCCTTGTGCTTGGACCTGATAGGACAGCCCAAACAACAGGCAAACAGCAAATGACTTTTAAAGACAAGCCGAAGCGTGACGGCGGCAAGACATTTAGCCGCGACAGGAAGCCGAAAGGCCCCGGCAAGCCCGCCCCAGAGCGCGAAAAGAAACCGACCGAGGCAAAGGCCGCCCCGGTGCCGGAAACCGTTGGCGCTTCCAAGCCCGAGCGCATTTCCAAGATCATGGCGCGCGCCGGTGTGGCCTCGCGCCGCGATGTCGAGCGCATGATCATGGAAGGCCGCGTGTCGCTGAACGGCGTCAAGCTGGATACGCCGGTGGTGAACGCCACACTCTCCGACAAGATCGAAGTCGACGGCATGCCGATTCGCGGCGCCGAGCGCACGCGCCTGTGGCTTTACCACAAGCCCGCCGGTCTGGTGACGACCAACTCCGACCCGGAAGGCCGCCCGACCGTTTTCGACAATCTGCCCGGTGAACTGCCGCGCGTTCTGTCCATCGGCCGTCTCGATATCAATACCGAAGGCCTGCTGCTGCTCACCAACGATGGCGGACTTTCCCGCGTGCTGGAACTGCCGACCACCGGCTGGCTGCGCCGCTACCGCGTGCGCGCCCATGGCGAGGTCGATCAGGCCGCGCTCGACAAGCTGAAGGAAGGCATTGCCGTCGACGGCGTGCTCTACGGCGCAATCGACGCCACGCTCGACCGTACCCAGGGCCACAATGTCTGGATCAGCATGGGCCTGCGTGAAGGCAAGAACCGCGAAATCAAGAACGTGCTCGGCGCGCTCGGTCTCGAGGTCAACCGGCTGATCCGCGTTTCCTACGGTCCGTTCCAGCTCGGCGATCTCGCTGAAGGCAAGGTGCTGGAAGTGCGCGGCCGGATGCTGCGCGACCAGCTCGGCCCGCGTCTGATCGAACAGGCTGGCGCCAATTTCGACGCGCCGATCTACAATGCGCCCGTTGAGGATGAAGAAGACGACGCGCCGAAGCGGCCCGTGAAATCCGAATGGGCAAAGAGCGATGCGCCGGAAGGCAAGCCGCGCTTCGAAAAGAGCGGCAAGTCCGAGGATCGTCGTGAAAAGGCGCTCGGCCGTCTCGACACCAAGCGCGGCGACAAGCCGGCCGGCAAGTTCGGCTCGAAGCCCGCCGGGAAATTTGGCGCCAAGGGCCGCAGCGAGGATGAAGGCGACGACCGCCGCCCACGCCAGGCCGCCGGCACGAGCCGCACGGCCAATGTCTGGATGGCGCCCGGTGCAAGGCCCACCCGTGACGGCAAGGAGCGCAAGTCTTCCGCCCGCGCGGAAGCCGAAAACCTCTTCAAGAAGCCTTCCGCCCAGGACGAAGCGCGGCGCAATGTCGTGCGGCATGCGGATGCCGAGGGCGAGTGGATCCGTTCGGATTCCCCCCGCGAAGAAGAAGGTGGCCGCGGACGCGGCGACCGTCCGCGTGGCGAAAAGAGCTTTGGTGATCGTGGTGGGCGCGGCGGAAAGCCGTTCGGCGACCGGCCATTCCGCGACAGGCCGCGTGAAGAGGGTGATCGTCCGCGCGGTGAAAAGAGCTTCGGCGACCGCCCGGCACGCGGCGGCAAACCTTTCGGCGACCGGCCGTTCCGTGACAAGCCGCGCGAAGAGGGTGATCGCCCGCGCAGCGACCGCCCACGTGGCGAGAAGAGTTTTGGTGATCGCACCGCTCGCGGTGAAAAACCTTTCGGTGACCGTCCGTTCCGCGACAGACCCCGTGAAGACGGTGACCGCCCACGCGGCGAGCGCCCGGCGGGCGAAAAGCCCCGTGGCGGCAAGCCGGCCGGTAAATCCGGATTCGGCAAGCCATCTTTCGGAAAGTCGGGCGAGCGTGGCGAACGTTCGGGTTTCTCAGGCAAGAGCAAAGGCCCCGGTGGTCCCGGCGGCGGCAAGCCGGGCGGCAAAGGCCCGGGTGGCAAACCTTCTGGAGGCAGGGGAATGACACGTAATGCGGATCGTAGGCGGTGAGTTCCGCGGCCGGAGTTTGGCCGCGCCGAAATCGAATTCCATTCGTCCGACCATCGACAGGACGCGGGAAAGCCTCTTCAATATTCTGAGCCATGCCTATCCGGAAAGTCTGGATGGCACGCGCGTTCTGGATGTTTTTGCCGGAACCGGTGCGGTCGGTCTGGAGGCGCTTTCGCGCGGCTGTCGCGTGGCGCTCTTCGTCGAAAACGGCGTCGAGGGCAGGGGGCTGCTCTGGGAAAATATCGATGCGCTGGGTCTGCATGGCCGCGCCCGTATCCTGCGGCGTGACGCCACCAAGCTCGGCGGCGTCAACAATATCGAACCCTTCGATCTTCTCTTCGCCGATCCGCCCTATGGCTATGGCCATGGCGAGAAGGCTTTCGCGGCCGCCCATGGCGGCGGCTGGCTGAACCCCGGCGCGCTCGCCATCCTCGAAGAGCGCGGCGATGTGACGGTCAAGGTCGATCCGGTTTTCAAACCGCTCGAAAGCCGCATCTTCGGCGATACGAAAATGCATTTCTACCGTTACGAGCCCTAAAGCATTTCCAGGAAAAGCGGAGCCCGGTTTTCCGTCCGGAAATGTGACATAACAAAGAGTTAGAGTGTTTTCGCGATTCGAAGAAAAGCGAGAACGCTCTAACAGGAACACCTTCCCGTCACGCCACGGTCTTGTCTTGTTTGCGCAATAGGCAGAGTCTTTGCCGTGGAAAGAATTTGGGTATTCGCATGGAGCAGGGTGTAAACGAGAGCATAACGATCGTCCGCGCCGGGGAAGAGGTTCTCGAAGGTGACGGTGCGGGCGGCCATGAGCCGACCTTTGGACTGGCGCTCGGCGGCGGCGGCGCACGCGGCATCTGCCACATCAACGTCATCGAGGCGCTGGACGAACTCGGCATCCGGCCCGTGGCGATTTCCGGTTCGTCCATCGGCTCCATCATCGGCGCTGGCATGGCGGCCGGCATGACCGGCCGGGAAATCCGTGAATACACACTTGAACTGATGGGACGAAAAGGCTCGGTCGCCAACCGGCTCTGGAGCCTCGGCCCGGCATCGATGCGCCATGCGGTGGACGGTTTTCGCCTCGGGCAGTTCAACCTCGAACTCATCCTGCACGCCCTGATGCCGCAGGCTCTGCCGAAGGATTTTTCCGAGCTTGCCATTCCGCTTAAAGTGATAGCCACGGATTATTACGCCCAGACCGAAGTGGTGGTGGAACGCGGCGAGATCATCCAGGCGCTGGCCGCATCTGCCGCCATTCCCGCATTGTTCATGCCGGTGCGTATCGATGGCCGCATCATGATCGACGGCGGCATTTTTAATCCGGTGCCCTATGAGCATCTGCTCGATCACGCCGATATCGTCATCGGCGTTGATGTCGTCGGTGGCCCGGAAGGTGATGGAACCACCATGCCGAACCGGCTGGACAGCCTGTTCGGCGCCAGCCAGCTGATGATGCAGGCGGCGATTGCCCTGAAACTGAGGCTACGCCCGCCGCATATTTTCCTGCGCCCGCCCGTGCACCGTTTCGGTGTGCTGGATTTCCTGAAGTCCGAAGAGGTGCTGAACGCATCGGCTGGCATCAAGGACGATCTGAAACGGCAGATCGACATGCAGGTGGAACTGTTTCACCGCGGGCAGGGTGTGGAGGCGTGACGAGTGAGGCGAGTTTTCTTCTCCCCGAGGGGGAGAAGGTGGCCCGAAGGGCCGGATGAGGGGGTACCCTCTCCGAATATCGCTACTCTTGCCCCCTCATCCCGCTGCCGCGGACTTCTCCCCGGCGGGGAGAAGAAACAAGCGCGGCGCTCCCAGTCACTAAGTTGAACTCAATTCACAGCGAAACTTCCGTCTCGCTGTCCTCCGCATCCTCTTCTTCTTCCCACTTTTCCGCCTTGGTCTTCGGCTTCATCAGCGGTTCGGGCTTCACCTCGCGCACCGGCTTGTTGTGCAGCATCTGCCGGCCGGCGGCGAGGCCTTCCACGGCCTGTAGCTGCAATCGCTCCTCGTCCCGTTCGCGAATGTCGTCGGAGATGGCGAGCGCCCTTTCGCCATCCATATCCAGCCCCTCCAGAATGCGCCTGCCGAACAGCAGACCGGATTCCAGCGTCTCGCGGATTTCATATTCCACGCCCTTTTTCCTGAGATCGATGGAATGAATGCGATCATAGGAGCGTGCATAGATGCGCACGCTTGGAAATTCCGACTGGATCATGTCAATGATACGGTCGGTGACTTCCTTCTTGTGCGTGCAGACCGCCACCAGGTCGGCCCGCTCGATGCCGGCGGCGATCAGCACGTCCTTGCGGGTGCCATCGCCGAAAAAGATGCGGAAGCCGAAACGGGCGGCCTGACGCACGCGGTCGGCCGAGCTGTCGATGACAGTCACGTCGCGCCCGCCGGCGAGAAGGATCTGCGAGGCGATCTGGCCGAAGCGGGAAAAGCCGATCATCAGCACATCCGCGCCCGCCCCGTCGAAATCCTCTTCCAGCTTGTCCTCTTCCGCATCCTCCGCCGTCAGCCGGCGTGAAATCACCGCCAGAAGGGGCGTCAGCGCCATGGAAAGCGTGACGACGGCAACGAGGATCGAGGCCGTCGCCTGCGGAAACAGCCCGGAGGCGGCAGCGGTGGTGAAGAGCACGAAGCCGAATTCGCCGCCCTGCGCCAGAAGCAGCGCGATGCGGCTCGATGCATAACGCGACGAGCCGGCGATGCGGCAAAGGCCATAGATCAGTGCCGCCTTCGCCGCCATCATCGCCGGCACGGCGATCAGGATGAGCAGAATATGCTCATAGACGATATGGATATGCAGCGACATGCCGACAGCCATGAAGAACAGCGCCAGAAACAGGCCGCGAAACGGCTCGATATCGGCCTCCAGCTCGTGCCGGTAAGAGGATTCAGACAGCATCAGCCCCGCCAGCAGCGCGCCCATGCCCATCGACAAACCCACCGCCTCCATGATGGCGGCGGCGCCGATGACGACGAAGAGGGCGGCGGCGATCATCACCTCCCGCGCGCCGGTGCGGGCGATGATCTGGAACATCGGCGTCAGCAGATACCGCCCGGCCAGCACCATGCCGGCCACCGCGACGACGGAGGCGATGAGATCGGACACCATCGAATCCGTCGGCACATCCGGCCGGTTGGAAAGAATGGTGACGAGGGCAAGAAGCGGCACGATGGCGAGGTCCTGAAACAGCAGGATCGAAAAGGAGCGGTTGCCGTGCCGCGTATTCATGTCGCCGTCATCGGCAAGGATTTGCAGCGCAAAGGCGGTGGAGGAAAGCGCAAGGCCGAAACCTGCGACGAGGCTGCCGCGCCAGTCGATCAGCCCTGCCCACCAGGCAATGGCCGCCAGCACGCTGCCTGTCACCAGCACCTGCGCCATCCCAAGCCCTAAGATATCGCGCCGCATCTGCCAGATGCGCGACGGCTTCAGTTCGAGACCGATGATGAAGAGCAGGAAAACCACGCCCAGTTCCGAGACATTGAAGATGTCCTTCGCATCCGTGACCAGATGCAGGAACGGCCCGATGATGATGCCCGCCACCAGATAACCGAGCACGGTGCCGAGCCCGAGCTTGCGGAAAACCGAGGCCGCGATGACCGCGCCGGCCAGAAGCAGCAGGGGTTCGGAAAAGAGAGCGTCGTGCTCGGTCATGCGGGCGGACTTTCGAATAGGGTGGCGACAATACCGTCCGAATGGAGAAAGCGGCGTTTCGCCCTTGATGCGGGGTTGTTGGCACAATAAATGGAACAGGAATGAAAGGCCAACTCATGTCCTCAGAAATAGATTCTTCCAAACTTCTCGATCGCGCCAGCCAGCTTGTCGATCTTGCCCGCGCCGCCGGTGCGGATGAGGCGGATGCCGTTGTCGTCCGCTCCCGCTCGCAATCGGTCGGCGTGCGGCTCGGCAAGGTGGAAAGCACCGAATCCTCCGAAAGCGACGATTTTTCCCTGCGTGTCTTCGTTGGCCGCCGGGTGGCAAGCGTTTCGGCCAATCCGGGCTTCGACCTGAAGACCTTGGCGGAACGGGCCGTCGCGATGGCGAAGGTTTCGCCGGAAGACCCGTTTGCCTGCCTCGCGGACAAGGAACGGCTGGCCACTTCCTATGACGATCTTCAGCTTTTCGATGCGACGGAAGTGTCGGCCGATCAGCTGCGTGAGGCAGCCCTTGCCTCTGAAGAGGCAGCACTTGCGGTCAAGGGCGTCAGCAATTCCTCCGGCGCCGGCGCATCGAGCGGCATGGGCGGCCTCGTGCTTGCCACCTCGCACGGTTTTTCCGGCAGCTATATGGGCAGCCGCTTTAGTCGTTCCGTCAGCGTCATCGCCGGCGAAGGCACGAAGATGGAGCGCGACTACGATTTCGACAGCCGCCTTTATTATGCCGATCTGGATGCCGCCGAAGAAATCGGCCGCCGCGCCGGGGAAAAAGTCGTGCGCCGTGTCGGCCCGCGCCAGGTCGATACCGGCAGCAACATCACCGTGGTTTTCGATCCGCGCATCGCCCGCGGTTTTGTCGGTGCGATTGCCGGCGCCATCAACGGCGCGTCGGTTGCCCGCAAGACCAGCTTCCTGCGCGATAAGATGGGGCAGCAGGTTCTGAAAAAGGGCCTTTATCTCACCGACGATCCGCAGATCGTGCGCGGCCCGTCCTCGCGTCCCTTCGATGGCGAGGGCGTGCGCGGCGAGAAGATGACGATGATTGAGGACGGTGTTCTCAAGCACTGGTTCCTGTCCACCTCGGCGGCGCGGGAACTCGGCCTTGAAACCAACGGTCGCGGCGTGCGCGGCGGCACGGCGGTTTCGCCGGCCTCCACCAATCTGGCGCTGGAGCCGGGCGATCTCTCGCCGGAGGACCTGCTGCGACAGGTCGGAACCGGCTTTTACGTCACCGAGCTGATCGGCCACGGCGCCAATATGATCACGGGTGAATATAGCTGCGGGGCGAGCGGTTTCTGGATCGAGAATGGTGAAAAGACCTTTGCGGTTTCCGAGGTCACCATCGCCTCGAACCTGAAGGACATGTTCATGCGGGTCACGCCGGCTAATGACATCGACCGTAAATACGGCGTCGCTGCCCCGACGCTCGCCATTGAAGGCATGACGATAGCGGGCAAGTGAGACGGCCCGCGGGTTGTTTTCGCCGGCACTTTGTGTGCAAGTGCGAGAAGAAAAACGGGCGCGCCGTGTGAGGCGCGCGGAAAAGACGGCAAAATGAACGATATGGCTGAGGCCCGCTGGGCCTCCGATCTGAGGCTGGTGCTTGAAGCCGCCCGCAAGGCGGGCGAGACGGCCCTCGGTTTCTTCCGCAAGGATCCCGAGGTCTGGTGGAAGAATGGCGGGCTTTCGCCGGTCAGCGCGGCCGACTACGCCGCCAATGAAATCCTCGAAACCATCCTGCGCTCCGCCCGGCCGGAATACGGCTGGCTTTCCGAAGAGACGGATGACGATACGGACAGGCTTTCCCGTTCCACCGTCTTCGTTGTCGACCCCATCGATGGCACCCGCGCCTTCATCGGCGGCCGGGATACCTGGTGCGTCAGCGTTGCGGTGGTGCATGAGGGGCGGCCGGTGGTCGCGGCCCTTGTCGCTCCGGCGCTTGCCGAGGAGTTCACCGCATTGGAAGGCGGCGAAGCGCTGAAAAACGGGGCGTCCGTTTTTGCCGCGCGCCAAAATGCCGGCATCTTCCATCTGGCGGCGCCCGAAGACGTGATCACGCATCTGCCGGAAGAGGTGCGGGGTGGCGTCAAGCGCATTCCGCACGTACCCTCGCTCGCCTACCGGCTGGCCATGGTGGCGGATGGCCGCATCGACGGAACGCTGGTCAAGGCCAACTCGCACGAGTGGGATCTCGCCGCCGCCGACCTTATTCTGGAGAAGGCCGGCGGCCGGCTGGTCGGGCTGGATGGAAAACCTCTGATGTATAATCGCCGGCAGGTGAACCACCCCGCATTGTGCGCTGCAGCAGATTATGCGCTGCCTGCACTTTTGAAAGCGTTTTCACATCTGTCTGACAGTTGACGTTTGCCGGGAAATCCCGCAGATGAAGGCCTCTCTCAGAGTTTAAGAAAGAGACAAAGACATGACGGAATCTGGCAAACAGAAACAGCTGCTGCACCTCGTATTCGGCGGCGAACTGGAAAACCTTCAGGATGTTCAGTTCCGGGATTTGAACGCGCTCGATATCGTCGGTATCTATCCGGACTATGCTTCCGCGCTCACCGCATGGAAGTCCAAGGCGCAGATGACCGTCGATAACGCCCATATGCGTTATTTTATCGTGCATATGCACCGTCTTCTCAATCCGGACGACAAAATTTGAGTCCTTTTGCCCTTGCGTTGTAATACTATTGGGTGAAAGCGAGTTTTTCCGTGATTCCTGCGCGAGCGGCGCAGGCCGGGAATACCGCGGCGAGAAAATGTGATCGCGCTTTCGTTTCCGATGACAAAAAATGACGCAATTTGAGAAGAAGTAGGCGGCGATAACAACCAAAAACAGGGGAAGGGCATTGCGCGGAATGATCAAGGGCAGAATGTCATGAGCAGCCGTATCGCACGTTTCGCTCTTTCCGGTTACCGCATTGCCGGTATCGCCGCTTACCCGTTCGCGAAGCCCTATCTTTCCTATCGGGCGGCGAAGGGCAAGGAAGACAAGCGCCGTCGGCTTGAGCGTTTCGGTTATGCCAGCGCCGAGCGCCCGCGCGGGCCGCTGGTCTGGTTCCATGCCGCAAGCGTGGGTGAAACGCTGGCGCTTATTCCGCTGATCCGCGAAATCCGCAAGCGCGATATCTTCGTGCTTTTGACCACCGGAACCGTCACCTCGGCCGAACTGACCCGCACGCGGCTGGGCGACGATGTGATCCATCAATATGTGCCGCTCGATATCAAAATCGCGGTCAACCGTTTCCTGACCTACTGGGCACCGGATGCAGCCATCACTGCGGAATCGGAAATCTGGCCGGTGACGATGATGGAGCTGGAACGCCGGCACATTCCGCAGATCCGGGTCAATGCGCGCCTCTCCGACCGTTCCTTCGACCGCTGGAAAGCCCGGCATGACATTGCTGAATCGCTGTTTTCCAAGCTGGCGCTGGTGGTTGCGCAGTCCGATCTCGATGCCGAACGTTTCCGCGATCTCGGCTCCTGGCCGGTGGTGATTTCAGGCAACCTGAAGGGCGACACCGACCCGCCGCCATGCGACGAGGCGCTGCTGGAGAGCTATCGCAAGCAGGTCGGCAATCGCAAGACATGGGCCGCCATCTCCACTTTCGACGGCGAGGAGAAGGCGGCCGCCACCGTTCATGCGGCGATCAAGTCGCGCAATGGGCAACTGACCATCATCGTGCCGCGCCATCCCGAGCGTGGCGACGATGTCGAGGCGATGCTGAAGGGCATGAATCTTTCGGTCGCCCGCCGCAGCCGCAATGACGTGATTACGCCGGAAACCGATATTTTCCTCGGCGATTCCATCGGCGAAATGGGGCTTTATCTGCGCCTGACCGAGCTTGCCTTCGTCGGCCGCTCCTTGACTGCCGAGGGCGGGCAGAACCCGCTGGAACCGGCCATGCTCGGCTGCGCCGTGCTGTCTGGTGCACATGTGCAGAATTTCCGCGAGGCCTATCAGAAGCTGATCCGCGCCGGCGGCGGTCGTATCATCCGCGATGTGGAGATGCTGGCCAAGGCGGTGCATTATCTGCTGGTCAACGACAATGAGCGTTACAAGATGATCGATGCCGGCAACCGGGTCATTCAGGATATGCGCGGTGCGCTGTCCTCCACCGTCAAGGCGCTGGAACCCTATATCAATCCGCTCACCGTTTCCGCCAAGCTGCAACCGCGGAGCGCCATCGGTTCATGGTAGCGGATATCGAACTCAACGCGGCGCAATCGATCGCCGCAGTCCTTTTCGACAAGGACGGAACGCTTCTCGGTTATGACGCCAGCTGGGGTCCGGTGAACCGCGAGCTTGCGGCGATTGCCGCCAAGGGCGATCCCGCTCTTGCCGACCGGCTTCTTTCCGCCTGCGGCATGGACCCCGTTACCGGTCATGTGGTGCCGGACAGCCTTCTGGCCGCCGGCAACACCGCGGAAATCGCCGCCGGTCTGGTTGCCGCCGGCTCGCCCTGCGATGTCGGGGAGCTGACGGCGCGCCTCGACCGGTTGTTCACCGAGGCGGCGGATAAATCCGTGCCGGTGACCGATCTCAAGGCGTTTTTCGCAAGGCTGAAGGCCCGCGGCTACAAGCTCGGCATCGCCTCCAGCGACAATGAAAACTCCATCCGCCAGACGGCCATCCGCTTCGGTTTCGAAAACGACGTCGATTTTGTCGCGGGATATGACAGCGGTTACGGCACCAAGCCGCAGCCCGGCATGGTTCTCGGTTTCTGCGAGGCGATAGGCTTCCCGCCGGAGCGTGTGGCGGTGGTCGGCGACAATAATCACGATCTGCATATGGCGAAGAACGCCGGTGCCGGTTTGCGTATCGCCGTTTTGACCGGAACAGGCTCACGCGAAAGCCTTGGCGCAGATGCCGATTTTTGTTTCGATGACATCACGGCGCTTGAAGCGCTTTTGCCGGAACGGGCTCTCTGAGCCCGGTGGAATTTCCGCCGGGCCGGGTGCGGCTCCATCAAGCCCGTTTATTCCATTTTTGCAATTTACGGTTTTTTCTGGCAAACAACCTCCTGACATGTGACGGGCGAACGGAATGCCGTGGGCGACGCGGCCGGGAGCGGGAATAGATGGTTTCTGAAGCGCCGCCGTTCTGGTGGCAGAAAGCGGGCTGGCAGGCGTGGCTCCTGTCTCCTTTCTCGCTTCTTTACGGCAAGATCGCCGGCCGGCGGATGCGAACGGCGAAGAGGGCAAGCGTTGTCGTTCCGGTCATCTGCATCGGCAACTTCACCGTGGGCGGCGCCGGCAAGACGCCGACGGCGATGGCAATTGCGAGAGCCGCCGTTGCAAAGGGCCTGAAACCCGGATTTCTCAGCCGCGGTTACGGCGGCACGCTCGACGTCACCACCCTTGTCGATCCCGGACAGCACCGCTCGGCCGATGTCGGCGATGAGCCGCTGCTCCTGGCGCGGGAGGCGGTCACGGTCATTTCCCGCAAGCGCGTGGAAGGCGCACACCGGTTGGTGAAGGAAGGCGTTGATCTCATCATCATGGATGACGGCTTCCAGAGCGCACGCCTGACGCTGGATTATGCGCTCGTCGTCATCGATACGATGCGCGGCATCGGCAACGGCCATCTTGTGCCGGGCGGTCCGGTGAGGGCGCCGCTTGCCGAGCAGATGCGGCACATGACCGGGCTCCTGAAGGTCGGCAATGGCCATGCGGCCGATGCCCTGGTCCGGCAGGCGGCAAAGGCCGCCAAACCCGTCTTCGTGGCGGCGATCACGCCGCAGGAGCCGCAGGATTTCAGGGGAAGGCGCGTGCTGGCCTATGCGGGCATCGCCGACCCGGCCAAGTTCTATCGAACTGTCGAGGCGCTCGGCGGCGATATCGTGCTGCAGCGCTCTTTCCCGGATCATCACCATTTCAGCGACGACGAGATCGCCGATCTTCTGCAGGACGCCGATAAAGAGAACCTGCAACTGGTGACGACGGCCAAGGACGCGGTGCGGCTCAACGGCCACCACGGCCGGGCGGAAGAATTGCTGTGGAACAGCCTGGTGATCGAAATCGACATGGTGTTCGACGACCCCAACGCGGCCGCGACGATCATCGATACGGCGGTGAGGAACTGCCGTGCGCGTCTCCTGCGGGACAATGCGCGGACGTCGCTTTAGAGCACCGAAGAAGATAAACCGCCGTATACTCACTTCCCCTCATTCCTGTGCTTGTCACAGGAATCCAGTCGACGCGCGTCCGCGCGGCGGGGAGAGTTCTTTCAGTCCAAGGACTTGGGCTGGCTGGATCCCTGTGACAAGCACAGGGATGAGGGGAGGCACACGCGCCATACTCAATGCGCCGCTTCCCAACTCACGCCGGCAAATTGCCAGCCTTCTTTTCGGCTTCCAGCGAAGCCGCCGCATCCACATAGGCTTCCTGCCGCGCCACGCTCCAGTAGCGCAGCTCATCTACGGGGATTGTCTTGCCTGTCACGGCGCAGATGACGTGCGAGCCGGTCTGGACGATGCGGAAGTCACCGTCGAGATATTCGATGACGGCGAGGCGGTTGCCGCCTCCTTCAAATCTGTTCATCCGTTTTCGTCTCCTGCTCTGTCCCGTCAGGGCACCCAGTCCGAAACGGCGCAGCGTTTTCCTGAACAATTGGGTGTTCCAGTATCTCAAATTTATATAGCCCGGCGCGGCGCAAGGCCAGCTCCGCCTGCTTGCGGCGTCAGCTACGACCGAAGAGCCGTTCTATATCGGAAAGTTTCAGTTCGATATAGGTCGGACGGCCGTGATTGCACTGGCCGGAACCCGGCGTGTTTTCCATCTGCCGCAGAAGCGCGTTCATCTCCTCCGGCCGCATGCGCCGGCCGGAGCGCACGGAGCCATGGCAGGCCATGGTGGCTGCGACATATTCCAGCTTGTTGGCAAGCGTGGAAGCGGCGTCCCATTCGGCGATCTCGTCGGCAAGCTGGCGCACCAGTCCCTGTACATTGACCTCGCCCAGCATGGCGGGCGTTTCGCGAACGGCAACCGCGCCCGGCCCGAAACGCTCGATGACGAGGCCCAGCGCATCGAAACCGGCGGCATGATCCATCAGCCGGTCGCAATCCTCTTCCGGCAGGTCGACGATTTCAGGGATGAGCAGCACCTGCGAAGGCGGCCGCCTTGAATGCAGCGCATTGCGCATCTGTTCGAACACCAGCCGCTCATGCGCGGCATGCTGGTCGACGATGACGAGGCCGTTTTCCGTCTGCGCGATGATGTAGTTCTCGTGCAGCTGCGCCCGTGCCGCTCCAAGCGGATACACCACCGGCTCTGGTGAAGAGTTAGGGAAGGCCTCGTAAGCCTCGCGCGGTTCGGCCCGGGCCGTCGGCATGGTGATATCGGAAAAGCGCGATTGCACCGCTTCGGCAAATTGCATGTTTCCGGAAACGGCGAGCGGCCGTGACGGGGACGTGGCCGCGGACCATGGCGCGGGGGCCGCCATGGAAGGCGAGGGCCGGAGGCCGGACGGGCTGTAGCCGGGGCGGAAGGCGTTCATCATCTGGTTCGCACCCGTCGTTGCGGCCCTGTCGCCGTCACGGGTCAGCGCCTGCCGGATCGCGCCGACGATCAGCCCGCGAATGAGGCCTGGATCGCGAAAACGCACATCGGATTTTGCCGGGTGCACGTTCACGTCCACAAAGGCGGGATCGAGCGTGATGGACAACACCGCGACCGGATATCGCCCATGCGGCACGGTTTCGGCATAAGCGCCGCGAATGGCGGATAAAAGCAGCTTGTCCTGCACCGGGCGACCATTGACGAAGACATATTGATGCGCCGAGTTACCGCGATTGAAGGTCGGCACGCCGGCAAAACCGGTGAGCGTCACATCCTCGCGCCCGGCATCGATTTCGATGGCGTTGTCCTTGAACTCGGCACCGAGGATTTGCGCCATGCGGGCAAGATGGTCGTCACCGGTCGAAGGGATTTCGAGCGTCGAGCGGTCGGTGCCGGAAAGTACGAAACGGATATGCGGAAAGGCGATTGCCATCCGTTTGACGACCTCGGTGATGGCCGCCGCCTCCGCCCGTTCCGTCTTCAGGAATTTCAGCCGCGCCGGCGTGGCGAAGAACAGGTCGCGCACCTCGACGATTGTGCCGGCATTCGAGGCGGCGGGCCGCACATCGGACACCTTGCCGCCGGTGACGGAAATCACCGAACCCTGTTCCGCACCCTGTTGGCGGCTGGTAATCGTCAGCTTGGCGACCGAGCCGATGGAGGGAAGCGCCTCGCCGCGAAATCCGAGTGTGCGGATGTCATCAAGCGTATCGGAAATCTTCGAGGTACAGTGACGCCTAACCGCAAGCTCCAGATCGGCGGGCGACATGCCGCAGCCGTTGTCGGTGATCCGCACCAGCCCCTTGCCGCCGCCCGCCGTAGCGATCTCGATCCGGGTCGCGCCGGCGTCGATGGCGTTTTCCACCAGTTCCTTCGTGGCGCTGGAGGGTCTTTCGATGACCTCGCCGGCGGCGATCTGGTTGATGAGGGTTTCTGAAAGCTGCTTGATGGCCATGATCGTCATTTTCGCGGATTCGCCGTGGCTTCGAAAGCAAAAAACTCGAACTGCGGAAATTTGCACATGTTTTACGGCCTGTCCGGCATTCGATCATTTCCGTCAACTTGGCGTTAAGCGTTAATCCGCCTTTAATCGGCCTTGATTATGGTGAGGCGGCTTGAAATGACCGCAGGAACGGGGCCGCCTTCGCCGGGCGGTGTGTGACGTCGACTATGGGTGAGCGTCATCTTCCCCTCAAGACTGCTTCAAGTTGCAAACCCTGATGTCTCTTTTTCGGAATTTTTCGTTTCATCCCGGCATCAGCTCCGGACGATTCCACTAGAAACATAAGCCTGACCCCTGAAAAACAGGCGGGAGTTTGCAGTTGAGTGATTTGGCGTCCTCTGGCGCGGGCGTTCATACGGTGATGCTTGATGCCCTTTGCGACGCGCTTGGCGCGGCGATCGTCGTTTACGACCGGAACGATCACATTATTTTCGCAAGCCGGAAACTCTTGAGCTTTTTTCCGCTGGAAGAGGCCGTCGTTGGCCCGGGCGCACGGCTGCGCGACTACCTGAGCGCGCTTTACGATTGTTATCTGCTCGAGGCGGAAAGCCTCTCCGCCAATGCTCGCCCGCTCGGCCGGGAGGAATGGATCGGCGAGCGGCTGGCCCTGCACTGGAAGGAAAGATCGGAAAAAACCGAGCGGCTGAAGGGAGAACGCTTCCTGCGCTTCGTCATGAACCGCCTGCCGTCGGGCCTCGGCATCAGCGTGGTGGCGGATATTTCCGAACAGAAGAAGCGCGAAGAGCAATGGCGCATCGACCTCGAGCGCGTGCAGCTCATCGAGGATATTCTCGACAATCTGCCGTTTCCCGTCTTCGTCAAGGACCGGAACATGGCCTATGCCGCCGTCAACAAATCCGCCTGCGCCTTGGTCGAAACCAGCCCCGAGAGCATTCTCGGCCGCACCGTTTTCGATCTCCACTCGCGCAAGGTCGCCGGACGGATCGATATTGCCGATCGTATGGTGCTGGATAGCGGCACGCCGAGCGTCATACCCGAAAGGGTGCGGCGGCTGAACGGCGAAGAGGTGCTGACCATCACCCGCAAACAGCGTGTGGGCAGGCCCGGCCGATATTTCCTGGTGACGACGATGGAGGACGTGACCGCTCTCGCCACCATCGATGCCAACGGCATGCCCGTCATCCCCTCGCTCGAACATGTCCCTTTCGTCGCCTCCACTTACGGCAGGGATGAGGAAACGGATAAGCGCGGCGGGGTTTTAAAGAGCAAGGCGGTGCTGATCGTCTCTGAAAACGGACGCTTTGCGGAAGCCGCAGGTCGCCGGCTGACGGCTGGCGGCATGGACCATGCGGCGGTGACGAGCGAGGACGAGCAGCGCGCCTTCATCGATGTCGCGGCCTCCGCCGGTGTGAGCATCGATGTGGTCGTTGTCGACGCCCAGATGAGCGTCGCCTGCCTCGATATTGCCGCCGCGCATGATCTGCCCGTCGTCACCATCGAGGAAGAGGAAATAGACGCTTCGCTGCTGCATTATCTTGCGGCCGGGCTGCAATCGTCCCCGAAGGAGAAAACCGCTGACGAGGACTGGGAGATCATGACGGAGGACCTGCCTGAAATCCTCAAGACCGGCGGTGTCTGCGATATACTTCTCGTCGAGGATAACAGGGTCAACCAGATCGTCTTTTCGCAGATACTCGAGGGTCTCGGGCTTTCCTGGCGGCTTGCCACTTCGGGCGAGGAAGCCCTGCGTCTCTTTGCCGAACAGCCGCCTTCCGCCGTCCTGCTCGACACGACGCTGGGCGATATCGACGGCTTCGAGGTCGCGCGCCGCATGCGCAGCCTTTGCGGCGAAAAGCACATTCCCATCGTCGGTGTCATCACCCACGCTTTCGAGGGCGATCTCGATAAATGCCGGGCGTCCGGCATGGACGACATGCTGCTGAAGCCCGTCAGCCCGGATATGGTCGAGGCGGTTTTCCTGCGGCTTTTCGGCAAGGATGTCCTGCGGCTGCAGGCATGACGTAGCCTTTGTCAGGAGGCTATGGCTTTTTTAATACTTGCCCTGCATTGTGAGCGCGGTCGACACAGGATTCACGAGATGCAGGAATGAAACGGGCAGAGCCGCAAACGTTGCAGGTCAGCCAGAACGAGCTGCAGGCGATGGCCTACAGCGACCCGCTGACGGGGCTCGGCAACCGCTACCGTCTGCGGGACAAGATTCGCATGCTTGCCAGCGAGCGCTCCAGCGATCCCGCGCCCTTCACGGTCGGCATCGCCAATATAGATGGCTTCAAACCCATCAACGATCTGTTCGGGGTGCAGGCGGGCGATGAAATCCTCTGCCAGGTCGCGCACCGGCTGAAGGCCTGCATTCCCGATGGCGCGGTCGTGACGCGCCATGACGGCGACGAATTCGCCTTCGTGCTGCCGCTGGTGTTCGAGCGCACGGGCGCCGAGCGCATCGGCAACATGATCAAGGACGTGCTTTCTGCCCCTTACGATCTCGGCGACCGCAATGTCCGCCTGTCCTCCTCCTTCGGTTTTGCCATCTATCCCTTCGCCGGCGATGAATTCGAGGATTTGCTGAAAAGCGCCGAGACGGCGCTCTATCGCTCCAAGAGACGTGGCCGCGGCCAGATCACGGTCTATTCGCGCGAAATCGCGCAGGAAATGAAGCGGGCGACGCAACTGGAACAGGCGCTCAGAAACGCCATCATCACCGATGCCATCGATGTGCATTTCCAGCCCATCGTCAGGCTGGAAGAGGCGAAGGTCATCGGTTTCGAGGCGTTGGCCCGCTGGAACGATCCGGACCTCGGTTTCGTATCGCCCGCTGTTTTCGTGCCGCTTGCGGAAGAGCGCGGTTTCATCGATGCGCTGTCGGAAGCTTTGCTCCGAAAGGCGGCAGAGGCGGCCCTGTTCTGGCCGCGTGAACTCTTCCTGTCCTTCAACCTCTCTTCCGCGCAATTGATGGACCCCAGCACGGCGGACAATATTCTCTCCATCCTCTCGCGTGTCGGTCTCGACCCGCACCGGCTGGAGCTTGAAATCACCGAAACGGCTGTCATGACTTCCGCCGATACCGCCCAGCGCATTATCAGCGAATTGCAGAGCGCCGGCGTTCGCATTTCGCTGGATGATTTCGGCACCGGCCAGTCGAGCCTCGGCCGCCTGCGCGATTTCACCTTCGACAAGGTGAAGATCGATCGCGCCTTCGTTTCTCGTATCAGCAGCGACCGCCCCTCGGAACATATCATCAAGGCCATCGTCGCCATGTGCGAAGGGCTCGATCTCGAGGTCGTGGCCGAAGGGATCGAAGAACGGGCGGAAGAGGAAAAGCTGCGCGCACTCGGCTGCGCCATGGGGCAGGGCTATTTCTACGGCCGCCCCGCCGATGCCGCCGCGACCCAGCGGTATCTGCACGAGAATTACCGCGAGATATTGTCGGATATTTCCTGAAAACCGGGTGACCATGAATGTGGGGCGAGGCAGCCCCCAACCCTCATTCCTGTGCTTGTCACAGGAATCCAGCCGACGCGCGTCTGCGCGGCGAAACGACTCCTTTCAGCCCAAGGACTTGGGCTGGCTAGATTCCTGTGACAAGCACAGGAATGAGGGAGGTCGTTTCGGGAACAACCCTTGCCAGAAGGCGCTCCGCGTTTTGTTGCGGGCGGCCTACGCCGCGCTTCACAACCGATAAAGCGGCTCGAACCGGCCCTTCACCTCAACCCCCAGCTCGAACGTCAACCCATGCTGCGGATTGGCGGCAATGGCGTCGTCGTCGAGATGTTCGCGCGCCGAGGTGACGAGAAGGCGCGATGCGTCGGGTCCGATGAAGGCCGGGCAGGTCGTCTGTCCGCCGGGCACCTCATATCGGGCGATGTGATTGCCGTCCGTATCGTAACGATCCACGGCACCCACGCCCCAGCGGGCGTTCCAGATATGCCCTTCGGCATCGCAGACCGACCCGTCGATGCCGCCTTTGATACCGGTGGAATCGATGAAGACTTCAGCCTTGCCTGCGGGAAGGCCGGTATCGGCATCGAGCGGCACCCGCATCAGCTTGTTCACCTTGGTATCGACGTAATATCCCGTCGCGCCATCGGGCGAGAAGCAGATCGAATTCGGAATGCTGATCTCGGCAAACAGCTTGGTCACGGTGCCCTTCGCGACATGATAGATGCTGCCCGCACCGGTCTCCGCCTTGCGGCCCATGGTGCCGATCCACAGCGCGCCGGAAGGGTGCATACGCCCGTCATTGGAGCGGTTGCCGGGCAAATCCTTTTCCAGCTCCGCATGCAGCGTCAGCACGCCGGTTGCCGTGTCGCGCAGGAAAAGCCCGTCATCGGAGGCGATCAACTGCTTGCTGTCGCTGACCTTGGCGAGCGCACTGCCCATGAAGGGCAAAGCGTGCACGGTCTTGCGGCCGGAGGCGAGATGCAGCTCATGCAGTTCCCGCTCGAGAATATTGAACCACCAGGCGGTGCCGGTCGCAGGGTCGAAGGTCGGGCCTTCGCCGAGCAGCATCGGCGTTTCATCCAGAACACGTCCGGCAAAGGGAAAAACAGTCGCCAAGCTCTTATCCTCCGATGGCTGCATCATAGGCTGAAAGTGTGACAGTGGCGCGTTCGCGCACCTCCGCCGCCGTCATGCCCGGCTTGTAAAGGCTGGTGCCAAGCCCGAAAGCCACGATACCGGCCGAGGTATATTCAGCGAAATTCTTGTCCGAGACGCCGCCGACGGCGGCGATGACCAGATCCTTCGGCAGGATCGTCCGGATCGCATTGATGCCGGCGGGGCCGATGATGCTGGCGGGAAAGAACTTCAGCCCCGTCGCACCGGCCTTCGCGGCCACCAGCGCCTCGGTGGGGGTGAGAACACCCGGCATCGTCACCATGCCCTTGACGCGCGCGGCGACGATCACATCGGCGTCGGCATTGGGGCTCACCATCAGCTTGCCGCCGGCCGCATCCAGCGAGGCCACGTCTTCCACGCTGAGCACGGTGCCCGCGCCGATCAGGCAATCGGCGGGCGCCATCTTCGCGGCGATCTCGATGGAGCGGAACGGATCGGGCGAATTGAGCGGGATTTCAATGGCCCGGAAGCCGGTTTCGATCAGCGCGCCGACGACGCCTTCGGTTTCCTCGGGTTTCAGACCGCGCAGGATGGCGATCAGCGGATATTTGATGGAAGGGAAGGGAATACGCATGGTCGATCTTTCTCTTCTTATGGCCAGATGGCATTTGCAGCGGCCAGCAATCCGCGCCGCACGGCCTCGTCTGCATCGATGACCGTATAATGAATATCAAGGGCGGTGAAGGCGCCTTCGTAAAGGGCGCCGAGCGCACCGGAACCGATCAGCACCACCGGTGTCTCGCGCCGGGCGGTGGAATGCGCGCCGGCGATTTCCAGCCCGATCATGATGCCGGAGAGCTTGGCCTTGGCGTCGGTGGCGGTGAGGCCGTGCAGCAATTGGCCGGAGCGAAGGGTGAAAAAGCGATTGGTCGCAAGCTGCGGATTGGCATAGATGTCGCGCACCGCCGCCGTGAAAGCCGCATGCTCGCCGGTAAAGGCTTCGGCCTCGGCCACCGCATGGGAAAGGATGGTCTGTTTCGAGACGACTTCGAAGAGTTCGCCGGTCATGAACGTGGCGAAGCCGGTCACGCCGCCATCCTTCACGGTCACCCATTTGGAATGGGTGCCGGGCATGCAGACAAGTTTCTCACCGGCGTCCGAGGAGGCGAGAGCGCCGAGCAATTGCGTTTCCTCGCCGCGCATCACGTCGGGCGCGTTTTTATCCCGCTGCGCCAGCCCCGGCAGAATGCGCACATCCCGCGCCTGGCCCGGCACGCGAACCGCGCCATCGAGAACCGCCGAAAGCGATGCCGGCACATCGATATAACCCGCCTCGACCCAGCCCTGCCGCGCGCCTGCCATGCCGCAGACGAGAACCGGCGAACCTTCCGGCGCGCCGATGGCGTCGAGATGCGATTGCAGCACATCGGCAAAACCGGTCCGCATGGCGGTGGTCATGCCTTCCGTGCTTCTGCGCTCCGCCAGCACCGCGCCCGATCGGCTCATGAGCCAGAGCCGGAAACTGGTCGTGCCCCAGTCGACGGCGATGAAAGCGGGTTCAGACATTATAGGAGGCCTCCGTCTACGATTATGGATTGCGCCGTGATGGCGCTCGATGCCGATGATGCGAGAAACAGGCACGGGCCCGCCAGATCGGCGGCGACGAGCGTGCGTTTCAGACATTGCCGCGCGGTGGTGGCGGCAATGCCCTCATCCGTCAGCCAAAGTTCCTTCTGCCGCTCCGTCACGATCATGCCGGGCAGCAGCGTGTTAACGCGGATGTTTTCCGGGCCCAGCCGGCCGGCGAGGCTTTTCGTCAGCCCGATAATGCCGGCCTTGGCCGCCGCATAGGAGGGCAACTCGCCCATGTTGAGCAGAAACGAGATGGACGAGAAATTGACGATGGAGGCGTCCTTCGACTGCCGCAGATAGGGCAGGGCTGCCTGAACCGTGAAGAACATCTGCTTGAGATTGACTGCTTGATTGGCGTCCCAATAGGCCTCCGTCACTGTGTCTATGTCGTGGCGGTCGTCCCAGGCGGCGTTGTTGACTAGCACCTTGATGCCGCCGGTGGCGGAGGCCGCGGCCTCCACCGTCTGTCCGATCGCCGCAATATCGCGAAGGTCGGTTTTGAAGAAGTGGACGGGATGCTTCGTCGTTGTCGCAAGCCGCTTGACGAGCGCCAGGCTCGGCTCTTCGGCGATATCGATGAACGAAACCTTCGCGCCCTGCATCGCAAAGGCTTCCACCAGCGATGCCCCGATGCCGGAACCGCCGCCGGTGACGAGCACGCCCGCATCCTTGAGGTCCGGAAATTGGGCTTGCGTCATCGGCATCATCTCGTCCATGAAAGGCTTGATTGTTCCATTATTTGGAACTATATTTTACTAAATGGAATTATTCTCTTGGCGTCACGCTTATGTCAAGGCAGATGATGGTGGATGTTGCCATGCCCGATAATAAAAAGCCCAATCGGCAGAAGCCTGATGCGGTTACGGTGATGCAACGGAAAGCCGGAGTTGAGACGGGCACGCTCGGCAAGGCCGTCTCGTTGCTGGAGCTGATCGCCTTTGCTGAAAAACCGATGCGCTTTACCGATGTGGTCGAAGCCTGCGGCCAGCCGCGCGGCACGGTTCACCGCCAGCTCGCCCATCTCGTTGCCGAAGGCCTTGTCGATCACGCTGCCGATCAGACCTATGCCGTGGGGCTGAGGTTGCTGCAACTGGCCGCGAAAGCCTGGAGCGGCAACGACCTGCGCAGCGTCGCGGCTCCCCATCTGGCGGCGTTGCAGGAGGTGACCCAGGAGTCGGTGCATCTCGCCGTGCTGAACGGCAGGCAGGTCACCTATCTCGACAAGATGGAGGGGCAGCATACATTGCGCATGCATTCGCAGGTCGGCAAAACCTCGCCAGCCTATTGCACCGGGGTGGGCAAGGCGGCGCTGTCGCTGCTCTCCGCCGACGATCTGGCGCAGCTGGCCACGGAGCTGGATTTTCATCGCTTCACGGAAAGCACGCTCACGACGCCGGAAGCGCTGATGGCGGAGGTGGCGACCATTCGCGACAACGGCTACGGGTTCGACCTTCAGGAGCACGAGATCGGAATTCACTGCGTCGCAGCACCCGTCCGGGCGCCCGGCCGCAATTTTCGCGCGGCGATTTCCGTCACCGGTCCGGCCTATCGCGTGGATGTGGAGCAGCTTCGCAAATGGGCCCCCCTGGTGCGCGAGACCGCCGACAGGATTTCCGACGATCTAGCCTGCAGATTATCCCCGGTTGCGGATGGTTGAAGAAAACAGGGCGCGCAGTCCCTGGATTTGCCCGTCCGGAACCGCCGGCCATGCACCCATTCTTATGCGTTCGACATTATTTTCGACTATTATGAATTAAGTTTTCAACTTTTGTTTGCATGAATCGTTTTGCTGAGTAACATCCGCAACGATTTCCGGGCAAGGGCGGGCCTTTGCGGCGGCATTTTCTCATTCTCGAAGAACAGCTTTGATGCAGAAAACAGAGACGGCCGCCGTTCAGTCGATTGGTGTTGATTGCGTTCGCGAGATCGCCGATCTCAACACGCAGTTCGATATATTCCGGTTTTTGAAACGGCTGACGGAGGCCTGGGAATTCAAGGCTTTCATGGTACTCGACCTGTCTTCGGAAGTGGCGAGCGAACTGTCGCAATATACGATCATCACCAGCTGGCCGGCCGAGCTTCTGCAGCGTTACGATGAAGAGGGCATGCTCCAGACCAGCCGGGTGATGGCGCAGTTGAAAAAATCGACCGTGCCCTTTTCCGTCTCCATGGATTTTCTGGTCAGGGGCGACGGAGAAATCGCCAGGAAAACCGTAATCAACCTTTTCGAACGGTTCGAAATGATCAATTCGGTCTGGTTCCCCGTTCACGACATCACCATGCGACGGGGCGCGGTATCCTTTTCCGGCAACAAGACGGCTGTGCCCGCCAGCCGGCTTGCGGAGCTTTTTTACATTTCCAGCCATGTCTTTGCCCGGCTGTCTGAAATCCGCCGCCTCGATCTCAGGGTTCCCGAAACCTTGAGCGAGCGGGAGATTGACTGCCTGAACTGGACCGCCGCCGGCAAGACCAGCGCCGAAATCGCTGAAATCATGATGCTGTCGGAACATACCATCAATCATTACCTGAACCGTGCGACGAAAAAACTCGACACGGTCAACCGCACCCAGGCCGTCGCAAAAGCGCTGCGGGTCGGCCTGATAAAATAGCGAAATCTTAATTTTATCATTGTGATAAACCGCTTCCTGGGCGATCCTCTTTTCGAATCACCGGAAAGGAGAAATCGTTTGCCGGAACGGCATAAGGTAAAAGCAGGATTTTCTCCGACTATCGATTGCGCCGTGCTGATAGCCGCTGCCGAAAAAGGCTTTGCTGCCGATGAAGGCATAGAACTCGAACTTTTCCGAAAACAGTCCGCCCGCGCCGTGCTTGCGGCGCTTGGCGAGGATGGCGTTCACGTCGCGCATCTGCCCGCTCCGGTTCCCGTCGGCTCCGCTGTCGGCCTCGATGACCTGCCGGCCGATATTGTCGGCGTTTTCACGCTTTCGCTCGGTGGATCCGCAACGACCGTTTCCCACGGATTTTATGACGAGCTCTACCGCGAAGGGCTGAAGCTGCCGGACCCGGCGACTTTTGGACGCGCCATGGCCCGTGTCTGCGCCGCGCGCCGGGCGGCGGGGAAAAATCCGCCGGTCTTTGCGGTCGAGGATATCGTCTCCACGCCGTTTTATGCGCTGCGTTACCTGCTCGGAAGCTGCGGCGTGCTGCTCGGCCGGGATATGGAAATCGTCGAGGCCCTGCCGAAGGCGATGCCGGCGCTCCTGGAAAGCGGCGAGGTCGATGCGCTCTGTACCGCCGAACCCGCGGGCAGCGCCGTGGTGCTCGGCGGCGCGGGCCGGATCGTCACCACCGGGGCGTTGATCTGGCATAATGCGCCGGAAAAGATACTGGCTGCGAAGAAGCGCTGGGTGGAGGACAATCCCGCCCTTCTGGAAGGGCTGCTGCGTGCCCTTTACCGTGCCGGCGAATGGTGCGCCAATGCCGCCAATATCGAGGAACTGGCCGGCATCCTCGCCGCCCCTCAATATATGGATGAGAACGGCGAATTCCTGCTGCCGGCGCTGACGGGCTATATTTCAACCTCGCAGCGGGACATGCAGCGTTTTCAGGAGTTTTTCGTGACCAGCGCCAAGGCCGCCAATTTTCCATGGCAGAGCCAAGCCCTGTGGTTCTTCAGCCAGATGTTGCGCTGGGGCGAGGTTTCCGCCGATTACCGGTTCGATCCCGCCGTGGTGGAGGCGGCCCGCAACGCCTACCGGCCGGATATTTTCCGCAAGGCGATGAAGCCGCTTTTCGTGCCGGTGCCGGGTGCTAATCTGAAGCTCGAGGGCACGCTGCGCGAGCCTGTTCACGTCGGCGCATCGCGAACGGGTCTGGTGCTCGGCCCCGACTGTTTTTTCGACGGCCATGTTTTCGATCCGGAAACGCTGGCGATGGACGACGAAATCTGAAACCGCAGCGTTAAATCGTCGCGAATGCCGGACTGTCGCGCTTTGGCATTGGCGAAGCGCTCCGGCTTCTCTATGGATGGCACGCAATACCGGTCGGATGATGAAGCGGAGCAGGAATATGGCAGAGGTCAGCAAGAGCCAGGTGGAAAAGGCGCTGGAAGCGGTAATTTATCCCGGCAGCGGCAAGAGCATCGTCGCACTCGGCATGGTCTCGGAAATCTTCATCGCCGATGCGAAGGCCTATTTCTCGATCACTGTCCCGGCCGACAAGGCTGCGGAGATGGAGCCGCTGCGGCTTGCCGCCGAACAGGCGGCCAAAAGCGTGGAAGGTATCGTCGGCGCGGTCGTGGCGCTGACGGCCGACCGCAAGCCTGGCCAGCAGCAACCCGCACCCGCGCGCCCCGCCGCCGCAACCGGCCGGCCGGCCCAACAGCCCGGCTCCTCGAAGGTCGGCGTTCCGGGTGTGCGGGCCATCATCGCCGTCGCCTCGGGCAAGGGCGGGGTGGGCAAGTCGACGACCGCGGTCAATCTGGCGCTCGGTCTTCAGGCCCTCGGCCTCAAGGTCGGTATGCTCGATGCCGATATTTATGGCCCTTCGCTGCCGCGACTGCTGAAAATTTCCGGCCGCCCGCAGCAGCAGGAAGACCGCATCATTCTTCCCATGGAAAATTATGGGCTGAAGGTCATGTCCATGGGCTTTCTGGTGGATGAGGAAGCCGCGATGATCTGGCGCGGGCCGATGGTGCAGTCCGCCCTGATGCAGATGCTGCGCGAAGTGGCCTGGGGCGAACTGGATGTGCTGGTGCTGGACATGCCGCCCGGCACTGGCGATGCGCAGCTGACCATCGCGCAGCAGGTGCCGCTCGCCGGCGCCGTCATCGTTTCCACGCCGCAGGATCTGGCGCTGATCGACGCACGCAAGGGCATCACCATGTTCCGCAAGGTGGAGGTTCCGCTCCTGGGCGTCATCGAGAACATGAGCTATTTCATCGCGCCCGATACCGGCGCGCGCTACGATATTTTCGGCCATGGCGGCGCGAAGGCGGAGGCTGAAAGGATCGGCGTGCCCTTCCTCGGCGAAGTTCCGCTCACCATCTCCATCCGCGAAATGTCGGACGCTGGAACGCCGGTCGTCGCCGCCGAGCCCAATGGCCCGCAGGCCGCGATCTATCGCGATATTGCCGAAAAAGTCTGGGCGCGCATCGGTGCGGGCGAGAGAAAAGCGGCGCCGAAGATCGTTTTCGAATAGCGCGGCAATCACGGACACAAAATCGGGCAGGTGTCTGCCCGCTTTGAATAATCCTTTGAAAACAGAAGACTAATCGCCAGTATCGGGCAGGCTTTCCGGATTTGAGCTGCAGAAATGCTTCGCCTGCAATGCTGTCGAGAAAAAATATTGCTTGATTGCATCTCGCTTTGGGCGCATACGCCTGCGCCGTTTGGCTCTTGGTCCATCGGGCTAGCGAGATTGTGAAAATCCCGCTCGTTCCGGCGTTCCCTGAAGTGTCGTCCAAGGGTTTGCCGAGCGCAAACAGGATATGTTAAGCAGCATTGCGGCTGAAGCCTGCAATGTGGAGCGGAGAAACGGATTGATAAAAGCCTATCGCGCCAATTGCGAGGCGATCAGCCTGTCGTCTAACGACGGCTCCGGACAGATTCCCGACGACATCGTCTGGATCGATCTCGTCAATCCGGACAGGGCGGAAGAGCAGCATGTGGAAAAGCTGCTGGGCGTGGAACTGCCGACGCGCGAAGACCTGAAGGATATCGAGCCTTCCAGTCGTCTCTATATGGAAGACGCCAATGTCTTCATGACCGCGTCTCTGGTATGGAAGGCGGATTCGGATGATCCCCGTCTCACCGACGTCGCCTTCGTTCTGGTTGGCAAGCGTCTGGTGACAATCCGTTATGCCGAGCCGAAATCGTTCCACCTTTTCATTGCCGCCATTACCCGCGCGCCGCACGAAATGCGCAGCGGCACGGCGCTGCTTTTGAAGCTGCTCGAAACGATCGTCGACCGCACGGCTGAAATTCTCGAAAACTCGGTCGCCGGCATCGACAATCTCGCTGCCGACATTCTCGGCAGCCAAGCTCGTTCCAAACGCAAGGCGCCGCGCTATCTCGAAGACCGCCTCGGCAACATCGCCGCCTATCACCGGCTGATATCGAAGGTCCGCGTGAGCCTCGCATCTCTGGCGCGCCTGCAGACCTTTCTGTCCACCAGCGATCAGGTGCGCGAAGACAAGGGTGCGCGGGAGCAGGGCAAGTCGATCGGCCGCGATATTCAGTCGCTGAACGAACATGCCTCCTTCGTTTCCGGCAATCTGACCTTCCTGCTGGACGCCTCGCTTGGTATCATCAACATCGAGCAGAACAGCATCATCAAGATTTTCTCCATCGCTTCGGTGGTGTTCCTGCCGCCGACGCTGGTGGCCTCTGTTTATGGAATGAACTTTCAGCTCATGCCGGAGTTGAACTGGACATTCGGTTACCCACTCGCGCTCATCGTCATGCTGATGTCCGCCATCATCCCGTTTCTCTTTTTTCGTTGGAAGGGCTGGCTCTGAGGAGCCAGGATCATCATGTCCCAGATCGCTGACAAGGATGTTGCCGAGAAACCGGATGCGGATGACGAGCACAAGAACAAGGGGCTTTACGCCGCAATCCTTGGTTCCATCGGCGTCGTTTATGGCGATATCGGCACCAGCCCGCTCTACGCCTTCCGCGAGGCGCTGCGGCCCATCGCCTATGACGGCGTGACGCAGGAAGAAGTCATCGGCCTCACATCGCTGATGATCTGGTCTTTGACCATCATCGTCACCTTCAAGTACATTACCCTGCTGCTGCGCGCCGACAATGACGGCGAGGGCGGCACGCTGTCGCTGCTGGCGCTGCTGATGAAAACGGCGGGCACCCATCGCGGCGTTCTCATCGTACTCGGCCTCATCGGCGCGGCGCTGTTTCTGGGCGACGCCATGATCACCCCGGCGCTATCGGTGCTTTCGGCGGTGGAGGGCCTGAAGCTCGTCACGCCGGAAATGGACGCCTTCATCATCCCGATCTCAGTCGGCATTCTCATCGGCCTTTTTGCCATCCAGTCCCACGGCACGGGCACGGTGGCGAAATTCTTCGGACCGATCACTGCCGTCTGGTTCATCGTCATGGGTCTGGCCGGTCTCCTTCATATTGCCGATGATTTCAGCATCCTCTTCGCCTTCAACCCGTGGCATGCGGTGGAGTTTCTGGCCAGTGAAGGCTTCTACGGCATCGTTGTGCTTGGCGCGGTTTTCCTGACGATTACCGGGGCGGAAGCGCTTTACGCCGATCTCGGCCATTTCGGCCGCCGTCCCATCCAGTGGGCGTGGTTCTGTCTGGTTTTCCCGGCATTGACGCTGAATTATCTCGGGCAGGGCGCGCTGGTGCTGAAAGACCCGGCGGCGATGTCCAATCCCTTCTACCTGATGTTCCCGCAATGGGCGATCCTGCCGGCCGTCATTCTGGCGACTGCCGCCACCATCATCGCCAGCCAGGCGGTCATAACAGGTGCGTTTTCGCTCGTGCGTCAGGCGATCCATCTCGGCTACCTGCCGCGCATGGAAATCCTCTTCACCTCGGAAACCAATACCGGGCAGATTTACCTGCCGGCCGTCAACACCATCCTGCTGTTCGGCGTTGTGGCGCTGGTGCTCACCTTCAAGAGTTCGGATGCGCTGGCCACCGCTTATGGTATTTCCGTCACCGGCGCGATGGTCGTCACCAGCCTGATGTTCTTCGAATTCGTGCGCAAGCGCTGGCAATGGTCGGTCTGGCTGGCCATTGCCGTGCTGGCTCCGCTTCTGGCGCTGGAGCTGATCTTCCTCGGCGCGAACCTCTTGAAGATTCACGACGGCGGTTATGTGCCGGTGCTGCTGGCAATTGCCTTCACCGTCATCATGACCACCTGGCAGCGCGGTTCGAGAATCCTCTTCGCCAAGACCCGCCGCACCGATGTGCCGTTGAAGGCCTTCGTCGCCTCTGTGGAAAAGGAAAGCCCGCATGCGCCGGTGCGCGTGCCCGGCACCGCCATCTTCCTCACCGGCGATCCCGAGACGGCGCCGGCCGCACTGTTGCACAATCTCAAGCATAACCACGTGCTGCACGACAAGAACGTCATCCTGACGATCCGCACTGAAGACCAGCCCCGCGTTCATCCTGCCGAACGATATACGCTGACAAAACTGAGCGACCGTTTCGCCGTGGTCGAACTGCATTTCGGCTTCATGGAAACCCAGAATGTCACCCAGGCGCTGGGGTATCTTCGGCGCACCGGCTACAAATTCGACATCATGTCGACCTCGTTTTATCTCGGCCGCCGCAAGCTGGTGCCGGACCCGAAATCTGGCATGCCGGGCTGGCAGAACCGCCTGTTCATCGCGCTCGCCGAAACCGCCGCCGATCCGTCCGATTATTTCCGTCTGCCGGCCAACCGCGTGGTGGAACTGGGTTCGCACGTCGTCGTCTGATGAAGTGGGCATGCCCTCAATGTAGCTGGGCGGTCTCCTTCTTTCCGTCATACCGGCCTTGAGCCGGTATCCAGCCAGCCCAAGTCGTTGGGCTGAAAGGAGTCTTTACGCCGCGCCGACGCGCGTCGGCTGGATTCCGGCTCGAGGCCGGAATGACGGATGTGGAGATGCCCTGCGGGACAGTTATGATCGGCACAAGCGAACTCGACGCCACGCCACGCGCATTAGAAGATGGTTACACATTAACGTGAAGCCGCGTCCACGCGCGGCGTTAACCAAGCATCAAGGTTAATAAGAGATTCTCGAACACCTGTAGCAAATATGGTTGTCGGTGTTCGGAGTGCTGGTTTTGCGTTCGAAAAGAGTAATGCGTCGTCGGTCCCCCGTGTCCCTTCAGGGGTGGGCGTCAAAATGGACCTCGCCCGTCGTCTTCGGCCTTGCCGCCTGGCTCGTTTTTCCCTCCCTCGCTGCGCGCGCGGATCTGGCCTCGCTTCTGGCTGGTCTGGACAAGGGCGGCGAGCAATGGCGCATGGTGCTGACGGCCTCTCCGGCGGGCTCGGTGCACAATGCCTCGCTTACCTTTAACGATGCGGCAGGGGAGGCGGCGCTGCACGGCGGCGGCATGACCCTGCCCAATGGCAGCAAGGTCGCCTTCGTCACCAACAAGAAGGGTGAGGCAACGACGCCCGACAGCGAGCGCGTCAACCGCGCCGCGAAGAAGGGTCGCATCGTCGCCACCGAAATCATGCAGCCGCCCAAGGCCTTCACCGCCGGTTCCGTCCTGCAGCGCACCAGCATGCTGGATATCGAGCCGCTGAAGCGCAAGGACCGCACCGCTTTCGTCAAGCCGAAGCGCGGCAAGGACGTGGAACTCGCCTCCTTCTATTTCCGCCGTGAGGAAAAGAAGGCGGACAGAAGCGTCTCGCCGATGCTGGCCGAACTCATCACCAATCGCACGCCGGATATTCTCGCCACGGCCTATGCGCCGGCCGAACCGGATTTCGCCCGCGAGTCGCCCTTCGACGCCATTCTCAAAAAGCCCGAGGCTGGCCGTTTCGTGCCGCAGATCGCCGAGGACGACCACGCCTGGGCAGCCACCCCGCTGCCCGCCACCGTGTTTTCCGCAGCCGAACAGCAATGCCTTGCCTCCGGCATCTATTTCGAGGCGCGCGGAGAATCGGTGAAGGGGCAGGCGGCGGTGGCGCAGGTCATTCTCAATCGCGTGCGCAATCCCGCCTATCCGAAAACCATCTGCGGCGTCGTCTATCAGAACAAGGACTGGCGTAACCGCTGCCAGTTTTCCTTCGCCTGCGACAATATCAAGGACCGCGTGAATTCCGAACGCCACTGGAAAATGGCGCGCGAAGTGGCCATGGCCACCACCGCCGGCAAAATCTGGATGAAGGAAGTGGGTTCGGCAACCCATTATCACGCCGTTTATGTGCGTCCCGCCTGGGGCCGCACGATGAAGAAGGTCGGCAGAATCGGATTGCACGTCTTTTACCGTACCTATGGTGGCGGCTGGAGCTGATACCACCGCCGATTTGTCGCATTTTGCGTGTCAAAAATGCCGATTCCTTTGCGAAACATCGCGGTCAAACAGCGATTTGAGGTCAAGCTGTTGTTTTTGCGTGATTAATTTGTGCTGCAACAACCGTCGCCAGTGCCTTGACTAGAGAAGCCCCTAAAACTATGTTGCGCGCGACTTCAGAGCGGGCTGGAACAGGCTTAATCCGTCACCGTTTACAACTCCAAAGGGTTCTGGCATGGCTGGAACGGAGAAAATGGGTGGGATTTTAAGATGACTGGCAACCGTGACGATAGTCTGGACGAGCGCCGCAAGCGCCTTGCTGACGAGTTGGCCAAGGTGAAGGCGGAGGATGAGGCGGAAGTGAGGGCGGAGACCAACGCTGCGGAAAGCCGGAAGGGCTTTGCGATGGCGGTTAAGCTCTCATCGGAGTTCATTTCGGCCATCGTGGTCGGCGCTATGCTGGGTTATCTTCTGGACTATTTTGCCGGCACGTCGCCGTGGGGGATGATCGTTCTTCTTCTTCTCGGTTTCTGCGCAGGCGTATTGAATGTGTTGCGCTCGACCGGCGCGGTGGCCAAGCCGCCGCTGCTGGAGAAGGCGGACAGACGAGACGAGGGTGGAAAACGCGGCCTCTAGGGCTGTTTTTCCTTACATTTGAGATGCCGCAATGTGCGGCGACAGGTAAAGAGGGCAGCCGGTGGCAAACGATCCGACCCATCAGTTCTTGGTGCAGCCGATCATTCCGATCGAAATTGGCGGCGTCGATTTTTCCTTCACCAATGCGTCGCTCTTCATGGTCGCGACCGTGGCTGCTGCTTCGGGTTTCCTTTATTTCGCAACGTCGAACCGCGGTCTGATCCCGACCCGCATGCAGTCCGTTGCTGAAATGTCCTACGAGTTCATCGCCTCCATGCTGCGCGAAGGCGCCGGCAAAAAGGGCATGGTGTTCTTCCCCTTCGTATTCTCGCTGTTCATGTTCGTGCTGACGGCCAACCTTCTCGGCATGTTCCCGTATTTCTTCACGGTCACCAGCCAGATCATCGTCACCTTCGCGCTCGCCTGCCTCGTCATCGGCACGGTCCTGGTTTACGGTTTCTGGAAGCATGGCCTGCATTTCTTCGGCATCTTCGCCCCCTCGGGCGTGCCCAAGGCGCTTTTGCCGCTTGTGGCGTCGATTGAAATGATCTCGTTCCTGTCGCGCCCGATCAGCCTTTCGGTTCGTCTCTTCGCGAACATGCTGGCCGGCCACATCACTCTCAAGGTTTTCGCAGGCTTCGTCGCCTCCATGAGCGCGCTCGGCGCGCTCGGTGTCGGCGGTGCTGTCCTGCCTCTCATCATGACGGTCGCCATGACCGCTCTCGAATTTCTCGTTGCCTTCCTGCAGGCTTATGTCTTCGCGGTACTGACTTGCATGTACCTGAACGACGCCGTGCATGGTGGTCACTGAGAAGTAAAGTCGCTGGCCCCGGCAACGGGCGTCAAAAACAGCCGCAACAACCAATATCTCAAGGAGTCTCACATGGAAGCGGAAGCAGCAAAGTACATCGGCGCAGGTCTCGCATGCCTCGGCATGGCTGGTACGTCCCTCGCACTCGGCCGTATCTTCGGTGATTACCTGTCCGGCGCACTGCGCAACCCCTCTGCTGCCGACAGCCAGTTCGGCCGTCTGGTATTCGGCTTCGCCGTTACGGAAGCTCTGGGCATCTTCTCGCTGCTCGTTGCTCTCCTTCTCCTGTTCGCTGTTTAATATCGGCATCAGGTCTGGATCACGGCCCGCAAATGGCGTGCCGTGATCTTTCGCATTTGCAGTACCCCTGGAGGTGAGCATGTTCGTGACCGAGGCTTATGCCCAGTCAGCACCGACCGTAGGTGAAACGCATACGGAAACTCCGGCTGTCGGCCAGCCGCAACCGGAAGCCACGCACACGGAAACCGGTGTGGCGCACGGCGCCGAACACGGCGCTTCCGGCGTATTCCCGCCGTTCGATCAGTCTACTTATGCATCGCAGGTTCTCTGGCTGGCGATCACGTTCGGCCTTTTCTACCTGCTCATGCAGAAGGTCATCGTTCCGCGCGTCGGCGGCATTCTCGAAAACCGCCACGGACGCATTGCACAGGATCTCGATGAAGCGGCACGGCTGAAAAGCGAAGCCGACGCTGCCGTCGAAACCTATGAAAAAGAACTCGCGGCAGCCCGCGCCAAGGCAGGTTCCATCGGCGCTGCGGCCCGTGACGCCGCAAAGGCGAAGGCCGATGCCGACCGCGCCGCTATCGAAGCCGGTCTTGCTGAAAAGCTCGCCGCCGCCGAAAAGCGCATTGCCGGCATCAAGGAACAGGCATTCGCCGATGTCGGCGCAATCGCCGAAGAAACCGCGACCGCCATCGTCGACCAGCTGGTCGGCGCCAAGGTCAAGGACACGGATGTGAAGGCAGCGATTGCCGCCGCTTCGAACGTGAAGGGAGCCTGATATGGCATTTGATGCATCATTTTTCGCTCTCGTCGGTCTCGTCCTCTTCTTCGTTCTGGTCGCCTATCTCAAGGTTCCCGGCATGCTCGCCAAGTCTCTGGACGAGCGCGCCCAGAACATTCAGGACGAGCTGGCCGAAGCCAAGCGCCTGCGCGAAGAGGCCCAGCACCTGCTGGCCGAATATCAGCGCAAGCGTAAGGAAGCAGAAGCCGAAGCCGCAGGTATCGTTGCCGCCGCCGAGCGCGAAGCCGCAGCCCTGACGGAAGAAGCCAAGCAGAAGACGGAAGAATTCGTCGCCCGCCGCACGGCCCTTTCGGAGCAGAAGATCAAGCAGGCCGAAGACGACGCCATCGGCGCCGTCCGCGCCGCCGCCGTGGATATCGCCATTGCCGCTTCCGAGAAGCTCATTGCCGAAAAGACCACCGCCGCCGCAAAGGCCAAGCTTTTCACCGCCACGATCGGCGAAGTGAAGTCGAAGCTGAACTGAGATTTATCTCGGTATTGTTCAAAACCCCTCCGGCGCAAGCCGTGAGGGGTTTTTCGTTTGAGGTGGAAAAGCTGGTTCGGGATATGGTGCCGCCTGCGCTATGGAAATGCGGCATGCGCTCCAGCAGGCCTCCCTCGGAGGTGGCGGTGATCGGCTCTAGTGTTTTTGATGCTGAATGTCGGATTGCGTTTCCGCTTTGCGCCAGAAGCGGACGGATGAAGTGTGCATCGCCTGATTGCCGCGGCGCCGAAAGCGAAGGCGGCCATTCCATGCCTGGCGCAGCATTTTCCAAGGGTCGACCGTCAACAGTGTGGGCTTAGCCGCCGTTCGTCTAATCGTTCAGACTCTTTAGAACTTGTTGATAGAACGCGCCTTGTGCATTCTCAGCAGTAGACCTTACGATCCATTCCCAATCCAAATTCAGTTTTCCTAGCGGGACCAGTTGCTGCGCGATCTCAACCGGTGTGGTCTCGTCGCTGGTTCCGTTCTCCCAGTCGTGAAAGGCCGATGAGTATCGAACGACCGCTCCGCTGATCGGCAAATCCAGCAACCCTCCCTCGGCAAAAAACCTCAACCCGTCGCCCATTTCTTCCCCGATAAGTTTGAGCCTACGTCCCAAACGATGTTTGAGGATGGCTACGAACACTATCGCTGCGGAAAACGTGAATTTGTCGACAAGCACAGCAACCTGCCCGCCTGCGTTTTCAGAGATGGCGTCGATCAAGGGCATCGTTTGAAGGAAGTCGCCACCCGTGTTTCCGCGAACGTCAATCAAGAGTTTTTTGTTCGGGCAGGTGCTTACATGCTCCGCTGCACCAGAGATGGCCTTCGGCAGCGCAGTTTCGCCTGGATCGAAGAAACTTGGCAATGATATTGAAAGCCCAAGCCCCTGCCAGTCCTTGATCTCCACAAATCTCTCGGGCTTCCAGGCCGGATCAGCCTTGCCATGCTCGTTTCTCGGGTAGAGCATCGATGCAGGAACCGTATGCCCGTTCTCCACTTTCAAATCGGTTATTCGCCCATTCTCGTCTTTCACGCGATATTCGGTCGTATTCTCTTTTGAAGAAAAACCGAGATGGGCCAACGCATACGGCCATGCCAGAAGAATCGGTCCGATGACCCGCTTCCTCTGGCGCGTTCCCGCCAGAAATTTCTCTGCGGCGGCTTCAATATGGCCCAAAGGTCTGCCGTTGACTGCTATCAGCTCTCCTCTTGGCGCAGTCGTTTCCAGTGCCGTGTCAGTTAACTGCACCACCGTTCCGAGGCTGACAAACCTCAGCGGGAGCACCGAGATGGAATCGTTCGGGATCATCCGTGTGTGTCCGTTGTCGGGAAGTGCGAGCAGGCGCATCGCGGAGAACAGAAAGGCCTCTTTGGAGCCCTCCAAAGCGTATCGTCGAGTGTCACAAATGCAGCTGTCTATCGTCGCCTGTTCGATCCGCCGAAAACTGGGATCGGTTGGCAGGACAGTTTCCAGAATTTTCTCGAGGTCTTGCGTCAGGGACATGATTTACGGTGCACATAGTTGCTCGTCGATGTCCAGATCGGGTCGATAGCGGAGGTTCTGGCTGGAACTCCATTATTTGTCATCAATCCCGCTTCAGCGGCCTGAAGCTCATCCGGTGCAGCGGGCAAGGCCCGTGGCTTTCGATGGCGCGCAGGTGGGCTGGAGTGCCGTAACCAGCATGGCCTTCAAAGCCGTAGGATGTGTGCACCACACCCGCGCGTTCCATCATCCGGTCGCGGGTCACTTTGGCGATGATCGAGGCGGCGGCGATGGAGAGGGAGCGGGAATCGCCCTTGATGACGGCTTTGGCCTCGCAGGCGATGCCGGGCGGGCGGTCGCGGCCGTCGGCCAAAACGAGGGCAGGGAAGATTTCGAGACCGAGCACGGCGCGGCGCATGGCGTCGAGGCTGGCGCGCAGGATATTCATGCTGTCGATCAGGCCGGGGCCGGAAGAGGCGACGGATACGATCGAGGTTTCCATGATCTGTACGAACAGGCTTTCCCGCTTCTGCTTCGTCAGCTTCTTGGAATCGTCCATCCCCTCAGGAATATTGTCCGGATCGAGAATGACGGCGGCCGCAACCACCGGTCCGGCCAGAGGTCCCCGTCCTGCCTCATCCGTGCCGGCCACGGGCCAGAGGCCCTTCTTTTTCGCTTCCAGTTCGAAGGAAAAATCCGGACCGGTATCGGCAATATCAAAAAGAGCAGGAGAATCGGGTGTGGCCGTGCGTTTCATGCGGCGAAACTGGCACACACACCCGATCTCCTGCAAGCCCCCGGAAGCGGGCGATGACGGGCGCGGTGAGCCGGGGTCAAGGGGCGTGGCTCGCCGTGCCCCGAAGGTCATCATGACCTTTGATCCTCCAACGGGGCGGCGGAGGAAAAACGATCGCACGCGAGGCGGCGGTTCCGGGAGCGATGTCCGGCGGGCCAGGGAAAACCCACCGGGCATGTCGTGGGAGCGTGGCCAGTCTAAAAAAGAGGCCGCCGCTTCCTGTCATGTTCTGCCTGATATCGCCGCACGTTCCGTATGGTGCTTCGATCAGGCGGAGTTGTTTTCAGCCTCGGTCTTTCAAAGCAGCGACAATTGCACGCCTGCACCGCCCGGCGGCACGAAGAGATCGTCGCGCAGATGGATGCCGCGGCGGATGAGGCCGAGCCTTTTTGTCGCCATCTCGAAACGCCTGCCGATCTGCCAGGCATAGGGGCCGGCGCCCTTCATGCGTTTTCCGAATTCCGCGTCGTAATCCTTGCCGTCGCGCATGGAGCGCACCAGCGACATGACATGACGGTAGCGGTCTGGATAGTTGCGCAGCAGCCAGTCGCGGAACAGCGGGCTCACCTCCAGCGGCAGGCGCAGCAGCACGTAGGACGCTTCGGTGGCGCCGGCGGCCTTGCCGGCCTCGAGAATACGCTCGATCTCATGATCGTTAAGCGCCGGGATGACCGGCGCAATCATAACGGCCACGGGAATGCCGGCCTCGGTCAGCGCCTTGACGGCTTCCAGCCGCTTCTCGGGCGTGGCGGCGCGCGGTTCCATGTTGCGTGCAAGCTTCCGGTCCAGCGTGGTGACGGAAATACCGACCTTGGCTAGCCCCTTTTTGGCCATGGGCGCCAGAATATCGATATCCCGCTTGATCAGCGCCGATTTGGTGACGATGGCGACGGGATGATCGGCTTTGGCCAGCACTTCCAGTATCTGCCGCATGATGCGCCATTCGCGCTCGATCGGTTGATAGGGGTCGGTATTGGTGCCGATGGCGATCACCCGCGGCTTGTAGCCCGGCTTTGCCAGTTCCCGTTCCAGCAGCTTCGCCGCATCCGGCTTGGCGAAAAGCTTGGCCTCGAAATCCAGCCCGGCCGAAAGCCCCATATAGCTGTGCGTTGGGCGCGCAAAGCAATAGATGCAGCCATGTTCGCAGCCGCGATAGGGATTGATGGAGCGGTCGAAGGGAATGTCGGGCGATTCATTGCGTGTGATGATGCTGCGCGGCTTTTCCACCTGCACCTCGGTGCGGAATTCCGGCATGTCCTCGAGAGTCTGCCAGCCATCGTCGAAAACCTCGTGCTGCAGGGTCTCGAAGCGTCCATCCGGGTTCAGCCCGGCGCCACGGCCGCGACGGCGGTCGATCTCAATGCGCAGGCCGGATGCATCGGCCAGCGCATTGGCAATATCCGGCATATGGCTCGGCTGGAAGGCAGCCTGCCCCGAAAGCGTATGGTTTCTCATCTGGATGCTCCCAGGACGCCGCACGCCTCTCAAGGCCCGCTCAACGCCCTAAACCGTTTCCATCCGGACAGGCTTTCAACCGCCTTCCGAATGATTAAATTCCTACATCAGGAATGAGAACAATACAAGAACAAAATTGCAAATTCGGCCGTTCTTCAGAGAAGGATGGGTGACCGCGACGGGCAGGGCCACGTCGGAGGCCGTGCGGTCGGTGGGCATGGGAAGCCGCGTATTTTTACCGCGATGAGCATAGTGGCAATTTATTGTGCGATGCGTTAGAGCTATGCAGATGTTGACAGTCATAATGGAATGCCGGGATCACGAGCCGGAACTGGCGCACACATTGTCTGCGCTTGTAACCGGGGCCGTGGAAGGGCTTGTAAGCGATGTTGTGATCCTCGATCACGGTTCGCGCGATGGATCGTCGCGCGTCGCCGATGCCGCCGGTTGCCGTTTTTATGGGCAGTGGGATATCGAAGACGTCGTGAAGTCCGCACGCGGCGGCTGGCTGCTTCTGATCGAGCCGGGCGCGCGCCCGCAGGCGGGCTGGATCGACGAGATTCTCGAATATGTGGCGATCTGCGCGCAGCCGGCCCGTTTCTCGCCCTCTCGCTATCACCGGCGCAATGTCTTCAGCCGTATGCTGCGACGTATTCCGCCATTGGAACATGGGTATCTTCTGCCGAAGAAGCATGCCGTGTCGATTGCGAAATCGGGCATGAGCCTGACGCAATTTGTCGGCGCGCAGAAACCGCGCCGGCTGAATGCGGAAATGGTGCCCGCCTGGGCGCTGCGGGCCTCGGCCTAACCTCGGGGCCTGCTTTACCCGGCCAGAACCTTGCCGGGGTTCATGATGCCGGCGGGATCGAAAGCGTGCTTGATGCGCCGCATCAGTTCCATTTCGATGCCGGGGCGGATGGCGGCCAGTTCGTCGCGCTTCAATTGCCCGATGCCGTGTTCGGCCGAAATGGAACCGCCCAGCGACAGCACGATGCCATGCACGATCTCGTTCATGTCCCGCCAGCGGCCAATGAATTCGGCCTTGTCGGCACCCACCGGCTGGGAAATATTGTAGTGAATATTACCGTCGCCCAGATGTCCGAAGGCGCAGACGCGGGCGCCGGGTATGGCGGCAAGAACCGCCTTTTCCGCCGTCGCCATGAATTCCGGTATTTTCGACACCGGAACGGAAACATCGTGCTTGATCGAGCCGCCTTCGGGTTTCTGCGCCTCCGACATGCTTTCGCGCATGTGCCAGAGCGCCTGCCGCTGCGCTTCGGACGCGGCGATCACCGCATCCTGAACCAGCCCGGCCTCGAAACCGCGCTCCAGCAGCGATTGCATCATGCTATCTGCCGTTTCGGCCGAGTCGGAGGTGGAAATATCGATGAGCGCGTACCAGTCATGCGGCTGTTCCAGGGGATCGCGCACGCCGGGAATATGCCGCGCGGTGAATTCGACGCCGATTCGCGGCATGAGTTCGAAACCGGTCAGCGCCGTGCCGCAGAGATTGGAAGCCATCTCGAACAGCTTCAGCGCATCTTCGGTGGAGCTGAGACCAGCGAAGGCCACCTGATGGCCGAGCGGTTTCGGGAAGAGTTTCAGCACCGCGCCGGTGATGATGCCAAGCGTTCCTTCGGAACCGATGAAGAGATCGCGCAGATCGTAACCCGTATTGTCCTTTTTCAGCCGGCGCAGCCCGTTCCAGATTTCGCCAGTCGGCAGCACCACTTCCAGCCCAAGGCAAAGCTGGCGCATATTGCCATAGGCGAGCACCGCCGTGCCGCCGGCATTGGTGGCGAGATTGCCGCCGATGCGGCAGGACCCTTGAGAGCCGAGCGACAGCGGGAACATCCGCTCCACGGAATCAGCAGCCTTGTGGATGTCATCGAGAATGCAGCCGGCATCGGCGACGATGATATTGGCGACCGGATCGATATCGCGAACGCGGTTCATGCGCTCCAGCGACAGAATGATATCTGTTCCTTCGGCGCGTGGCGTCTGGCCGCCCACGAGGCCGGTATTGCCGGTCTGCGGCACGATGGCGGTGCCGGTCTCGCTGGCCAGCTTCAGGATGGCAGCAACCTCTTCAACCGAACCGGGCTTGATGAGCAGCGGCGAGGCGCCGCGATAAAGCCCGCGATTTTCCACCAGACGCGGCGCCATTTCCGCCGGGTCGCGGACCGCGTTTTTTTCGCCGACAATGGCGGCAAAGCGGTCGAGGATGTCGGAGGAGGGGATGGCGGTGGTCGTCATGGGCGGCGTCTCGCTGTCTTTTGAAACATGGGCGAAAGGATTGGGTGCCGTCAGCCTCGCGGCGCGGCGGCGCGGGAAAGGCGGTCGTTGATCGCCTCTCCAAGACCGTGGGTAGGAATGGCGGTGATGGCGATCATGTCTGCGCCGCTTGCATCGGCGGCTTTCAGATAATCGAACAGATTGGCGGCGGCCTCGGAAAGATCGCCGGAAGGGCTGAGATCGAGCACGGTGCGCGCCGTCTCTTCGCCGGCAACGGTGATGCCGCCGAAGCGGATCAGCGCTTCGCCCGGCAGAACCGATGTGGCGTGAAGGCGCACGGCCGCACCCGGCGCGTAATGCGAGGCCAGCATTCCCGGCGCTTCAATGGCGGCGGCTGCTTTTTTCGGCCGTTCAAGCCGTTTGCCGGCAATGCGCTCTATGTCCGCGGTAACGATGCCGCCGGGACGAAGCAGCCGCACCCGGCCATCCTCTTCCACCTTGACGATGGTGGATTCGACACCGACAGCGGCCGCGCCGCCATCGAGAATGAGATTGATCTTCTGGCCGAGATCCGCCTCCACATGGGAGGCACTTGTCGGGCTGATCTTGCCGGAACTATTGGCGCTGGGGGCGGCGAGCGGCCTGTCGAAACGGCGGATAAGATCGCCGGCAAAACCCTGCGGCACACGAATGCCGACCGTATCGAGGCCGGCTGTCGCCAGCGAATGAATGTCGCTCGCCGGTTTCAGCGGCAGCACCAGCGTCAGCGGGCCCGGCCAGAAGGCTTCTGCCAGCTTTAGCGATATGGGGTCGAAGACGGCGTAACGTTCGGCCATGGCGATATCGGCCATGTGGCAGATCAGGGGGTTGAACTGCGGCCGGCCTTTTGTCTCGTAAATGCGGGTAATCGCCGCCGGATTGGTGGCGTCGGCGGCAAGGCCGTAGACGGTTTCCGTCGGCAGGGCGATGGGCTGACCGGCGGCAAGCTCCGCCACGGATGCCTGCAGGGCCGTTTCCCGCTCTTTCTCTATATCGATATGACGCGCCATGATGCTGCCTTTCAGGGCGGTCAATAGCGTATTTCAGAGGCCTATGGAAAGTTTTATATCGCCTTGATGATCCTGCGCATCTCCTCGGACCGCGCGCCGAGCATGAGCACGTTTTTCAGCGCCACCCGCGGATCGTGGGTCTGGAACAGCAGGCCGCCGCGATGCACGGAGGTATCGACGGCGAGTTCCTGATCGGGAAGCGCGTTGATGGCGACGGCGAAATACATCCGGGAATAGCGCGCATCGATATTTTCGAAGAAGTTTTCGGCCCCGCTCAGCTCAGCGAAGAAATTCGCGAAATAGAAGGACCAGAGCACATGGCGCTCGGCATCGAAGCTGGTTTTCGCCGCCGTGACGTGACAATAGCCGAGATGCGGCCGGTCATTGAGCAGATGGTGAAAAACCATCTTGGGAAAACGGATGGACTGGTGAAAGCCGTTCAGACGGCTATGGGTGGCATCGGCGGCAGCTTCCAGCTTTCGCCCGGTCAGCGCAGCCACTTCGTCATGGCTGTAATAGACGCGTTCTTTCGGCAGCCATCGTTCTTCATAACGGCTGATACGCCCTGTGCGCAGGAAATCGGAATGCGCGGTCTTCGAGCGTATCGGTGTGACCGAATGCCTGCTCGCATCGAAATAGCGTATGCGTGTCGCCTTCTCCACCGGGAACACCCTCGTTGCTGTCGATCCGGCAAGATAATTTAGGGCGCGTTAATACTCCGTTGCGCCGCATCCCCCGTTTTCTAACGGGTGGGGAGCAGGACGCGCGCCATCATGCGTCATATTGCGACGTCATTTCCGTCATTGAATAGCTGTTGGATTTCCCAGCGGAATGGGCTGAGAGGGCGAATTGAGCATGTCGCAATTTGTCGCCAATGCGGAAGGTAATGTCGCTGTTTGTGCTGCCGCAAATGAGCGCCGGTGTTTAGATGAGCACATGCTTCCGCAACCCCGCAAATGGTGTCGGGCAGGGCGGTTTGATCGAGGATTTGGCCATGGAATTGCGTGATACCGTATTGCGCCAGCTGAAAAACCGCCGCGAAGGCTTCAGCCTGGAACAGCCCTTCTACACGGACCCGGATTATTTCAAGCTGGATATGGAAACGATCTGGTATCGCGACTGGCTGTTTGTCGGCCATGATTGCGAAGTGCAGAAATCCGGCAGCTATTTCACCGTGCAGGTCGGGGCCTATTCCGTGGTCATCGTTCGCGGCCGTGACGGGCAGATCCGCGCCTTCCACAATTCCTGCCGCCATCGCGGCTCGCGCGTCTGCACCACACAGAAGGGCCAGTCTGCCCGCCTCGTCTGTCCCTATCACCAGTGGACCTACGATCTCGACGGCAAGCTGCTGTTTGCGCGCCATATGGGCGAAGAGTTCGACAAGGGCGATTTCGGCCTGAAGCCGGTCGCCTGCGAAACCGTCGCCGGTTACGTCTTCATCTGCCTTGCCGATCAGCCGGCCGATTTCGAGCCCATGCGCAAGGAAGTCGAGAGCTACATGGCGCCGCACCGCATCTGGGAGGCGAAGGTCGCGCATGAGAGCACGATCATCGAAAAGGGTAACTGGAAGCTCGTCTGGGAAAATAACCGCGAGTGCTACCATTGCGCCGCCAACCATCCGGAACTCTGCCGCACCTATCCCGAAAACCCGAGCGTCACGGGAACGGACGGCGGGGCGAGCGATCCCGAGATCGGCGGCCACTGGGCGCGCTGCGAGGCCGCCGGCCTGCCGAGCCGTTTCAAGATCGACCCAAAGGGCCAGTTCCGCGTCGCCCGCATGCCGCTGATCGGCGAGGCGGAAAGCTACACCATGTCCGGCAAGCGCGCCGTGCGCCGGCCGCTGTCTGACGATGTCAGCATCAGCCATATCGGCGCGCTGCTCCTGTTCCATTATCCGACGACCTGGAACCACTTCCTCGGCGACCACACCATTTCCTTCCGGGTGCTGCCGCTCAGCGCCACGGAAACCATGGTCACCACCAAATGGCTGGTGCACAAGGATGCCGTCGAAGGCGTGGACTACGATCTCGAGGACCTCACCCATGTCTGGAACGAGACCAACGATCAGGACCGCCGCATCGTCGAGGAAAATGCCTTCGGCATTCGTTCCCCCGCCTATGAGCCGGGCCCCTATTCCATGGAGGACGAGGGCGGCGTGATGCAGTTCGTCAACTGGTACTCCGATTTCATGGTCGACCGGCTCTCCGGCGATAAGGCCCGGCTTTCGGCTGTAGCGTGATGCGAAGATGAATATGGTTGTGACCTATAAGCATATTGACGAGATGAAGCCATGGAGCGACAAGCTCCAGCTTCTGGAGTGCATCTCGGTGACGCCCGAGACGCCTGATGTGATGACGTTCCTGTTCCGCTCGGAAGATCAGAACTGGTTCCGTTATTTGCCGGGGCAGTTCGTCACGCTGGAATTGCCGGTGGGCAAGGAGCCGCTTTACCGCACCTACACATTGTCCTCCAGCCCGTCGCGGCCCTATGCGCTGTCGGTCACGGTTAAGGCACAGGCCAACAGCATCGGCACGCGCTGGATGTTCGACAATCTGAAGCCCGGCATGAAAATCCGGGCGCTCGGGCCGCTCGGCGACTTTTCCTACGTCAAGCATCCCGGCGACAAATATCTGTTCATCTCGGCAGGCTCCGGCGTTACGCCGATGATGTCGATGGTGCGCGACATGAGCGACCGCGCCCCGCAGAGCGATATTGCTTTCATCAATTGTTCGCGCACACCCGGCGATATCGTCTTCCGTCACGAGCTGGAATATCTCGCCCGCTTCATGCCGAACCTGTCTCTCGGCTTCATTGTCGAGAAATGCGGCCGCACCGATCTGTGGTCCGGCCTGAAGGGCATGGTGGACAAGGCCAAGATCGCGCTGCTCGCGCATGATTTCATGGAGCGCACCGTCTTCTGTTGCGGGCCGGAGCCGTTCATGGCCGCCGTCCGCTCGATGCTCGATGCCTCCGGCTTCGACATGAGCCGCTATCATCAGGAGAGCTTCGCGCCGGCCGCGCCGGTCACCGTTGGTGAAACAGTTCTCACCGGTGCGGATGGCGAAGCGCTGTCGATGGTGGGCTTCACCCTTTCCGGCAAAGAAATGCCCTGTCAGCCCGGCCAGACGGTTCTGATGACGGCGCGCGCCGCCGGGGTCCGTATCGGGGCGGCCTGCGAATCGGGGATTTGCGGCACCTGCCGGGTGCTGAAGCTTTCCGGTGAGGTGGAGATGAACCACAATGGCGGCATTCTCGATGAGGAAATCGAGGAGGGCTATATTCTCGCCTGCTGCTCACGCCCGTTGACCGACGTAAAGGTGGAAGCCTGATACGAGCAGGCGTTTCATTTCATACGTCTTTCACCGGATGGGTGTCTTGGAACCAAATTTTCCGAAACTCGTTTGCACGTCATCGAATTCTTCTCGGGCAAGGGGCTGACCCTGATCTCCGGCAAGAGAGCGGTGAAAGGCGCTGACAAAGGCGTCAAAGCAAATGGAGGAAGATCATGCTGAATTTCCGGACAACGAGCGTCGCTACAGCGATTGTCGTGTTCTTCACCAGCTTCACGCCATCGCAGGCGTTTCAGGTGCCGGTGCCAATCTCCAAGCCGGCGGTAGCGACCGAAAACGTTGTGCCCGTACAGTACCGTGAGTGGGATCGCCGCCGCCATTGGGACGGTCGTCATATGCGTCGTCCGCCCCCGCATCGCGACGGGTTTTACAATGGTCACCGCGGCTACCGTGACCGTCGTCCGGGCTACCGTTATCACAACGGTTACTGGTTCCCGCTCGCTGCTTTTGCCACCGGCGCTATCATCGGCGGCGCAATGCAGCAGCCCCGTCCGGCGTATGGCGGCAGCCATGTCTCCTGGTGTCAGAACCGCTGGCGTTCGTATCGCGCCTACGACAACACCTATCAGCCCAACAGCGGCCCGCGTCGCATCTGCGTCTCGCCATACAGCCGTTAATTGCAAAAGCTAAAGCCCGGTCTTTACCGGGCTTTTGTCTGAGCCCGGAATTGTCGGGGTTTTGATAAACGAAGCGTGATCGCTCCGTTAATCGTGGGTTCAGCCACACGTCCCTAGGCTGTAGAAGTATACGACACCGCCCACACAAAGGCGGAAATCAGAACAACAAAAATTCACGTTATACGGCCTGTCGACCGTCGTGAATGGAGGAAGTCAGATGAAAAGCTATGTGAAGAATATCCTGGCTGTCGGTCTTTCTGCAATCGTGGTTGCAGGCGCGATCGTTCCGGCCGAAGCCGCCATGCCGGTGCCCGTCGCGCCGAAGAGCGTTGAATCCACCGGCAACGACGCCAGCAAGAACATCGTCAACGTCCAATACTGGCGTGATCGCGATGGCTGGGGCGATCGCCGCGGCTGGTATCGCGGCCACCGTGGTTATCGCGATTACCGTCCGGGCTATCGTCACCATGACGGTTACTGGTTCCCGCTCGCAGCCTTTGCGACGGGCGCGATCATCGGCGGCGCACTCTCGCAGCCGCGTGAAGTGTACCGCCCGGTACCGGAATATCGTCCGCGCCCGGTCTATCGCGAATATCGCCCGGTCCGCCGCGGCGGGCTGAGCCAGGCGCATGTGAACTGGTGCTATGGCCGTTATCGTTCCTACGATGCCTATAGCAACACGTTCCAGCCTTACCATGGTCCGCGCCAGCCCTGCTATTCGCCTTACAGCTGATAGAATACAGGCTGAAATTGAAAGAGCCGTCCGGTCATTGCCGGGCGGCTCTTTGCGTTACAGGATTCGCGCGCGTTTCAGCACGAACCAGGCGAGAGCAACCGAAATCGCGATGAAGATGCTGGCCGACAATGTGCCGCCCGTGCCGACGGTAAACGGCAGCTCATCCGTATTCATGCCGAAGAAACCGGTGACCAGCGAGGGCGGCAGCAGGAATGCCGTCATCAGCGACAGGATATAAAGGTGCCGGTTGGTTTCGGACGAGAGTTTGGAATCGATTTCTTCATGCAGCAGCCTTGCCCGCTCCTGCAGGGCGTAGACGTCGTGGTCGACAGCCTCCAGACGGCCCATCAGGCGTGAGGCGACATCCTCGAAACCATTCGGCATCTCGTCATCATCGGCGGCCGAAGCCCGCCGCATCAGGGTCAGGACGGTGCGCAGATGCCGGTGCAGGCGAACCACCGTGCGGCGCAGCGGGGCAAGACGCCGCCGTTCGTCACGGTTCTCGCTGTCATAGACCATATCTTCGATGGCGTTCAGTTCTTCCGTCGTCTCCATCACCAGATTGATGAGCGAGCGCTGGAATTCCGCCACCAGCCCCTCGAACACATGTGATGGCGTGAGGTAACGGTTGGAATTCTTGTCGACCGCCGCTTTCAGCCGGTCTACCGAATGCAGCGGCTGCAGGCGGGTGGTGATGATGAAACGGTCGCTCACCGCAAAATGCAGCCAGCCGAAATCGCGCGTTTCCTTGTCGAATTCCCGCTGGAAATCGACAAGCGTGCCGTAAAGCGATTTTTCATCGACCACGATGGACGGATGCGTCTCATGGGTGGTGAGGATTGCCCGCGCCGCCGGATCGAGACCTTGTATGGTCTCGAGAAAACCCGCCACACGCTGATCGGCGAGATTGAGATGCAGCCAGAAGAAGCCTTCGCACTCGGCCATTTCGTGAAAGCCGGCATCGGGCGCGAGCCGCCGGCAGGGGGCTGTGCCGGGATGAAAGTGATAGGCCCAGACGAGGCCGGGAATAACGGGTGTTACGAGATCCATCGTGGCAGTCCTGACCGGCTGGATGGGAGGAGGGAGGCGTCTGTCGTTCCGGGGTGGGAGCGGCGTGCGGCGAGGCGCCTTTCAGCGCATGCTGAGCAAATTAATATGACAGTTTTATAACAATCCCGCCGAAATGACGGGAATTTTCAAATTGACGTTTACGTAAAAATCATTTAGCCCGAAGGCAGTAGCAAGATGCCAGAGCTTCGGGAGGAGGCAGCATGTATAGCGCGCCGGTGGACGATATCGCCTTCACACTCAAACATGTAGCGGGTCTCGAAGACGCGCTGTCGACGGGTGCGCTGGGAGACCTTGGGGAAGATCTGGTCGATGCCATTCTGCACGAAGCCGGCCGTTTCGCCACCGCAGAGGTCGCGCCGCTCGCCGAGATCGGCGACCGCCAGGGCGCAAAGCTTGCCGACGGCAAGGTGACGACACCGGATGGCTGGGCCGATCTTTACCGCCGCTGGGCGGAAGCGGGCTGGAACAGCCTGACGGCGCCGGAAGAATTCGGCGGCCAGAACCTGCCGCATATGCTGAATGTCGCCGCACTCGAAATGTGGAATTCCGGTTCCATGGCCTTTGCGCTGGCCCCGACGCTGACCATGGGCGCGGTGGAAGCCCTTGTCGCCCACGGCAGCGATCACCTCAAGCGCACCTATCTGCCGAAACTCGTCTCCGGCGAATGGACAGGCACGATGAACCTCACCGAGCCGCATGCGGGTTCGGATCTCGGCGTCCTGAAGACCCGGGCGGAGCGCAATGGCGACGGCACCTACCGCATCTTCGGCCAGAAGATTTTCATCACCTGGGGCGAACACGACGCGGCGGACAATATCATCCACCTCGTTCTCGCCCGCCTGCCGGATGCGCCGGCCGGCACGCGCGGCATCTCGCTTTTCCTCGTGCCGAAATTCCTGCCCGATGAAAACGGTGCGCCGGGCAGCCGTAACGATCTGTTCTGCCATTCGCTCGAACACAAGCTCGGCATTCACGGCTCGCCCACCTGCACGATGATCTTCGGCGACGGCAAATTCGGCGAAGAGAAGGGCGCTCTCGGCTGGCTGGTCGGTGAAGAGAACAAGGGTCTCGCCTGCATGTTCACCATGATGAACAACGCCCGCCTTGCCGTCGCCATGCAGGGCGTGGCGATCTGCGAAGCGGCGACTCAGAAGGCCATCGAATATGCCAGGGAGCGCACGCAGGGCAAGGCGCCCGGCTGGCAGGGTTCCGGCATGAGCCCGATCATCGAACACCCCGATATCGCCAGAACGCTTCTGACGATGAAGGCGCTGACGCAAGGATCGCGGGCAATTTCCTTCAGCTGCGCGCACGCCATCGACATGGCGCACGCGAGCGAAGACGCCCGGCAGCGCGCTCACTGGCAGGAGCGCGCTGCCCTTTTGACACCCATCGCCAAATCCTTCTCCACCGATGCCGGCGTCGATGTCGCCTCCATGGGCATTCAGGTGCATGGCGGCATGGGCTTCATCGAGGAGACCGGTGCGGCGCGTTATCTGCGCGATGCCCGTATCGCGCCGATTTATGAAGGCACCAATGGCATTCAGGCCATCGATCTGGTGCTGCGCAAGCTGCCGCTCTCCGAAGGCGCGCAGGTGCGCGGTTTCATCGCCGAACTGCGTGAGATCGCCGCCCGCACAGCCGCGTCGAACCGCGACGATCTCGGCGAGACCGGCCGTTATCTCGAAGCAAGCCTTGCCGATCTGGAAACGGCGACTGACTGGCTGTTGGACCGCATCAAGGCAGGCGAAACCGAAACTGCGCTCGCCGGCGCGACGCCCTATCAGCGCCTCTTCGGCCTGGCGCTCACCGGCGCCTATCTCGCCAAGGGCGCATTGGCCGCCGTCGATGATGGCAGGAGCGGGCATCGCGCAGCCCTTTGCCGTTTCGCAGCGGAAAATCTGCTGGGGGAAACGGCGGCGCTGAAGGATCGCGTTATCGCCGGCGCGGCAAGCCTTGCCGCCGCCCGCACCGTATTGGCTTGAGGAGGCTCAGATGTCGGACGAACACATTCTCGTCGAGCGCGTCGGCCATGCGCCGGAAGTTTTGACCATCCGCTTCAACCGGCCGGACAAGAAAAACGCCATCACCGATGCCATGTATCTGCGCATGGCAGACGCCCTGCAAACCGCCAATGCGGACCCGGAAATCCGCGTCGTCGCCTTTCTCGGCACGGAAGGCTGCTTCTCCGCCGGTAACGACATGGCCGATTTTCTGGCCTTCGCCATGTCGGGCGGCAAGGGCAAGCTCGCCGCGCTCGAGCTTCTGAAAGCGCTCGTCGCTTTCGACAAGCCAATGGTATCCGGCGTCGACGGGCTCGCCATCGGCATCGGCACGACGCTGAACCTGCATTGCGACCTGACGGTCGCTTCCAGCCGCAGCCTGTTCAAGACCCCATTCGTGGATTTGGCGCTGGTGCCGGAAGCGGCCTCCAGCCTGCTCGTGCCGAAGCTGATGGGACACCAGCGCGCCTTTGCGCTGCTTGCCATGGGCGAAGGTTTTTCCGCCGAGCAGGCATTGCAGGCCGGAATGATTTGGAAAGTCGTTGCCCCTGAACATGTGGAGAGCGAAACGCTGGCGCTTGCCACCCGGCTTGCGGCCAAACCGCAGCAGGCGCTGAAGATCGCCCGCGATCTGGTTCGCGGCAATCCGGACGATCTTCTCGCCCGCATCGAAGAGGAAGGCCGCCATTTCATCGCGCAACTGCAAAGCGCCGAAGCGCGCGCCGCCTTCGAGGCATTCATGCGTCGTTAAGCGTTCCGGCAGGAATTCCTTGCGGTTAAGCAACCGGGCAATATCGGTTGGGTTAAATAATGCAACGTCATCGCCCGAAAGCCACCCGCATGCGTCCCGTCGTTTTCGCCCTGTCCGTCTTCCTCTGCGCCGCCACTGTCACCGAAGCGGCGGCTATAACGCGCCCTCCGGCGGCTTCCGCCGGCAATATCATTCTGGCGCAATCCGTCATTACCGAAGATGATGGCTCGGATTATTATTCCGGCCGCAATCGCGACCGCCAGCGCCGCGCCCGTTTCGTCTGCGTCATCACCCCGCCGGAGAGCGCCAATCGCCGCCGGCCCTATGTCTGCCCTATCGAGCGGGGCCGCGTGGGCGGCGCCTGCCGCTGCTCGGGCGTGGTCGGTAACGGCACGGTCGATACGGCCTGGTGATTATTTCTCCAGCGTCGCCACCGCTTCCACATGCGGCGACCACAGGAACTGGTCGACCGGCGTGACGCGGGTGATGCGATAGCCGCCTTCCATAAGGATGGTGAGATCGCGCGCAAGCGTCAGCGGATTGCAGCTCACCGCAACGATCTTCTTCACCGTGCTGCGGGCCAGTTCCTTGCACTGGAATTCCGCACCGGCGCGCGGCGGATCGAACACGACTGCATCGTAATTCTTCAGTTCGCTTGTCATCAGCGGTCGGCGGAAGAGATCGCGTTTCTCGACGCTCACCGGTTTGAGGCCCTGCGTGTTGCGGGCGGCAAAATCCAGCGCCTTCAGCGGCTTGTCTTCTGCTTCCACCGCATGCACCTTGCCGATGCGTGCGAGCCTCAGCGCGAAGGTGCCGGAACCGCAGAAGAGATCGGCAATGCGCTTCGATTTGCCGATATGGGCAAGCACCAGCTCGGCCATGGCGTCTTCCGCCTGCTTCGTCGCCTGCGTGAAACTGCCGGCCGGGGGTGAAACCGCAACGCCGCCGAATTCGATGATCGGCTTTTGCGGTTCGATCAGGATTTCACCCGAGAGCGAAACACGGGCAATGCCGCGCATGGCGAGCACCGTTTCCGTGAGGGTGCGCCGCTGCTTGTCGCTGACCGACTTGATGCCCTCGACCGAAATATCTAGGCCCGAGAGCGTTTCGAGAACGGTGATGCGAAACGGTTCGGCATTCGCCACCATGGAAAGCCCGATGGCGCGAATGGCATCCAGCCGCGAGACGATGCCGGGCGAGGTGACGGGACATTCCTCGATGGCGACGATGTGATGGCTGTTCGCCTGGCTGAAACCGAGCAGCAGACCCTTTTCCGTCTTGCGGGCGGCAAACACCGCGCGGCGGCGCTCGCCGGGGCGACAGATGACGAGATCGTCCACCGGCGGCGTCAGGCCCTTTGATTTCAGTGCCGAAACCACCAGCTCCCGCTTGTAGGCATGGTAAGGTTGATCGGAAAGATGCTGCAGCGAACAGCCGCCGCAGGTGCCGTTCTTGCCATCGGGGCCGAAATGGCGGCAGGCCGGTTCACGGCGCTCCGCCGAGGCCTCCGTTATCGACATGACGGTGCCGTGATCTTTCACCTTCGCAATCGCGACCGTTTCGCCGGGCAGCGCGAAGGGCACATAGACCGGGCCGTCGGGACAGTGCGCGATGCCGTCGCCCTGCGCGCCGAGGCTCTTGATGGTGACGGTCTGTGTGCTCATGGCTTTTCGCCTCCGAGAAGAAATTCGATGTTGCCGTCGCCGCCGGAAATCGGCGAGGGAATGAGGCCGAGGCTTTTCCAGCCCATGTCCTCGGTCAGCCAGCGTTCCAGTTCGGCGGCCACGGCAGGCGCCGTTTCCGGTTCTTTCAACAGTCCGGCCTTGCTGATGGCGTCACGCCCCGCCTCGAATTGCGGCTTCACCAGCAGAACCGCGAGAGCGCCGGTTTCCGCAAGCTCGAGTGCCGGCGCAAGCGCAAGCTTCAGCGAAATAAAGGACACGTCGGAGACGATGAAGCCGATGGGCCGGTCATCGATATCTTCCGCCGTCAGGAAGCGCGCATTCAGCCCTTCCAGATTGGTCACCCGCGGATCGTTCTCGATTCTGGCATGCATCTGCCCGTGGCCGACATCGATGGCGGTGACGTGTTTGGCGCCGCGCTCCAGCAACACCTCGGTGAAACCGCCGGTCGAAGCGCCGACATCGAGACAGTCATGGCCCTTCGGATCGAGCCGGAAATGATCGAGCGCGGCTACGAGCTTCAGCGCTGCGCGCGAAACATAGGCCTGCGCGGGATCGCTGATGGCGATTTCGGCATCGCCAGCGACGGTCTGGCTCGGTTTGGTGACGATTTTGCCGTTGACGCTCACGGTGCCGCGCGCAACCGCGTCGCGGGCACGCGAGCGGCTGGCAAAGTGGCCGAGCGACACGAGAAGCTGGTCAAGCCGTTCATTTTCAGATGTTTTGGACATGGTCCCGTGTCAATGACCGCCAAACCCCGCCGATGCAAGCGATTTATCGCTGAAAGGGACCGACGATGCCCGCTGTCGCCCATTGATGTTGCACCGCAAAGTCAGAATGTTCGATTAATCCAATATAAAGGCTTGTATTGCACTTTGTGCACAAGGCCCGTGCGGCCACCGGAACCTGCCATGACGGCATCTCCTCCCATCCACAAAATTGCGGCCGTTGCAGCGCAGACGCTTGCTTCGAGGCATCGGGTCGCCGAGAGAGTTTGCGATGTCGCTTAAAAACCTCCCCATCAATCTGAAGCTCATAGCCACCTTCTGTGCCTTGATGAGTGTGTGCCTGCTCGCGTCCGCGGTCGTATTCTGGCAGACGCTGGGGAGCGAGCGTGTCACCATCGAAAACAACCGTACGAAGGATATCATCCAGGCCGTGGATGGCGCGACGGCAGCCATGCTGGAACAGGCCGTCAATCAGCGCGGCTTCCTGCTGTTTCGCAGCGACAGCACCTATAACGATGTATTCGCCCAGCGCGATCTGATGCTGAAGAAGCTGGACGAAGCCCGCGCGCTGGCCGTCGGCCGGCCGGACATTCTGACATCCATCGACGACATGCAGAAATCCGCCACCGTGTTCTTCAAGGAACTGGCGGAACCGCAGATCGCCGCACGCAAGACGACCGAAGCGCCGATTTCCGAAATTATCGAGATCGGCCGCAATCAGGCCAAGGGCCAGCTCGATGGCTTCCGCGCCTCCGCCGCCAAGATCAAGGAACAGTTGAACGGCCTGTCCACCGCTTACGCGGCAGAACAGCAGGCCGCCGCAATGAACCTGAAATATGCGCTTCTGGGTGGCGGTGCCGTTGCCGGTCTTCTGGCCGTTGCCCTCATCTGGGCGCTGTCGCGCTCCATCGTCACGCCCATCGTTGGCATGACGGCGGCGATGAGCAGGCTTGCCGATGGTGATCTGACGACGGAAGTTCCGGCCACGGATCGTGGCGACGAAGTCGGCAAGATGGCGAAGGCCGTTCTGGTCTTCAAGGAAGCCGGGCTGGAAAAATCCCGCCTTGCCGGCGAGACCGATCGCATGCGCTCCGCGACGGAGGCTGAACGCCGCCGCAACGAGGAAGAAAAGGCCAAGGACGAGGCCGCCAGCGCTTTTGCCAGCGCCGAGCTTGGCAAGGGCCTTGCTGCTCTCGCGGATGGCGATCTTTCCTATCGCATCGAGACGCCTTTTGCGCCTGCCATCGATCCGGTTCGCGTGAATTTCAACAGTGCTGTCGAAAAACTCCAGCAGGCGCTGCGCACCGTCGGTGAGAACGCAGCCGCGATCAATGCCGGCGCTTCGGAAATGCTCTCCGCCGCCGACGACCTGTCGCGCCGCACCGAACAGCAGGCGGCCTCCATCGAGGAAACCGCCGCAGCGCTGGAAGAAGTCACCACCACGGTGCGCGATAGCGCCCGCGGCGCGGAAGATGCCGGCAATCTGGTCCAGCGCGCCCGCGCCGGTGCGGAAAAGTCCGGCGTCGTGGTCCGCAAGGCGGTTGCTGCCATGCGCGAAATCGAAAAGTCCTCGGGCGAAATCGGCAACATCATCGGTGTCATCGACGATATCGCCTTCCAGACCAACCTGCTGGCGCTGAACGCCGGCGTCGAAGCCGCTCGCGCCGGTGATGCCGGCAAGGGCTTTGCGGTGGTTGCGCAGGAAGTCCGCGAACTTGCCCAGCGTTCCGCCAATGCCGCCAAGGAAATCAAGACGCTGATCGGCGCTTCCAGCCAGCAGGTGGAAAACGGCGTCAATCTGGTCGACGAGACCGGCAAGGCTCTGGAACTCATCGTAGCGGAAGTCGAGGAGATCAATGCCCATGTCAGCGCCATCGTTGTCGCTGCCCGCGAACAGGCGACCGGCCTGCAGGAGATCAATACAGCCGTAAACACCATGGACCAGGGCACGCAGCAGAATGCCGCCATGGTGGAGCAGCAGACCGCCGCCAGCCATTCGCTGGCCCGCGAAGCGGAAGCGCTTAACAGCCTGCTCGGCCAGTTCAGAATGGATGGCGCACGCGCTGCCGTTGCCAGTGCCGGCGGCTATTCCGCGCCGCGCCAGTCTTCCGCCAGACCCGCCTTCCAGTCCGCGCCGGCCGCACCGGCCCGCAAGGCTCCGGTAAAATCGGCCTCCGCAACCGCAAGGCCTGTCGCCTCGCCGGCCCGTGCCCTTGGCCAGAGCCTCGCCCGCGCCTTCGGCGGTGCTGCCGAAGCACCGGCTGCCAAGGATCAGGACTGGACGGAGTTCTGAGCCGGGCTTTCAGATTGAACCTATGGATTGGGGGCCGAAAGGCCCCCTTTTTGCGTCGGTCATTTCAGACGGGAAACGCCGCTTGGAGTTTTTTCGCTTTTCTTCGAATCGCGAAAACACTCTAACTCTTTGTTTTGGCGCATTTCCGGACGGAAAACCGGGGTCCACTTTTTCTGGAAATGTTCTATGTGCCCTGTGGCCGGAACATCCGCGCAAAGAACAGCTCGTCCGACAGGCGGTGAAGCAGGGCGGCAATGCCGGCGGTCGCGGCAATGGCGAAAACTAGCCGCCCGGCGAGAACGCCATAAACATCCGCGCCAAGCGACATCACCACGAGCGTGTCCTCGATCACGCTATGGGCAAAACCCATGAACACGCAGGACAGAAACACCTGACGCGGCGAGATCGTCCCCGATTGCGCCTCGCGGATCAGGAAGCCGGCGCCGTAGGAAATGCCGAGAAACAAGCCGATGGCGGTGAGATGCTCAGCCTCGCCGCGAATGCCCGCAAGACGCAGCAGGGGCGAGAGCGCTTTCATCATCAGCGCCAGAAGGCCGGTCAGCCTTAGGATTTCAAGGCAAAGGGAAAGTGCAAGCAGGATGACGAGCACCCAGACCATGGTTTCCCCGAGGCCGAGGAAATAGGCGGTCCATTCAGGCGTGGCGCTCATCGCAATCCAGGCGGGGTTTACCGGGCCTGACAGCCATCCCATCGCCTCCAGAACGTGATGCAGCATGAAGGCATAGAGCAATCCGCCGCCGACGCGCAGCGCCGTGGTGACGATCATGCCCGGTCCCGCCTTTTCAATGATCTTCTGTTCGATGGGCAGGCCATGCGCGAACAGGATGAGTGCCGAAAAAACGGTGATATCCGCAACGGTGAGTGACGATGCGGGCACAAGCGTGAAGATGAGCGGCACCGCACCCCATATGCCGACCAGCATTGCTGTCAGCCAGGCAAGACCAAGCTCCGGCGGCAGCCCGATGAGGTTCATGACCGGCGCAAAGGCAGGCGCCACCGCCTCGATTGCGCCCATCCTCGACAACAGCTCGGTCAGAATGGCAATCGGAACCGTGATCCGCACAAGCACCCAGTAGATTGCAAGCGTTTCCCGCGTTTTTTGCCAGACGGGCAGGAAAAGTGACATGTGAGGCTCCCTGAAGGTTGTTCCCATTCACTAATCCCGGCGCGTTCGCATTTGCGGTCAAAGATTGCAGTTTTATGCAATTTTATTGCAAATCTGGTGGCGGGCGATATGCTGCCGGCATGGATCGGATCGACCGGAAACTTCTGAACCTTTTGCAGAACGATGCGTCGCGCACCAATGTGGATATGGCCGATGAAGTCGGGCTGTCTCCATCCAGTTGCCTGCGCCGCCTTCAGCGGCTGCGCAAGTCTGGCGTGATCGACCGCATCGTGGCGATCCTCAACCCCGCAAAGGCGGGACGGGTGATCAAGGCTCTGGTGACGGTGGAGCTGAAATTGCACGGCGAGCAGCATATGCGCCGCTTTCTGGATATTGTGAGCGCCGAAGAGGCCGTGTCGCAGGCCTATGCCGTCACCGGCGCAACCGATGTCGTGCTGATGCTGCGCCTGCGGGATATGGAAGAATTCGACGCCCTGTGCGACCGGCTCTTCCGCGACCAGCACAATGTCGCGCGCTTTGTCACCATGGTCGTCATCAAGACGGCGAAAGAGGAAACGGCCATAAGGCTTTAACCGGAGCCCTTCGCGGTTTTCCAGAAAGGTAATTTCCAGATGGCGCCTCGCGTTAAGCTACACATTCTGGACGGTTCATATGGGATAGCCCGGCTTCATGCGTCCGAAGCCATTCCGGCATGGGCCGATGGCGGTGGATTTGTTAGTATCACCCGGACCGATGACGAGCTTTCCATCGTCTGCCGGGCAGAGCGCATACCGCTTGATGTGCGGGTCGATGCGGGTTGGTCGTGTTTCAAGTTTCAAGGCCCGTTTACCTTTGATGAGACCGGTATCGTTTTGTCGGTCATCGCGCCGTTGTCCACCAATGGGATAGGAATATTCGTGGTTTCGACTTTCGACGGCGACCACCTTCTGGTGAAGTCGAATGATCTGGAGAAAGCGCTCGACCTGCTGGCAAATGCAGGGCATTCCCTCGTCTAGGAATCCATTTCGCCACGATGTTTTTTGAAGAGGTGCGTTTTGAATAGTGAAATCGAACTGCCGGTGCAAAAGCAGCTTGAGGCCTACAATGCCCGTGACATCGATGCCTTCATGCTCTGGTGGGCGGATGATTGTCAGTATTACGCTTTCCCGGCGACGCTTCTGGCAGGAAGCGCGGCAGAGATTCGGGAACGTCACATCGAGCGCTTCAAGGAACCGGATCTCTATGGGAAACTGCTGACGCGCATTGTCGTTGACAATGTCGTCATCGACCACGAAACGGTTACCCGCAACTTTCCGGAAGGAAAGGGAGAGGTCGACGTTGCCTGTATCTATGAAGTTGAGAACGGCAGGATCGCCAAGGCCTGGTTCAAAATCGGCGAACCGCGGATATTGTCGCGAAAATCCTAGCGCGCGCAAAGGGTGCGCGCGTGGGATTCCTTATGATCCACGTCGCTATGCGGCGTAATCCGCCCGCATGGGGTGCCAGACGGAAATATCGCGCGGGGCGTCCAGAAGCTCGGGCAGGGCGTCGTGCCATGCCTGCCGATAGGGCCGGTGAATCTGAACGTCGATGACGTCCTGATGGTCGCTCCAGGTCTCATGCAGCAGGAAGCGGTTCACGTTTTCACCGTCCCGGTGCAGGGTTGCGTTCACGAAGGTCTTTTCGTGCCGCATGGCGTCGAGCAGTGCATTCAGCAATTCGAGAAAGCGCTCGCGCTGGCCGGGACGGACCTGAAAGCCGATGAGATAGGTGGTGTGCACGGGTCTTACTCCTTGGTGCCTTGCATCAGTGCTTCGCGGGTTGCCGCGTCGGCGGGATAAAAACACTCCAGCACCAGTTCGGACAGCGTGACGTCTGTGGCCGTTCCGAAAACCGTGGTGGTTGAAATGAAGCTCAATATGCCGCCCGAAGACGGATCGCGAAGCTGGAGCGGTATGGCCAGAGGGTCGGCCCCGGCCGCATGGGGCGAGGCCTTTGGTGCAGGATAGGCCGCAAGCTCCGCATGTAGCCGGGAAAGCACCTCGTCTCCCGTCTCTTCGACCTGACGGCGTAGGCGTTCCAGCAGGTGATGACGCCATTCGGCGAGGTTGACGATGCGCGAACTCAGGCCCTGCGGATGCAGGCTCAGCCTCAAGGCGTTGAGCGGCGGGCGAAGCAGCTCTTCTGAAACGCCGGCCAGAAGCGACGTGATCGCCCCATTGGCGAGAACGACGTTCCAGTGCCGGTCAACGGCAAGGGCGGGGAAGGGCATATGCCCGTGCACCACGGTTTCGACCGCCTGCCGGGCCGCCGCCATATCGGGCGCATCCATCGGCCGTTCGGAATGAACAGGCGCATAACCCGCCGCCAGCATCAGCCGGTTGGCGGCGCGGGCGGGCATGGAAAGCTGCTCCGCCAGTTTCACGAGCATCTCGCGGCTGGGGGATGATCGCCCGCTTTCCACGAAACTCAGATGGCGCGCGGAGATATCCGCCTCCATCGCCAGATCGAGCTGGCTCAACCTGCGGCGCGCACGCCATTCCTTCAGCACCTGGCCGACATGTTCTCGATGATGTGTCATGCCCCGCAGCCTAGCAGAAGAGAGCGGCAATGCGATTACCTCTGAGGTAATTGTTCCGCTTCCCGACCCCCGGCATGTTTGGGCCGTCAACCAGAAGGAGCGCAATCATGACGCCGCATCTCACAATCGCCGAAACCTATCTCGCAGCATGGAACGAGGAGGACAATGAACGCCGCAGGCATCTCGTCGGTCAGGCATGGGCAGAAAATACGCGCTACGTCGATCCGCTGATGCAGGGCGAAGGCCAGCAGGGGATCGCTGCGATGATCGAGGCGGCGCGGCAGAAGTTTCCGGGATATCGTTTCGTTCTTGCCGGCACCCCGGATGGCCACGGCAATTTCACCCGTTTCTCATGGCAGCTCATTTCGCCTGATGGGGATGATGTTGCGGGTGGTACCGATGTCGTCAGCCTGAATGGCGAGGGGCGGATCGAAAATGTCGTCGGTTTTCTCGACGGCGCTGCATCCTGAGGCAGAGGCGGGATCGTCCCGCCTCCTGTCCCGGCAATCTTTTTAGCCGGCGAAACCGACGCCGGCCTGACGCTGGCCGAGCGCATTGAACACGGTGGAAACGATGCCGGCCCGGTCGAGGCCGGCATTGGCATACATGGTCTCCGGCTTTGCCTGCTCCACCCACTGGTCGGGCAGGGTCAGCGTCCGCACCTTCGGGCCATGGTCTAGCAGGCCGGCGCTCGCCATGAAATGCAGCACATGCGCGCCGAAACCGCCGACGGAGCCTTCCTCGATGGTCACCAGCACTTCGTGATGGGCCACAAGCTGGCGGATAAGGTCGATATCGAGCGGCTTGGCGAAGCGCGCATCGGCAACCGTGGTGGAAAGGCCGGCCGCTTCAAGGTCTTCGGCCGCCGCCAGGCACTCCGCCAAACGGGTGCCGAAGGAGAGCAGCGCGACCTTGGTGCCTTCCTTGATGATGCGGCCCTTGCCGATCTGCAGAATCTCACCGCGTGCGGGCATCTCGACGCCCACGCCTTCACCGCGGGGGTAACGGAAGGAAATCGGGCCTTCGTCATAGGCCGCAGCCGTGCGCACCATATGTTTCAGCTCCGCCTCGTCGGCCGCCGCCATCACCACCATGCCGGGCAGGGTGGCGAGGAACGTCGTGTCGAAGGAGCCGGCATGGGTCGGCCCATCCGCACCGACAAAACCGGCGCGGTCGATGGGGAAACGCACCGGCAGGCTCTGGATGGCGACATCGTGCACCAACTGGTCGTAACCGCGTTGCAGGAAGGTGGAATAAAGCGCGCAGAACGGCTTGTAACCGTCAGCCGCAAGCCCCGCCGCAAAGGTGACGGCATGCTGCTCGGCAATGCCGACATCGAAGGTGCGGGCCGGGAAAAGCTCGGCCATCTTGTCGAGGCCGGTGCCGTTCGGCATGGCGGCGGTGACGCCGATGATCTTGTCGTCGAGGGTGGCTTCCTGAATCAGCGCTTCGGCAAAGACACTGGTATAGCTCGGCGCATTCGGTTTGGCTTTCGCCTGCGCGCCGGTGATGACATCGAACTTGTTAACACCGTGATATTTGTCGGCTGCGGCTTCCGCCGGTGCGTAACCTTTGCCCTTCTGCGTCACCACATGGATGAGGACGGGGCCTTTCTGGTTGTCGCGCACATTGCGCAGCACCGGCAGCAGGTGATCGAAGGAGTGACCGTCGATCGGGCCGATGTGATAGAAGCCAAGCTCCTCGAACAGCGTGCCGCCGGTCACGTAACCGCGCGCATGTGTCACGGCGCGGGTAATGGCGCGGTCGATGGTCTTGCCGAGATAGGCGGTGAGTTTCTTGCCGAAATCGCGGAAGCCCATATAGGTGCGGCCGGAGGCGAGGCGCGCCAGATAAGCGCTCATCGCGCCGGTCGGCGGCGCAATCGACATGTCGTTGTCGTTGAGGATGACGATCAGCCGCGCATCGAGCGCGCCGGCATTGTTGAGCGCCTCAAACGCCATGCCGGCGGACATCGACCCGTCGCCGATGACGGCGATCACCTTGCGGTCGCTGCCATCAAGGCCCGCCGCCACCGCCATGCCGAGACCGGCGGAAATGGAGGTGGAAGAATGGCCGGCGCCGAAATCGTCATAGTCGCTTTCGGCCCGCCGGGTGAAGCCGGAAAGCCCGCCTTCCTGCCGCAGCGTGCGAATGCGGTCGCGCCGACCGGTCAGGATTTTATGCGGATAACATTGGTGGCCGACATCGAAGATCAGCCGGTCTTCGGGCGTGTTGAAGACCTTGTGAATGGCAATCGTCAATTCCACCACGCCAAGGCCGGCACCCAGATGGCCACCGGTCTTCGACACCGCGTCGATCATCTCGTCGCGCAGTTCCCGTGCCAGTTCCGGCAGGTCGCGATCGTCGATCTCCTTGAGATCGGAGGGAAAATTCACCCGGTCGAGCAGTGGGGTCTGGGGCATTCCGGTCAATCGTTCGGCCTTTTCTCGTGGTCAGCAGGGGGCACCGGAGCGTCTTTCATGGTGAAAGCCGACGGTCCATTCCTGCATGTCGTACACTTCTATAGAATTTCAACCTTCCGGCAAAGGGACAAACTCTTCTTCGTCGCCGGGAACGATATCGAAGCGTCCGGTTCTCCACTCCTGTTTGGCCTGCTCTATGCGTTCTTTTGATGACGAAACGAAGTTCCACCAGATGTACCGACGCTGATTGAGCGCCGCCCCGCCGAAGATCATGATATGACAGCCATTGCTGCCGGCCTGCAACGTGATGTCGTCGCCGGGCCGGAAGACGAGCAACTGATCGGCGGCGAAAATGTCACCTGCCACATCCAGCGAACCGGACAGAATATAGATCGCCCGCTCCTCGTGATCGGCGGAGAAGGGAAATTTCACACCCGGCTCCAGCGTCAGGTCGACATAAAGCGTATCGGTAAAGGCCGAAACCGGGGAGGTGAGGCCTTCGAATTCGCCGATCACCACGCGGCCGGTCGCGCCTTTGATATCGATCAGCGGCATGTCTTCCCTGGCCGTATGGGCAAAGGCGGGGTCGATTTCTTCCATGTGGTCCGGCAGGGCAAGCCATGTCTGCAGGCCGGACATGGAAAGCGGATGGCCGCGCAGGTTTTCGGGCGTGCGTTCCGAGTGAACGATGCCGCGCCCGGCCGTCATCAGGTTGATGTCGCCGGGGCGGATGACGAGTTCGGTGCCGAGACTGTCGCGATGCTTGATTTCGCCGTCGAACAGATAGGTGACGGTGGAAAGCCCGATATGCGGATGCGGTTTGACGTCGAGTGCCTCGCCCGCTTTCAGGATCGCCGGGCCCATGCGATCGAAAAAGATGAAGGGGCCGACGAGACGCCGCTGCCGGGTCGGCAGCGCACGACGCACGGCAAAGCCCCCAATGTCGCTGGTGCGCGGAATGATGAGGTTTTCGATGGCGTCGCAGGCAAAGGCATCACCCGCGACGGGATCGTTACCGGGAAAGAAGGACATATTTTGCTCCTCGTATCTTCGAACGGGAGTTTATCACAACTGATGGTGCGGGGGAGCATCGGGATATCGAACGCTGTGTTTGTGCGTCGTTAGCAGATGGGGGGAGCGAATTTAACTCTGCTTAACCTACAAACTCCCTCATTCCTGTGCTTGTCACAGGAATCTAGCCAGCCCAAGTCCTTGGGCTGAAAAGACTTTCCCCGCCGCGCAGACGCGCGTCGACTGGATTCCTGTGACAAGCACAGGAATGAGGGAGGGTGGGGTCGTTTGTCGAAGCAACGAAACGTTCCGCCTGCCGGACAATCACTCCCCGTCCAGCGGCTCTACACCCTGCGGCTTGCCGGCCCGGTCGAGGCGAATCTTCTCGATTCGCTTTTCGGCAGCGTTCAACAGTGTTTCGCAATGCTTCTTCAGGGCTTCGCCGCGCTCATAGATGGCGATGGATTCGTCCAGCGCCACGTCTCCGCGTTCCAGACGTGCGACAATGCTTTCCAGCTCGGCGACGGCTTTTTCAAAGGAATAACCGCTGACATCGGCTGTGTTGGCATTTTCCGTCATGTTCAACCCTTCATCATTCTCAAAATATGCATGGCTGCCGATTCCGCCAGCCCTTCCAGATCATAACCGCCTTCCAGCAGGCTGACGACCCGGTTCGACGTGTATTTATCGGCCATTTCCAGAAGCCGGCCCGTTGCCCAGTCGAAATCCTCGCCCACCAGATTGATCTGCGCGAGCGGATCGCGGTGATGCGCATCGAAACCGGCGGAGATGAGAATGAGATCGGGCGAAAAATCGGCAATCGCCGGCAACACGCGGGATTTGAAGGCCTCGCGGAAATATTCGCTGCCGGTGTTGGGCGAAAGCGGCGCGTTGACAATGTTGTTCTTCACGCCGGTTTCGTTTTTGTCGCCGCTCCACGGATAAAGCGGCATCTGGTGGGTGGAGCAGAACAGCACGGATGTGTCGTTCCAGAAAATATCCTGCGTGCCGTTGCCGTGATGCACGTCCCAGTCGATGACGGCGACGCGCTCTGCGCCGTGCGCCTTCTGCGCATGGCGGGCGGCAATCGCCACATTGTTGAAAAGACAGAAGCCCATGGCCTTTGCGGTTTCGGCATGGTGGCCGGGCGGGCGGGCGGCGACGAAGACATTGTCGGCAGCGCCGGTAAACACGTCATCCACTGCCGCCATGGCCGCACCGATGCCGGTCAGCGCCGCCTGCAGACTTTTGTGCGAGACGTAGGTGTCGGCCTCGACGCGGTTGATCTCGCCATCCTCTTCGGGGATCTGCCGCATGATGGCAAGCAGATGCTCCTCCGGATGCGCCAGCAGCACCGCATCCTCATTCGCCTGCGGGGCTTCTTTGCGTTCCAGCCGCTCGAAATTCGGGTGTTCGAGCGCGATGTTCAGCGACCGCAGGCGGTCCGGCCGCTCGGGGTGGCCGGATGGCGTGATATGCTCCAGGAAGATCGGATGTTCGTATAAACGCGTCGCCATTCTTTTCCTCCCGAAGAAAGTCCGTTCAGGCGCGCTGCGGCAGAAGCGGATAACCGGCCATCACGGCGCGGCCGGCAAGTGCGGCAAGCACGGCCTTCAGCGCATCGCCCGGAATGAAGGCGAGCGAACCCATGAAGGCCTTCTCGAAACCAAGCCCGACGACCACAGCCAGATAGGTGATGCCGAAAGCATAAAGCACGACCACGCCGCCAATCAGGCTGGCGACGAAGAAACCGATGCCCTGTGTGAGAGCGGACTGGCCGCGATTGACGAGCTTTTCCGAGAGCGTGCCGGTGACGAAGGCAGCTGCGATCCAGCCGATCAGGAAGCCGGTGGTCGGCGTGGTGAAAATCGAAAGACCGCCGCGTCCGCCCGAAAGCACCGGCAGGCCGATGGCGGCAATCAGGATCGTCAGGAGAACCGCCAGCGTACCGCGCTTCGCGCCCAGCACGACACCGGCCAGCATGACGCCGAGCGACTGCGCGGTGATCGGCACGGGGATGAAACCGAGCGTGATCGGCGGCAGAAGCCCGAGTGCGATGATGATGGCGGAAAACAGCGAAATCAGCACAAGGTCGCGGGTCGTCATGGCTCGGAAACTCCGGATGGTTATCTGGCCGTCAGCTTTGGCCTCTGAAACCGCGCGCGTCAATGGCGTCGGCAATGGCATCGGCATCCTTCAACGTCATAATCACCAGCGGCACGATGATGGTGGCCATCCGCACAGGCAGGCCGCGCGCCCGATGCGCATCGCGCACCGCATGGTAACGGTTGACGATTTCAGGCACGAACCGCACGACGAGCCCGACCGCAAGCCCGATATCGGCGGCCTTCACCAGCCCCAGCCTTTCCAGCGGGGCGGCGGCAAGCGCGATCTCGTCCATGAATTGCGAGATGCTGACGGTGATGGTGACGGCGGTGGCAAGCAGCGCCAGCGCCGTCAGCCGCAAAAGATTGACACTGGCATCATGGGCCGGAAGCAGGAGGTAGCTGAAGGCGGCGACGAGGAAGATGGTCAGCATCACCGGCCGCAGCCGCAGGCCGATATCCTTGAAAGGCAGCCGCGTAGCGCCCAGAATAAGGGCGGCCAGAACCGTCGCGCATACAAGAGCCAGCAGATCGCGGGTGAGGAACAATGCGATGCTGAAACCCATGAGCGTCAGCAGCTTGAGGCGCGGCGAGACGCGGTAGAGCCAGCCAGTGCCTTCCACATGTAGCGATTTCATCGCGATGCCACCTCCAGATAGCGCGCCACCGCTTCCTCGGGTGCGGCGTCGGCGACCAGTGCGCCTTCATGGAACACCAGCACCCGGTCGAAACCCGCAACCAGCGGCAGATCGTGGGTGATGACGATCAGCGCCTGCGACAGCGCCGCCATGGTCTTTTCCACGGTGGCTCGGTTTTTGAGATCGAGCTGGTTGGTCGGCTCATCGAGAATGAGGAGCTGCGGTTCGGTGACCAGAAGCGCCGCCAGCGCTGCAAGCTGCAATTCGCCGCCGGAAAGCTCATGCGCGCGCCGTTCTTCGAGGTGAGGTATGTCGAGCCGGGCGAGAACGGCTTTCACCCGGGCTTCGGTTTCGGCCTTGCCGAGGCCGAGCCGCTTCAGCCCGAAGGCGACATCGTCACGCACGATTGGCAGGATGATCTGGTTCTGCGGATTCTGGAAGATGAAGCCGACCGCCTGCAAGACCGCCTTGGCGTCGCTCACGGTGTCGAGGCCGTTCACCGAAACCTTGCCCTCGCTCGGTTTGTTCAGCCCGTTGATCAGCCGCGCAAAGGTGGTCTTGCCGGAACCATTGAGGCCGATCACGCCGATGCGCCGTTCCGTCAATGTCACAGACAGCGGCTGCAGGGCCTGCCGGCCCTCGAAAGCGACGCCGGCGGCGGTAAAACGGATTTCCAAGCTTACATCCTCACGCTCTTTTTCCGGTTCTATACCCCGTCATCAACAGAAGTGAAACAAGGAACAAAAAAAGAACATTGCAATCGCGAAAAAGCCGTTCTACCTTCTGCGCCATGGCGATCAAGGTTTCGAACGAAGCGGCAAGGCGGATTTTTCTGGCGCGGCAGGGGCTTTCCTCTCCGCCCGGCAAGGCGCTTTCCAAGGATGGCCTGTTGCAGCTCATCACCGATATCGGTTTTGTGCAGGTGGACAGCATCGGCACGGTGGAGCGCGCCCACCACCAGATTATTTTCTCCCGCAACCAGACCTACAGGCGCGGCCATCTGACCACGCTTTTGGAAAAGGACCGGGCGCTTTTCGAGCACTGGACGCATGACGCCTCCATCCTGCCGACGGAATTTTATCCCTATTGGAAACATCGTTTCCGCCGCCGCGAGCCGATCATTCAGGAGCGCTGGCGCAAATGGCACGGCGAGGGCTTCGATGCCGCATTCGGCGAAACGCTGGAGCGCATCGCTGCCACCGGTCCGGTTCTGGCGCGTGAACTGAAGGAGGAGGGGCATCAGTCCGGCGGTTGGTGGAACTGGCATCCCTCCAAAACCGCACTCGAATATCTCTGGCACACCGGCAAGCTCGCGATTGCCGGCCGCGTCAATTTCCAGAAGGTCTATGATCTCGCCGAACGGGTCATTCCCGGCGAGCATCACGAAACCGAGGTAGAACAGACCGAATTTGTCGACTGGGCCTGCCGTGAGGCGCTGAAGCGGCTGGGTTTCGCCACCCATGGCGAAATCGCCGCGTTTTTCGATCTCGTCACGCCGCAGGAGGCGAGGGACTGGGTCAAAAGCCATCGCGATGAACTCTGCGAGGTCTCGCTTCTCTCCAGCGATGGAGACAATGCCCGCCCGTCTTTTGCCTTTGCCGATTTCACCGCCGACCTGACCGACGTGCCGGAACCTTCCGCCCGCGTCCGTGTTCTCAGCCCCTTCGACCCGCTGCTGCGCGACCGAAATCGCACGGAGCGGCTGTTCGGCTTCTATTACCGCATCGAGGTCTTCGTGCCCGAGCCGAAAAGGCAATATGGCTATTATGTCTTCCCGCTTCTGGAGGGTGACAGGCTGATCGGCCGCATCGACATGAAGGCGGATCGCAAGCGCGGCACGCTGGATGTGCGCCGCCTGTGGCTGGAGCCTGGTGTCCGTGCCTCGGCTGGTCGGCTGGAGAAGCTCGATGCGGAATTGTCGCGGCTTGCGAAGTTCACAGGGGTCGAGAGCGTGAACTATCTGGAGGGGTGGCGGGAGGTATAATTGCTTCCCAGGCCACGGTCTTTCGTCATGCTCGGGCCTGTCCCGAGCATCTGCAACGGACAACGTGTTGAAAGCGTTCGCAGATCCTCGGCACAAGGCCGAGGATGACGTAGAGCGGGCGGAGAGCGCACCAAACCGAAGCGCTCCCGCGACGACCCCAAATCAACCGATATCAGTCGCCGAAATCTTGATGCCGAACCCCTCGAGACCGACGTAATGCCGCTCGCGGGTGGTCATCAGCTTGATGGAGCTGATGCCGAGGTCTTTCAGGATTTGCGCGCCGAGGCCGATTTCCAGCCATTCGTTTTCGCGCGAACGGGCCTGCGCATGCGCCTCATCCGGATCACGGGCCTTGCGACGTCCGGCCACCTGGCCGACGCCGACCGAGCCTTCGCGCAGATAGACGATGACGCCGCGGCCTTCTTCGGCGATCTTCTGCATATAATGCCGCACCGGCTGGCGGTCGCCGAACACATCGTCGGCCACGTTTTCGGGGTGCAGGCGCACGGGAATGTCGATGCCGTCGCGGATATCGCCGAAAATCACCGCCATATGCTGCATCGGATCCCAGGGCAGGGAATAGGTCTGCGCCTTGGCGGGTCCGAAGGGCGTCTCGATGGTGAAGGAGGACTCCATCTCCACCAGCGTTTCCTTGCGCTGGCGATAGGCGATGAGATCGGCGACCGAAACGTGCTTCATGCCGTGTTTTTCGGCGAAATCCAGCACCTGCGGTCCGCGCATCACCGTGCCGTCGTCATTCACCAGCTCGCTGATGACGCCGATGGGCGGCAGGCCGGCGAGCCGGCAGAGATCGACCGCCGCTTCGGTATGGCCGGAGCGCATCAATACGCCGCCCTCGCGGGAAATCAGCGGGAAGATGTGGCCCGGCCGGGTGAAATCGGAGGCACCAACATTGGGATTGGCAAGGTTGCGCACCGTGAGCGTGCGGTCATCGGCGGAAATGCCTGTCGTGGTGCCGTGCTTGAAATCGACGCTGACGGTGAAGGCCGTGGTATGCGCGCTGTCATTTTCCGCCACCATGGCGTTGAGGTTCAGCCGCTTGGCTTCCTCGCGCGGCATGGGCGCACAGACGATACCGGACGTGTGGCGCACGATCAGCGCCATTTTCTCCGGCGTGCAGTGAACCGCCGAAATGATCAGATCGCCTTCGTTCTCACGGTCGTCATCATCGGTCACGACAACGATTTCACCGGCTTCGAAAGCGCGGATGGCGTCCACGACGCGTTTCTGGTCATAGGCCATGGCGATATCCCCTCACTTCAAACGGCCGGTCTGGCCGCGATCCCTCAGATAATGGTCGGCAACGGTGCAGGCGATCATCGCTTCGCCGATAGGCACGGCGCGGATGCCGACGCAGGGGTCGTGGCGGCCCTTGGTGCGCACATCCACATTGTTGCCGTCGGTATCGATGGAAAGACGCTCCGTCAGAATGGAGGAGGTGGGCTTGATAGCGAAGCGGGCGATGACAGGCTCGCCGGTCGCAATGCCGCCCAGAATGCCGCCGGCGTGGTTGGAGAGGAAGATCGGCTTGCCGTCATTGCCCATGCGCATCTCATCGGCATTTTCCTCGCCGGAAAGCTCGGCCGATGCGAAACCTTCGCCGATTTCCACGCCCTTGACGGCGTTGATCGACATCAGGCTGGAGGCGATATCCTGATCGAGCTTGGCATAGATCGGCGCGCCGATGCCGGCCGGAACCCCTTCAGCCACCACTTCGACGACGGCCCCGATGGAGGAGCCGGCCTTGCGGATGCCGTCGAGATACTCTTCCCACACCGGCACCATGGCGGCATCCGGGCAGAAGAACGGGTTCTGGTCGACCTGATCCCAATCCCAGTTGTCGCGGTTGATTTTGTGCTTGCCGATCTGCACCAGCGCGCCGCGCACATTGAGGCTCGGCACCACCTTGCGGGCAATCGCACCGGCCGCGACACGCGCCGCCGTCTCGCGCGCGGAAGAACGTCCGCCGCCGCGATAGTCGCGAATGCCGTATTTCAGGTCATAGGTGAAATCCGCATGGCCGGGGCGGAAGCGCTTGGCGATCTCGCCGTAATCCTTGGAGCGCTGGTCGGTATTTTCGATCAGCATGGAAATCGGCGTGCCGGTGGTTATCATCGTCTCGCCGTCCTCATCCAGCATCACGCCGGAGAGAACCTTGACGATGTCATCCTCGCGGCGCTGCGTCACGAAACGGCTTTGGCCCGGTTTGCGTTTGTCCATCCAGTGCTGCACCTCGGCAAGGGTGAAGCGAATGCCGGGCGGGCAGCCATCCACCACGCAGCCAAGTGCAGGCCCGTGGCTTTCTCCCCAGGTGGTAACGCGGAAAAGATGACCGAAACTGTTATGCGACATATTTTCAAAACCGGAAAACAGGGCGCCTGCGGGGAGCGCCGTTTAAGACAAGCGGATTTGTCTTAGTGGAAAATCCGGGCAAGGCAAAAGCCTTTCTTTCGCTGCCGTGGGATAAGTGCAGGGCACGGCGCCCTGACTGGAGACCCGCATGTCCGCGCCCTCATTTCTGGCGTGGCACGGGGAAGAGGGCAACGGGGCGATTCGCGCCGGCCGGAGACGTTTTTCGAAATGACGAAAATGTAAAAGCGCCGTCGTTTTCCACGTTAATCCGGAGTTTTCCAATATTGCCGGGAAATGCGGTGTAAAAATCACTAACGGCTTGAACACGATCCCAAATCCGTTCATCAATTGGGCCGAAAATGTCATGGTTGCGGGCAATTTCCGCCACATTCGAAAGGCAATTCTTCATGCATGTAAGGTTTTCACGCAAATCCACGAAAGCTAGATCGATGCGTATGATGATTGCCGCCCTTCTGGCCACCGCCAACCTCCTGATGCCCATCAACGGCTACGCCCAGAGCGTCGACGTGGAAGGCACGATCAGCAAGATCGATGCAAATGGGCTGAGCATTACGCTCAACGACGGCAAGACCTATCGCGTGCCGGAAGAGTTTAATTTCGAAGGTCTGAAAGCGGGCGTGAAGGTCGTGGTTTTCTACACGGAAGTGGATGGGAAACGCGTGGTCGACGATCTTCAGGTCGTGCAGTAAGCACCAGCCCCTCACGCCAAAACCTCCGTTGTGAAACGAGCGGATGCCTCTTGTTTCTTCCCCGTCGGGGAGAAGTCCGCGGCAGCGGGATGAGGGGGCAAGGGTGCGGTCTATAGCTATAGTTGCCCCCTCATCCGACCCTTCGGGCCACCTTCTCCCCGGCGGGGAGAAGAAATACGCGGCGGCCTTTGCGCCAAATATACGGGCTGCTCGAGTAGGACGATGCAGAGGGTTATGCCCTGCGCCTCACCAAATCCACTCCGCGCTGCTCCTGTCGATCTCGACCTTCAAAATCCGGTCCTGCGGAATTTGCGTCCTTGACGCCTCGTCCTTGTCCATGCCGGAGACCAGCCGGAAGATCGAGCGGATGACGCCGCCGTGGCAGACGCATATCGTCGGAACCTCGACGGAGGAAAGCCATGCGCCGATGCGCCAGGAGAGGATTTCATAGCTTTCGGCATCCTGGCCGGGGGGAATGAAATCCCACTTGTTGGCCTTGCGCGCCTTCACCCGGTCCGGGAACTCTTTTTTCAGCTCCGGCAGGGTTTGCCCTTCCCAGTCGCCGAACGAAACTTCGATCAGGCGATCGTCGGTTCGATAGGCCTTGGGATCGAGGCCCATCGCGCCGCGCATCAGTTCCATGGTCTCGCGCGTGCGCCCGAGCGGGCTTGCCACGTAGTCGAAATCCGTGGCCTGTTCCCCCAGCAGCTGCGCAAGCAGTTTGCCGTTACCGACCGCCTGCTGGCGGCCGAAATCGTTGAGCGGAATGTCTTTCTGGCCCTGAAGCCGGCGTATCGCATTCCAGTCCGTTTGTCCGTGCCGGATCACATAGACGAGCAAGGCGATACCCCGTTCTTACACTTTTCAGGCTTAGTCCTTCACCACCGAAATGTCAGGCGCATCCACCGCCTTCATGCCGATGGTGTGGTAACCGGAATCGACATGGTGGATTTCGCCGGTCACGCCGGTCGAAAGGTCGGACAGCAGGTAAAGCGCCGACTTGCCGACTTCCTCGATGGAAACGGTGCGCTTCAGCGGCGCATTATATTCGTTCCATTTCAGAATGTAGCGGAAGTCGCCGATGCCGGAAGCTGCAAGCGTCTTGATCGGGCCGGCGGAAACGGCGTTGACGCGGATGCCGCGATTGCCGAGGTCGACGGCGAGATAACGCACGCTGGCCTCGAGAGCAGCCTTGGCCACGCCCATGACGTTATAGTTCGGCATGACCTTTTCGGCGCCGTAGTAGGTCAGCGTGATGATCGAGCCGCCGTCATTCATGACCGGCTCGGCGCGCTTGGCAACGGCGGCCAGCGAGAAGACGGAAATGTCCATGGTGCGGTTGAAATTGTCGCGGCTGGTATCGAGGTAACGGCCGGTCAGCTCATCCTTGTCGGAAAAGGCGATGGCGTGCACGACGAAGTCGATCTTGCCCCAGTGCTTTTCCAGCCCGGCAAAAACCGCATCGATCGTCTCGAGATCGGTCACATCGCAGTGACCGGCCATGAAGGCGCCCAGTTCCTGCGCCAGCGGCTCGACACGCTTCTTCAGCGCGTCGCCCTGCCAGGTCAGCGCAACTTCCGCGCCCGCGTCGGCACAGGCCTTGGCGATGCCCCAAGCGATGGAACGATTATTGGCGACACCCATGATGAGGCCGCGTTTGCCAGCCATGAGGCCGGATGCCTGAGCCATTTTATGCTCCCTAGTACTTTTGATCGGTCCTGCCTATGGCATAGGCTGCAATCCTGTTCAAGATTGCCAAAGATCATCAACTGTTAGGGAGCGTAACAAAGGGTGCGTTGTCCCGGCTATTCGCAAAACTTTCACAAATAAAGGCCTTCGCGCATGTGCCGCATCAGGTCGGTCACCTTTTCGTCCGGCTTTTCCAAGAGAACGATGCGCAATTCGATGACGAGATCGCCCTGTCCCCCCTTGCCGTCGGCGAGCCCCTTGCCGGTAAGCCTCAGCACACGGTCGGAGCCGGACCAGGCCGGAATGGTGATGTTTTCCTCACCGAGCGGAGTCCTGACTTTCGTTTCACACCCCAGAACCGCATCGCTGAGCGAGATCGGCAGCGTCGTGTGAATATCGAAGCCACGAAGGGAAAACGCGTCGTCACGGGCGGTCAGCAATGTCACGGCAAGATCGCCGCGCGCCATGTTGGGTAGCTTCAGCCCCTGTCCCTTCAGCCGCACCACGTGTCCGTCGGTCATGCCGGCTTCGAGTTGGAAGCGAACCTCGCGTTCGTCGGCAAGCGACACGGTAATCCACTTGTGTTCCAGCAGATCGGCGACCGTGACGGTGGCCTCCGCAGTGATGTCCGGCGCTTTTTCGGCAGCCGGCTGCGGCGTGCGGAAACGGCGCACCAGAGCGCTGAAAAGATTGGCGGCGAGCGATGCGGGCGCTGTCCTGTCATCGCCGGCGCCGGGCTGCGCGGTCTCGCCGGCACCCGGCATATCGCTTTTTGCGGTGCCCGCGGCAGCCTTTGCCGCTTCGGCCGCCTGCTGCACCTTGGGATCGTTCTGTGCTTCCGCGCCAAAAATCCGTTCGACGATATCTTCGGCGGTTTCCGCCTTGGCGTCGGTTTTCTGGCCGGTCTGCGCCCGGTTGCGGGCGTCGGCGCGGGCCAGTTCCTCCATCAGCTTTTCGGCGGCCTTGGCGCGCTCGGCAGCCTCGCGCGCGGCTTCCCGCTGCTGCATGATGGTTTCGCCGCGCTGTTTCTTTTCGGCCGCCCTGCGGGCCTGATCGTAGAGATCGCGCTTTTTCGGGTCTTTGAGAAGATCATAGGCCTGCCCGATCTCGGCGAATCGCGCCGATGCGTCGGGATCGTCGCGATTGGCGTCCGGATGGACGGTTTTCGCCTTCGTGCGCCAGGCGGCCTTGATTTCCTCGTGGCGGGCGTCACGTTTTACGCCGAGGATCGAATATGGATCGCGCATGCGAAACACCAGTTACGTTGGCTCAGGCGCTGCCGCCCTTCATGGCGCAATCCTGAAACTAACCCCTCCGAAAAGGGATGCCCGCGATCATTCGCCTGCACGCCCTCGGTTTAATCAACGTCGACTGTTGCAATAAGTTGCTAATCACTCCTTTACGGAGGAAGCGCGCCGCACCCGGGCCGGCTCTATTCCATATTTAAGGGTAAACAGATTATTTCTGCTCGAAGCGGGTCAGCAGCCATTCGCCGGTTTCTGAGAGGCAGGCCTGTCCCGCATAGCTCGCAACGCCCTCGAAGGAGTGTCGCGTCGTCCTGAAATCGCGGCAGACGAAGCCGCTGGATTTGTCTTCGTGAATGGCGGTGACGACGCCGGCGCTGCCGGTGGCGGCATTGGCCCAGGGCAGCGGCTGGTCGGCGAGCTTGGCGAGATCGGCCGACGTCACCGCATTGCGGATCGTCGCATCGTCCGTCTGCGGCGCATTGTTCGGCTGGTTGGGAATGGAGGCCGTGGAAAGCGAGCGGTCGACCTTGTCGCCGCCGAACAGGTCGAGGCTGACGCAGCCGCTCAGCATCACAAGCATTGACACGACGGCGGAAACTTCCGCTACCGACGAAAGGAGGCTCTTTGTTCGACTGTTCGACTTTGCTATGACGGTCACCATCTTTCACCAGAGATCATCTCTGGGGTCCAAATCAGCTCGGGAGCATTTTAGTCAATATGTCGGAAACGGGGTTAACATCCAGTGACTTCACGGAAGAAAATGAACCGTTCACGCTTTTTGCCGAATGGCTGAAGGATGCAACGGCTTCCGAAATCAACGATCCCAACGCGGTAGCCCTTGCCACCGTGGACGAAAATGGCCTGCCGAATGTGCGCATGGTGCTGCTGAAAGGCGTCGACGACCGCGGCTTTGTTTTCTACACGAATTTCGAAAGCCAGAAGGGCCAGGAGATCCTCGGCCAGAAAAAAGCGGCCATGTGTTTCCACTGGAAAAGCCTGCGGCGACAGGTGCGCCTGCGCGGTGAGGTGGAGATCGTGAGCGACGAGGAGGCGGATGCCTATTACGCCTCGCGCCCGCGCGGCAGCCGCATCGGCGCCTGGGCTTCCAAGCAGTCTCGGCCGCTGGAAGGTCGTTTCGCGCTGGAAAAGGCCGTGGCGGAATATACCGCCAGATATGCCATCGGCGATATTCCGCGTCCGTCCTACTGGTCCGGCTTCCGCATCCGCCCCGTCAGCATCGAATTCTGGCACGACCGCAAGTTCCGCCTGCACGACCGCATAGAATTCCGCCGCGAGACGCCTGACGGTGCATGGTCCAAGGTCCGCATGTATCCCTAAGGGCGGTCAGGGCAGGCCATTTACGGCCTGCCTATTTCAGCAGCGAATCGAACAGCGGCAGGCCGATGACGGCGGAGATGGCGATCAGCCCATAGCAGATGCGCCGGAACGCCGCCTCGTCGGCAAGCCCGTGCAGTCGCGCGCCGGCATAAAGCCCGGCCCCGTAAAAGGGCAGGGCGAGCAGGAAAAAGACGAAGACATCGGCGGTGAACAGGCCGCTGACGAAATAGCTGCCGGTGGAGATCACGGTCGAGATCGCGAAATATAAAATGACATTGGCGCGCACGAAGGCGCCTTTGAGCGCGCCGCCGAGCCAATAGGCGACGACCGGTGGACCGCCCAGTTGCGCAGCACCCGAAAACAGCCCGGCCAGAAACCCGGTGAAGAGGGTCAGCGGTGTCTTCGGCCGGCCGCTGTAACGCCAGCCGGAAAGCAGAAACAACAGCAGCATCACGACGACGGCGGAGATGATCCAGCGCAGCGTCAGCGGATCGCCGTTGGAAAGCAGCATGGTTCCAAGCGGCACGCCGACAAAGGCGCCGGCCGCCATGATGAAGACTTCGCGTCGGTCCGCCATGCGCCATGCGGGCGGTATCATGCCGAGCGTCAGCACGGCGTCCACCACCAGCAGCACTGCCGAGGCGACACGCGGCCCGACGATGGCGCTTGCGAGCGGGATGAAGATGAGCGCCGCACCGAAACCGGAAAAGCCGCGGGCAAGGCCGGCGAGAAAGGCGGCGCCCGCGAACATGGCGAGCAGAGTCGGACTATGCGCGGTGATGAGGGACGAGAAAAAATCGAGGTGGGACATGGGCGATGGCACGGTTGTTCGAATATGTTTTCTCTATCCCGCCTGCATGTACATGTCGCGGAATTTTCAGTTCAGGGCTGCGTGACGCCCTGACGGGTCGACGCCGTCAGAGAATCATGATTAGAGTTGTAGCGCATGAACAAAGGATGAACAAATGTTTGCTGACATGATGCCTCGGTTTGAAGAGGCCTCGCAAAAATATGCCGCTGAAAACGGAATATTCCGCGACCCGGACTGGTACATGCTCAAGCTTCAGGAAGAGGTTGGCGAGGTCACACAGGCCTGGAATCGGCTGACAGGACGGGGGCGCATTAAGGGCAGGAGCAAAGAGGAGATGAAGCGGGATCTGGCCGATGAAGCCGCCGATCTGCTCGGCCATGTGCTGTTACTGGCCCATTATAACGGTCTCGATATTGAAGGTGCGATCGAGCGTAAGTGGCGCTTTACGCCGTCAAAACCCTGAAGACTCCAGCTTTTCCAACATGGCCGCCACCGCATGCAGGTCGCTTGCAACGGCAATGCACTTCTCCCGCATTTCCTCGGTCGGCGGCGCCACGTCCGGCACCATGATCGTCATCATGCCCGCCGATATCGCCGAGCGCACGCCTGAATAGGAATCCTCCAGCGCAAGGCAGCGGCCCGGATCGAGGGAAAGCCTTCGGGCTGCGGTGAGATAGGGCATGGGTGCGGGTTTCGGTTCGGTATAGTCGCCGCGTGCGACGATGGTGTCGAAACGTCTGAGAAGATCGTGGGGCCCGAGATGGCGCGTCACCGAATCGTGCCGCGACGAGGTGGCGATGGCGCGGCGGATATTGAGCCGGTCGAGCAGATCGAGAATGTCGATGACGCCCGGCTTCAGCGCCACGCCTTCCGCCATCATCACGCCAAGATGCCGGAGCCAGGCGTCGCGGAAGCTGTCGATGGGAAAATCCGCACCATAATCGGCAAAGATGGTGCCGGTGATGACGTCCCACGGGCTGCCGCAGACCTTCTGATAGGTCTCGACCTTCATGCCATGGCCCCCTTCATCCGAGGCAGCCAGAAATGAATCGCGATAGAGCCTCTCGCTCTCGATCAGCAATCCGTCCATGTCGAAAACCACGGCCTGCGGAAGAAAAGGCAGCATGACTTAACCGAACCGGAAGGGGCGTTCGCCAAGGCTCTCGAACGGGCGGATCAGATAACCGTCCGGATCGGCGACGATGAATTGCCGGTTGCCCACTTCGACCGTGCCGCGCCTGTACCATTTTTCCTCCAGCGGCATGACGAGGTCGATGGAGGATCGCTCCAGCCGGGAGAGAATGGGTTGCAGGGAAGGGACGGCAAGTTGCAGGTTCATGCCGCGGCCGAGCGGAAATTCGAGCGCGGCATTGTCCGTCACAAATGTCCGGGTCGCGCCGATCTGGTCGATCATCAGCTGGGCATCCCCCAGCGCCAGATAGGTGAAACCCTCCTCGGGGCGCTCATAGACCACATGAAAACCGATCAGGTCGCAATAAAAGGCGCGGCTTTTCTGCCAGTCGCTGACGGCGAGTTCAGGAACGAGGGCATTTCGTATGATGGTCATGGTCTCCTTTGCCGCGCAGGCCCGGGGTGGGAGGAGGGGCCTGCCATGAGGGATGATCTTACCGCCTTCCCGGCCGCATGCCAGAGGAAACCTCATCATGGCAGCCATGTGTGGGTTTAGGGGCTGACGGGATGGCGACGCTGCGGGTGAGGGCTGTCACGGCAGTTTCGACATTTTCCGCGACCGCGCATGCGCCGCGGAACTAAGCCTTCGTACCGCCGACGGTGATCTGGTCCATGCGCAGATGCGGCTGGCCGACGCCGACCGGCACCCATTGTCCGGCCTTGCCGCAATTGCCGATGCCGGTATCGAGCTTGGAATCGTTGCCGATCATCGAGACGCGCTTCATCGCATCCGGCCCGTTGCCGATCAGCATCGCGCCCTTTACCGGCGCGCCGATCCTGCCGTTTTCGATGAGGTAGGCCTCGGTGCAGCCGAACACGAATTTGCCGGAGGTGATATCCACCTGGCCCCCGCCGAAGGAAACGGCATAGATGCCCTTCTTCACGGAGGCGATGATCTCTTCCGGCGTCTTGTCGCCTGAAAGCATGTAGGTATTGGTCATGCGTGGCATCGGCACATAGGCGTAGCCCTGCCGGCGGCCGTTGCCGGTGGGCTTGGCGCCCATCAACCGGGCGTTCTGTCGGTCCTGCATGTAACCGACCAGCCTGCCGTTCTCGATCAGCACATTATAGCCGGAAGGCGTACCTTCATCGTCGATCGTCAGCGAGCCGCGGCGGCTGTCGATGGTGCCGTCATCCACCACGGTCACGCCGGGGGCGGCAACCATTTCGCCCATCAGGCCGGCAAAGGCCGAGGTTTTCTTGCGGTTGAAATCGCCTTCCAGACCGTGGCCCACCGCCTCGTGTAGCATGACGCCCGGCCAGCCGGAGCCAAGCACCACATCCATGGTGCCGGCCGGCGCATCGATGGCGGTGAGGTTGACGAGCGCCTGGCGCAGCGCTTCATCCGCACCGCGCTGCCAGTTTTCCGTGGTGATGAAATCGCTGAAGCCGACGCGGCCGCCAATGCCGTAGGAGCCGCTTTCCTGCCGGTCGCCTTCGCCCGCCACGACGGAAACATTGATGCGGGTCATCGGCCGGATATCGCTGACGCGATGGCCGTCGGCCCGCAGGATGTCCACCACCTGCCAGCTTGCCGAAATGGTCGCCGTCACCTGCCGGACCTTGTCGTCCTTGTCACGCAGATAGGCATCGATATCGGTGAGGAGCTTCACCTTTTCCTCGAAGCTCGGGCTGCCGATGGGGTTCTCGTCGCCATAAAGCTTCTTGTTGGTGCGCTGCGGTGCGGCGGCATAAGAGCCGGAATAACCCTTGGTCACCGCGCCCACTGCATCGGAAGCACGTTTCAGCGCACTTTGCGAAAGCTCACCCGCATGGGCATAGCCAACCGTCTCGCCTGCGACGGCGCGCAGGCCGAAACCCTGATCGGTGTTGAAAGAACCGCCCTTCAGCCGGCCATTATCGAAAGTAAGCGATTCGGCCTGGGCATGTTCGATGAAAAGCTCGCCATCGTCAGCGCCGGCAAGCGCCTCGCCGACCAGCTTGCGCAATTGCGTCTCGTCGCAATCGAAGAGTTTTACAAGGTCGTCGGTCATGGGAGGCTCCAAACTGAATAGTGTCCGGCAAGCATGTAGGATCGCGTGGCGCCGCTGGCAAGCCAAAGCGTACCGGGGTTTAGGTTAGCTTGAAGATAAGATGCACCACAACGAAAGCAGCAATGCAGATCCACAGTTGATGGAGGAGCATCGGGAATGCCAGCCGTGACCAATGATTGCTGGAGTCAGGCGCTAGGCGCTGCCAGTGAAAATACGCAAGCTGGTTGCCGGACACGACCGTTAGGGCAAGCTCGATGCTTTGCCAATCATGTGGAGATCGGAAAAATATCCCGTTCTTGCGAGCATAAGCCGCCATAAATGCAATTGCGGCATAACATATGGCAACGCCGCAGATGAATTGTAAGCTTGGCGATCTTTTGTCTCTCATGCTTTTCAGTAATGACTAAAACTATACTCTCAAGATATAGTTATCAGCTGAAAAAGCAAGGCGTTCTACTCAGGGAAGCGCGTCATATCCCTCGGCAAAGCCGGAAAGCTCGATCGGAATACCCACGCGATCCTGATCCACGGCTTCGCGCAGTGCGAAAACGGCATTCTTGCCAGCGCGCAGAACCTTCAGCAACTCGTCGTCGATATCCACTTCCACATAGCAGCCTTCGGAGAAGCAGCGGGTGAAATAGGCGCGGCCGATATTATTATTGTCGATATAAAGCTCCATGCCATCCTTCAAAAGCACGCCAAGCGGCGCGAGGATGCGCAGGATGCGCGACTTGCGGTCGGCCGTCTTCAGCACCACCACCGAAAGCCCAACTTCCGGGCGGTCATCGGCGATCACGTTCTGCATCAGCGCGCATTGTTCTTCGGACGCGCCCGCCGGCTTGTCGCAGATGACAGACCATGCTCCGTGCGTCGACTTCGGCGTGCCGGGCGGCTGCTGTTGCGCCAGCGTCGCAGCGGCAGGAGCGATGATGGCAAGACCGGCGGCGGCAAGAAAAGTGCGCGCGAGCGGGGAAAGACGCATGGATACCTCTGGGATTCGAATCAGTGCGGCTATTTTGACGCCATAATCCGGAAAAAAAAGCCTCAGGCCTTCAATTCCAGCGGAGTTGGGCGGAAATAGGACCTGTCTTGCGGGATGGGCGTGTGATTTGCCCGGCGCGACATTCATTATCCGGCGATGAAACTGGCGGCAAAACCGGCTGTGAGAAGGGGCTTTGTCGCATTTGGGCTGTTTGAAACCGCGTTCGGCCGGTCCGGTGAGGCGTGGGGTGAGAGAAAGTCGCCGTGGATTGACCAATGGCAAAATTGGGGCGCATCCGTGTCCCGACGCATATTGCGGCAGAGGACAAACTGTGGTTTGAAGTTAGTACCATAAGCATGGATTCTGCGTCTGTGATTGATCTAGATCAGACGCGTGAGGGAGAGGGTACCGTGACGAATAGGATTTACGCAGCACTGGCGGGGATGACCTGTCTGCTCACGGCTGTCGGCGCCCACGCCGATCAGCCGGTGCATTGGCAAATGGGCATGCAGGAGGCCGCCACGCCGATCATGCACGAAATACGCTGGTTTGAACAATATACGCTCTGGTTCATTGTTCCGGTTACGCTTTTCGTTCTTGCGCTGCTCATCGTCGTCGCCCTGAAATTCCGCGCCGCGAAAAATCCGGTGGCTTCCAAGACCAGCCATAACACGGCGATCGAGGTGGTCTGGACGCTGGCGCCGGTTCTCATTCTTCTGTTCCTTGCTTTCCCGTCGTTCAATCTCTTGAACGCGCAGCTCACGCAGCCGGAAAACCCCGACGTGACGCTGAAGGCGACCGCCACGCAATGGCTGTGGAGCTATGAATATACGGCCGCCGAAGGCGCCGAGCCGGTTTCCTTCGACAGCTACATGCTGAAGGACCAGGATCGCGCCGCCGCGGGCAAGGAAGACAGGGCCCGCTATCCGCGTCTTCTGGCGGTAGACAATGAAATGGTCGTTCCGGTCGGCAAGACCGTTCGCCTGCTCGTCACCGCCGCACCGACGGATGTGATCCATTCCTTCGCCATGCCGGCTTTCGGCGTCAAGATCGACGCCGTTCCCGGCCGCCTGAACGAAACCTGGTTCAAGGCGGAAAAAGAGGGCCTTTATTACGGTCAGTGTTCCGAGCTTTGCGGCAAGGACCATGCCTTCATGCCAATCGCCATTCGGGTGGTTTCCGAACAGCAGTACAACACCTGGCTCACCGCCGCCGCTTCTGACCTGAGCGGCGCGAACCGGGCGCTGATGGCCTCTGTCGATGGCGCTCCGCGCACCGTCGACGTTGCCGCCAACGAAACCAACTGACTCTGGAGTGAGGACAATGGCTGGACCTTCCGCACACGACGATCATCACTCGCATGGTCATTCCGCACATGACGATCATTCGCATGATGCGCATCATTCCCATACGCCGGGCTTCTTCGCCCGCTGGTTCCTGTCGACCAACCACAAGGACATCGGCACTCTCTATCTGATCTTCGCGATCATCGCCGGCATCGTCGGCGGCGGGCTTTCCGTCGTCATGCGCATGGAGCTGCAGGAGCCGGGCATCCAGATTTTCCACGGTCTGGCGTCCATGGTTTACGGCTTCGAGGGTGACGCCGCCATCGATGGCGGCAAGCACATGTTCAACGTGTTCACCACCGCGCACGCGCTGATCATGATCTTCTTCATGGTCATGCCGGCGCTGATCGGCGGTTTCGCCAACTGGATGATCCCGATCATGATCGGCGCTCCGGACATGGCTTTCCCGCGCCTGAACAACATTTCCTTCTGGCTGATCGTTCCGGCTTTCATCCTTCTCATTCTCTCGCTCTTCGTCGAGGGCCCTGCGGGCGCCTACGGTGTCGGTGGCGGCTGGACCATGTATCCGCCTCTATCGACCAGCGGCATGCCGGGACCGGCGGTGGATCTGGCGATCTTCGCGCTGCACGTTTCGGGCGCGTCGTCGATCCTCGGTGCGATCAACTTCATCACCACCATCCTCAACATGCGCGCCCCGGGCATGACGCTGCACAAGATGCCGCTCTTCGCCTGGTCGGTCCTCGTCACCGCGTTCCTGCTGCTGCTTTCGCTGCCGGTTCTGGCAGGCGGCATCACCATGCTTCTGACCGACCGCAACTTCGGCACGGCATTCTTCTCGCCGGAAGGCGGCGGTGACCCGATCCTTTACCAGCACCTGTTCTGGTTCTTCGGCCATCCGGAAGTCTACATCCTGATCCTGCCAGGCTTCGGCATCATCAGCCACATCGTCTCCACCTTCTCCAAGAAGCCGGTCTTCGGTTACCTCGGCATGGCCTACGCCATGGTCGCCATCGGCGCCGTCGGCTTCATCGTCTGGGCCCACCACATGTACACGGTCGGCCTGTCGCTCGAAGCGCAGCGTTATTTCGTCTTCGCCACCATGGTCATAGCGGTGCCGACGGGTATCAAGATCTTCTCGTGGATTGCGACCATGTGGGGCGGTTCGCTGACCTTCTCGACCCCGATGGTCTGGGCGATCGGCTTCATCTTCCTGTTCACGGTCGGCGGCGTCACCGGCGTCCAGCTCGCCAATGCCGGTCTCGACCGTTCGCTGCACGATACCTATTACGTGGTGGCGCACTTCCACTACGTTCTGTCGCTCGGCGCGGTCTTCGCGATCTTTGCCGGCTGGTATTACTGGTTCCCGAAGATCACCGGCTACATGTACAGCGAGTTCCTCGGCAAGCTGCATTTCTGGGTCATGTTCGTGGGCGTGAACCTCGTGTTCTTCCCGCAGCACTTCCTCGGTCTTGCGGGCATGCCGCGCCGCTACATCGATTATCCCGATGCCTATGCCGGCTGGAACATGGTATCCTCCTACGGTTCCTACATCTCGGCCGTCGGCGTGCTGATCTTCCTCTTCTGCGTCTGGGAAGCCTTCGCAAAGAAGCGGATCGCCGGCAACAACCCCTGGGGTGAAGGTGCGACGACGCTCGAATGGCAGCTGTCTTCGCCGCCGCCCTACCACCAGTGGGAACAGCTGCCGCGCATTCGTTGATGCGCGGGCCGGAAGGAGCGGGCAGGGCCTGCGAATTCCCGGCGCTGAAAATGAGGGACGGCGCGGTTCGGTCCGTGCCGTTTCCCGAACGGGCAGTCTCTCCTGCCGCGTGACATTTTGTCCAAGCGATGCCTGCCGTCCGACGTGATACATGCCCCGGACGTGATAAATGCCAAATCTGGCCTTTATGAAATGCAAGCGCAGACGAATGGCGGCAGCGTGCGGCGAAAAGCCGGAAAATGGCATCGGTTTTCCCCGGCGCCGCTCATGCCAGGACGTTCGGGACCCATGAATTGACGCATCGCGCATGCCGGAAATCACATTTTTTTCGGGCCGGTGCAGGGGACGTCGCTTCACGCGGCGTTCGAAGGAAACAGGACAGGAAATGAGCATTATCGACAATCGCGACATGCTGGGCGTGAAGGGCTCCGAACTTTCGGAAGCCGGCGCGCGCGATTATTTCGAATTGCTGAAGCCGCGCGTCATGTCGCTCGTCGTCTTCACGGCCTTTGCGGGTCTCGTGCTGGCGCCGGGTGAAATCAACCCGGTGCTCGGCATCATCGCCATTCTCTGCATCGCCGTTGGCGCGGGCGCATCCGGTGCGCTCAACATGTGGTACGATGCCGATATCGACGCTGTGATGAGCCGCACCGCCCGGCGGCCGATCCCGTCCGGCCGCATCGCGCCGCGCGAGGCGCTGGCCTTCGGGCTGACGCTGTCGGCCTTTTCGGTGGTCATTCTCGGCCTTGCGGTCAACTGGTTCTCCGCCGGCCTGCTCGCCTTCACCATCTTCTTTTACGCCGTCATCTATACGATGTGGCTGAAACGCTCGACGCCGCAGAACATCGTCATCGGCGGCGCGGCCGGCGCTTTCCCGCCCATGCTCGGCTGGGCCTGCGTCACCGGCGGCGTTTCGCTGGACAGCATCATCCTGTTCCTCATCATCTTCCTGTGGACACCGGCGCATTTCTGGGCGCTGGCGCTGTTCAAGATGCGCGATTACGGCGCCGTCGGCATTCCCATGATGCCGAACGTGGTCGGCGAACGCTCCACCAAGAACCAGATGATCGTTTATGCGGTGCTGACGGCGGCCGCGGCCGTTGCGCCTTATTTCACCGGCCTTGCGAGCGCCGGTTACGGCATTTTCGCCGCCGTTCTGAGCGCTATCTTCGTCTACTGTTCGCTCGATGTCCGGCGCATGCCTGAGGGCGACGAGAAGATGCTGCCGGCCAAGAAGATGTTCGCCTATTCGGTGCTTTACCTTTTTGCGATTTTCTCCGGCCTTCTGGCCGATCATTTCGCGCCGGCCCTGAAGGCCGTCATGTCGGGAGTCCTGTGATGGAAACGGTGGAACTGAGCGCGGCGCAGAAAAAATCGAGACGTGGGCGCAACATCGCGCTCGGCGTCCTGCTCGCCGGCCTGGTGGTGCTGTTCTACATCATCACCATCATCAAGATCGGCTCGCACTGACGCGCTGATTGAGGGGAGAGGAGGAGGAGATGGCGAATATGGAAGCGCAGACGGCAGGCACCGGCAGGCAGCGGGTGAGCAATCGCTCCATCCTCGTGCTTTGTCTGGTGTTTTTCTGCGCCATGATCGGCATGGCCTATGCCGCCGTACCGCTTTATACGCTGTTCTGCCGTGTCACCGGCTATAACGGCACCACCCAGCGCGTCGAGCAATATTCCGACGTCATCCTCGACAAGACCATCAACGTCACCTTCGACGCCAATACGTCGAACGGCCTCAACTGGGATTTCCAGCCGGTCGACAAAAAGGTCATGCCGAAGATCGGCGAAACGGTGCAGGTGACGTTCAAGGCGACGAACCGTTCACCCGTGGCGACCACGGGCACGGCGGTCTTCAACGTCACGCCGATGGAAGCCGGCGCCTATTTCAACAAGGTGGAGTGCTTCTGCTTCACCGAAACGACGCTGCAGCCGGGTGAAACGCTGGAGATGCCGGTGGTGTTCTTCGTCGATCCTGACATCGCCACGGCGCGCGAGACCAAGAGCATTCATACTTTAACGCTGTCCTATACGTTTTATCCGGCCAAAACCGAAAAACCGGTTGCGTCCTTGCCGGTAAAGACTTCATCTGGCGAAAGCAAATTGTGAGAGGAGATCTGGCCTTTTATCGAAGGCCGGATCAGGGAAGAGACATTCGGGGATTGTCGCAATGGCAGATACGCATCAGAAGAACCACGACTACCACATTATCGATCCAAGCCCCTGGCCGCTTCTGGCCTCGATCGGCGCCTTCATCCTGACCTTTGGTGGCGTCTGTTACATGCGTTACCTGTCGGGCGGCTCCTTCAAGCTGTTCGGCGCGGAACTGGCCAATCCCTGGCTGTTCTATATCGGCCTCGTCATCGTGCTTTACACCATGTACGCATGGTGGTCCGACACGATCAAGGAAGCCCATGAGGGCAACCACACCCGCGTCGTGTCGCTTCACCTGCGTTACGGCATGATCATGTTCATCGCCTCGGAAGTGATGTTCTTCGTGGCGTGGTTCTGGGCCTATTTCGATGCCAGCCTCTTCCCGCACGAGGCAATTCAGGCGTCGCGCCTCGAATATACCGGCGGGCAATGGCCGCCCAAGGGCATCGAGGTGATCGATCCCTGGCACCTGCCGCTCTACAACACCGTCATCCTGCTTCTGTCGGGCACCTGCGTCACCTGGGCGCACCATGCCCTTCTGCATAATGACCGCAAGGGCCTGATCACTGGTCTGTTGCTCACCGTCGCGCTCGGCGTCCTGTTCTCCACCGTGCAGGTTTACGAATACATGCACGCGCCGTTCGACTTCAAGAATTCGATCTACGGCGCGACCTTCTTCATGGCCACCGGTTTTCACGGTTTCCACGTATTCGTCGGCACGGTCTTCCTGCTGGTCTGCCTGTTCCGCGCCGTTGGCGGTGGTTTCACGCCCAAGCAGCATTTCGGTTTCGAAGCGGCTGCCTGGTACTGGCACTTCGTTGACGTCGTCTGGCTGTTCCTGTTCTTCGCCATCTATATCTGGGGTGGCTGGGGCGCGCCGCTGCACGGCTGATTGCGTCGGATAGAGGACTGGGTCCGCAGCAAGGCATCCTGTGGAGCGAGCAGGTGCCACGTGTTTCTTCTCCCCGCCGGGGAGAAGTCCGCGGCAGCGGGATGAGGGGGCTACGGTAGAGATATTCGGAGAGCTAGCCCCCTCATCCGACCCTTCGGGCCACCTTCTCCCCGGCGGGGAGAAGAAACAAGCAGCAAAGCCGAGCGACAGATGACTGCCTTGGTTTAGAAGCACGCTTCCAACAGGCTCGCTGTCGTCCTCGGGCTTTGGGCAACTTCGCGGGAGGTCGTCATGTCTGAACCATCAAACGGCAATTTCGCGCCGGTCGATCCCATCAAGGTGGGCTTGAAAGGCTGCTGCCCGCGTTGCGGCAACGGACGGCTGTTCGACGGCTTTCTGACCATAAAACCCGCCTGCAGCGCCTGCGGACTGGATTACGGTTTTGCCGATGCGGGCGATGGCCCGGCGGTTTTCGTCATGCTGATCGTCGGTTTTCTGGTCGTCGGGCTGGCGCTGTGGTTCGATCAGCGTTTTGCGCCGCCGGTCTGGGTGCATGTCATGCTGTGGTTGCCGTTTACGGTGATTGTCTCCCTTGTGCTGCTGCGCAAGCTGAAAGGGATCATGATTGCGCTGCAATACCGCAACAATGCAAGCGAAGGCAGGCTTGATCGTGAATGACGTTTCCCACATGAAGGCGGCGGAAAGGCGGGTCTGGTTCGCCGCGCCGCTGGTGCTGCTGGCGCTTGCCATTCTTCTCGGGCTCGGCACCTGGCAGGTGAAGCGTCTCTACTGGAAAGAGGCGCTGATTGCCGATATCGAGGAGCGGCGGAGCGCGAGCCCGGTGCCCCTCTCCGATATAGAGGCGATCGCGAAAAGCGGCGGCGATATCGAATACCGCACGGTCAGCCTTTCCGGCACCTTCGATCATGCCCGCGAGCGGCATTTCTTCGCCACCCATCAGGGGCAAACGGGCTATTACATCTATACGCCGCTGACACTCGCCGATGGCCGCATTCTCTTCGTCAATCGCGGATTCGTGCCCTTCGAGATGAAAGAACCGGCCAAACGGCCCAACGGGCAGGTTGCCGGTGAGGTGACGATCACCGGGCTTTCGCGCGCGCCGCTGGTTGCCAAACCGTCCTCGCTGCTGCCTGATAACGATATCGCCAAGAACATCTTCTACTGGAAGGATCTGGCGGCCATGGCCTCCAGCGCCGATATCCCGCCCGACCGGCTGGTCCACCTCTTCGTGGATGCTGACACCGCGCCTAACCCGGGCGGCTGGCCGCAGGGGGGTGTGACGCTGATAGATTTGCCCAACAATCACCTGCAATATGCGATAACGTGGTATGGGTTGGCGGCGGCCCTTGTCATCGTCGCCGGTTTTGCCTATTTCCGGAACGGTAAGGCGCAGGGTGAATAAAGCACAGCCCGTCCGGTAAGGCAGCTTGTCGGGCAAGGCCATGAAGCACGGCCCAAGGAGCAGGCCAAGGAGCTGGAATGAACATCGCCGTTTCCAAACCCCCTTTGACGATAAGGCTGTGCGGACCGCGCGGCTTTTGCGCGGGCGTGGACCGGGCGATCCAGATCGTCGTGCTGGCGCTGAAGGCCTATGGCGCACCCGTCTATGTCCGCCACGAAATCGTACATAACCGTTATGTGGTGGAAGGGCTGGAAGCCAAGGGCGCGGTTTTCGTCGAGGAACTGCATGAAATTCCGGCCGAGCACCGCGAGCAGCCGGTGGTTTTCTCGGCCCACGGCGTGCCGAAATCCGTGCCGGAGGATGCGCAGGCGCGTAATCTGTTCTATCTCGATGCCACTTGCCCGCTGGTCTCCAAGGTCCACAAGCAGGCCATGCGCCACCAGCGCCTTGGCCGCCATGTGGTGCTGATCGGCCATGCCGGCCACCCCGAGGTCATCGGCACCATGGGCCAGCTTCCGGAAGGAACGGTTTCGCTGATCGAGACGGTGGAAGACGCCGGCCGTTACGAACCGGCGGACCGCGAAAATCTCGGCTTCGTCACCCAGACGACACTTTCGGTCGATGACACGGCCGGCGTCATCGCCAGGCTGCAGGAACGTTTCCCGGCCATTCAGGCGCCCGCCGCCGACAGCATCTGTTACGCAACCACCAACCGGCAGGATGCGGTGAAGCAGGCGGCTCCCGGCTGCGACCTCTTCATCGTCGTCGGCGCCCCCAATTCCTCCAATTCCAAGCGGCTTGTAGAAGTGGCGCTGCGGGCCGGTGCACAGCGCTCCGTGCTGGTGCAGCGGGCCTCGGAAATCGACTGGAATGAAATCGGCGATATTCGCACCGTCGGCCTTTCGGCCGGCGCATCCGCGCCGGAGGTCATCGTCGATGAGATCATCGAGGCCTTCAAGGCGCGTTTCGATACAACGCTCGATCTCGCCGTGACGGTCGAGGAAACGGAACATTTCCTCGTCAATCGCGAGCTACGCAGCATCGAGCTGACGACGGACGACATGGCTTTCGTGAACGGCAATGCCAATGATGCGCTGCCGCCGAAAACCGCCGCCGGCATCTGAAGCGGGATGGCGCTGAATGCGGGCGGTTTCCGTCCCACCTGCGTCATCTCCACCCGAGATTTCCACTCCATCCTTCATCAAGAGATTTGAAATTGGCAGTTTATACGGACATCACCGAAGATGATCTGAGGAATTTCCTCACGCAATATGACGTCGGCAGCCTCACCTCCTACAAGGGCATTGCCGAAGGCGTCGAAAACTCCAATTTCCTGCTGCATACCACCAAGGATCCGCTGATTCTCACGCTTTATGAAAAGCGCGTGGAGAAATCCGATCTGCCCTTCTTCCTCGGCCTCATGCAGCATCTGGCCGCCAAGGGCCTGTCCTGCCCCCTGCCGCTGCCGCGCAAGGATGGCGAGTTGCTGGGAGAGCTATCGGGCCGGCCGGCGGCGCTCATCTCCTTTCTCGAGGGCATGTGGCTGAGAAAGCCGGAAGCGAAACATTGCCGCGAAGTCGGCAAGGCGCTGGCCGCCATGCATCTGGCCGGCGAGGGGTTCGAGATCAAGCGGCCGAACGCGCTTTCCGTCGAAGGCTGGAAGGTGCTTTGGGACAAGTCCGAAGCGCGCGCCGACGAGGTGGAGAAGGGCCTGAAAGACGAGATTCGCCCCGAGATCGATTATCTCGCCGCCCATTGGCCGAAAGATCTGCCGGCCGGCGTCATCCATGCGGATCTGTTCCAGGACAATGTGTTCTTCCTTGGCGATGAACTGTCCGGCCTGATCGATTTTTATTTCGCCTGCAATGACCTGCTCGCTTATGACGTGTCGATCTGCCTCAATGCCTGGTGCTTCGAAAAGGATGGCGCTTACAACGTCACCAAGGGCAAGGCGCTACTGGAGGGTTACCAGTCGGTGCGCCCGCTGAGCGAAGCGGAGCTGGAGGCGCTGCCGCTTCTGGCGCGCGGTTCCGCGTTGCGTTTCTTCCTCACCCGCCTTTATGACTGGCTGACGACGCCGGAAGGCGCGCTGGTGGTCAAGAAGGACCCGCTGGAATATCTGCGCAAGCTGCGGTTCCACCGTTCCATCGCCACTGTCGCCGAATATGGGCTGGCGGGCGAATGAAACATGTCGACATTTTCACCGATGGCGCCTGCTCCGGCAATCCCGGTCCCGGCGGCTGGGGCGCCGTGCTGCGTTACGGTGAGGTGGAGAAGGAACTCTTGGGCGGCGAGGCCGAGACCACCAATAACCGCATGGAATTAATGGCGGCGATCTCGGCGCTCAATGCGCTGAAAAGCCCCTGCGAGGTCGATCTTTATACCGACAGCGCCTATGTGAAGGACGGCATCACCAAGTGGATTTTCGGCTGGAAAAAGAAGGGCTGGAAAACCGCCGATAACAAGCCGGTCAAGAATGTTGAACTATGGCAGGCGCTGGAAGCGGCGCAGCAGCGCCATAAGGTTACCTTGCACTGGGTCAAGGGCCATGCCGGCCACCCGGAAAACGAACGCGCCGACGAATTGGCGCGAAAGGGCATGGAGCCCTTCAAACGGCGGTAATGGAAGCCTGCTCTATTTCGGGCCGGGCAAATCCGAGCCGGCGACCCCGTTATCGGGGGTTGTGAAAACCGAAACCCGACCTATCTTGTCGTCAAGGGGCGCTCCGGTAGCGCTCAACGGAGGAGAGAAATCCGGATGATCCTGCATTGTGTATTTCTACGCTTCAAGGCTGCAACGGCCGCTTCTGAAAAACACGCAATATTCGAGGCGATTGCCGCCCTGAAAGATGTGATACCCGGCATCATCGATGTGAAATACGGCCAGAATGTCTCACCCGAGGGGCTGAATGGCGGTTTTGTCGACGGTTTCATCGTGACGCTGGAGAGCCCCGAGGCCCGCGACGACTATCTCGCCCATCCCAAGCACATGGAAGTGGGGGAACGTCTCGTGTCGCTCACCGATGGCGGTCTAGCCGGGCTTCTGGTGTTCGATATGAATGTTTGAGTGGAGGGCGGCGGGGCCGCCCTTTATTCCTGCAATGTGAATGCCTATAGCAGAATCGTATCACGAAAGGCGCCGTCACCCCGGACTTGTGTGGACGTATTGTGGTTTACTTGATGCATAGGCCGGGATGCGCATCCCGGCCTATGCATCAAGTAAACCACAATACGTCCACACAAGTCCGGCATGACGGGAAGCAGGAGCCTTTACATGCAACGAGGGACCAGGCTCGCCCTCAAAGCTGCTCGATCATCGCCGCAGCGGCCGAAACCGTCGCCTGGCCGGGGTTCTCTTCCACGTTGAGCGACTTCACCACGCCGTCTTCCACCAGCATCGAATAACGCTTGGAGCGCACGCCGAGGCCGCCGGCGGAAAGATCGGCATCGAGGCCGAGCGCCTTGGTGAAAGCCGCGTCCCAGTCGGCGAGGAAGTGGATTTTGCCCTGACCGCCGGAGGATTGCGCCCATGCGCCCATCACGTGCCAGTCATTGACGGCGACGACGGCGATATCGTCAACGCCCTTGGAAAGAATGGCGTCGCGGTTTTCGAGATAACCCGGCAGATGGTTCAGTGAGCAGGTGGGGGTGAAAGCGCCGGGGACGGCGAAGAGAACCACCTTCTTGCCGCCGAAAAGCGCGTCCGTGGTGGTTTCCACCGGGCCGTCGGCCGTCTTTTCCTTGAAAGTTGCGGAAGGCAGTTTTTCGCCGATCTTGATGGTCATGTCCGTGCTCCTATAGCCGTTCGGTTCGCGCGACTATAGAGTTTGGCAGGGAAAAGTGGAACCCGGTTTTCCCGGGCAGACAAACGAAAACAAGGCGTCCGGATCCCGTCAGATTGAGAATGAAGCTGACAGGATCCTGAGCACGGTAATGAAGTCTGCCATGCGGTTTTCGAGCTGGTTTCCAGCGCTGAAACGCTGCTCAGGGTTTCGGGAAGTTCAGCATGGTTTCCATGGCCCGATCGCCGGATTTGACCAGGATGGGCCAGCTATTGCCCTGCACCTGATAGGTTTTCGGCAGGCCCTTGATGTTCATGTAGAAGGAGAGCTTGCGCTTGTCGCGCACCAGGTTCTGCGGCTCGTAATAGGCAAAGCCCGATGGACCGGCGATGAAGATTTCGGTCTCCTTCGGCGCGTTTTCCGGAAGCTGCAATTGTACGCCGAGCATGGTCTTGTCGGGCGTGATGTGGAAATCGATCACCTTGAAATCGTCGGAGGCCGCCTCGGGCAGCGTTTCGCGCGCCTCCTCCAGCAATCGCCGCTCCTCGTGGTCGTCATCACCGGCATTGCCGCGCTCGATTGAAAACTTCGCCTCGAAGGGAATGCAGATGTTCTGGCACACGCCGATGAAGGCGGTGAGATCGATCTTCCCGCTTGCCGCCGGGTCCGTGGCTTTCAGCTGAAACGGAAGGCTGACGGCGTGGTCGTAGCCGATATCGGTGATGTCGCCGTTTTCGATCAGCTTCGGAACCGGATAGGCCATGGTGGTGAGCGTTACGCCGCTTGCCGGATCGGGCGTGATCTGCGGCGGTATGCCCGCTTCGCCCGGTTCGCGCCAATAGGTGATCCAGCCGTCCTTCGGCTCGATCTGCAGCACGCCGCGCACCACGCCGTCGGCATCCATGGCAAGGCTCGCCACGCGCATCTGGCCGCCTTCGCTTCTCGCCCAGTCGGTAATTTCGGCCTGGGCGGCTTCAGCGCCGCCAAGTAGGGCAGCAAATGCCGCTGCAAAACGAAAATGTGAAAATCGAAAGAATATTCTGGCGCTCATGGTTTCCGTCTAACCCAACATCGCCCGGCGGACCAGTTACGAATTCGTGCGGTTCATCATTTTCGGTTGATTGATCGGGCGCGATGCCGCATCCTGTCCTTTCTCGAAGTGCGAACGCCGTTTTCGTTAAATGACGGAATGCGGTCTGCTGGAGGCGCCGGTGAGCTTTTCAACCCTGATGGACAAACGCGAACGTGGCTTTCTCGATGGTCAGTTCCTCATCGCGATGCCGGGGCTGGACGACGGCAATTTTGCCCGTTCGGTGATCTATATCTGCGCCCATTCGGATGCCGGCGCCATGGGGTTCATCATCAACCGGCCGCAGCAGATCACCTTTACGGATATTCTGCTGCACCTGAAACTGGTGGACAGCAACGACGCCATCATGCTGCCCAACCGCACCCGCGAATTCCCGATCCAGTGCGGCGGCCCGGTGGAATCCGGCCGGGGTTTCGTGCTGCATTCGGATGATTATTTAAGCGAATCCAGCATTCCGGTCAGCGATGACATTTCGTTGACGGCAACGCTCGATATCGTCCGCGCCATTTCCAACGGCCGCGGTCCGCAAAGGGCCACCATGATGCTCGGTTATGCAGGCTGGGGTCCGGGCCAGCTGGAAAACGAGATCGCCAATAATGGCTGGCTGAATTGCCCCGCTGCGGAAGAGCTGATCTTCGACCGTGGGCTGGACAATAAATACGAGCGGGCGCTGGCGCTCATGGGCGTCGATGCGCGCATGCTTTCCACGGATGCCGGGCACGCCTGAGCCCCTGAATGCTCCGCCGGTTTTGGCTGGAACCAAATCCCGACCCTTGACGTTACTCACCCGGAAAGCCGGACAGAAAGTACGGCTCAACAAGGGAGTAGTATTATGGGTAGCACATCTGACAAGATCGCCGGTAAAGCCAATGAAGTTGCTGGCAAGGTGAAGAAGAACGTCGGCGAAGCGACGGGCAATAATGAATTGCGCGCCAAGGGTGCTGCCCAGGAAGCCAAGGGCAAGGTACAGACCAGCGTTGGCAAGGCGAAAGACGCCGTCAAGGGCGCCGTCGACCGCATGTAATGCCGTCTGACTGCCTCGCGCCTCTTTCGATGCGGCGCTTCGGAGCGCATGTGTTGACCGCACATGCGCTCTTGTCGTCTGGGATGTTCCGAAGGCGGTCGCCTGTTACGCCTTTCATATGCGCTCCGGGCTTACCCCCCTCTGTCCTGCCGGACATCTCCCCCTCAAGGGGGGAGATCGACCTGAGGCGAGGTCTCGCCCATCTCAATACTTGAGAATGGAGTGGTGGAAGAGCGTCTTGCCGATCTCCCCCCTTGAGGGGGAGATGTCCGGCAGGACAGAGGGGGTAAGCCCGGAGCGCAGGAGCGTCAATGATTTTCAGCTGTCGTCTACGGTGCATGTTGGCATCGTATGTTTCCTCCACCCACCCGATCCATCGCAAGGGTTTCATCGATGAAGCTTTTTTCCTGCGCATCCTGCGGCCAGCCGGTCCATTTCGACAATCGTTTCTGCGTTTCCTGCGGTCATCGTCTGGCCTTCGTGCCGGAGCGGCTTTCAATGGAGGCACTTTCGCCCGCGGGTGAGCCGAACTGGCAGATTGTCGCGGACCCGCAAAAACAGGTGCGGTTTTGTGCCAATGAAGTGAACGATATCTGCAACTGGTCAGTGCCGGCGCAAAGCGACAGCGCCTTTTGCCCTGCCTGCAGCCACAACCGTCTGGTGCCGGATATCGCAACCGAACAGGGCATCGCGCAATGGCGTCGCATCAGCCAGGCGCAGCGGCATCTGTTCTATTCGATCCTGCGGCTTGGCTTGCCGCATCCCAACCGCGATGCGGACCCTGCCGGTGGCCTCGTCTTCGACTTTCTGGTGGATGCGGTGGCGCCCGATGGTTCCGTCATTCCCGCCATGACCGGTCACGATGAGGGCCTCATCGCCATTCGCGCCGCGGAAGCCGACGATGTCACCCGCGAGCAGGTGCGCGCCAATATGAACGAGCCGTACCGCACCATGCTCGGCCATTTCCGCCACGAGGTGGGGCACTTCATCTGGAACAAGTTGGTGCGCGATGAGAACCGCCTGGAGGCCTGCCGCGCCGTCTTCGGCGACGACAGCGAGGATTATGGCGCCGCTCTGCAACGCAATTACGAAGAGGGGCCGCCTCCCGACTGGCAGGAGAGTTTCATCAGCTCCTATGCCTCGGTCCACCCGTGGGAGGATTTCGCCGAATGTTTCGCTCACTACCTGCATATCGTCGATACGCTGGAGACGGCGCGCGCCTTCGGCGTCGCAATCGATCCTGATGGGCATGAGGAAATGGCGGCCGAGGTGACGTTTGATCCTTACAAAGCCCGCAGCGCCGCGCAGCTGGTCAAGGCGTGGATTCCGCTCAGTGTCGCCATCAATTCCATCCAGCGCAGCATGGGGGAGGCTGACCTCTATCCCTTCGTGCTGACACCGCCGGTGGTGGTGAAGATGGAATTCATTCATGACCTGCTGCATGGGAGGGTGGCGGCGGATGAGTCGCCGATGGCCGTGCAGAATGCGGTAGTGCAGTAAATGTGCGGCAGGCGGAGTGTCCTGATCAGGAGAAGCGCGGTTTTCTTCTCCCGTCATACCGGCCTTGAGCCGGTATCCAGCCAGCCCAAGTCCTTGGGCTGAAAGGAGTCTTTCCGCCGGGCAGACGCCCGTTGGCTGGATTCCGGCTCAAGGCCGGAATGACGGAGGTAGCCTACCTCGCGTTCCAATACTCCGCTTACGAAGCCCGCTTCGTCGGCTGGAAACGCTCTCTCAGCAACTTCAGCGCCGCATCGCCCGAAACCGGAGTGCCGAACAGGAAGCTCTGGCCGAAATGGCAGTTCATGCGCGCCAGTTCCGCTGCATCCTCGGGTGTTTCGATGCCTTCCGCCACGACCTGCATGTCGAGCGCCCGCGCCATGGCGATGACGGAGCGCAGCAGAACATTGCGCTTGTCGCTGGTGTTGGCCACCAGCGCCTTGTCGAGCTTGATCGTGTCGAAGGGGAAACGGGTCAGATAGGCGAGTGACGAATAGCCGGTGCCGAAATCGTCCATGGCGAGGCTGAGGCCCGTTTCCTTGAGCTTTGAAAGCACCAGCCGCGCCTGCTCCGGGTTCTCCATAACGACGGATTCCGTCAGTTCCAGCTTCAGCTGCTGCGGATTGCAACGGGTGCGGGTCAGCATGCCGCGCACGTCGTTGTACAATTCGTTGTTCAGCAGCTGCGCGCTGGAAATATTGACGGAAATGAAGATCGGCATCTTCTCGATGGCGTGCTGCCAGTCCATCAGATCGGTCGCCGCCCGTTCCAGCGCGAACATGCCGAGCGGCTCGATCAGGCCGGAGGCCTCCGCAATCGGAATGAACTCGCTCGGCGGAATATTGCCGCGCTTGGGGTGCTCCCACCGCATCAGCGCTTCGAAACCGGCCAGCTCGCCATCGTCAAGCTTCACGATCGGCTGGTAGGCCAGCGACAGCTCCTTGCGCTCGATGGCGCGGCGAAGGTCGCTTTCCATCTGCAGCCGGTCGGTGCCCGACGTGCGGAAGGCAGGGCGGAAGGGCTCAACGCGGTTGCCGCCAGCGCGCTTGGCGCGATACATGGCGAGTTCCGCATCGCTCAAGAGTCCGGCCGCACTTTCCTGCTGGTCGATCCACGAAACGAGGCCGATGGAGGCGGTGAGGATGATTTCGCGATTGGCGAAATTGATCGGCACCATGATCGCCTTGTTCACCGCATCGGCGAAATCGGCCACACGCTGCGGATCGCGCTCCGAGGTCAGGATCAGGCCGAACTCATCGCCGCCAAGACGCGCCAGCGTATCCTGCGGTTTCAAAAGACGGCGCAGACGACGGGTCAGCGCAATGAGGATATTGTCACCGGCGGCAATGCCGAGCGTATCGTTGACCAGCTTGTAGCGGTCGATATCGATGGCCATCACGGTCGGGCGCACGCCGTCGCTGTCGGAAGACAGGTTGAGGATCGATTGCAGGCGGTCGAGGAAGACCTGCCGGTTCGGAAGCCCGGTCAGATTGTCGTTCATCGCATCCTGAAGCAGCCGCTCGACGGAGTTCTTCTGCTCGGTGATGTCGGTGATGGTACCGACGCAGCGGATGATTTCGCCGTTGGAGCCGAGAACCGGGCGGGCGCGGATTTGCAGCCAGTGGAAATGACCGTCTTCGGCGCGAATGCGGAATTCGTGGTTGAGGCGGCCTTTGCGATGGTCAAGCAGCACGTCGAGCGTCGCCTTGAACCGGTCGCGGTCATCAGGGTGCAGGCGCGGCAACCAGTTGCGTGCCGCACCGTGCATGGCGCCGGGTTCCAGCCCCAGCCGGTTGGAAATATCGGGCGTGGTGACGATGCGGTCGCGTGTCACATCCCAGTCCCAGACCGTATCGCCGCTGCCCGTTAAGGCCAGCGACTGGCGTTCGAGATCGGAGAAGAGACCCTGCTGATAGGCGCTGCCGGCAAAGGCGTGCTGAATGACGGTAAAGCCGATCAGCAGCACGATCAGCACCAGCCCGCCGCCGAGCGCCGGCTGCACGATGTCGTTGTCCAGTTGTCCCGTGACCGTCAGCCAGCTGCCGAACAGCCAGACGAGGATCAACGCCCAGGAAGGCACCAGCAAAATCGCCCGGTCATATTTGTTGAAACCGAGATAGATGATGAGGGCGATGCCCGCCGTTGCCGTGAGCGCAAAGGACACGCGCGCAATGCCGGAGGCGACGGAGGGATCGTAGATCGCCACACCGAACAGCAGCGCCAGACCCACCACCCAGGCAAAGGTCGCATAACCCAGATGCGCATGCCATCGGTTGAGATTGAGATAGGTGAACAGGAAGACCACGAAACTGGAGGCGAGCGCCACTTCCGCGCCCGCCCTCCATATTCGCTGATCGCTTGAGGTGACGGTGATGAGCTTTTCGAGGAAGCCGAAATCGACGCAGATATAGGCTAGAACTGCCCATGCGAGCGCGGCCGAGGCCGGCAGAACGGAGGTTCCCTTGACCACGAAAAGGATGGTCAGAAGCACGGCGAGCAGGCCGGCAATGCCGAGCACGATGCCGCGATAGAGCGTAAACGCGTTGATCGTGTCCTTGTAGGCCTCCGGCTCCCACAGATAAAGCTGCGGTAGCTGCGGCGTGGAAAGCTCGGCGACGAAGGTGATGACGGAGCCGGGATTGAGGGTGATGCGGAACACGTCGGCATCCGGGCTCGGCTGCCGGTCGAGCGCAAAGCCTTCGCTCGGCGTAATCGCCATGATGCGCTGCGAGCCGAGATCGGGCCAGAACAGCTTGGAATTCACGAGGCGGAAATGCGGCGCGACGATGACGCGCTCCAGCTGCTCTTCGGAGACGTTGGCGAGTGCGAAAACCGCCCAGTCGCCCTGATGGTCGGTGGAACTGGCGCGCACCTCGATACGGCGGCGAATGCCGTCGGGGCCAGGCGCGGTCGAGACCTGGAAGGCTTCGCCCTGGTTGGCATAGATATCCGTGGTGGCCGTCAGGTCGAGCGCCGTGTCGTCACGGGAAATCTTCACCGGCTCGAAGGCGTAGGAATAGGAAGAGAAAAGCAGGAAAAGCAGGAAAAACGGCGCAGCCAGCGCGATTGCCGTCAGACGTTTCGCAAGGCAAGGCGCAGTGTGATTGTAGGTCATGTATCGTACTTCGTTCCGCCGGAGCTTTGCTTGTCGGCAAGAAGGGAAAACATCATATGATCCCGCCATTGGCCATTGATTTTCAGATATTCCCGCAGGAGGCCTTCCCGCTGGAACCCGGCATTTTCGAGAAGCCGGATGCTTTTGAAGTTTTCCGGAATACAGGCTGCCTCGATACGGTGCAACTGAAGTCCGTTAAAGATGTATGGTATTACCAATTTTAATGCGGCAGACATATGGCCTTGGGCGGCGTGCCGCTCGCCGATCCAGTATCCGATCATGCAGCTTTGCGCCGCACCCCGGCGGATGTAACCGATGGTGATGCCGCCGACCAGCAGCGTTTCTTTCTCGAACAGCAGGAAGGAAACGGCGGTGCCGGAGGAAAATTCCTGGCCGTTGCGCACCACGCGCATGCGGAAGGCGCCTTCCGTCAGCTCGTCCGGCCGCCAGGTCGGCTCCCAGGGCTGGAGAAACTGCCGGCTTTCGGAGCGCAGCACATGCCATTGCTTGAAATCGCCGTAGCGCGGCAGTCTGAGAAGGTGATTGGCGCTGCGCAGTTCGGGCGTGTCGCTATGTCGGGAAAGAAAACGCAGCATTCACGATCCCTGTGCGGCAGACATCGCCATCCGCGAGCGGGATGGCGAAAAAGATGAGCGGTCTTCGCCTTTAAATCCCGCTCTCATATCGGTTTATCCGTTCGCCTTTATCCTTGCGGGCTGCTGCGCGGAAAGCGCCGCAGTGATGTCGGAAAGAGGCGGCAGATGTTCGAGCGGGCCAATTGCGGACAATGTCGGAACTGTATCGAAAAACAGCCGTCCCGCAAGATCGGTCAGGCGCGCGCGGGTGATGTCGCCAAGCCGCTCCATCATCTCCTCATTGGGGATGGGCCGGCCGTAAAGCATCATCTGGCGGGCCATCTGGCCGGCGCGGGCGGCCGGGCTTTCCTGGCCCATCAGCAGCTGCGCGCGGATCTGCGCCCGGGCGCGATCGATTTCTTCCTGATGGATGGTCTGCGAGGACTTGCGAAGTTCCTCCAGAATGACGGGCACCAGTTCCGGCAGGTCGTTGCCGCCGGTGGCCGCATGCACGCCGAAGATGCCGGTATCGGAAAAGCCCCAGTGGAATGCATAGACGGAATAGCAGAGGCCGCGATATTCGCGCACTTCCTGGAACAGGCGGGAGGACATGCCGCCGCCCAGTATATTGGCGAGAATCTGCGAACAATAGAAATCGCGGGCGTGATAGGCCTTGCCCTCGAAGCCGAGGAGCACCTGCGCATCCATCAGGTCGCGGGTTTCGCGGATTTCGCCACCGGTATAGATCGCTTTTTCCATAACCGGTGTGGCAATGGGCAGCTGCGGCAGCGAGGCGAAACGCTCTTCCACCTGCTTCACGAAGCTTTCGTGATCGACAGCGCCGGCCGCGACGACGAAAATGCGGTCCGTCGTGTAGTTGCGGGCGAGATAATGCCTGATCTGGCCTGTCGTGAAGGACTGCACGGTTTCCGGCGTGCCGAGGATCGGGCGGCCGATGGTCTGGTCGCGATAGGCGACACCGGAGAAATTGTCGAAGATCACGTCGTCGGGCGTATCGGTCGCCGCGCCGATTTCCTGCAGGATGACGTTTTTCTCCCGCTCCAGCTCGTCTTCATCGAACAGCGATTCCGTCAGGATGTCGGCAAGGATATCGACGGCGAGGGGAACGTGGTCTTTCAGGACGCGGGCGTAGTAGGAGGTCGTTTCCGTCGATGTCGCGGCGTTGACTTCGCCGCCGACATTTTCGATTTCTTCGGCGATCTGCCGGGCAGTGCGGCGCGCCGTGCCCTTGAAAGCCATATGTTCGAGAAGATGGGCGATGCCGTGTTCGGCAGTCGTCTCGTTGCGGGAACCGGATTTGATCCACACCCCAAGAGCGACGCTTTCGAGATGCGGCATTTTTTCCGTCACAACGGTCAACCCGGACGAAAGCCGGGTCACATTTACTCTCATACTCAACGTCTTTCCGCGTCTCTATTTGCCGGCGCGTGCGTGTTTGCCGATGAAGGTTTCCACGGCTTTGAGCTCCGCATCCAGAATGTCGAAACGCTCCTCCCGGTTCATAATGTCAGCTAACCATACTGGAAGCGCAGGCTCGATTGCGCAAGCGGATTTTACAGCGGCCGGGAATTTAGCCGGGTGAGCGGTCGACAGAACGACCATCGGGCTTGACGCCTTTTCGTGCTTTTCCGCCACGAAAACGCCGGTCGCCGTATGCGGGTCGATCAGGTAGCCGGTTTTCTCAAGCGTGTCGCGGATCGTTGCCGCCACCTGCTTTTCGGTGGCGCGGCCGGCGCGGAAATCGCGTTTGATGAATTTCAGCGCGTGCGGCGGAATTTCAAAGGATCCGGATTGCTTGAGGCCGTCCATCGATGCCTTTACCGCAGCGGAATCACGGCCATAGGCTTCGAACAGCAGCCGCTCGAAGTTGGATGAAATCTGGATGTCCATGGAGGGCGAGGTGGTCGGCTTGACGCCGCGCATCTCGTAACGCCCGGTCTTCAGCGTGCGCGCCAGAATGTCGTTGTCATTGGTGGCGATGACGAGCTTGTCGATCGGAAGGCCCATCTTCTTGGCGACGTAACCGGCGAAGATATCGCCGAAATTGCCGGTCGGAACGGTGAAGGAAATCTTCCGGTCGGGGCCGCCGAGCGAAAGCGACGCGGTGAAATAATAGACCACCTGCGCCATGATGCGCGCCCAGTTGATGGAGTTGACGCCGGAAAGCTTCACGCCATCGCGGAACTTCACGTCGTTGAACATCTCCTTCACCAGCGTCTGGCAATCGTCGAAATTGCCGTTGATCGCCAGCGCATGCACGTTGGAAGCGGTCGAGGTCGTCATCTGGCGCTGCTGCACCGGAGAGACCTTGCCGTTCGGGAAAAGGATGAAGATATCGGTGCGCTCGCGCCCGGCAAAGGCGTCGATGGCCGCGCCGCCGGTATCGCCCGAGGTTGCGCCGACAATGGTGGCGCGCTCGCCGCGTTCGGAAAGCGTATAGTCCATCAGGCGGGCGAGAAGCTGCATCGCCACGTCCTTGAAGGCGAGCGTGGTGCCGTGGAAAAGCTCGAGAACGAAGGTGTTCGGGCCGGTCTGCGTCAGCGGCACGACGGCAGGATGGCGGAAGGTCGCATAGGCGTCGTCAATCATCGCCTTGAACTTGTCTGCCGGAATCTCGCCGCCGGTGAAACGGTAGAGAACCTCGAAGGCGACATCCTGATAGGACTTGCCGCGCAGGTTGCGGATTTCCTTCTTCGACATGGAAGGCCATTTGCGCGGAACGTAAAGCCCGCCGTCACGGCCAAGGCCCGCCAGAAGCGCGTCGCAAAAACCAAGCGAAGGGGCCGCACCCCTGGTCGATACATATTCCACGAGATAGTCCCTTATCCGTTACCGATGCGATCGGCGTCTTTGTCCGCAGCGTCTCACCGGAATGAGGCGATTGGCGAGCTAATGAAGGGCTTTTCTGAAAATTCAAGCAAAACCGAACATGCCAATCGATTTTTTCCGGCGTCGCTGCTATAGACCATCGCCAACCTGGGTGAAAGGTCAATAAACAGCGTCTCCGGTTCTGTTCCGGGACAATGGAGAGGGAATTAGAAGAGTGTCAGGGAATTTCTTGCGTTTGTCCGCCGCGATGTCGCTTCTCGTCGTTGTTGCAGGATGCAATTCCTCCAACCCGTCGGACTCGCTTGCCGTCAACCCGCCGGCGGCGCAGGCCGCACCGACGGCTGCCGTGGTTCAGGCCAATTGCCCGGCCGTGACGGTTCTCGATGCCAACGCCGTTCATCGCGTCTACGCCGGTGGCGCCAAGGACGATCCGCAGAAACTCGCCTATCAGGTCTCGCTGTCCGATACGACGCGTTCGTGCACCGCCAATGAATCGACGCTGACAGTAAACGTGCTGGCCCAGGGCCGCCTCGTTCCCGGCCCGATGGCCAAGCCCGGCCGCGTGACCGTGCCGATCCGCGTGACGGTGAAGGACGGCGACGGCGAGATATACGGCGAAACCACCGCCTTTGCCGTCGATGTTCCGGCAGGCGGGGCCGGCACGCAGTTCATCTTCAACAACGACCACGTCGCCATCCCCAACGGACCGGGCGGCGCACCGAAGTCGGTCAGCGTCTTCATCGGCTTCGCCGAGCAGGGCGCAAAGGCCAAGACCAAGCGCCGGTGATTTGACGGGCTGGATTTAAAAACCGGGGGCTGCTTTTGCGGGCTCCGGTTCTGATTGCGCGCAAAGGTCCGAATTCCGTCACCCCGGGCTTGATCCGGGGTCCAGCGCGATCAAGTCATTGATCGCAAAAGACTCTTCTCACGGCGCAGACGCGCCGTGACTGGATGCCGGATCAAGTCCGGCATGACGGAGGGGAGGTCTACGATTTTCCATGCGTTTTAACCGGAGGGTTTTCCCACAGTCGTCGCCTTCTCCGCTGACGGGCGGCTACGGGAGTTTCGATACTCCTCCACAGCCTCAAAAAAAGCTGGCGACAAAACGTCCCTCGCGGGACGCGCATTTGCCAGCTCTTCATCTGTCATTTCGGGAAAGTCGACAGCATCCCAATCCGCTTCGGTATAGCCTTGGCCGGGTACGAATTCCTTTTGCGTCTGGGATGCCACCACAGCTACCTCCTCAAAAAGCGCCTTCCCACTCCGCCATCGCCGCAATCACGGCCGGCAGGTCCTGCATGCGCGAGATCACCGTTTCGGCGCCCGCATCCGTCAGCCGGTCGGCGTGGCTCGGATAGGTGTGGGATGCGCCGGTGAAGCCGATGACGCGCATGCCGGCGGCTCTTGCGCCATGGATGCCGTGCACGGAATCCTCGACCACGACCACGCGGTCGGGGGAAACGCCGAATTGCGCCGCGCCATGCAGGAAGATGTCGGGCTTCGGCTTCACGCGGTCGGCTCCAAGGTCCTTGGCGGAATAGATATGCGGCGCGAAATAGGGCTTCAGGCCCACCTTCGTCAGCATCATGTCGAGGCGGTGGCTTGATGAGTTCGAGCAGATGCAACGCGGCGTGGTCAGGCGCGACAGGGCGAATTTCACGCCCTCGATGATCTTCACGTCGCGTTCCAGCCGCATGTCGAGCAGCTTTTCCGATTTGTCGAGCAGCGAGGCGGAGAGCGGAATGCTGGCTTCGCTTTCCACCTGCAGAAGAATGTTCTTCCAGGTCATGCCGGCGAAACGTTCGCCCATTTCCTCGACGGAGATCGGATATCCCGCTTCGGTCAAGAGGCGGGATTCCACCTGCGCCGCGATGATTTCGGAATCGACCAGAACGCCGTCACAGTCGAAAATAATGAGGTCGAAGCCGCTCATGGGCGCTCCCTGTATCGGATTTGGCTGGAAGAAAATGATGCCGGGCTTTTAGACCATGTCCGCGCCAAGCTCAACCGGCTCACCCGCAAAGGTCGGTCCCATCAGGCTCATAGCTCGGTCGACCTGTGTAAGCGACTGTGCCGCCTCGAATATTTGGTTTGGCGTTCCTCTTTCGCGCAAAAACCGCTACACACGGTCGCGCCATATGCGTTATGGGATGTTATGCCCAAGACAGTGAAAAACACGCCCGAAGACACCATTGCCGCGCGCATCAGCCGCACGCTCGCCGACCGCATCGTTCGCGGTGAGCTGTCGCCGGGTGAAAGGTTGCGGCAGGATCACATCGCCGCCGAATTCGGCGCGTCGCATGTGCCGGTGCGCGAGGCATTCCGCCGGCTGGAAGCGCAGGGGCTTGCCGCCAGCATTCCGCGCCGGGGTGTCCGGGTGGCGGATTTCGGCCTTGACGATGTGCGCGAGGTGGCGGAAATGCGCGCCGCCCTTGAAGTTCTGGCGCTGCGCCACGCCATTCCCAACATGACGCCCGCCATTCTCGACCAGGCGGAGGCGGCAACGCTCGAAGGCGACAGCGCCGTCGATGTGCAGCATTGGGAGGAGGCCAACCGCCGCTTCCATCGTCTCATCACCGCGCCCTGCAACATGCCGCGCCTGATGGAGGCGATCGACGGGTTGCATGCGGCGAGCGCCCGCTTCCTCTTTTCCGCCTGGCGCGCCGGCTGGGAGCGCCGCACCGATACCGATCACCGCGCGATCATCGATGCGCTGCGCGGCGGCCGCGCCGAAGAGGCGGTGCGTATCCTCGACGGACATGTGCAATGGATTGGCCGCAAGGCGATCCGCACCTCGTCCGGCTCGGTGCGCGACGCCTTCGCCATCGTTGGATAGGGCGGGCCCGTGACCGTCCGCCTGCGGCCCCACCATCTTCTCTGTATGCTCACCTATGTGGGCAAGGGATATACATCCGGCTTCGTCGAAAATTACGACCGTGTCGCCGCCCGCCTGAACGCCGGCGAGGAGGACATCGAGCTGGTGGATGGCCCGGACGATATTTGCGAGGGTCTGTTGTGTGAAAGCCATGCCCACTGTTTCAACGAAGGCGTGGTGCAGCGGGATGAGACAGCCCGCCTTTCGGTGTCGGCGCTTTTGGGCGAGGCACTGACTGCCGGCAAGCGGTTGCAGGCGACGCCCGACTTTCTTGCGAAGATGCGTCTGGCTTTCGCCGCAGGCGAGATCAGGCCTGCTTGTCGAGGCTGTCAGTGGATAAGACTGTGCGACCGTATCGCGGCATCAGGTTTCGCAGGCGTGAAAATCGGCGAACGTCCGGAGCCTCTGGCCGGCCGGAGGCCGAGGCCTACTCCGGCACATCCGTCTCGGTTCTCTCGGCGGCCTTGACCGTCGCCTTGATCTCCTTCGGCTCGCGGCCGGATTTCTTGTCGTAGCTCACCTTCACCGAATATTCCCCGGGATGCAGGGTTTCCTGATGCTGCGTGCCGTAACGGCCGGAAATCTCCTTCTGCGTGCCCTGAAGATCCCTTGTGGTTTCAACGATATCGATCCGTTCTGCACCGGGCGCCTTGATGGCGAGAACGCCCGCATCGAGATCGAGGGTGATTTCGGTTCGTTTTCCGGCAGTCACGGTAAATGGTTGTTCCACCGTCACCTTGCCCAGACGCGCGCGCATGACGAAGTCACCAGCGGGCATTTCCATGATCTTGCCGGTGCCGTAAATGCCGTTGATGGTCTCACGCGTGCCGTCCAGCGTTTCCCTGGCCGACATCGCTTCGAAGCGGATATCGTCCGTTTCCACCGCCCGGCCGCCTTCCGCATAAACGGCCTTGGCGATCACCACGCCGCTTGGAATGACCAGCTCGTGGCTGATCTTCTCGCCCGCCTTGATGGCAAGCGTCTCCTCAGCCCGCGCCGGGCCGATGCTGCCGGTGAGGACGACGTCTCCGGCCGGCACGAAGACGGTATTCTGGCCATAGACGCTGTCCTTGAAATCGTCCTTGGTGATTTCCGTCTTCGCCTGCGTTTCCACATCGCCGCCGGCGCTGCGTTTCGGCACGACGGTCAATTCCCCAGCGTCGAAATTCACCTTCGGCCTCGCGATGCTTCCGTCCTTCACCTCGAACGCCACTTCGCGGGTCACATTGCCCAGCGCCGCCACCCCGACATATTTGCCCGCCGGCAGTTTCGCCTCGAAGGTGGCGTCATAGGAGCCGCCGGCATTGTCGTCGGTAAGCCCGCCGGAACGGTCCGCCTTGTAGAAATCCCACCGCACCCTGTCGCTATTGCCGAGCGAGGGGCCGCCATCGAACAGGACCGCATCGGTGACGACGTTATATTGCGGGGCCGGTTGCTGCGCCTGCGATGGCGCCGGCAGCGCCGTTGCGAAAAGTGCGGCGCAGACGACATTCATGGAAAAAGAAGCCATTTTCATCACGGACCCCATTGCGGATTACCCCCTGCCATAATGGCTCTTCCTGCCGCGCCGATATGCGGGGACAGAAGAACCCGTTGTGCACAACGTTTTTGCCCGACTTCGGGTTCCCCCGCCGGCCGCCGCAAATCGCGCCTGCGGGCCGCAGCAGCCATTTATTTCGCATTTTCCGTGACTTGTTCAGGCTTTGATAACCATCTTCGGTAACCATAAGCATCAGTAGAGAGTAAGCGTATGGAGCGAGTACCAATGGCAGCAGTTTTTCCGCTGGCCGATTTTCGGCGTGCCGGTTTTGATCGTGCGGGCGAGAGCGACGCCTGGAAAGACAGCATCATCAAAGGTGATTGTGTCGCTGCCTTGGATGCCCTCCCGAGCCAGTCTGTGGATGCGATTTTCGCCGATCCACCCTATAACCTTCAGCTTGGCGGCACCCTGCACCGTCCCGATCAGTCGCTGGTCGATGCCGTCGATGACGAGTGGGACCAGTTCGCCTCCTTCGAGGCCTATGACGCCTTCACCCGCGCCTGGCTGCTCGCCTGCCGCCGTGTGCTGAAACCGAACGGCACCATCTGGGTCATCGGCTCCTACCACAATATCTTCCGCGTCGGCTCGATGCTCCAGAACCTCGATTTCTGGATCCTGAACGACATCGTTTGGCGCAAGACCAACCCCATGCCGAACTTCAAGGGCCGCCGGTTTCAGAACGCCCATGAGACGATGATCTGGGCGAGCCGCGATCCGAAAGCCAAGAACTACACCTTCAACTACGATGCGCTGAAGGCCTCCAACGACGATGTGCAGATGCGCTCCGACTGGCTGTTCCCGATCTGCAGCGGCAACGAGCGTCTAAAGGGTGACGACGGCAAGAAGGTGCATCCGACCCAGAAGCCGGAAGCGCTGCTGGCGCGCATCATCATGGCCTCCACCAAGCCGGGCGATATCGTGCTCGACCCGTTCTTCGGCTCCGGCACCACGGGTGCCGTTGCAAAACGTCTCGGCCGCCACTTCGTCGGCATCGAGCGCGAACAGGATTACATCGATGCGGCATCGGCCCGCATCGCCGCCGTCGAGCCGCTCGGCAAGGCGGAACTGACCGTGATGACCGGCAAGAAGGCCGAACCGCGCGTTGCCTTCAACACGCTGGTGGAAAGCGGCCTCGTCCGTCCTGGCCAGGTGCTGACGGATGCACGACGCCGTTATAGCGCCATTATTCGTGCCGATGGTACTCTGGCATCCGCCGGGACCGCCGGCTCCATTCACCGCCTTGGCGCGAAGGTGCAGGGTCTCGACGCATGCAACGGATGGACGTTCTGGCATTTCGAAGACGGCGACACGCTGAAGCCGATCGACGATCTGAGAGCGATCATCCGCAGTGAACTGGCAAAGGCCGAATAGTCAAAGCCCAAAAGGCTTGGACGAAACGATCCACCGCCCGCCCTTGTCAGCCTATGTCTCCGTCCGGTTTAGTACCTTCAGTCCCGGATGGAGAACGACCAACGCCCGGCACTTCGGTGTCGGGCGTTGGTGTTTTCGAGTATACTATTTTAGCAAGACAAGTTTCGCGCAAGAGATCGGCAATACTGTCTCAAATCAGAGCAATGGTTGTGAAAATCCGGTTCGGAAAAATCACAAAAACATTGCGTCCGATGCCGCTTGCGGCAGGACTGGCGCAGGCCGGAGACCGCCATTTCCGCCTGCGCCAATTTCTTTTCCCGATCTGGGAATTTATCGGACTTCCACCCCGAAGTCCCGCAGATCCTGCTTTAGCTTCTCAGCACCGGTAAAATGCACCGCCTGCCAGCCCGCCGCTTTCGCGCCTTCCACATTCACGAGCGTATCGTCGATGAAGAGGCTGTTGGCTGGATTGAGGTCGAATTCCTTCGCGTGCAGATCATAGATCGCCACGTCAGGCTTCAACAGCTTGACATCGCCGGAAACGGTGACGCCGCGCGGCAAAGTGAGGAAGGGGAACATTTTCTGCGCCTCGCGGAAGGTGTCGGAGGCGAAGTTGGTCAGCATTGTCACGTCGTAGCCGCTGTCGATCAGGGCGACCATGATCGCGACGCTGTCGTCATAGGAATGCGAGACCATCTCGTGCCAGAACTTGCGGAAGGAGCGGATGTGCTCTTCCCGCTCCGGGAACTGCTCCACCAGCAGCGCTTCGGCATCCTCCCAGCGGCGCCCGCGATCCTGCTCGAGGTTCCAGTCATGGGTGCAGACATTCTCGAAGAACCATTTGCGCTCGTCGGCATCGGGGATGAGGCGGCTATAGGGAATATGCGGATCGTAGTGGATCAGCACCTTGCCGATGTCGAATACGATATGCTCAATCTTGGTCATCGAAATTTCCTGCTTTCATCGAACATTAGCGCGTCTTTCAGACGCTCTAAATCTTTGAGTTGCGTATCGTTCCTATCGAAAATCAATTTCGATTTTCGGGCCGATACGCGGATGGAATAGCTTGGGTGATGACTTTTTTCATCACCGTTGGCAGCGCCTGCGCGTCAAGATTTGTAACCGGCTCCCACCATCCGTCATCCGGGCCGGTTTTAAGGCCGTCCGGCACCTGCGCGCGATAGACGGTGAGCCGCAGTTCGAAATGGGTGAAGACATGCACGATAACGCCCGCCGCCTGCCAGCCGGCGGCAAAGGGCGCATGGCTCGCCTCCGTGCCGCCGTCCATACGGGCGGTCCATGCCGTTGTCGGCACCTCGGTCATGCCGCCGAGAAGCCCGCTTTCGATGCGCCGGCGGAGCAGGATTTCGCCGCTTTCATTCACCGCCACGAAGGCGGCCCCGAGCCGCACCGGCTTTGCCTTCTTCGCCGCCTTGACCGGAAAACGCTCCGGCTCGTCATGGGCAAGCGCAAGACAGTGGCCGTTGAACGGACAGAGCGCGCAGGCCGGCCGTTTCGGCGTGCAGATCGTCGCGCCGAGATCCATCATCGCCTGGGCGAAATCCCCGGGCCTGTCGGCAGGCGTCAACTCTGCTACCTTAGCTTTCATCGCAGGCTTTGATCCGGGCAGGGGAGCATCGATGGCAAAGAGCCGGGAAATGACGCGCTCCACATTGCCGTCCATCACTGCCGCCTGACGATTGAATGCAATGGCCGCGACGGCGGCGGACGTATAATCGCCGATGCCGGGCAACTGGTTCAGACCTTCTTCCGTATCTGGAAAGACGCCGCCATGCTCATTCGCCACGGCTTCCGCGCATTTTTTCAAATTGCGGGCGCGGGCATAATATCCAAGCCCCGCCCAGGCGGCCATGACATCTTCGACTGGTGCCGCCGCCAGATCGTTGACGCTTGGCCACGCTGCGAGAAACTTGAGGAAATAGGGCTTTACCGCCTGCACCGTCGTCTGCTGCAGCATGACCTCGGAGAGCCAGACGTGATAGGGATCGGCGCGTTTTCCCCGTGCCGCCATGGCGGGGGACGTGCGCCATGGCAGTTCGCGATGGTGCCGGTCGTACCATGCGAGCAGCATCTGCGCATAAGACGACGAGGCGGTTTTTTGAAGCATGGTTTGCCGTTTCTGTTCGATTTGGCCTATAGTTGGGACATCCGTAGCGGGCGATCAAGAAAATGTGGATCGCCCTCTCCAAAATCGCGAGTGAAACATGCGTTATCCCCAGAGTGATGCCGGCAAGAAGAAGGGCGTCGTGCAGATCGCCGAAGTCGCCAATGGCATCATGGATCCCGTGCTCTCGAAACGCGCCGGCATCAACACCGCGCTGCTCGGTTCCTGGGACGAGATCGCCGGTGACGACTTTGCCGATTGCACCCGCCCGGAAAAAATCACCTGGCCGCGCCGCGACGAGGGGCCGGATCGCGGCGGTTATCAGCCCGGCGTGCTGACGATCGCCTGCGAAGGCGCACGCGCGCTATTTCTCACCCACGCGCAGGGCGAACTCATTGCCCGCATCAACGGCTTCTTCGGCTTTCCGGCGGTGCGCCAGATCAGGATCGTGCAGAAACCGGTGTCGCAAACCGTCAACCGAAGGCGCAAACCGCAGCCCCTGCGCGGCGATGCGGCAAAACGTCTCGACGACATGATGGACGGCATCGAGAGCGAGGCGCTACGCAAGGCGGTGGAGAGGCTGGGCACGGCGGTATTGCAGAAGAAGCCACCGCAACGAACTTTGAAATAGGAAGAAATTTCAGAGGCGGCTTCTGATTACGCGGTAAATAGAATTTCATTCTCGATTTCAATTTGTTGGCCGACGATTTCCGAATTACTCCATGGCTCAAAGGAGTATGCCGATGGAAATCAAGGAAACACCAGAAATGTGGGTTGTGCGTTTTGGTCAACGTCTGCGGATACCCGATGTCAGGCAGGCTGCTGCCGAATATTCGGCAATCATAGACAGACAGCTGGCCGAGCACCGCCTGGAAGCCGATGGGCCTTGGATTTTCATTTCCCACAACCTGCCAAGAGATAGCAAAACCCTGTTTGACTGGGAGATATGCCGCCCAATAAGAAAACCCGTGCAGTGGGATGAGACAATCGAGCTTCATCATCTCGAACCAATCATCGTTGCAAGCAGGGTGCATCAAGGATCGCTGAGATCGTTATTCACCAAAGGATATGCCCCGCTGGTTGCGGAGATAGAAATGTCTCGCCACCATTTCTCGGGTGAGAGTCGTGAAATTTATCACGGCTGGAACGGGCACGGCTCGTCTTATCACAATATCGAAATCCAGTTTGGTCTATCGCGTTGAGCTCATAAGGGGCGCTCGCTGCGACCATTGCCCGCACCCTCTGTATTCAGGGCTTGTTTCTCTTCGTTGTTTTTGCGTTTTCGCCTTCTCGAAGTCACGATTCTTTGACAAGGAAGTTCCATAGCCCGCTTGTCGCGCTGCCGGTGCTGGTGGTATCGGGTTAGCGAATTGCGCATCAGGCAGTTTCAAATCAACACGGGTGTTTCCATGCCGATTTCCGAATTGAATATTACCAGACGCAGCCTCCTCGGCGGCGTTGCTCTTGCTGCCGTTGCCACGGCCCTGCCGTTCGCCTTCACGCCCGGTATCGCCGAGGCGCAGGAACTGCCTGAATCCACCGGCGATGTGGATATGGCTGCGGTGATGAAGCCCGGCCCGCTCCCGGAAGCGGCGCTCGGCGATGCCAACGCACCCGTCAAGATCGTCGAATATATGTCGATGACCTGCCCGCACTGCGCCAACTTCCACAACAAAACCTTCGAAGAGATCAAGAAGAAGTACATCGATACCGGCAAGGTCTATTTTGTGCTGCGCGAATTCCCGTTCGATCCGCGCGCCGCTGCCGCCTTCATGCTGGCACGCTGCGCACCGGAAGGTCAGTATTTCCCCTTCGTTTCCATGCTGTTCAAGCAGCAGCAGAGCTGGGCTGTCGCACAGGATGCGCGCGCCGCCCTGCTGCAAATGTCGAAAATGGCCGGTTTCTCACAGGAGTCTTTCGAGGCCTGCTTGACGAACCAGAAACTTCTGGATGATGTGAACGCAACGATGCAACGCGGTGCGACGGAATTCGGCGTCAACTCCACGCCGACTTTCATCATCAACGGCAAGAAATACGCAGGAGACATGTCGGTTGAAACCATGTCGGCTGTCATCGACAAGCTGCTCTGATCGCCGGACCCTGAAAGAAACGGGCGGCGGATATTTCCGCACGCCCGTTTTTTATTGCCCATATTCTTGCCGGGGCGTGACGGCATGAAGTTCAACAAGCTCCGCCTCGTCGGTTTCAAGTCTTTCGTTGAGCCTTCCGAATTCATCATCGAGCCGGGGCTTACCGGCGTTGTCGGTCCGAACGGTTGTGGCAAGTCCAATCTGGTCGAAGCGCTGCGCTGGGTGATGGGCGAGAATTCTTACAAGAACATGCGCGCCTCCGGCATGGATGACGTCATCTTCTCCGGGTCCGGCAATCGTCCCGCCCGTAACACCGCCGAAGTCGGCCTCTATCTCGATAATTCTGACCGCACCGCGCCTGCCGCCTTCAACGATGCCGATGAAATTCAGGTAACGCGCCGCATCGAGCGCGAAAACGGCTCCGTCTACCGTATCAACGGCAAGGAAGCCCGCGCCAAGGATGTGCAGCTTCTCTTCGCGGATGCCTCCACCGGCGCGCGCTCTCCCTCCATGGTGGGGCAGGGCCGCATCGGCGAACTCATCAACGCCAAGCCGCAGGCCCGCCGCCAGCTGCTGGAAGAGGCGGCCGGCATTTCCGGCCTGCATTCCCGCCGCCACGAAGCCGAGCTTCGCCTGCGCGCCGCCGAAACCAATCTGGAGCGGCTGGAAGACGTCACCGCCCAGCTGGAAAGCCAGATCGAAAGCCTGAAACGTCAGGCCCGGCAGGCCAACCGTTTCAAGATGCTGTCAGCCGATATCCGCGCCCGCGAAGCGACGTTGCTGCACATCCGTTGGGTCGAGGCGAAGGAAGCCGAAGGCGAGGCGGAAAGCGCGCTCAATCAGGCCACCAACATCGTCGCCGAAAAAGCGCAGGCCCAGATGGAAGCGGCCAAGCAGCAGGGCATTGCCAGCCTGAAGCTGCCGGAGCTGCGCGAGGACGAGGCGAAAGTCGCCGCCGCCCTGCAACGCCTGCAGATTGCCCGCACCCAGCTGGATGACGAGGCCAACCGCTTGCTGCGCCGCCGCGATGAGTTGGCCCGCCGCCTGTCGCAGCTTGGCGAGGATATTATCCGCGAGGAACGGCTGGTCTCCGATAATGCCCAGATACTCGCGCGGCTCGATGAGGAAGAGGCCGAACTCCTGGAAATCCTCTCCGATTCCGGCCGCCATGCGGAAGAGATGCGCGAAGCCTTTGAAGCCGCCGCTGTCAAACTGGCGGAAAGCGAAGCCATCTTCACCGCGATTACCGCCGAGCGGGCAGAGGCGTCCGCCGCGCGCCAGCAACTGGAGCGGGCGATCCGCGATCTTTCGGACCGCAAGCTGAGGCTGGAACGGCAATCGCAGGAGGCATCCGCCGAGATCGATGCCATCGACGAAAAGCTCTCCGGTCTTCCCGATCCTTCCGAACGGCGAGAAGCGGTCGAGGCGGCGGAGATCGCGGTCGAGGATGCCCTGATCGTGGTGGAGGAAGCCGAAGCCGCCGTCGCGGATGCGCGTTCCGCCGAAGCGCTGGCGCGCGCGCCGCTGGAAACGGCGCGGAACCGGCTGAACGCGCTGGACACGGAAGCGCGCACCATCACCAAGATCCTCGCCTCCAGCGCCGCCGCCAATGGCAGCTTTACGCCGGTGGCGGAGGAAATGACGGTGGAGCGCGGTTTCGAGGCGGCATTGGGTGCCGCCCTCGGCGACGATCTCGAAAGCCCGCTCGATCCCGCAGCACCCGCCTATTGGGCCGGAAATGGCGATGGCGCGGGTGATCCCGCCTTGCCGCAGGGTGCGAAACCGCTTCTGGATTATGTGCAGGCGCCGGAAGCCCTGCGCCGCGCTTTGGCGCAGATCGGCGTCGTCGCCAACACGGCGGAAGCCCTGCGCCTGCTGCCGCACTTGAAGGCTGGCCAGCGGCTGGTGACGCGCGAAGGCGCTCTGCTGCGCTGGGACGGTCACATTGCCAGTGCCGATGCGCCGGGTGCCGCAGCGCTTCGCCTGTCGCAGAAGAACCGCCTCGCTGAAATCGAGACAGAACTGGATGAGGCCCGCTCCATTCTGGACGAGGCCGAAGACCAGCTTGCCGCGAAAACCGAAGATATCCGCAGCAGCGAATTGCGGCTCTCGGACGTTCGCGACAGAAGCCGTCTTGCGACCCGCCATCTTGCCGAGGCGCGCGAGGCGCTGACTGCGGCCGAACGGGCCTCTGGCGATCTGCTGCGTCGTCGCGATATCGTGTCCGAAGCACTGAACCAGATCGGCGCGCAGATCGATGAGATCGCCGTTCAGGAAGAAAACGCCCGTATCGAAATGGAAGACGCGCCCGATCTTTCCGTGCTGGATCTGCGACTGCGCGAAAGCCAGCTTGAAGTCGCGACCGACCGCGGCCTTCTGGCGGAGGCCCGCGCCCGCCATGAGGGTGTGAGCCGTGAGGCGGAAAGTCGCCAGCGCAGAATTCAGACGATAGGGCAGGAGCGCTCCACCTGGCAATCGCGTGCGGCAAGTGCGGCTGATCATATCGCGACATTGCGCGAACGCGAGGAAGAGGCGCGCGAGGAAATCGCCGAGCTGGACATAGCGCCGGAAGAATTCGACGAGAAACGCCGCAACCTCCTCAACGAATTGCAGAAGACCGAAGACGCCCGACGCGAGGCCGCCGACCGGCTGGCCGAGGCGGAAAACCTGCAGCGCGCCGCCGACCGGGTGGCGGCAACGGCGCTTTCGGAACTGGCCGAAGCCCGCGAAAAACGCGGCCGCGCCGAAGAACGTCTGGTTTCCGCCCGCGAAAAGCGGCAGGAAACCGAACACCGCATCCGCGAAACGCTGAATACCGAGCCGCATATGGCGTTGCGCCTGACCGGCCTCGGTCCCGACCAGCCGAAGCCCGATATTCGCGATGTCGAGCGCGATCTCGACCGGCTGAAGATCGAACGCGAAAGGCTGGGCGCGGTCAATCTGCGCGCCGAGGAAGAGCAGGCCGAGCTTTCCGCCAAGCTCGAGGCGCTGATCAAGGAGCGCGACGACATCATCGATGCCGTGCGCAAGCTGCGTGCCGGCATCCAGAACCTCAACCGCGAGGGCCGTGAGAGGCTGATCGCCGCTTTCGATGTGGTCAATTCGCAGTTCCAGCGGCTGTTCACCCATCTCTTCGGCGGCGGCACGGCGGAATTGCAGCTGATCGAATCCGACGATCCGCTGGAAGCGGGCCTGGAAATCCTCGCCCGCCCGCCGGGCAAGAAACCGCAGACCATGACGCTGCTTTCCGGCGGCGAACAGGCGCTGACGGCCATGGCGCTGATCTTCGCGGTCTTCCTTACCAATCCCGCGCCCATCTGCGTGCTGGACGAAGTGGACGCGCCGCTCGACGACCACAATGTCGAACGTTACTGCAACCTGATGGATGAGATGGTGGCCTCCACGGAGACCCGCTTCGTCATCATCACCCACAATCCCATCACCATGGCGCGCATGAACCGCCTCTTCGGCGTTACCATGGCCGAACAGGGCGTGTCGCAGCTCGTCTCCGTGGATTTGCAGACCGCTGAGCAGTTGCGCGAAGCCGTCTGAAACTGCCAGGCCGCATTTCGATCCTGACTTTTGCTCAACATGAATTTATCTCGTCGTCTCACCCATTCGGGTGAGCGCAAACCCGCGGCATTTTGCTATATCTTGCCATGAGCCTCAGTGTGCTTTCCCAACCCCGCCATCCGGTTTCCTGTACCGGGTGGACTGCCTTGCGAGGCCGCTGCAACGGCCTCGCAAGGTCTTTTTGCCGGCTGACGAATACGACTGACTTGATGAGGAAGGGGGCGGTGAGGCTCTGTCGTTTTCGGACGACGTTGTGTAAGCATTTTTTGTGGCGCCCGCTTCGCATCGAGCGTATGGACCACTCACCCTGGCATCAGCCGCAGCCGCGTGCCCCAGGGGTCTATCGCTTCCACGACGTTATTTTCCATCTCCACCAGCACATAACCGGCGGCCCGCAGCCGCGTTTTCTGCGCCTCCAGATCGGCGGGGTTGCGAATGGTGAGAGAAAACCAGTCGAGGCCGGTTTCCATGGCGTTGCGTTCCTTCGCGCCACGGCTGTTCCATGTATTCACCGCCAGATGATGATGATATCCGCCGGAAGAGAGAAACGAGGCATCGGAGCGCGCATCCTGTGTCGGTTGCAGGCCGACGGCCGTTTCATAAAAAGCGCGGGCGCGGGCGATTTCGCCGACCCGCAGGTGAACATGCCCGATGCGCATTCCCGGCGGGGCAGCCTCGTAATCGCTTCTTTTGGTATCGGTCAGCTCCACCAGATCGTCGACATCGAGCGGTTCGGTGCCCATTTTCACCACGCGGCCGCTCCACACCCATGTATCCTTCGGCCGGTCGCTGTAAACCTCGATGCCGTTGCCTTCGGGATCGTTGAGATAAATCGCCTCGCTGACATTGTGGTCGGCAAAACCGGAAAGCGGCACCTGCTTCAGCGCCGCATGCACCAGCCAGCGCGCCAGATCCTTGCGTGAGGGCATCAGATAGGCGATGTGGAACAGGCCTGCGGAGGTGGGACTTTCGAAATCCGCGGCCGGCTTGTGCACCAGATCGAGCAGCGGCACGGTGCCGACGCCGAGCGTCACGCCTCTGGCCGTGCGCTCCACCTCGTTCATGCCCAGCACTGAACGGTAATACTCGATCATCGGGTCGAGATCGCGCACGCGCAGCGCGGCCTGGCCGATATGCATCGGCGTGGTGAGTGCAAAGGGAAGGGCGGAGGCGGCGCCCGCGACGGGCACTGCGCCTTCGGCTCTGAGCGCCCCGGCAAGCGCACTGGCGGCACAGGAAATTCCGGCAAATTTAAGCGTATGGCGGCGGGTAAATTGCATGAATAATCTCTTTGTCGGCGATTTGAATGGCTTAGGCAACACTCCAGTTCAGCGCATTACACGAATGCGTCAATCATGCCGTTATTCGGCCTTTGCGGCAATTCTTGCGCGCAATTTGCCGCAATTATGCTGCACTGCGATGTAAACTGCACGTTGCGGCGTTTCCAACGTGCCGCCAATGCTGTAGATGATAGAAAAATAACAACGCTTCTGGGTGGAGAGCGTGGAATGAAAAAGTGGGTTTATACCTTCGGCAACGGTGCTGCCGAAGGCAGGGCAGGTGACGTTGCGATATTGGGCGGCAAGGGCGCGAACCTTGCCGAAATGGCAAGTCTCGGCCTTCCCGTTCCCCCCGGCCTCACCATCATAACCGATGCCTGCGCGCTTTATCACAAGAATGGCCGCGATCTTCCCGAAGAGCTGAAGCTGCAGGTCATGGCTGGCCTGCACGGCATGGAAACCGTGACCGGCAAGACCTTCGGCGGCAGCCACTCGCCGCTGCTCATCTCCGTCCGTTCCGGCGCGCGCGCCTCCATGCCCGGCATGATGGATACCGTGCTGAACTTGGGTCTCAACGACCGCACCGTCGAGGCGCTGGGCCACGATGCGGGCGACGCCCGTTTTGCCTGGGACAGCTACCGCCGCTTTATCCAGATGTATGCCGATGTGGTCATGGGCCTCGACCACGAATTGTTCGAGGAAATTCTCGAGGACGAGAAAGGCCGCCTCGGCCACGAATATGACACCGACATGTCGGCGGTCGAATGGCAGCATGTCGTTTCGCTTTATAAAAAGCTGATCGAGGATGAGCTGGACGAAGCCTTCCCGCAGGACTGTCATGTTCAGCTCTGGGGCGCAATCGGCGCCGTCTTCGCCAGCTGGACCAACCACCGCGCCGTGACCTACCGCCATTTGCACAATATTCCGGGGGACTGGGGCACGGCGGTCAACGTTCAGGCCATGGTCTTCGGTAATCTCGGCTCGTCCTCGGCAACCGGCGTCGCCTTCACCCGCAATCCTTCGACGGGCGAGGCGGAGCTTTACGGCGAATTCCTCGTCAACGCTCAAGGGGAAGATGTGGTGGCGGGCATCCGCACGCCGCAATCCATCACCGAGGCCGCGCGTCTGGCCTCCGGCTCCGACAAGCCCTCGATGGAAAAGCTGATGCCGGAGGCGTTCAGCGAATTTCTGGCGATCTGCAAGCGGCTGGAAAACCACTATCGCGACATGCAGGATCTGGAATTCACCATCGAGCGCGGCAAGCTCTGGATGCTGCAGACCCGCTCCGGCAAGCGCACCACCCGCGCGGCCATGAAGATCGCCGTCGATATGGTGGAGGAAGGGCTGATCTCGCAGGAGGAGGCCGTCTGCCGCATCGAGCCCTCGTCGCTCGACCAGCTGCTGCACCCCACCATCGATCCCGGCACATCGCGACCGATCATCGGCTCCGGCCTGCCGGCTTCGCCGGGGGCGGCGACGGGCGAAATCGTCTTCACTGCGGAAGAGGCGGTTGCGGCGGAAGCCGAAGGCCGCCGTGTTATTCTGGTGCGCATCGAAACCAGCCCGGAAGATATTCATGGCATGCACGCCGCCGAAGGCATTCTGACGACGCGCGGCGGCATGACCAGCCACGCCGCCGTGGTGGCGCGCGGCATGGGCATTCCCTGCGTCACCGGCGCCGGCTCCATGCGCGTCGACATGCGCAACAAGGTGCTGATCGGCGTCGGCTGTATGCTCAAGCGCGGCGATGTCATCACCATCGACGGTTCTTCCGGCCGGGTGCTGAAGGGTGAGGTGCCGATGACGCAGCCGGAACTCTCGGGCGATTTCGGCAAGCTGATGGAGTGGGCCGACAGCCTACGCCGCATGACTGTGCGCACCAATGCCGACACACCCGCCGACGCCCGCGCCGCCCGCGCCTTCGGCGCGGAAGGCATCGGTCTCTGCCGTACCGAACATATGTTCTTCGAGGGCGACCGCATCCACGTCATGCGTGAGATGATCCTCGCCGAAAGCGAAAAGGGCAGGCGGGCGGCGCTGGATGAGCTTCTGCCGATGCAGCGCTCGGATTTCACCGAGCTTTTCCAGATCATGCACGGCCTGCCGGTGACGATCCGCCTGCTCGACCCGCCACTGCACGAATTCCTGCCGAAGACCGATGGCGAAATCGTCGAGGTGGCGGCCGCCATGGGCATGCCGCAGACGGTGTTCCGCCAGCGGCTGGATGCCCTGCACGAGTTCAACCCCATGCTCGGCCATCGCGGCTGCCGCCTTGCCATTTCCTATCCGGAAATCGCCGAAATGCAGGCCCGCGCCATTTTCGAAGCGGCGGTTGCCGCAGCACGTATCACCGGCGCGCCGGTCGTGCCCGAGATCATGGTGCCGCTTGTTGGTCTCCGCTCGGAACTGGATTACGTTACCGAGGTCATCGATGGCGTCGCCGCAGCGGTGGCGCAGGAAACCGGCATGGAGATCGAATATCTCACCGGCACCATGATAGAGCTGCCGCGCGCGGCCCTGCGCGCCCATGTGATTGCGGAAGCGGCGGAATTTTTCTCCTTCGGCACCAACGACCTGACGCAGACCACCTTCGGCATTTCCCGCGACGATGCGGCGCGTTTCATCAATACCTATCAGCGCAAGGGTATCATCGAGCGCGACCCGTTCATATCGCTCGATTTCGACGGCGTGGGGGAACTGATCCGCATCGCCGCCGAACGCGGCCGCCAGACGCGGCCGGAACTGAAACTCGGCATCTGCGGCGAACATGGCGGCGACCCGGCCTCGATCCATTTCTGTGAGGATGCCGATCTCGACTACGTGTCCTGCTCGCCCTTCCGCGTGCCCATCGCCCGGCTTGCCGCCGCGCAGGCAACGCTGGCGGCAAAGAGGGATGAGGGCAGGGTGGCGAGCAATGTCGCCTTCATTCCCGTCAGGGGTTCTGTTGGACGATGATGCGCCGCTCCACCACCACGGGGCGGTAGAACATGTCGCGGTTCATCTGCGCCTGCCAGGCGCGGTTGTCGGCGCGGCGGTCCATTTCCAGATCGAGAAGGCAACCGGCCATCGGGTCCGTGCCGGGGCGGAAACCATAACCCCGGCAAGTCGCCTCATCCCGCGCCCGACGCTCTTCCGGCGTCAGCGTCTGGCAGGCGGTGAGCGCCAGCATGGCGGCAAGCGCACCGAAGACGATGGAAACACGCATTTTGTTTCTCCCTTAACATGACAGCCGCACGGCACTTTTATTGCCGCGATTGATACGCCTGTTTTGATACGGGGAAAAGCCGCGTTGGGGCGGAAAGTTGCGTTTGGTAAGCGAACCTCTTCGCGTCATGCGAGCCTTGAACCGGCATCCACTTGCCTGAGCCTCGGCATCAGGACTGTCTGGAACGCGCCATTTCAGCGCGCATCCAGCTTGAGTCTCCCCATGTCGAGAGCCAGATCATCAGATCGGTGAGAAAGCCGATAACCGGCAGCAGAAGCATATGGCCCAAACCGCGCGTCGTCTGGTTTTTCTCGGCCTCGTGCAGATGAGCCAATTCCTGTTCCTGAATCGAAGCGATAAGCCTATGCAGCTCGGGATCTCTTGTTTGCAGGAAGGCCAATTGATCTTCCAGATGGCGGTGAACGGTGCTTTCAACGGCCTCGGTGCAAATCCAGACCATGTTTCGTCCGCCGAGCGCGGTCATAAAACCGAGCAGGAGACCTCCAAGGCTCCAAAACGCCATGACGCGACAAGGCCTTGCGTTTCTGGATGGCATGGCGTCCCGAAACCGGCGGCAATGATCGATCTCGTGTTCCCGCATTTCCTGAAGAGCGGGTACGATGTCCGGAAACAGCCGGCGGGCCATCCATATCTGCGCGCCGTAGATACGAATAGCGCCAAACTCACCGGCGTGATTGACCTTGAGGATACGCCGAACGGTAAGCGCCGGGTCGTATTTGCCGGGACTGCCGGACGTTCGAAACATTACCAAGGCGCGTTCCATTCCAGCTAAATGCAGCAGATGTTACCGGCACTATGAGAGGCGGCTGTGACCACGATTGATAAGCCTGTTTCGATGCGAGGAGAACCCCATTTGGCACGGAAAGCTACAGCCGCCGGAGCGGAGATGCAGATATCGCAGCCTCCGCCGGTTTCGAAACCAAACATCCTGATTCTGCTCAGGAATCACGCAGGAAAGACGGCGGAAACAAACCCTGTTGAATGAGCCAGTCGCCGAGCAGAACCGTGAGGATGGCGATGAGGACGATGCCGCCGATAAAGGCGAAGAGGCCGAGCGTGGCGCGGGTCCACCGGCGGGTTTGATAGAGGTAAATCGCAAGCCCGATGGGTGCGAGCAGAACGGTGGTGATTTTGGCGGCGGAGCTGCGCCGGATGTTCCGCTTTTCGGCATCCTCTATCTGCCACCAGGCAAATAGCGTGATGATGCCGATCATCTGCACCAGATCGTTTGCGGTAAAGGATGCTGGAGGCCCGGCAGGCCAGACGGCCGCATCGATCAGAAGCCCGAGGGAGATGAAAGCGAGCAGGCCGACATAAATCCAGTTGCGTTTCGCCATGCACAGTTTCCGCTCTAAATTGCGCTATTGCCCGTGCCGTTATCGCTATCGATCAAATTGGCACCGTCAACCCCAAACTATCAGGGAAGAAAGGGAGTGGTCCGCATGGGGCGTCTCCCTGTTCCGGAAACGCCCCATGATTGTCGCCGTCAGGCCGGCGCTGCTTCCCGGTCGTCGAGTGCGTCGATATCCTTGGCGTTGTTATAGACGGCCTCATTGAGAATGCCCTCGCGCTTGGCGACGAGGGTGGGCACCAGCGCCTGGCCGGCGACGTTGACCGCCGTGCGGCCCATGTCGAGGATCGGGTCGATGGCGAGCAGCAGGCCCACACCTTCCAGCGGCAGGCCGAGCGTGGAAAGCGTCAGCGTCAGCATCACCACGGCACCCGTGAGGCCGGCGGTTGCGGCGGAACCGAGCACCGAGACGAAGACGATCAGCACATATTCCTGAATTCCGAGCGGCACCTGGAAGAACTGCGCGATGAAGATCGCCGAAATCGCCGGATAGATGGCGGCGCAGCCATCCATCTTGGTGGTGGCGCCGAGCGGCACGGAGAAGGCGGCATATTCGCGCGGCACGCCGAGGCTCTTTTCCGTCACGGTTTCGGTGACGGGCAGCGTGCCGATGGAGGAACGCGACACGAAGGCGAGCTGGATGGCCGGCCATGCGCCCGCAAAGAAGCGCGACGGCTTCAGGCCATGGGCGATCAGCAGCGCCGGATAGACCACGAAAAGCACCAGTGCGAGACCGATATAAACGGCCGCCGCGTACCAGCCGAGCTGCGACAGCGTCGTCCAACCATATTGATCGACCGCGCGGCCGAGCAGGCCGATGGTGCCGATGGGGGTGAGGCGGATGACCCACCACAGGATTTTGCGCACGATGGCGAGCAGCGACTGGTTGAAGGCGAGGAACGGCTCCGCCGCCTTGCCCGCTTTCAGCGCCGCGACGCCGAAGGCAATCGAGACGACGAGCAGCTGCAGCACGTTGAAGTTCAACGAGGTGCTGGCCGCGCCATTATTGAGCTTGGTAGACGCTTCGAGGCCGAAGACGTTGGCCGGGATCAGCCCCTTCAGGAAATCCAGCCAGGAGCCGGTGGAAGAGGGTGCTGCCGCTGCCGTATTGGCAATCGCCGTGTTGACACCGGGCTGAATGACAAGGCCGAGCACGATGCCGATGACGACGGCGATCAGTGCCGTGATGGCGAACCAGAGGAGTGTCTGCCACACAAGCTTCGCCGCATTGGAGAGGTTCTTGAGATTGGCGATGGAGGCGACGATGGCCGTGAAGATCAGCGGCGGAACCAGCGCGCGCAAAAGCTGCACGAAAATGCTGCCGATGGTTTGCAGCGTCACCGAAAGCCAGTTGGGGCTGCCGGCGGCATCGGGACCGATGTTGCGGGCAACGAGGCCGAGCAGCAGGCCGATGACCATGGCGATCAGAACCTGAAAGCCGAAATTGCGATAAAAAGGTTTAGGCCCGGAGGGGCCGGCGGACGTCGTTGCCTGTGACATGACATGTCTCTTTATTGTGCAAGAAAACGAGAATGTTGCACTTTTTACACGCATTCTCGAGGGAGGTCGCCGAGAATACGCCGATTTCCTCAGCAATTAAGGGATGAACATGCGTATTTGTTGCGTTGTCGGGGAATAATTCTCTTTAGGTGAGGCAATGCGGAAAAATATTCCAGCGTCTTGTTGCCTTCGACGTCAGAGTCCTAAAACCTATAGTTTGGCACTGTCATAGCCTGATATTCCGTCACCCCGGACCTGATCCGGGGTCCAGCGCGATCAAGTCCTTGATCGAAAAAGACTCATTCCTCACGGTGCAGCATGGCTGGATGCCGGATCATCCTCGGGCTTGTTCCGGCGACCGGCATGACGGAGAAGTTCGGGCGCTTTAGCGTAGGGATCGCATCCTCCTTTGTTTTCCTCGCCGCAAATCCGGTCTATGACATCATATGCAGGTGATTCCCTGCCAGAATTCGGGTGCAACGCTTTTTAGCCAATGCGATCTAACGGATATCCGCTTTCATGACTGTGCGTTTCGTCCGGCCTTTTTCGGTTGCAGCCTATCTTTCCCGCTATCTGGGTCTTGCGGCGCTTGTGCTGTTTCTCATCGCCGCCGGCATTCATCGTTTCGGGCCGCTGACGACGCCAGATCTTGTCGGTCTCCTCATCATCGCCGCTGGCATCGCTCTCGCGGCCGTACTTCTGGCGTTGATCGGGCTTGAGCGGCTGTGGACAAAGGGCGCACGCGGCGGCGTTTCGGCGCTGGCGGCGCTGCTTCTCTCGGCCCTGCCGCTCGGCGTGGTCGGTTACGGCGCCTTTCTTTATTGGCAGCAGCCGAAGATTTACGACATCTCCACCGATCTCACCGACGTGCCGGAATGGCTGGTGACGCCCGCCGCCAACCAGCAATGGCTGGTGCGGCCCGCGACTGTCACCAATGCCGACCGCGACGCGCAGGCCGAAGCCTATGCCAGCCTCGCCGGCCGCCGTTATGAAGGCGCAATCGACCGTATCTATGCCGCCGCCAAAAAAATGGCCGTCGCCCAGAATATCCGCATCGCCCACACGAAGGGGGTGATCGGGGCGGAAGATGCGCCCTCCGTCGGCGTTCCGGAGCAGGACAGGACGCAGCCTTCGGAAGAAGGGCCGGTCGAGGATCTGCCCTCCATCGTGCCGGTGCCCATGGCCCGCCCGACGGACGCGCCTTTGCCCACCTTCTTTAACGGTAGCGGCGTGGTGCTGATGCAGGGCGAAACCCGCACGCGCATCTGGGGCCTGCGTTTCGATATCCTCATCCGCCTCAAGGAAGAGGCCGAAACCACCATCGTCGATGTCCGCGTCGCCTCCCGCTACGGCCCGCACGATCTCGGCATGGGTGCTGCGATTGCCGAAGCCTATCTCGATGCGCTGGATGCGGAGATGCAGGGTTTGAACGATAATTGATGTGTAGCTGACGCTACGCATCGTCTTGATGGGGACGAGCGGGCGCCGCCTGTTTCTTCTCCCCGAGGGGGAGAAGGTGGCCCGAAGGGTCGGATGAGGGGGCACCATCTCCGAATATCTCTACCCTTGCCCCCTCATCCCGCTGCCGCGGACTTCTCCCCGTCGGGGAGAAGAAACAAGTGGCATCCGCTCGATCCAATCAAGGCTTGGAGTGAGAGGTGAGGTCGCAACGCGCCCTGAAATCTCGCGTGCCAGAAATATCCGCTATGCCGGAAAATACTCACCCAGCAGCGAAGGCGCACCATCCGTCTGCACTTCACCCTTTTCGATTAGGTCTTCAATATGCGCCAGCACGGAAAGTGCGGCGGCGCCATGCAGGCGCTTGTCGGTGCTGGCGTAGATCACCTTCACCATGTCGGCGATCAGCCGGTCGCCCTCGCGGATACGCTTCAGAACCGCCTTTTCCCGCATACGGCGGTGGGCGCGCAAGCCCCGCATGAAGGCGGCGGGATCGGTGACCGGGCCGCCATGGCCGGGCAGGAACAGCCGGTCGTCGCGGGTGAGCAGCCGCTCAAGCGAGGCCATGTAATCGCTCATCGCCCCATCCGGCGGCGCAACGATGGTGGTGGCCCAGGCCATCACATGATCGGCGGAAAAGACGATACCGCTGCCATCAAGCGCGAAGGCGGCGTGGTTGGCGGTATGTCCCGGCGTATGCAGCGCGGTAAGCCGCCACCCGTCGCCGGAAAGGCCTTGGCCGTCGCCAAGCGCGATATCGGGTGCAAAAGCCGTATCGGAACTTTCGGCAAAGGGGTTTGTCTCGCCAGCGTGCAGCGGGCGGGCGGCACGGTGTGGACCCTCGGCCACCGTTATCGCCCCGGTCGCCTCCTTCAGCCGGCGGGCAAGCGGCGAGTGATCGCGGTGCGTATGGCTGACGAAGATATGTGTGAGCTCGCGGCCCCTCAGCGCCGCCATCAGCGCCTGAAAATGCGCCTCATCCTCCGGGCCCGGATCGATGACGGCGACGGAACGGTCGCCGACAATATAGGAGTTGGTGCCATGGAAGGTGAAGGCGGAGGGATTGTTGACGGTGATGCGCTGGATCAGCGGGGCGACAGGAACCGCCTCGCCATAGGCCGGCTTGAAATCGAGATCGAATGCCGGGTCCGCCATCGAGACCTCCTGAAAAATGCCATGCCAGCTTGAGCCGCAGCCTCAACCGCGCCATCGCCAAGCCCTAACATGCGAACTTCGCCACGGCATCCAAAAAGCTTTAATTTTGTGAAAAAATAAGTCGCCGGGTCATTGCCGGGCCGGGCAGGCTTTGCTAATCAGGCGCGGTTCAGGCAGCGGCGTTTCGCCATCGCTGCCCTGTTGGGGCGTCGCCAAGCGGTAAGGCACCGGTTTTTGGTACCGGCATTCCCAGGTTCGAATCCTGGCGCCCCAGCCAAAATTCTCATTCTATTTTATCGCATATAGTTTTCACGCTTTTTACGAGAATATGTAAATTGTAACAATTTTAGATTGTACTTTGTAGATTCCGCAACACTTTTATGATTGTCTGAATTCAGACATTAGGAGTGTATAGCAGTGACCCAGACGTTAGAACCCAGACCATCCCCCAACGAACTTCCAAAGAAGCCCGATTTCGAATGGATTTTCTGGGTGCTTCCCATCGTCGTGTTTGCTGTAATTGCATATCTCGGTGAGTTGAAATGGGCGTGTATCATCGGAGGGGGAATTGCTGCGATGCTCTTTGTCTATTTCAAGTTTATTAAGCGGAAATAGCCTTATAAGAAGTTAGGTGATCTAAGCACCGAGTTTTGCGTATAGATTTCATAAAAACGCCGCGCATCCAGAGACACGCGGCGTCCAATCCTAAATCGCAGCCAGGCCTTAAAGCGCGATATCCGGCACCTTCTTCACCGGCGCACCCGCAGGCGCCGCACCGGCGCCCTTCAGCGCCTCAAGGTCGATCTGCGGCGGGGTGGGCAGCTGCAGGTGTTCGGCGGTATAGGCCCATTCCTGCTGCACCTTTTCCGGGTCGTCATTGAGCTTCGTGCCGTAGCTCGGCACGATCTGGCGGATCTTGGCCTGCCATTCCGGTGTTGCCACCTTGTCCTTGAAGACCTTTTCCAGAACGCTGAGCATGATCGGGGCGGCGGTGGAAGCGCCCGGCGAGGCGCCGAGCAGGCCGGCGATGCTGCCGTCCCTGGCGGCGACGACTTCGGTGCCGAGCCGTAGCACGCCGCCCTTTTCTTCGTCGCGCTTGATGATCTGCACGCGCTGGCCAGCCTGCCACAGACGCCATTCGCCCTGCTTGGCATTCGGGAAATATTCCTTCAGCGCGGCAAAACGGTCGTCATCCGACATCATCAGCTGGCCGGCGAGATATTCCACCAGCGGATATTCATCGATGCCCACACGCACCATCGGCCAGGCATTGCTGGTGGTGACGGAGGAGACGAGATCGAAATAGGAACCTTCCTTCAGGAACTTGGTGGAGAAGGTGGCGAAAGGTCCGAACAGGATGACGCGCTTGCCGCCCAGCACGCGGGTATCGAGATGCGGCACCGACATGGGCGGCGAGCCGACCGAGGCCTTGCCGTAAGCCTTGGCCAGATGCTGCATCGTCACGTCGGGGTTCTCGTTGATGAGGAACGAGCCGCCCACGGGGAAGCCGGCATAATCGTCAGCTTCCGGAATGCCGGACATCTGCAACAGATGCAGCGCGCCGCCGCCTGCGCCGATGAACACGAATTTCGCATCCACCACCTGTTCGGCATCGGTCTTGGTGTTGGTATAGGTCACGCGCCAGCTGCCATCGGCATTACGCTGGATGTCAGAGACTTCGCTATTGACCTGAAGGTCGAAATTCTGGTCGCCCTGCAGATGGGAGACGAATTGCCGGGTGATTTCGCCGAATTCCATGTCGGTGCCGAGCGGCGACCAGGTCGCGCCGATCTTCTGGGAAGGATCGCGGCCTTCCATCATCAGCGGCACCCACTTCTTGATCTGCTCGGGATCGGTGGAATATTCCATGCCGGCGAAAAGCGGGCTGGCTTTGAGCGCCTGATAGCGCTTTTCCAGATAAGCGACGTTCTCGTCACCCCAGACGAAGCTCATATGCGGCGTGTGGTTGATGAAGGAACGTGGGTTCTTCAAAACGCCGTTGCGCACCTGCCATGCCCAGAATTGCCGGGAAATCTGAAAGGATTCGTTGATGTTGACGGCCTGGGTGATCTTGATGTTGCCGTTGTCGTCTTCCGGCGTGTAGTTGAGTTCGGCAAGCGCCGAATGGCCGGTGCCGGCATTGTTCCAGCCGTTAGAGCTTTCAAGCGCCACGCCATCCAGCCGCTCCAGCATCTGCATCGACCAGGTGGGCTCGAGTTCACGCAGCCAAACACCGAGCGTCGCGCTCATGATGCCGCCGCCGATCAAAAGCACATCGACCTTCTTGGCAGCCGTGTTGGCGAGAAGAGGTGTAACTGGCAGCGCCGCTGCGGCAATGCCGGCAAGCGCGCCGCCCAGAACCTGTCGGCGGTTCATGGGAAATGCGTTGGAAAGGGATGTTTCCTGGGAAAGATCAGTGAGCTGGGATTTGTCTTGATCGATGGGAGTCACGGCCATACCTGATTCTTGTTTTGTGTTAAAAACATTCCTCCCGTTCGCCCCGTTACAGCAAAGCGCAAACCGGCACAACCCGGACTCTTTCACTCCAGTTCAAGCAGTTTTGCACGGATTTTGCAGGGACATATGGTCGCAACGGCCAATTTTGCGGTTTTGCCGATCGTCATTTTTATGACGGCGAAGATTAGCCGACGCTTTCAAACGGTTGAAAGGGTTCTGTGAGCGGGATATCGCGGAAAGGCGGATATAACGCTGTTTTCGGCGCGTTCCGGGTCGCGGGGTGCGGCTATAGGCAAAATTTTTTTCACAAAAATGACAATAATTCCGAAAAAGTGAAAAGGCCCGCCGGTTCGGGCGGGCCTTGCTGCGTCTGGCCTGTGGCCGAAGATCAGTCTGCGGCGAGGAATTCCGCGCAATAGCTCGGGCCGTTGATACCGGGGCGGTCGGAAACCGTGCGCACCGCGGTAATCTTGTAATCGCTGGAAACGACGAGCTGCACCGTGCAGGAGAGCGAGGCGGTGCGGGCGGGCGAGATCTGGCGACCTTTCTTGCCATCCTTGCCTTCTTCGAACCTGGCCGGAATGGTGGCCTTTCTGTAGCCGCCGCGCCAGTTATAGACGGTGGAGCTGCCGGTTTCCGTATCGCTGAGCGGCGGGCCGAATTTTGCGAAGAAAATGCCTGCGGACTGGCCGACCCAGCGGGTCTCAACGGGGCTCTTCTGGGTAAAAGAGGGAGTGGAACCGCCCGTGGAAGTGGTGCAGGCCGAGAGCGCAATGGCAAACGCTGCAAGCGTTACGCTGCGAGATAGCATGGTGAAATGTCCTTTGTGCCGTGTCCGGCTTCCCGCCGGTCATTCCGTTCCCCTAGCAGATTTGGAGACGGCGGGCAGGGGAGGTGTGCGGCTCGATGAAAATTTCCTGCCACAATTGCTTTTTTGTAACGTTTTGAGGCCTTCCAGCCGGTGCCACAGGCCCCTGGCAGGGTTGTTTCAACAGATGGGAAAAACTTGTCACAAAAAATGCAATAAGCCGCTTGTCGAATGCCGGAGGCTGGTCTATAGAAGCGCCGCTGGTCACGGAGTGTAGCGCAGTCTGGTAGCGCACCACGTTCGGGACGTGGGGGTCGGAGGTTCGAATCCTCTCACTCCGACCAGCTTGAAGCCCAATAGTTTCAGCGGCTTGCAACTCATCTCGAAAATTCCAAGATCGAAATCTCGCACCGAAACCGGACCTGTGAAAACCTGTGCCGGCTGGACTGCATTCGCCGACCGCGTCTGAAAATCAGGGCGCAGATGCGAATAACTGCGTTCAAATCGCCGTTCTTCAACTGGTATGCGTTTTGGGAGAGAGTGTTTCTTTCCACATCCGCTCACGGATGCGAATCGTCGCCGTCAGACAGCAGATGGTTCGCTTCGGCGGGCGTTTGTTGTCGCCACCCGGCACCCCAACAAAAGAGGCCCGTCGCTCCGCCAAGCGCCAGGCCTCAATGTCGCGGCCTGTTTCAGGGGACGCGCGACAGGAATCGTCTTAGAAGCCTCAATTCTTCTTCACAATCCAAGAAGTTATCCATCACCGTCATGAGCCCTGAATTTCAGGGGCATCCTCGCGATCAACTTATCGCGATCAAAAAGAGGCCCGCTGCTTTTTCAAACAACGAGCCTCTGTTGGGCCGCTTGGCGGAGCGACCGCATGCAAATTCGTCTTTCGTGCATGAACGTCGAATGAACAAACAGCTTTTATGCCGCCGAGAAACAACCCGTAAAAATCAGGAGAGCGGCATGGATCGGAAAGCCGCCTCAGCCGTTATCTAACCATACAACAATGGAGGATAGCATGCTGAAGGGTATCGCATTGTGGGCTATGGGCGTTCCGATCTTCGTGATCATTCTGCTTTATATGTTCGTATTCTAAGCCATCCGCAGTCTCTGACACGGAATGGGCCCTGCAACGAAAAAGGCGACCGGTTTGACGGTCGCCTTTTGTTTGTTTGAGGGGGCGTGTCAGCCCAGATCGCCGATCAGCCGCGCGGCCGTTGCGCCGTCCGTGCGGCGGATGTCGATCTCGTCGCGGTGCTTGGCGAGGAGTTCGCTGGCCAGCAGCTTTTCGGCAAGATCGGCGGGCAGCGAGAGAATGACCCGGTCACCCTTTTCTTCCGTCGCACCGACGCTGCGCTTACCGGCGATCATGCCGCCCGCAACCGTGTTGTTGGTGTCGGGATCGATCAGAATGAAGGACCCGGTCGAGCGGTTCTGTTCATAGGGATCGAAGATCGCCGTCTCGTCGAAGGAAAGCCGCACCTTGCCGATGGCGTTCATCGGCAGTGAGGTTTCATGCGCCTGCCATTCGCCCTCCTTCAGGTTCAGCTGGCTGACGGGCTGCACGCTGACGCGCTGGCGGCGGCTGCCGCTTTTCAGCCAGTAGCGCTTGCCTGCCTCGATGCCGCCCGGCTGCAACGCCACGATCTGGGCGTCGAAGGCAAGGCCGGTCTGCGGCTGCGCCTCGATGGAGACGATCATGTCACCGCGCGACACATCCACCTGACGGTCGAGGACGAGCGTGACCGCATCACCCGCGACGGCGGCGTTGCGCACCAGATCGAAGGTGACGATCTGCTTGACGTTCGCGACCATGCCGGAAGGCAGGACGACGACGCTGTCGCCCGGCTTTACCGAACCGCCGGCAACCGTGCCCTGATAACCGCGGAAACTTTCACCGGGGCGCGAGACGCGCTGCACCGGCAGGCGGAAGCCGCCGGATTGCGCGGAGCGCACCGTGGCAAGCTCCAGTGTCTCCACCAGCGTCGGGCCTTCATACCAGGGCATGGAGGCCTTGCCGGAGAGAACGACGTTTTCACCCTTTAGCGCCGACATCGGAATGGCGGTGATCTGCTTGATGCCGAGATTGGACGCGAAATCGCGGAATTCATGGGCGATCAGCTCGAAACCGGCCTTGTCGTAATGCGTCAGGTCGATCTTGTTGACGGCCAGCACAAATTGCCGGATGCCCATCAGCGCCGCAATGGTGGCGTGGCGGCGTGTCTGTTCCAGAATGCCGGTGCGCGCATCGACGAGCAGCACGGCGAGATCGGCCGTCGAAGCGCCGGTCGCCATGTTGCGGGTATATTGCTCGTGGCCGGGGGTGTCGGCCACGATGAAGGCGCGCCGGTCGGTGGCGAAATACCGATAGGCGACATCGATGGTGATGCCCTGTTCGCGCTCGGCCTGAAGGCCGTCCAGCAAAAGCGCGAAATCGGGCAGGCCGAGATCGTTCTGCTTGCCGCTGTCGCGGTGGAGCGTCGCGGCCTGGTCTTCCTTGACGGCCTTGGTGTCCCAGAGAAGACGGCCGATCAGGGTCGATTTGCCGTCATCCACGCTGCCGCAGGTGATGAGACGCAGCGGGCGCGTGTCGCGCGCTGCCTTCGAATGCTCGGCAAAGGGCAGAATGGTTGCGGAAGAGGGGGTGTTGGCGGCTGTGGCGCTCATCAGAAATACCCCTCGCGCTTCTTCTTCTCCATCGAGCCGGACTGGTCGCGGTCAATCGCGCGGCCCTGCCGTTCGGAAACGGTAGCGATTTCGAGTTCCGCGATCACTTCCTGAAGCGTCGCCGCCTCGGAACGGATGGCGCCGGTCAGCGGGAAGCAACCGAGCGTGCGGAAGCGGATCGAGCCGTGCTTGATCTCTTCGCCGGGCAGCAGTTCCAGCCGCTCGTCTTCGGCAAGGATCATCATACCGTCGCGTTCGACATATGGGCGCTCGGCGGCGTAATAGAGCGGCACTAGCGGAATGTTTTCCGCCTCGATGTAACGCCAGATATCCACTTCGGTCCAGTTGGAGAGCGGGAAGGCGCGCACGCTTTCGCCCTTGCGGACCATGCCGTTATAGATGTTCCACAGTTCCGGGCGCTGGTTGCGCGGGTCCCATTTATGGTCGGGCGTGCGGAAGGAATAGATGCGCTCCTTGGCGCGGCTCGCCTCCTCATCGCGGCGTGCGCCGCCGAAGGCCGCATCGAACTGGCCGGCATCGAGCGCCTGGCGCAACGCTTCGGTCTTCATGATGTCGGTGTAAAGCGCCGAACCGTGGGTGAAGGGCGTTACGTTTTCGCTCGCACCGCGCGGGTTGGTGTAGGAAATCAGGTCGAGATCGTATTCCTTGACGATATTGTCGCGGAATTCGATCATTTCCTTGAACTTCCAGCCGGTATTGACGTGCAGCAGCGGGAAGGGAATGCGGCCGGGGAAAAACGCCTTGCGCGCGAGATGCAGCAGCACGGATGAATCCTTGCCGATGGAATAGAGCATCACGGGCTTGTCGAATTCGGCGGCGACTTCGCGGAAAATATGAATAGCTTCGTTTTCAAGCGCCTTCAGATGGGGATCGAGCGGCGGCTTGGATGCGACAGTATTCTTGCTGTCCGTCTCGTGGACTGCGTTGGACATTGTGAACTCCGGGAATGTACTGAATGATTATCGTTGCGGGATGGCGGAAACGGCGGATGTCTGCTCCGCACCGGCGACGTGAAGACCGCATTCGCGCTTCTCGTCGTTTTCCCACCACCATCGTCCGGCGCGCTCAGGCTCGCCGGGCTTGATGGCGCGCGTACACGGCTCGCAGCCAATGGAGGGGTAACCGCGCTGATGCAACGGATTGACGGGAATGTTCTCCTGGGCGACATGCGCCCGGATGAGGTCGATGTCCCAGTCAGCCAAAGGGTTGATCTTGATGAGATTGCGCTCCGCATCGAACTCGGCGAAAGGCGTCGTGGCGCGATTGCCCGACTGGCCGCGTCTGAGGCCGGTGATCCAGAAGGCGGCGCCTTCCAGCGCCTTGCCGAGCGGGATCAGCTTTCTGACATGACAGCAGGCGTGACGGGCTTCGACGCTTTCGTAAAAACCGTTCAGACCGTATTTTTCGGCATAGGCGTCGATATCGTCCTGCTCGGGACGAAAGCGGCGGATTTCGATGCCGAAACGCTCTTCGGTCTCATCGATGAGATCGACGGTTTCCTTGAACAGCCGGCCGGTTTCGAGCGTCACGACGTCGATCGGCAGGCGATGCGTACCGATTGCGGCCATAATGACCTGATCCTCGATGCCGAGGCTGGTGGTGAAGACCGCCCGCCCGCCGAGGCCGGCGATAAACGAAAGCCGACCCGCCAGATCGAGCCCGGCAAGGGTGGCGTCGAGGGAAGCGGCATCGGCAGAGGCATTTGCTGAATTGATCGTCATTGTCACGTCCGGGATTTCCATGGCCGATTATTGTTGAAATCCGGCCTTTGGAACAGAAATGACAGTCTTTGTGCGCTGCACTTGAGAGCAAAAATACCTCACGCGCGCAGGGTATGAGCAAAAGATACCCGTTCACCTTCTTCGCAGCTTGGATTTGAATTGTGACAACTTCTGCGCTAAGCCGGAATTGCCGGGTTTCCGGGCTTGTGGTCTACTGGTTTTACGATGATTTCGCAGAAGGCAAAATATGCGCTGAGGGCGCTCCTTTCGCTGGCCAAGGCCGACGGGGCCTGTCCTGTGCAGATTTCCGACATCGCCCGCGAACAGGCCATTCCGAAAAAGTTTCTGGAGCAGATCCTTCTCGAAATGAAGAAGGAACGCCTCGTCGAAAGCCGGCGCGGCAAGCAGGGCGGTTATCTCTTGGCGCGCCCGGCTGCGGATATCACCTTCGGCGAGGTGCTGCGCCTCATCGACGGGCCGCTTGCCCCCTTGCCCTGCCTGTCGCAGACCGCCTATCGCCGCTGCGAGGATTGCGACGGCGAGAAGCAGTGCGAGATCCGCCACGTCTTTGCCCGCGTGGCCGATGCCACCCGCAACATCCTTTTCAACACCACCATCGCCGATGCCGTGGCCGGTGTCGAAGTGCCCGAGCTTTTGACGGCCTGACGAAAAAATCGTCTAAAACCCCATAATATTTTTCGCCGCCAGCGCAAAAAATCGTCAAAAATGTGAAACGGTTTTGCATTCAGCAAAGTTTTACACGACGCTTGTTGCGCCTTTCGCTTATGCTGCGCTGTATTTGTTGCCCGGGAAAACGCTCTCGGGAAACACTTTTTCGATCGTATTCGGCCTCATTGACCAACTCTACTCAACCGGTAGAGTTAAGCCATCGCAATCAGGAGGGAATACCGATGTCCAAGCTTCTGTCCGGTTTGAGCGTTGTTGCGCTTAGCCTCTCACTGGCACTTGGCGCAGCTGGCTCGGCCGCCGCGCAGACCAAGCTGCTCAACGTGTCCTACGATCCGACCCGTGAACTCTACAAGGACTTCAACGAAGCTTTCGCCAAGAAGTGGAAGGCCGATACCGGCGAGGACGTCACCATCCAGCAGTCGCATGGCGGCTCCGGCAAGCAGGCGCGTTCGGTCATCGACGGTCTGGAAGCGGATGTGGTGACGCTGGCGCTGCAGAGCGATATCGACGCCATCGTTCAGAATTCCGGCAAGATCAACAAGGACTGGCGCACCCGCCTGCCGCATAATTCCTCGCCTTACACCTCGACCATCGTTTTCCTGGTGCGCAAGGGTAACCCCAAGGGCATCCATAATTGGGGCGATCTGGTGAAGGGCGACGTGCAGATCGTGACGCCGAACCCGAAGACTTCTGGCGGCGCGCGCTGGAACTATCTGGCGGCCTGGGCCTGGGCCAATGAAGAATTCAAGGGCGACAAGGACAAGATCAAGGCCTATGTCGGCGAGCTCTACAAGCGCGCCCCGGTTCTCGACACCGGCGCCCGTGGCTCCACGGTCACCTTCGCCCAGCGCCAGATCGGCGATGTGCTGCTCGCGTGGGAAAACGAAGCCTATCTCGCCGGTCAGGAATTCGGCGCTGACGCCTTCGATATCGTCGTGCCGCCGATCTCGATCCTTGCCGAACCGCCGGTCGCCGTGGTGGACGCCAATGTCGACGCCAAGGGCACGCGCAAGGCGGCGGAAGCCTATCTGCAATATCTCTATTCCGACGAGGGCCAGAATATTGCGGCGAAGCACTTTTACCGCCCGTCCAACCCGGCCGTGGTCTCCAAGGATCTGCTCAAGCAGCTGCCCGACATCAAGCTCGTCACCATCGACGACCCGCAGTTTGGCGGTTGGGCAAAGGCGCAGCCTGAACATTTTGGTGACGGTGGCATCTTCGACCAGATTTACAAGCCCGCAAAGTAAGCGGATGATGGGCTGAAAAGAGATCGCCCGCGTCCGCACGGACAACAGAAAACAAAACCTGATCGACCGGACACCGTGCCGGTCGATACTTTATAATAAACGCCGGGGAACACCGGCTCCCAGAGAGCATTTCCAGGAAAAGCGGACCCCGGTTTCCTGTCCGGAAATGCGCCAAACTAAAGATTATCCGGAGCCTTGATGAGCAATAATACATCCGGAAACAGGTGGAAATGGCGGCAGTCGAGCGTCATACCGGGCTTCGGCCTGACGCTTGGTTACACAGTCACCTATCTGTTTCTCATCATTCTTATTCCGCTGGGCGGCCTTGTCTGGTCCACGGCAAAACTGGGTTTTTCAGATTTCATTGCGATTGCCACGGATAGCCGCACGCTGAATGCGCTGCGTGTCAGTTTCGGAACGGCATTTCTTGCCGCGCTGGTCAACGCGGTCTTCGGCGTCATCGTCGCCTGGGTGCTGACGCGTTACCGTTTTCCCGGTCGCCGCTTCGTCGATGCCATCGTCGATCTGCCTTTTGCCCTGCCAACGGCGGTCGCCGGTATCGCGCTGACCACGCTTTACGCCAATCGCGGCTGGGTCGGTTCGCTGTTCGAACCCTTCGGGATCAAGATCGCCTTTACGCCGACCGGCATCGTCATCGCGCTGATCTTCATCGGCCTGCCTTTCGTGGTCCGCACCGTGCAGCCGGTCATGGAAGAAATCGACCGGCAGGTGGAGGAAGTGGCGGCGACGCTTGGCGCCAACCGTTTCCAGACCATCACCCGCGTTCTGCTGCCGAGCCTGACACCCGCCATCCTCACGGGTTTCGCACTCGCCTTCGCACGCGGTGTCGGGGAATATGGTTCGGTCATCTTCATCGCCGGCAATATTCCCTATGTCTCGGAAATCGCGCCGCTTCTCATCGTCATCCGGCTGGAGGAGTTCAATTATGCGGCCGCGACCGGCATCGCCACCATCATGCTGATCATCTCGTTCGCCATGCTGTTCCTCATCAATCTCATTCAGGCCTGGAGCCGCAAGAGGTACGGTTATGTCTGAGACCGCTTCCCGCACGTCCTCCCGGCCGTTCCGCGACCCCGCCAGCGAGAGCTTTCCCGCCCGGCTGGCGTTGATCGCGATTGCCTTCGTCTTCCTCGCTGCTTTTCTGGTTCTGCCGCTGGTCTCGGTCTTCTTCGAAGCCTTCCGCAAGGGTGCGGAAAGCTTCTGGGAGGCGATTGTCGAGCCGGATGCACTCTCCGCCATCCGCCTGACGCTGCTCGTCGCCGCCATTTCGGTGCCGCTTAATCTGGTCTTCGGGGTGATGGCCGCCTGGGCAATTGCGAAATTCGAGTTCAAGGGCAAGGCCTTCCTGATCACGCTCATCGACCTGCCGTTCTCGATCTCGCCGGTCATATCGGGCCTCGTCTATGTCATCCTGTTCTCATCCCACAGCGTGCTGGGGCCATGGCTGAAGAGCTACGGCATCGAAATCCTCTTCGCGGTTCCCGGCATCGTGCTTGCCACCATCTTCGTCACCTTTCCTTTCGTCGCGCGCGAACTGATCCCGCTGATGCAGGATCAGGGCAATGGCGATGAGGAAGCGGCGATTTCGCTCGGTGCTTCGGGCTGGCAGACCTTCTGGTATGTCACGCTGCCGAATATCAAATGGGGCCTGCTTTACGGGGTGCTGCTCTGCAACGCCCGCGCCATGGGCGAGTTCGGCGCCGTCTCGGTGGTATCGGGCCATATTCGCGGTGAGACCAACACCATGCCGCTGCATGTCGAGATACTCTATAATGAGTACAATATGGGCGCGGCCTTTGCGGTGGCAACGCTGCTCGCCGGTCTGGCGCTGGTGACGCTCATTCTCAAAACCATTCTCGAAATACGCTTTGGCGCGGGCAACGCAGCCGGCAAGCACTGAAAGGCATCTTCATGGAAGTGAAAGTTTCCGGCATCACCAAGCAGTTCGATCGGTTTCCGGCGCTGAACGACGTGTCGCTCGACATTCGTTCCGGCGAGCTGATCGCGCTGCTCGGTCCTTCCGGCTCCGGCAAGACGACGCTGCTGCGTCTCATCGCCGGCCTCGAGCAGCCAACGCAGGGGCAAATCTTCTTCGGTGATGAGGACGCGTCCCACCGCACGGTGCAGGAGCGCAATGTCGGTTTCGTGTTCCAGCACTATGCGCTGTTCCGCCATATGACGGTGGCCGACAATATCGCTTTCGGCCTCAAGGTGCGCCCCTCCGCCAACCGCCCGCCGAAAGCCGAGATCCGCAAACGCGTATCCGAACTTCTCGACATGGTGCATCTCTCCGGTCTTGAAAAGCGCTATCCGACCCAGCTTTCCGGCGGTCAACGCCAGCGCGTGGCGCTCGCCCGCGCCGTCGCCATCGAGCCGAAGGTCCTGCTTCTCGATGAACCCTTCGGCGCGCTCGACGCCAAGGTGCGCAAGGAACTGCGCCGCTGGCTGCGCGAATTCCACGACCGCACCGGCCACACCACCGTTTTCGTCACCCACGATCAGGAAGAGGCGCTGGAACTGGCCGACCGCGTCGTCGTCATGAGCCAGGGCAAGATCGAACAGGTGGGCACGGCGGATGACGTCTACGACACGCCCAACTCCCCCTTCGTCTTCTCCTTCATCGGCGAATCTTCCAGCCTGCCGGTGACGATCCGCGACGGCCACGTGCTGTTCCAGGGCGAAAGCATCGGCATCGATGAAAGCGGTTCTGGCGAGGGCGAGCTTTTCTTCCGCCCGGAAGATGTGGTGCTGACGCAAGAAAAGGATGCGCTTTACGGCAAGGTCACCACCTGTCGCCGCCTTGCGGGCACCCGCATTGCCGAAATCGACATCGCCAATAACGGCCATGAACCCTATCACCTCGAAATCGAGGTGCCGCTCAACGCCGCCGTGGCGGTGGGCGCGGAACTGCGCTTCCGGCCGACGCGGTGGAAGGTGTTCGGGAAGAAATAGGGGAGAGGTGACCGCAGTTGACGGTCGATGATTTGTCGCTCTCCCCAGTTCTCCGTCATACCGGCCTTGAGCCGGTATCCAGCCAGCCCAAGTCTTTGGGCTGAAAGGAGTCCTTTCGTCGCGCAGACGCGCGCCGGCTGGATGCCGGGTCAAGCCCGGCATGACGGAAGAGACGTGTCACGAGTAGCATCGAGCATAGAGCTTGCCGCACCGGCATTCGAGGCACAGATTTCCCCAATCGTCGAAGCAATAAGCAAAAACGGAAAAGGGCCGCCGAAGCGACCCTTCCATGAGTTTGGTCCTGTTTACAGACCCGGGACTGTTTCTCAACGTTCCGAAGGCTAGAGGTTTTACGCCGAGGGCTGCCCCGTCGAAAACACACCCTTTCCATTGCCTGCACCAGAGACCGAAATCTCACTAGACATTGGATCACCTCCTTCCGATACGTTGAACATAACTAGAAGGTAGTACGATTCGTCAGTAATGCAAGAGGGATTACTTCCAGGGGACGCCCGGCCCCTATGCCGCATCTGCGGCCTTTACGTCGAATTCGAAGTGGATGCTGTCATAGGGAAACTCGATGCCAGCCTCGTTCCGGTCGATAATGCCCGCATGGAGGAGCGACGTCACGTCGCGATGAACGGCCTGTACGTCCCGTCCGACCCGACGGGCAACCTCCCGGATAGAAAGCGGTCCCTGTCCCGCCAGAGCCTTGACGATGGCAAGGCGAAGCGGCGCGAGAATGCGGTGCAGGTCCTCATAGCTGGAAAATTCGACGGATGGTTTCGCCTCCACCGGCTTTCCAGACATGGCCAGATTACCGGCGGCAACAAAGCGGCTCTTGATATCCTTGATCGTGCTGAGACGGACGGTGAGTGCGGTCATGACAAAATCCTTTCCATATCCGCCTGAAAAGCATCGAACAGGGCTTCGAGCGTGGTGAAGGCGATGGGGTCTTCACGCCCGTCCATATGACGATGATCGCCTTTGCCGCGTTCATTGTCATAACGCAGAACACATTCCCCTTTGATCACCAGCGCCAGCCGATATTTGAACGGGTGAAGACTTCCGGGAACAGGCTCAGGCAGATGCCACAGGACAACCTCAAAGAAGGCCGTCTGGTCGATCACTTTGCGCGTCTTTTCGAGCAGAATGGCCTTCATGTTGTTATTCTTGACAACACTTTGCTGTGTTGTCAATGAAAACAACGATCTTGCTCAAAACGTCACGACACCCGCATCACGATCTTGCCGATATGGCTGCTGCTTTCCATCAGCCGGTGCGCTTCCGCGACCTCATCCAGCGTGAAGACCCGGTTGATGACAGGTGCCAGCTGACCGCTTTCAATGAGCGGCCAGACCTCTGCGACGAGGTCGTCGCGGATGGCGCGTTTTTCGTCGGCCGTGCGGGGGCGCATGGTGGAGCCCGTGACGGTGAGGCGTTTGACCATGATGGGGGTGAGGTTGACCTTTTCGGCCACGGCGCCGCCCAGAAAGGCGATGATGGACAGGCAGCCGTCCTTGGCGAGTGCGGCAAGGTTCTTTTCGAAATAAGCTGCACCGATCATGTCGAGAACGACATCGACGCCCTTGCCATCGGTTTCGGCCTTGATGACGGCGGCGAAATCTTCCTCACGATAGTTGATCGCCCGTTTGGCGCCGAGCTTCACGCAGGCTTCGCATTTTTCCGCAGAACCCGCCGTGGCATAGACTTCGGCGCCGAAGGCTTTGGCAAGCTGGATGGCCGTCGTGCCGATGCCGCTGGTGCCGCCATGGATGAGGACGCTTTCCCCTTCGGTGAGGCCCGCCATCTGGAAGAGATTGGCCCAGACGGTGAAGAAGGTTTCCGGCAAAGCCGCCGCTTTGACGGCGTCGTAACCCTTGGGGAAGGGCAGGGCCTGCCCGGCCGGCACGGTGCAATATTGCGCATAACCGCCGCCATTGGCGAGCGCGCAGACCTTGTCGCCCAGCTTGAATTCGGTAACTTCTTCACCCAGCGCAACCACCTCGCCGGCGATTTCGAGGCCGAGGATCGGGCTTGCATCCTTCGGCGGCGGATAGGTCCCCTGTCGCTGCGCCACATCCGGCCGGTTGACGCCCGCCGCCTCGACCTTTACCAGAACCTCGCCTTTTGCGGGCTTCGGCAAAGGCGCTTGCGAAAGCCGCATCACCTCCGGGCCGCCATGGGAAGGGAGGTCGATGAAGCGCATTGTTTCGGGCAGGGTCTTGGTGTCGGGCATGGCCAGGGGCAACTCCTCACGTGTCGACGTCGCCTGAAGATGTAGGTCAGATGCGCCGCTTAGGGAAGGAGGCCGTTTGTCACGAGTGTCAATTTGTCTCGCCGAAGACCCGGACGACGAGACCGCCTTCGTTTTCCTTCGCAGCCGCCTTCACGCCAGCGATCTCGCTGCCGATCCGCTCGGGATTGGCGATGATCAGCCCTTTCGGCAAGGTCAGAACGCCGATAGAGCAGCGCAGCAGCGCGAAGTCCCGCTCATTGCCGTGGCGGTCCTGGCCCTTCATGCAGCCGGCGGCGCGGTCCTCGTCCGAATAGAGTTCGGCGACGTCGTCGTGAAAATCGCTGAGCAGCCGCTCGAGGATTTCCGTCAGCTCCTCCACCGTCCAGTCACGCACGCCGATGAAGAAATCGTCGCCACCGATATGGCCGAGGAAACAATCGCCGGCAAAAAAGTAACGGCGCATCAGGGCCGAAAACAGCGTGATGGCGTGGTCGCCAGCGTTGAAGCCGTATTTGTCGTTGAAGGGTTTGAAATTATCGAAGTCGCAATAACAGAAGAAGCGCGCCTCGTCGCCATCGCTGCAACGGTCGGCAATGAAACCGCCAATCGCGCGGTTGCCGGGCAGCGCCGTCAGCGGGTTCTGATCCTGCGCCATCTTCAGCTGTTTTTCGTTGATGACCTTGATGAGCGAAGCGGCGGAAACAATGCCGGCGTAACGCATGTTTTCGGTGAGGATGATGCAGGCGCTGCCGCCCATGCTGGCGAACATGTTCATCAATTGATCGGCATCCGCATCGAGACCGACAATCGGCGCGGGATCGACGAAATGGGAAATGGTACGCTCGTAGATCTTGTTCTTGAGCAGGTCGCGGCCGAAGGGCCGGTAGATATATTCCTTGAGGTGATATTCGTTGATGACGCCGCGCGGTTCGCCATTGGCGTTGAGAACCGGGAAAAACGCCTGCTGCGGATTTCTGCGGAACAGTTCGAAGACGCTGTCGACGCTGTCATGCTCGAAGACGGTCGGAAGACGCTCGATTTCGCGGCGAATGAGAATCTCATCCAGCGTCTGGCTGCTGCGCCGCGCCACGCCCATGCGGTTGATGTGGGGAAAGCTCTCCGGCAGCTCGCTGGTGAAGACCGTGGGCCTCGCGATCAGCCAGCCCTGCACCAGATCAACGCCGAATTCGCGGCAGGTCAGAAACTCCGCCTCCGTTTCGATGCCTTCTGCAATGACCCTGACGCCAAGAACATGGGCGATGTTGACGATGTTGCGGACAAGGTGCTGCTTGCGCGGCAATTGGTCGACTCCGGTGATGAAATGCCGGTCTATCTTCAGGTAATCCAGCGGAAAATCGCACAGCAGCTTCATCTCGCCATGGCCGGCGCCGAAATCGTCGATGGCCAGCTTGAAGCCTTCCTTGCGCATGCGGGCAATCAGCGCCGTGAATTCCGGCACGCTGGTATTGTCGAAACGTTCGGAAAGCTCGAAGCAGATGGAGGAGGCGGGAATGCCGGCCCGCGCCAGATGGCCAACGAGCTTGTCGAGAATGGCGTCGCCATGCGGGATCAGCCGCACATCCAGATTGAGGAACAGGGTGGCGGAGGAGAAATCGGGCAGGGTGGAAAATTTCGCCAGCGCCCGGCTCGCCAGCATCTGCTCGAAGGCCTTCAGCTCGCCATCGGCGGCAGCCTGGTCGAGAAGCGCCAGCGGATTGGAAAAACCGAGCCGGTCATGGCCGCGCATCAGCGATTCATAACCGAAAATCGTGCCTGTCGTCGCCTCTACAATCGGCTGAAACGCCGTTTCGAGCACCAGTTTCGCCATGGGAAACATGTGCCCGGAGGCAAAACGCCTTATGACATCGTTCTCCAGCGTGACGGCCTGCATATGTTTCTCCGCTCATGTTCTTACGCCCGGTTTTAAATCCTTGGGCGCACATTATTTTTGGGCGAACAATTGCAGATCACAGGTCAACAAAAGCTTTCACCACTGTGAAGCTTTCGTGAACCTTTTATAACAACCCCTTGGATATTAAAGGTTGTTGCGCGGCGGTTCAGGCCCTCCGCGCATGTCCGGTGTGTGCGGCGTAAAGGTCCGCAACGTTGAGCCGCTCCCGGTCCGCATCCGCCGCTGGTCTTGAAGCCGCTCCGTGCGCGGTGGAGGCCGCCCACAGGCGCAGGGCCTCACGAACGACCTCACTGCCGGAAGCATAGGCTCCGCAATTTACGGCCTCACGCATCCTTGCTGCCTGTTCCGGGGAAATCGATACTGTTACCATTGGCATGATATCACTCCCTTCTTTAAACGCTGCGATCGGTCCTTCGATGTCCGGTTTGCGGATCGGGCGCCGTCGTGGTCTAGGCGGGCGTTTTTATCGTCTTTCGTCTGGCGCCGCTTCCAGCGAAATTTGTATCATCAGCGATATTAGCACGAAACGCATTCCATTCCCAATTCGCAGTATATCACGGTTTAGTTTTTCCCCCGTGAACCGGGCGGCTGCATGGGGCTCGCCGCGCTGGCCGATGCCTGCGAAACTATCACTGTCCGGCGGCGGAAAATATGATCCATCGCAAATCAGCGACATAAAATGGCGCGTTTTTTATTGATTGATCGATCAATCAAGAATATTTTGCCGCCATCAAGGAGACGCTTATGCCCAAGATCGGAATGGAGCCTCTGCGCCGGAAGGCGCTGGTGGATGCGGCGCTTCGCACCATAGGCCACCATGGTTCGCTGAATGTGACGATGTCGGATATCGCCCGGGAAGCGGGTGTATCGGCGGCGCTCGCGCATCATTATTTCGGCAGCAAGCAGCAGCTTCTGCTGGAAACCATTCGCAGCCTGCTGCGCGATCTCAGGCGTGATGCGGTCGCGGCTTTGACCCGCGCTTCCGGCCCGCGTGAAAGGTTGAGCGCCATCGTGCATGTCTCCTTCCAGAGCGACCAGTTCACGCCCGAAACGGTGGCGGCATGGCTTGCCTTTTATGTCGAGGCGCAGCGCTCGGAAGAAACCCGCCGCCTGCTCGTGCTCTATTCGCGTCGTCTGCGCTCCAACCTCATGGCAAGCCTCAACCGGCTTTGCCCGCCAGACGATGCCGCACGCATCGCAGAAGGCGCGGCCGCCCTGATCGACGGGCTTTACATTCGCCACAGCCTGCGCTCGGCCCCGCTCGGCCTTGCCTCCGCACCGGCGCTTGTCGAGGATTATTTCGACATGCAACTCAAATCTTTTCCCGATGGACAGCGCCCAAAGCCGTCCATCCGCGTTCTTTAAGGAGACTTCGACATGACCATCGCGACACCGCTGAAGGCGCAGCCGAAAGCCTCGCATTTCATCGACGGGGACTATGTCGAAGACACGACCGGCACGCCGTTCGAGAGCATCTTCCCGGCCACCGGCGAGGTGATTGCAAGGCTGCATGCGGCAACGCCTGCCATCGTCGAGCGCGCCATCGCATCGGCCAAACGGGCGCAGAAGGAATGGGCGGCGATGAGCCCGATGGCGCGCGGCCGCATCCTCAAACGCGCCGCCGATATCATGCGCGAGCGCAACGATGCGTTGTCCACGCTGGAGACGCTGGATACCGGCAAGCCGATTCAGGAAACCATCGTCGCTGACCCGACCTCCGGCGCGGATGCCTTCGAATTTTTCGGCGGCATCGCCCCTTCCGCGCTGAACGGCGATTACATCCCCCTCGGCGGCGATTTTGCCTATACCAAGCGCGTGCCGCTCGGCGTCTGCGTCGGCATCGGAGCGTGGAACTATCCGCAGCAGATCGCCTGCTGGAAGGCCGCTCCCGCGCTGGTCGCCGGCAATGCCATGGTCTTCAAACCTTCGGAAAACACCCCGCTCGGCGCCTTGAAGATCGCCGAAATCCTCATCGAAGCCGGCCTGCCAAAGGGCCTGTTCAACGTCATTCAGGGCGATCGCGATACCGGCCCGCTGCTGGTTAACCACCCGGATGTGGCCAAGGTCTCGCTTACCGGCTCAGTCCCGACCGGCCGCAAGGTAGCCGCCGCCGCTGCCGGGCATCTGAAGCACGTGACCATGGAACTCGGCGGCAAATCGCCGCTGATCGTCTTCGACGACGCCGATATCGAAAGCGCTGTCGGCGGGGCCATGCTCGGCAACTTCTATTCCTCCGGCCAGGTCTGCTCCAACGGCACCCGCGTCTTCGTGCAGAAAAAGGCGAAGGAGCGTTTCCTCGACAATCTGAAGCGCCGCACGGAGGCGATGATCCTCGGCGATCCGCTCGACTACGCCACCCATCTCGGCCCGCTGGTCTCCAAGGCCCAGCAGGAGAAGGTCCTTTCCTATATCGAAAAGGGTAAGGCAGAGGGCGCGACGCTCATCACCGGCGGCGGCATTCCCAACAACGTCTCGGGCGAGGGCGCTTATGTGCAGCCGACCGTCTTCGCCGATGTGACCGACGACATGACCATCGCCCGCGAGGAAATCTTCGGGCCCGTCATGTGCGTGCTGGATTTCGACGATGAAGACGAGGTTCTTACCCGCGCCAACGCCACCGAATTCGGCCTCGCCGGCGGCGTCTTCACCGCCGATCTCGCCCGCGCCCATCGCGTGGTGGACCAGCTGGAAGCGGGCACGCTGTGGATCAATACCTATAATCTCTGCCCGGTCGAAATCCCCTTCGGCGGTTCCAAGCAATCCGGCTTCGGGCGGGAGAATTCGGCCGCCGCGCTGGAGCATTATAGTGAGTTGAAGACGGTTTATGTGAGCACTGGGAAGGTGGACGCGCCTTATTGATGGGGCGGTGCGTGGGGCTAACCCCCCTCTGTCCTGCCGGACATCTCCCCCTCAAGGGGGGAGATCGATATGCGGCGAGGTCGCGCCCATCTCAACGTCAGCGAATGAAGCGGCGGTAGCGCCGCTTGCCGATCTCCCCCCTTGAGGGGGAGATGCCCGGCAGGGCAGAGGGGGGTGAAACCCCAGCCGCATACGGTCATCGGAACCAACGCTCATCGGAGAGAGCAGATCATGCAAGCAGATTACGTCATCGTCGGTTCGGGTTCCGCAGGCTCCGCCATCGCCTATCGCCTGTCGGAAGACGGCCGCTATTCGGTGATCGTCATCGAGGCCGGCGGTTCGGATTTCGGCCCCTTCATCCAGATGCCGGCCGCACTCGCATGGCCGATGAGCATGAAGCGCTATAATTGGGGCTATCTCTCCGAGCCCGAGCCGAACCTCGACAATCGCCGCATCACGGCCCCGCGCGGCAAGGTTATCGGCGGTTCGTCCTCCATCAACGGCCTCGTTTACGTGCGCGGCCATGCCGAGGATTTCAACCGCTGGGAAGAGCTTGGCGCGCATGGCTGGGCCTATGCGGATGTGCTGCCTTACTTCAAGCGCATGGAACACAGCCATGGCGGCGAAGAAGGCTGGCGCGGCACGGACGGGCCGCTGCATGTGCAGCGCGGCCCGGTCAACAATCCGCTGTTCCACGCCTTCATTCAGGCGGGCGCTGAGGCCGGTTTCGAGCTGACCGACGACTATAACGGCTCCAAGCAGGAGGGGTTCGGCCTGATGGAGCAGACCATCCATAATGGCCGCCGCTGGTCCGCTGCCAATGCCTATCTGAAACCGGCGCTGAAGCGCGGCAATGTCACGCTGGTCAACGGCTTCGCCCGCAAGATCGTCATCGAGAATGGCCGCGCGGTTGGCGTCGAGATCGAGCGCAAGGGCGTGGTGGAAACCATTCCGGCCAATCGCGAGGTCATCGTCTCGGCATCCTCCTTCAATTCGCCGAAACTGCTGATGCTCTCAGGCATCGGCCCCGCCGCGCACCTGAAAGACATGGGCATTGAGGTGAAGGCGGATCGCCCGGGCGTGGGCGAGAACCTTCAGGACCATATGGAGTTTTATTTCCAGCAGGTCTCCACCAAGCCGGTCTCGCTTTATTCCTGGCTGCCATGGTTCTGGCAGGGCGTGGCGGGTGCGCAATGGCTGCTGTCGAAAGGCGGGCTTGGCGCTTCCAACCAGTTCGAGGCCTGTGCTTTCCTGCGCTCAGCAGCCGGTCTGAAGCAGCCTGACATCCAGTATCATTTCCTGCCCGTTGCCATTTCCTATGATGGCAAAGCGGCGGCGAAAAGCCATGGTTTTCAGGTGCATGTAGGTTACAACCTGTCGAAATCGCGCGGGAATGTTACCTTGCGTTCCGCAGACCCACATGACGACCCGGTCATCCGCTTCAACTATATGAGCCACCCGGAAGACTGGGAAAAATTCCGCCATTGCGTGCGCCTGACGCGCGATATCTTCAGCCAGAAAGCCTTTGACGATTTTCGCGGACCGGAAATCCAGCCCGGCGAAAATGTGGAGACGGATGAGGAGATCGACGCCTTTTTGCGCGAGCATCTGGAAAGCGCCTATCACCCCTGCGGCACCTGCCGCATGGGCGACAGGGACGACCCGATGGCCGTCGTCGATCCCGAATGCCGGGTGATTGGCGTTGAGGGCTTGAGAGTGGCGGACAGCTCGATCTTCCCGCATGTGACCTATGGCAACCTCAACGGCCCGTCGATCATGACCGGCGAAAAGGCGGCGGATCATATTCTCGGCAAGACCCCGCTGCCGCGCTCCAATCAGGAACCGTGGGTAAACCCGCGCGCGGCCGTGAGCGACCGGTAAGGATCAATGGTAATCGTCCTCGCGCTGGTGGCGGATCGCGAGGATGGACACGGTTTCCGCATCTTCGATTTGAATGAGGACGATGTAACCGGAAGATCCGAACGGAACGATCAGTTCTCGTAAGAGTGCGTTGTCCCCAGGCGCCTTGCGCGTTGCGAAAGGAAACTCGCTCAGTCCCTCAATCGTCGAAATGATGCGGTCCACGGCTTTTTCCGCCGTCGAAAAATCCTTTTCCAGTAAAAAATCATATAGCCGGGTTATGTCCGCTCGGGCTGCAATCGTGTACCGGAGATTGAAGGTCACTCGCCACGCTCAGCTTTCTTGGCGGCGAGCATCGCCCGCAATTCCGCATGCACCTCTTCGGCCGAATAAAAAATCCCCGTGCGTTTGGATTCCTCGAGTGACGCCAGCCCGCGCGCAATGAATTCCGCCTGGGATTTACGGATTTCCACCTGCCTGCGCACGGACTCTTCAACGAAGGAAGAAAGCGTCTCGCCTTCCTTCAGCACGCTTTCAGCAGCCTCGCGAAAATCCGCCGTCACCCGCAGCGAAGGGATCGTTGCCGTTTTCATGTCTACGTCTCCGTGCGTTGCAATTGCGATGCAAAGAATGCGCCGATAGGGGCGACCTGTCAAATGCAAAACCTTGCAATCGAGCCCAGGGAGGCAGATAAACGGGCATCCCGCCCGAGAAACAATACCAAAATCACCGATCTGGACCGTCATGCCCGTCGACTACAAAAAGCTGAAGATGCTCCGCCGTTCCCGTGTCGTTTGGGGTTCGTGGCGGGTGTGGAGGCCGAGGGCGGTTTTCTGGATTGGCGCGATTGCGGTCGGCCTTATCAGCGTCGGCTTTGCGTGGGCGGCGGATCGGGCCCAGCACCTTTTCTTCGCGGCAACCTCATCGGGCGAATGGGCGTTTCTGCTGCCGCTCATCATCACGCCGCTCGGCTTCACGCTCTGCGCCTGGCTCGCGATCACGGTTTTCCCCAATGCCGGCGGCAGCGGCATCCCGCAGGCCATCGCCGCGCGGCACCTGCGGGAAGATGCGGACCGTTCGCGACTTCTGTCGCTGAAGCTCGCTTTCGGCAAGGTGGTGTTGACCGTTGCTGGCCTGCTCTCCGGTGCCTCCATCGGCCGTGAGGGCCCGACCGTTCAGGTTGGCGCCTCGATCATGCTGCAGGCCGCCCGCTGGGGCGGCATGGCGCAGGCGAAGGGACTTATTCTCGCTGGCTCGGCGGCGGGCATTGCGGCGGCCTTCAACACGCCGCTCGCCGGCATCGTCTTCGCTATCGAGGAAATGAGCAAGACCTATGAATCCCGCGCCAATGGCCTCGTTCTCACTGCCGTCATCCTGTCGGGCCTCGCTTCGCTGGCGCTGGTCGGCAGCTATACCTATTTCGGCACCAGTTCGGTGATGGCGAAAACGACCATGGACTGGCTGCTGGTTCTGGTCTGCGGCATTGGCGGCGGCGCGTTCGGCGCGCTGTTCAGCGCCGGTGCCCTGAGGCTCTCGGCACGTATCCGCCGTTTTGCCCAGACCATGCCGCTGAAGCGGATGCTGGCGGTCGCCGCCGCCTGCGGCCTTGCCTCCGCCGTCCTCGGCATCGCGACTGGCGGCGCGACCTTCGGCACCGGTTACGAACAGGCACGCGCGGCAATCGAGGGCGAGGCCGCGCCGGCATTCTTCTTCATCGAAAAACTGGCGGCGACGTTCCTCGCCATGATGTCGGGCATTCCGGGCGGCATTTTCGCGCCGTCGCTGTCAGTAGGCGCGGGCTTTGGCAGCACCATGGCCACCCTGCTCGGCACCAGCATCGGCCTTGGCGCCATTGTCGGCATGGCGGGTTATTTTGCCGGCGTGGTGCAGGCGCCGATGACGGCTTTTGTCATTATCCTTGAAATGACCGGCAATCATGAAGGCGTCATGCCCATCATGGCCGCATCGATGCTCGGATATCTGACGTCGCGGCTTTTCTCCCGCGAGCCGCTTTATCATGGCCTGTCGCGGGTCTTCATCGCCCAGAGCATCCGCGCCAGACGCGCCGCTCAGGCCACTGAAACGTGATGGCTCAAGCCCTGATGCCCGCCACCCCGAAATAACCGAGCCCCGGTATCTTCACGCCGGGCCGGCTGAAATCGATGCCGGCGACAAGTCCGAGGAAATTGATCTCGAAGCCGCTGCGCGCACCGGCCGAAATGCCGAACAGGCCGCCGAGCGAAACGCTCGCATCCTTCCAGTCGTCGGCGATGTGGTAGAATGCGCCGTCCGGCAGATAGTCGCGGCCGACCGCGTCCGGCGGCAGCACGACGCCGAGCTCGGGCACGCTGCGCAGCACATGCGCGACGAACGTGTTGGAGTTGGGGCCGGGATAGATGCGATAGCCGCCCGGCTTGCCATAGGGATAGTCGGCAATCGCCTTTTCTATCTTGGGGATCAGCTTTTCCGCCTCTGCACCGTGAATGGCCACCACCTGGCGCGGCATGTTGGAATACCAGTAGGCATCCGCCGCATAACCATTGTGGCGGATCGGCGTGCCCCAGCCCACCTTGTCATAACGGTCATAGCTCGCGGCACCCGGCTTTTTCAGCACGACCCAGGCGTGGCTGGCGACGGAGCCCTTGAAGCCGCCGGTCATGGCGGAAAAGATGTAAACGGCGGCTTCGGCGTTGCTGGACGCCGCCGGCAGCATGCCGGAGGACGACCATCTTGCGGCGTTCCAGCCGCGCGGATGGTCTTTCATGGCCCACAGCCCGGCCGATGCCAGCGCGGGAAGCAGATAGATAACGGCAATCGCCAGCAGCAGACGTTTTGCAAATTTCACGAACAGCCCCGTGCATCGAAAAATCAATTGCGGTATCAACCACATGAAATCAGAATTTTTTGAGGCTGCGAAAATGAACAATTCCGTTACCGTCGAAGTCACCCGCGGCAACCTCGTGGAAAGCCGCCATCAGGGCCTTGCCGTGGTGGTGGATGGCGATGGCGGCGTGCTGTTTTCGGCGGGCGATATCGAGCGCGGCATCTTCCCGCGTTCCGCCTGCAAGGCCATGCAGGCGCTGCCGCTGGTGGAAAGCGGCGCTGCGGATGCCTACGGCTTCGGCAACCGCGAACTGGCGCTTGCCTGTTCCTCCCATTCCGGCGAGGACGCGCATGTGGAGCTCGCCGCTTCGATGCTGGCGAAGGCGGGCAGGGATGCCGATACGCTGGAATGCGGCGCGCACTGGTCTTCCGACCAGAAAACCATCATCCATCAGGCCCGCACGCTGGAAAAGCCGACGGCGCTTCACAATAATTGCTCCGGCAAACATTCCGGTTTCATCTGCGCCTGCTGCCACACCGGCACTGACCCCAAGGGCTATGTCGGTTACGATCACCCGCTGCAGCAGGAAATCCGCGCCACGATGGCAAGCCTGACGGGTGCTGCTCTCGGTCAGGACAATTGCGGCGTGGATGGCTGCTCCATCCCCACCTATGCCGTACCGCTCAAAGGGCTGGCGCATGGTTTCGCGAAAATGGCGACGGGCAGGGGGCTGGAACCGGGCCGTGCGAAAGCCTTGCGCCGTCTCGTGAAGGCCTGCATGGCGGAGCCCTTTTACGTGGCGGGTACCGGCCGCGCCTGCACGAAACTGATGCAGATCGCGCCGGGAAAAATCTTCGCAAAGACCGGCGCGGAGGGCGTCTTCGTCGCCGCCCTGCCGGAAAAGGGCATTGCCATGGCGGTGAAATGCGAAGACGGCACGACGCGGGCGGCGGAAGCCATGGTCTCGGCATTGCTTGCGCGCTATTTCGATGAAGGCAGCGCCGAGCAGCAGGCTTTGAGCGGCATGGCGAACCGGCAGATGCGCAACTGGAACGGCATCCATGTCGGCGATGTCAGAGTCGTCGGGCTTTAAATAACCTTTGACGCGGCCGGTTGCGGGCACGATGATGACGTGCCCTGCGTGTGACGGCCATCCCATGGCCGCCGAAGGGCGGCGTCCGCATGAGGAAGAAACGGGCGCTTCATTGCTCTGGAGGTCGCATATCCATGTTCACACTGTTTTTCTCCCCCGGTTCCTGCTCCCGCGCCAGCCATATCGTGCTTGAGGAATCCGGCCTGCCTTACAAGGCTCATCGCGTCAATTTCGCGGAGGGCGAGCAACGCTCCGAGGCATTTTTAAAGATCAATCCGAAGGGTCGCGTGCCCGCATTGGCCACGGCAAGCGGCGTGCTGACGGAGACGCCCGCCATCCTCGCCTTCATCGCCCAGATGGCGCCGGAAAAGAAGCTCGCGCCGCTCGACGATCCATTCGAATTCGCGCTGATGCAGTCCTTCAACGCCTTCATTTCTTCCACCGTGCATGTCGCCCACGCGCATGGCCGACGCGGCAGCCGCTGGGCGAATGAGGATAGTTCGCTGGCCGATATGAAAGCCAAGGTGCCGCAGACCATGGGCGAGTGCTTCGAACTGATCGAGCACGGCATGCTGCACGGCCCATGGGTTTTGGGCACGGCCTATTCGGTTGCCGATCCCTATCTTTTCGTCATGTCCGGCTGGCTGGAAAGCGATGGGGTGGATATTGCCCGCTTCCCGAAAGTGCACGACCACTTCCGCCGCATGAACGACCGCCCGGCGGTGCAGCGGGCGCTGGCGGGCGAGAGGGGCTGAGGGGCTCAGTATTTCCGTCATTCCGGCCCTGAGCCGGAATCCAGCCGACGCGCGTCTGCGCGGCGAGAAGAGCACTTTCAGCCCAAGGACTTGGGCTGGCTGGATGCCGGATCAGGTCCGGCATGACGGAGGGGTAAAGGGCTCTCCCGCTCAGGCCGCCTCGGCCGCACGCGTATCCCACATGGTCTTGAACGCTGTGCGGGCCTGGCAGCGATCCAGCCAGGCTTTCAGCGCCGGATGGGCATCGAACAGCGGCTTGTGGCCCTGCGCGTAACGAACGATTTCCGCCGCGTTGAGATCGGCGACGGTGAAACGGTCGCCCACCAGATAGTCGTGGCTGGAAAGATGCTGCTCCAGCACCCGGAAGGGGCGCTTCAGCAGCCGGGCGGCGACATCGATCACGGCCTTGCCGCTATCGCTTTCCGAAAGGCCTTCGGCGATGGCGGAGGAAATCTTCAGCGAATTGGTCTCGATTTCGGTGGCGGCAAAGAAGGACCATTGCAGCATCGCCGCATCTTCCTTCAGGTCGATGGGGGCGAGCGGTCCGCCATATTTGCGGGCAAGGTAGAGATTGATGGCCATGGATTCGTAAAGCACCATGCCGTCATCCTCGATGCAGGGAATGGTGCCCATCGGGTTGACGGCGAGAAATGCGGGAGACAGCGTGTTGAGCGGCGCATCCGCAGCCAGCGGATCGGCAAGGCGGCGGGCCTGTATCACGGGCACATGCTTGAATTCTATGCCCAGTTCACCCGCAAGCCACAGCGTGCGCGTGGCACGGGAACGGTAGACACCGTAGATCGTCAACATCGAAATTACCCCTTGACCAGTTCGATCCACGGCACGTTACGGTTTCGTCGTTTTAAAGTGAAGTTGCAGATCGCCGGGGCAGCTATGATTTTTTCTGATCCGTGAAGAAGTCCGTATCCGGCGACAGACGATTTTCGAAACGGTCGATAAAGCGTTCGAACAGGCGGGCGAATGTTTCCACATCCTCCGCCGGCCATCCATCCATCACATCCTCGATGACGCTCATCTTGGTCCGGCGCATTTCCTGCAAAAGACTGGTGCCGAGCGGCGTGATCTCGACAATGCTGCGGCGGCCGTCCTTCTGGGAAACGCCGCGTTTCAGCAGGCCGCGCCCCACCATATCCGCCACCACCCGGCTGCCGCGGGAAGGGTCGATGCGCATGCCCTCGGCAATCGCACCCACGGTGACATCGCCTTCCGCCCGGCGCAGAATATCGAGAACGTCGATATGGGAAAGTTCGAGACCCGGAGCGAGCTTGGCAAGCGCCATGCGGCCGATGATGCGGCGGCCGATCATGATGCGCATACGCGTCATCGTATTGCCGATCCGCTTGATGTCCTCGGGCAGATCCTCGTTCCAGTTTTCCTCAGTCGCCACGCTTCATCGTCCCTTTCGATGCTGTTTTCCGATCACATTTAGCGGCATTAGCACAGATGTCAAAAGCTTGCCATTGACATATATATGCTGATAGCACACAAATTGTCGCAGCAAAACCGCCGGAAGCCAACGAGATTTTTCATGGATATGTCCACCGCCCCCGTGGCGCCGCTTGTGTCGGATCATCGGCGCAGGCTCATCGTCTTTCTGTTCCTGATGCTGGCCATGTTCATGGCGACCCTCGATAACCAGATCGTATCGACAGCATTGCCCACCATCGTCGGCGAGTTCGGCGCGCTGGAGCGTTTCGGCTGGATCGGCTCGGCCTATCTTCTGGCGACTAGCGCCGTCATGCCTGTCTACGGCAAGCTCGGCGATCTGTTCGGCCGCAAATATGTGATGATCGCGGCGGTCGTCATCTTCACGCTCGGCTCGCTCGCCTGCGGTCTGGCATGGTCGATGGATTCGCTGATTGCCGCCCGCGTGTTGCAGGGGCTTGGCGGCGGCGGCATCATGGTCTCGATCTTTTCCGTCAATGCGGATCTGTTCGAACCGCGCGAACGCGCCCGCTACCAGAGCTATTCCAGCCTCACCATCATGGCGTCGGGCAGCGTCGGCCCGATCCTCGGCGGCACGATGAGCGACCTGTTCGGCTGGCGGTCGATCTTCCTCATCAACCTGCCACTCGGTATTATCGTGATTGCAGGGCTGGCGCTGATGCTGCCGTACCGTCGTCCGGCCCGCCAGCCGAAGATCGATTATCTCGGCGCGGTGCTCTTGGCGGCCACCATTGCCAGCGTGGTCTTCTGGGCCGACAGCAGCGAATTGTTCGGCTCGCTCATCGCAGCCCCCAGCCTCGGCATCATTGCTTTCGCCGTCATCGCCGCCTTTCTCTGGGTGCAGGTGGAACGCCGCGCGCCGGAACCGGTCGTGCCGCTGCGTCTCTTCAAGGACAGCACCTTTCCGCTGTTGATGATCGTGTCGCTGACCAGCGGCGGCATCGGTATCGGCATGGTCAATTATTATGCCCTGTTCCTGCAGACCACGACCGGGCTTTCACCCTCCCATGCCGGCCTGTTCTTCATCGCCGTTACCGGCGGCATCGTCATGGGCTCGCTTTCGGCGGGACGGCTGATTTCGATTACCGGCCTCTACAAGCCCTTCTCGGTGGCGGGCCTCTCCATCAACGTCATCGCCATGCTGCTCTTCACGCAGATGCATGCAGGAACGCCGCTTTGGGTTATTGCGGTCCTCATGTTGGCACAAGGCTTTGCGGTCGGCCTCGGCCAGCAGGCGCCGATCATCGGCGTGCAGAATTCCGCGCCCAAGGCGGATATCGGTGCGGCGAGCGGCGCGGTGACCCTGACCCGCATGGGTGGCGCTGCCATTGCCATTTCGGTCTATGGCGCCATCGTGTCATCGAGCCTGAAGGGCGTGGCGGTCGACATTCCCGGCGTCGGCAAGATCGAGGAACTGACGCCTAAAATCCTCTCCGAACTTCCCGCCGCCTCGCAGGCCGCCGTCGCCTCGCTCTATTCGGATGCGTTTACGCCGCTCTTCTTCGCCGCAGCCGCAACCGCCGCCATCGGCCTTGCGGCGGCGCTGATGCTGAAACCGGTGCGACTGCCGGCGGCGGTGCAGGCAAAGCCGGCCGAAGGGGCGGGGGAGTAAGAGCTGTCACCTAAGACGGTGCGATGGGATTGACGCACCTTGTTCACGTTACTCACCATACCCTCATCCCTGTGCTTGTCACAGGGATCCAGCCGGCCCAAGTCCTTGGGCTGAAAAGACTCTTCCCACCGCGCGGACGCGCGTTGGCTGGATTCCTGTGACGAGCACAGGAATGAGGGAAAGTAGGGGCCGTGCAATGTGTCTCACCACTATGGTCCCGTAAAACAAAAACACCCCCACTGGAAATTTAACGCCCGTTCCGCGTTATGCTCGCAGCACTTTACATTCGCGCGGGCGGCCCTATCTCAATGAATATGAAGCCGGAACAGCTCCTGAATTCCACGCCCAAGGGCCTTTATTGCCCGGCGGGCGATTTTTATATCGATCCCGTGCGCCCGGTGGCGCGGGCGCTCATCACCCATGGCCATTCCGATCACGCCCGCGCCGGCCATGGCGCGGTACTGGCCACGCGCCAGACGCTGGATATCATGCGTATCCGTTACGGTGAGGATTTCTGCGGCAGCGAGCAGGCGGTGGCATTCGGCGAGACGGTGGAGGTGAACGGCGTCACCGCCGGTTTCCATCCCGCCGGTCATGTGCTGGGTTCGGCGCAAATCTCGGTGGAAATGAACGGCCTGCGCATCGTCGCGTCCGGCGATTACAAGCGCGGCGTCGACCCCACCTGCGCACCCTTCGAGATCGTTCCCTGCGATGTCTTCATCACCGAGGCCACCTTCGGCCTGCCGGTGTTTCACCATCCGTTGCCGCGCGTGGAAATCGGCAAGCTGCTCACCTCCATCAAACAGTTTCCCGAGCGGACGCACCTTGTCGGCGCCTATTCGCTGGGCAAGGCGCAGCGCGTCATCCGGCTTTTGCGGGACAACGGTTATTCCGATCCCATTTATATTCACGGCGCGCTGGCGCGGCTTTGCGATTATTACGTCTCGCAGGGCATCGATCTCGGCGATCTGCGCCCGGCAACACTTGAAAAAAGCGATCCTTCCGCCTTCAAGGGCGCCATCGTCGTCGGTCCACCCTCGGCTTTTCAGGAACGCTGGGCGCGACGCTTCAATGAACCGCTCATCGCTTTCGCGTCCGGCTGGATGATGGTGCGGCAGAGGGCAAAGCAGGGCGGAGTTGAACTGCCGCTCGTCATATCAGACCATTGCGACTGGCCGGAACTGCTGGAGACGATCAAGGAAATCTCGCCGCAGGCCGTCTGGGTCACCCATGGCCGTGAGGAGGCGTTGGTGCGCTGGTGCGAGTTACAGGGCATTGCCGCCAAGCCGCTGCATCTTGTCGGTTACGAGGATGAGGGGGATTGAGATGAAAGCCTTCGCCACGCTGCTCGACCGCCTCGTTCTCACCCCTTCGCGCAACGGCAAACTGAAGCTGCTGACCGATTATTTTCGCGATACGCCCGATCCCGACCGGGGTTACGGGCTGGCGGCGATTGCCGGCACGCTGGACCTCAAAAGCGTCAAACCGGCCCTGCTGCGCGAATTGGTCTTGGAGCGGATGGATGAGGTTCTGTTCCGCTATTCCTATGATTATGTCGGCGATCTGGCCGAAACCATTTCGCTGGTCTGGGGCAATATCGGCGGCGCGGATGATTCCGAGGCGCAGGACCCGCGCCTCGGCGACGTCGTGACACTGATGAATTCACTCGGCCGCACGGAGGTGCGCGGCGCGGTGCGCGATCTTCTCGACCGGCTCGATACATCCTCGCGTTTCGCTTTTCTCAAACTCGCCACCGGCAGCCTGCGCATCGGCGTTTCGGCGCGGCTGGCACGGCAGGCGCTGGCCGATTTCGCCGGGAAAGACATCACCGAAATCGAGACCCTCTGGCACGGGCTGACGCCGCCCTATACGCCGCTTTTCGCCTGGCTGGAGGGCAAGTCCGATCGTCCGGTACTGGCCACACCCGCCATCTTCCATTCGGTGATGCTGGCGACGCCGGTTTCCGATGGCGACCTCGATGCGCTGGACCCGGCCGATTACGCCGCCGAATGGAAATGGGACGGCATTCGCGTGCAATTGTCCCGCTCCGGCGCCACGCGAAAACTCTATTCCCGTTCCGGCGACGATATTTCCGGCGCCTTTCCCGATGTTCTGGAGGCGATCGATTTCGAAGGCGTGATGGATGGCGAATTGCTGATTGGCGGCACAGCGCGCTCCAACAATCTCACCCGCACCTTCTCCGACCTGCAGCAGCGGCTGAACCGCAAGACGGTGACAGCGAAGATGCTGGATGATTATCCCGCCTTCATTCGCGCCTATGACCTGCTGTTCGATGGAGAGAGCGATATTCGCGCCGAAAGCTACATGGAGCGCCGCGGCCGCCTGTCGGATATCATCGAGCACGCACCGCATGACCGTTTCGACCTCTCGCCGCTGATCGAGTTTTCCAGCTGGCAGGAACTCGACACGCTGCGCGCCGCCCCTCCCGATCCGGTGATCGAGGGTGTGATGATCAAGCGCCGCGACAGCGCCTATCAGGCTGGCCGCGCCAAGGGGCCATGGTTCAAGTGGAAACGCGATCCCTATAATATCGACGCCGTGATGATGTATGCGCAGCGCGGCCACGGCAAGCGCTCTAGCTATTATTCCGATTTCACCTTCGGCGTCTGGGCGGAAGGCGAGGATGGCGAACAGCTCGTGCCCGTCGGAAAGGCCTATTTCGGCTTCACCGATGCGGAGCTGGAGGTGCTGGACAAATTCGTGCGCGACAACACGGTCGAGCGTTTCGGCCCGGTGCGGGCGGTGCGCGCCACGCCGGATTTCGGCTTCGTGCTGGAGGTGGCCTTCGAGGGCATCAACCGTTCCACTCGCCACAAATCCGGCGTCGCCATGCGCTTCCCGCGCATTGCGCGGCTGCGTGCCGACAAGCTGCCGGCGGAGGCGGACAGGCTTTCGACGCTGGTGGCGATGATCGATGGCGTGGAAGTGTAGGATGCCTTGGCCACCCCTCATCCTTCGTGGCAGGCACGGAAACGGGGAAGACGCTGTCCAGAAATTGCCATGATGGCTGCGAATACATTGTTGTCATTCGCGAATCCGTGATTGGACAGCCTCCCGCCGCAGTGTTGAACTGCTGTTACAACCATCCCTTCAGGTGACCATATGGCAGACAAACGCTTTCTTTCCTCAGCCTTCGGACAGGAAGAGAGCGGCACCGTCTTGCCGGGCCTGACCCGGCGAAGCCTTCTGGCCGGCGCCATGGGGCTGTCGGCGGCCGCATTTTTACCACCCCGTGCGAAAGCGGGCATTGCCGCGCCCGAGGTGTTGCCGCTGGAGCGGCAGGATTATGCGGAGGCACGCAAACGGTTCCACACCCATCTCTTGCGAAAAATGGCTGCGCCGGAAAAATCCTCGGCGCTCGGCACGCCGCCCGGGGCGGAACGGGTCACCTATCCCGGCGGGCCGGATGGCTCCATCGAACTTGTCGCTTGGCTCTCCCATTACCAGCCGTCAAAAACGTTGAAGCCCGCCGTACTTTTTCTTCATGGCGGCAACGCCACCGGAGACGGCCATTGGGCGCTGATGAAGCCCTATTGGGAAGCGGGCTATGTCGTGCTTCTGCCGTCCTTCCGTGGTGAAAACGGCCAGAGCGGCAATTATTCCGGTTTCTACGACGAAACGGCGGATGCGCTGGCGGCGGCCACCTATCTGGAAAACCTTCCCGGTATCGACAGAAACCGCTTCTTCATCGCCGGCCATTCCAATGGCGGCACGCTGACGCTTCTGGCCGCCATGAGCCGCAGGTTCCGCGCCGCAGCACCCATCTCCGCCGGCGTCAATTCCTGGCGTTATTTCAACCGCTATAGCGACGAGATCTGTTTCGACGAGACCGACGAGCGCGAATTCATCATGCGCTCCTCCGTCTGTTTCGGCCCCAGCCTCAAATGTCCGGCGCTGCTTCTACGTGGTACGGAGGAACGGCCTTTCGATGCCGATCACCAGCTTTTCGTGGATCGCGCCCTGACATCCGGCTTCAAGGTCGACAGGAAGCTGTTGCCCGGCACCCATAACGGCGTGGTGCCGCATGCGGTCGAGGAAAGCATCCGCCTTTTCAACGCCTTCGTCTGAAATGCGAACTGTGCCGCTGTCTAGGAACGTCTGAGGTTCAGGAGCACGTCCGGTAAAACCGCTTCGCACGTTTGCCGGAGACGCCCTAGTTCTTGACGATGGACGTCTTGGCCTGCTCCGCCCACCATGCGCCGTCTTTTTTGTCGGCATATTGGGCGCGCTTGTTGGTGAACTGCCCCTGGGTGCACATTTCGCGGTAATTGCGGACCGGCAGGCCGAGCTCCTTGACGACGGCATGCACCACCGTCGGGCCGGTCATGTCATAGACGCTGGCGAGCGTTCCATCTTCGATATTCTGGGAAATACGGTCGGCCATCAGCCTGAGCGCCGGGTGGCCGGGCCTGGAGGCCATGAAGTAATTCGTGATCTCGCCGCTTTTCATGGCGATGAAAACGGCCTCTTCCTGCGAGCCGATCACATCCTCAGGGCGGGCCGCAAAATTGGAATCGATATCGAGATAGATGCCGCCTTCCTGCAACAGCACCAGAATACGCCAGAAATCCGCCTTGGCGGCGCCCACCTGCAGGCGACGGAAGGCGTCGGCGTAACGTCCGGGAAAATGCCGGTCGATATAGGTCTGGCACGCCTCGTCATCATGGTAGCGATATTCGAATTCCGGCGTCAGCCAACGGTTGAACAGGAAATTCGCATAGATCGGCGTCGTTACCCGGTTGGAGTAATTCGTCTGCCAGATGATGCGGGGAATGGCCTTTTTCGATTTCGGGCTGCGTCTGGCTGGCTGATATTGCGGAAGCGTTTTTCTTCTGCCGGGCCGGATGAACAAATCGATGGAAAAGATGACCTTGGCGATGTTTCCACCGATCTTGATCGCGCGGTACGCGATGCGGTTATAGCCATGCTTTGCCAAGTTCAGCGCTCCTGCGCGTGGAATCGATTGTCACGCACGTGGAAACGGCGGTACGCGGTATTTATTGGACGCAATTAGTTTGTCAATATGCCGTAAATGAGACGGCCGGGCCTCGATTGACGAGACCCGGCCGTCTTGCATGCGAATGGAATGTCAGCCCTTGTTGCGGTTGAAATAGCCGAGCAGCCGCATGGCGTTGGCGGTCACCAGAACCGTCGCGCCGGTATCGGCGAAGACGGCGAGCCACAGGCCCGAAACGCCGGTGACGGTGGTGACAAGGAAGACCGCCTTCAGGCCGAGCGCGATGGTCACGTTCTGGCGGATATTGCTCATGGTGGCGCGCGACAGGCCGATCAGGCGGGCGGCGTCGCCGACATTGTTGCGCATCAGCGCGGCGTCCGCAGCTTCCATCGCCACGTCAGTGCCCGAACCGATGGCGACGCCGACGCTGGCCGCCGCAAGGGCCGGCGCATCGTTGATGCCATCGCCCACCATCACCACGGTCTTCTTTTCGGCAAGCTTGCGGATTTCCTCGACCTTGTTCTGCGGCAAGAGTTCACCGCGCGCCTCAAGGCCCAGCTTGTTGCCGATGGCGCGCGCCGTGCGGGCATTGTCACCCGACAGCATCAGCGAGGAAATGCCCATTTCCTTCAGCGCTTTCACGCCTTCGGCCGCATCCTTGCGCGGCTCATCGCGCATGGCGAAGAGGCCGCTTGCCGCGCCGCCGGTCATCACGACCGCCACCGTCTTGCCTTCGCTTTCCAGCGCGGAAATACGGTCGGCCAGTTCCTTCGAGAGGGTGCCGACTTCCGTTGCAAAGCGCGGTGCGCCGATGAACAGGTCTTTCCCGCCGACATTGCCCTGCATGCCGCGACCGGAAATCGCCTTGATGTTGGAGCCGGGCAGGGGCTTCACGCCCAGCTTTTCGGCATGATTGACGATGGCGCGGGCGAGCGGATGGCTCGATTCGTGCTCGATTGTTGCGGCCTGCGCAATCAGCTCGGCCTCGTTGCCGTCCAGCGCCACCACGTCGGTCACGACAGGTTCGCCGAGCGTCAGCGTGCCGGTCTTGTCGAAGGCGACGGTTTCGGTGCGCGCCAGCATTTCGATGACCGCGCCGCCCTTCACCAGCATGCCATGGCGTGCCGCTGCCGAAAGGCTGGAGGCGATGGCGGCGGGAACCGAAATGACCAGCGCGCAGGGGCAACCGATCAGCAGCAGGGCGAGACCGCGATAAATCCACGTATCCCAGTCGCCGAGGCCGACAAGCGGCGGCACGATGATGGTGAGCACCGAGATCGCCACGATCAGCGGCATGTAATAACGCGAGAAGCTCTGGATGAAACGCTCGGTCGGCGCACGCGCATCCTGCGCTTCCTCGACGAGCGTGATGATGCGGGCAATGGTGTTGTCTTCCGGCGCCCGGTCGACGCGGATGCGCAGCGAGCCGTCGTGGTTGATCGAGCCGGCAAAGACGCGCGCGCCTTTTTCCTTGGCGACGGGAATGCTCTCGCCGGTCATCGGCGATTCATCGACGCTCGACTGGCCTTCCATGACAACGCCATCGGCGGCGATACGGTCACCGGGACGCGCCACGACCACCTGGCCGATGCGCACCTGATCGGCGGCGACCTGCCGCAGCGCGCCGTTTTCTTCCACCAGAGCCGTTTTCGGCAGGAGCGAACCGAGCGCCTTGATGCCCGAGCGGGCGCGGGCAGCCGCGAAACCTTCCAGCAATTCGCCGATGGAGAAAAGCAACACGACGATGGCCGCCTCTTCCGCCTCGCCGATGATGATCGCGCCGATGGCGGCAATCGTCATCAGCATTTCGATGGTGAAGACCGCGCCGAAACGGGCGGCGTTGAAGGCGTTCTTCGCGATCGGGAACAGCGTGACCAGCGTGGCGATGATGAAGGCGTAACCGCCCCATGCCGGGAAGCTCAGTTCCGCTCCATAGGCGATGGCGACGAGAACGGTGCCGGTGAAGGTGTTGCGCGCCTTTGCGGTGCGCCACCACGCGCCTTTTTCATCCGCGCCATGGGCGTGCCCCACTTCCGCGCTCTGGGCTGCAGCCACGGGTGCGGGGCCATGCGAATGTTTGGCGTGGTCGTGGCCGGAATGATCATGTTTGGAGTGGTCATGTTTAGAGTGGTCGTGGTCACTATGGTCATGCCCGTCGCAGGAGGCGTGATCGTGTGCGGAATGGTCATGCCCCGAATGGTCGTGATCTGAATGATCATGGTCGTGGTGATGGCCGCCGCATGACCCGTGATCATGGTCGTGATTGTGATCTGCGGCCTTTTCTCGCGCGGTCTTTTCCTGCGGCAGCAGGGCCGGCTTGAAACCGAGTTTGCGCAGCGTGTCCTCGATTTTTTCGACCGGGGTTTTGCTCTCGGCAAGCGAGAGGTTCAGCCTTTCGCGCGCAACGGAAACCTTGACGTCGGCAACGCCGGGCAGGCGGGAAAGCGCGGTCTCGATCTTGGCGGCGCAGCTGCCGCAATCCATGCCGCCGACCGAAAAGGTCAGCGCATTGCTGCTGTCGGCGCTCGCTCCGGTATCGGCATGGTGGCCGCCGCAGGACGAATGATCGTGGTCATCATGACCGTGGCCGTGATGATCCGCTTCGACTTTTGCGCGGGAGACTTTTTCCTGTGGCAGCAAAGCGGGTTTGAAACCGAGTTTGCGCAGCGTGTCTTCGATTTTTTCGACCGAGGTTTTGCTTTCGGCCAGCGAAAGGTTCAGCCTTTCGCGTGCAACGGAAACCTTGACGTCGGCAACGCCCGGCAGGCGGGAAAGCGCGGTTTCGATTTTCGCCGCGCAGCTGCCGCAATCCATGCCGCCAACGGAGAAGGTCAGTGGCTCCCCGTCTTTGCCCTTGATGTTTATGCCTGTCGAAATATTCATGGTTTCCGCTCCTGAATTCCAGTCGACAGCCAATCTGGCACCTCTAGCAACTAGAGCTTCAAGAGCAAAAATGCGGTTTTTCGATTTTTTTTGAAAAACCGACGCCAGCCTCGCGCCAGCCGCACGGTTCATCATGCCGGCAGATTGGATTCCATGAAGCGGTTCAGATGATAGCACTCCTTTTGAAAAACGGTCGCCGGGCGGCCTCTCTGGCGGGGCTTGCCCTGCTGCCTCTCATGAGCGGCTGCCTTTTCGTGACGGATACGACCCGGATGGACCCGGATGTTTTCGTCAGGGAAACGGCGCCGGTATTCAATTTCAACTCCGTCAGCTCCAATCGCCAGCCGGAACTGCCGCCGCAGCCGGGCCAGCTTTCGACGCGCCCGCCGGATCTGTTCAGAACCCGCTTCCATCAGGAATACGGTCCGCCGGTGCGCGGGCAGGGGCTGCAAGCCCCGCAGGTGCAGGGTTCTAACGCGCAGCAGCCGCAGGGCCAGACGATGGCCTATGGCCTGCCTGTCTCCAATCCGCTGCACCGGGTCATGTATGGCCCGATCCGCGATGAGGACCGCTCGCTGCCGGCCATTCCCTATGGCCGCATCGATCCGCGTTATCTGAGGCAGGAAGTGAGCTACCAGACGGCGGAAGCCCCCGGCACGATTATCGTCGATACCAGACAGCATTTTCTCTATCTCGTGCAATCCGGCGGCAAGGCGATCCGTTACGGCGTTGGGCTGGGGCGCGACGGTTATGCCTGGTCGGGCCGTGGCAAGATCCAGTGGAAGGCGAAATGGCCGCGCTGGACGCCGCCCGATGAAATGGTCAAGCGCCAGCCGGAGCTCGCCTCCATCTCCGCCGCCAATGGCGGCATGACGCCCGGTCTCAACAACCCGCTCGGCGCGCGTGCGCTTTATATCTTCAAGGATGGCAAGGACACGCTTTACCGCGTGCATGGCACGCCGGACTGGCAATCCGTCGGCAAGGCGACGTCCTCCGGCTGCGTGCGCATGCTCAATCAGGATGTGATCGATCTCTACGAGCGTGTGCCGCAAGGGGCGCAGATTGTGGTTATCTGAACACGTTCTAAAAGAAAGAGATATTGGACCCATTCCGCCAGCGCCTTGTGACTGGCTTTTAGCGGTCGGTTAACTATTTTCGCAATACGCATGAAACGGAACAAATGACGTACAACGGCGATATAGCCGTTCGAAATGTGGGACAAACCGGCCTTATGACAAGCACCGACACAGATCTTTCCAGACGCACCTTCCTTTCCCTTCTCGGCATCTCCTCCGCTTCGCTTCTCGCAGGCTGCGCCTCGTCGGGCACGGGAGACGCCATTCGCCAGCAGGCGAGCGCCATCGGCAGCGATTTCCGGCAGATGTTCTCGCCGGGCGTCAGCGATGCGGAACTGGCCGTCATGTACGGCTCGGTTGAGGATGGCGGTTACGTCATTCCCGCCGTCCCCTATCAGAAAATCGACCGCCGTTATTACCGCCAGCGGGTTGTCGACCCGACCGGCGAACGTCCCGGCACCGTGGTTGTGGATACGCGCTCGCGCTTCCTTTATGTGGTGGAGCAGGGCGGCAGCGCCATGCGTTATGGCGTCGGCATCGGCCGCGAAGGTTTCGCCTGGTCGGGCGAGGGCGTCATCCAGTGGCGTCAGAAGTGGCCGAAATGGACCCCGCCGGACGAAATGGTCGCCCGCCAGCCGGAACTGGTCAAATATTCCTCCAAGAACGGCGGCATGCCGCCGGGCCTGAAGAACCCGCTCGGCGCCCGCGCCCTTTATATCTTCCAGAACGGCAAGGACACGCTCTACCGTCTGCACGGCTCCCCGGAATGGAACTCCATCGGCAAGGCCGTCTCTTCCGGCTGTGTGCGCCTGATGAACCAGGACGTCATCGATCTTTACGACCGCGTGCCGCAGAAGGCGCGTGTGGTGGTCTGGCAGTAAGCCGGACTTCCCTTGCATAAGAAGGCGGCCTCTGGGGCCGCCTGGTATTGCTCCCGGTGGCGAAACGATGGGCGAAAATGTCTCATCCGCACACCGTCACCCCGGACCTGATCCGGGGTCCAGCGCGATCAAGTCCTTGATCGCAAAAGACTCTTTCACGGCGCAGACGCGCCATGGCTGGATGCCGGATCCAGTCCGGCATGACGTGGAAATGTTGCGCCCTGTTTTTTTCGAGATCACTGACGGCTGAGATTGTCCTTCAGCGCATTCACCCGGTCGCGAATCTGCACCAGCTCTTCCAGCCCGCAGCCGGTGGCGCTGCCGATTGCCGCCATGATCTTCACGCCCTCTTTTTTGAGGTTCGCGCCCTTCGGCGTCAGAGCCACCAGCACCTGCCGCTCATCGACCGTGCCGCGCTTGCGGGTAATCAGCCCCGCATGTTCGAGCCTTTTCAGCAACGGCGACAGCGTGCCCGAATCGAGGCCCAGCATTTCGCCGAGCGCCTTGACGGTGGATGTCTCTTTTTCCCATAGCGCCATCATGACGAGATATTGCGGGTAGGTCAGCCCGATCGGGTCGAGCAGCGGCTTATAGGCGCGCGTGAAGGCGTGTGCCGCGCCATAAAGGGCAAAACATATTTGTTGGTCCAGCCTCAACAGGCTTTCCATCTTCTTCTCGTCGCCCTCTGCGTCCATTTTCCTGCTCCAAAATCAACCGGGGAGGGAACAATCAGCCCCCGCTTTCGGTTCCTGCCGCATGGATGCGCGGCGAAATTTCGTGAAAATTATCGCAAAAAACGATTTCTTATTCAACGTGCAAAATTATATTGCGCACAATTCAATTGTTCGCTATAAGAGCTCAACACCAACCCGAAGGAGTAAATGCCATGCCCATTCTCTACACGACCAAAGCATCCGCCACCGGTGGCCGCGCCGGCAACGCCAAGTCTGAAGACGGCGTTCTCGACGTGACGCTGACCGTTCCGAAGGAACTGGGCGGCGATGGCGCCCGTGGCACCAATCCGGAACAGCTTTTCGCAGCCGGTTATTCCGCCTGCTTCCTGGGCGCGCTGAAATTCGTTGCCGGCAAGGAAAAGGTAAAGATTCCTGAAGACACGACTGTGACGGCAACCGTCGGCATCGGCCCGCGCGAAGATGGCGGCGGTTTCGGCATCGAAGTATCGCTGAAGGCCAATATTCCGGGCGTCGAGCGCGAAGTCGCCGAAAAGCTGGTCGCCGCCGCTCACATCGTCTGCCCGTACAGCCACGCCATGCGCACCTCTACGGAAGTGCCGGTCTCGGTGGCCTGATCCAGTTTGCGTGACTAAGCTATCTGAACAACGGGGCCGGGTTCATCCCGGCCTTCTTGTTTTCAGAAAGAAAAATGCTATATTCTTTCCAAGGAAAGGATATGCGCCATGAATATTCACGCCAGGAGCGCCATGGATCCCGCCTCGCAGGGCAGGGTCGTCACCAAGGCCGTTATCGCCGCCGCCGAGCGGTTGGGCCTGAATGCCGCGCGCACGGCCGATATTCTCGGCGTTTCCGCCCCCACCGTGTCGCGCATGAAACGGCTCGATTTCCTGCTGGAGCCGGGCGCCAAATCCTTCGAGCTTGCGGTGCTGTTGATCCGAGTTTTCCGCTCGCTGGATGCGATTGCCGGCGGCGATGAGGCCGTGGCGAAAAACTGGCTGCGCAATCACAATGTTGCGCTGAACGCCGTGCCTGCCGACAAACTGACCACCATTACCGGATTGATCGATGTCCTCTCCTATCTGGACGCCCGCCGCGCTCCTGTCTGAAAAACGCGCCGTATCGGGAAAATACTGGCGGCTGGTGGAGGCGCAGCATCAGGTCTCCACCATGAAACTGGTGGATACGGTGGAGGAGCAATCGCTGCTGGAAGATATTCTGGAGACGAGCAAGCGGCCGTTTCCGCCGGAATGCGCCGGTTTCGATTATCTTCTCGCCACGCCCTTCCGGTATGGAGCCGCCTATCCGCACGGTTCGCGCTTCCGCCGCGCGGGCTATACCGAGGGCGTTTATTACGCCGCCCAGAAGGTGGAGACGGCGCTCGCCGAAATGGCCTTTTACCGGCTGCTGTTCTATGCCGAATCGCCGGGCACGCCGCTGCCTGCCAATCCCGCCGACTATTCCGCCTTCGCCGCCCGTATCGCTACCGATGCGGCGCTCAACCTGACGAAACCGGAACTGAGCCGGGATGCTCGCCTGTGGACCGATCTACAGAATTACGAGCCGTGCCAGGCGCTGGCCGATCAGGCGCGTCTGGCGAAGATCGAGGCTATCCTCTATCGCTCGGTACGCGACCCCGCCGGCGGCCTCAACATCGCGGTTCTGTCGCCGAAGGCTTTTGCCGCGAAGACATCGGTGGAGCGGATGAGCTGGCGTATCCACCTGTCGAAAACGGGAGTGCAGGCGCTCTGCGAATTTCCGATGCGCAGAACGGGTTTTGCGGTTTTGGATTTCGCCGGCGATCCACGCCTCGCCAGCCTTTTGGGCTGACGGGCGTGTGCTTTTCAAGACCATCAGGCCGAGGCGAAAAACCCTTCCGGATCATCGACTTCCACCAGCCTGCGCTTGTCGATCAGCCAGAAGCGGGTTCCGACAGCCCGCACGAAACTCCTGTCATGCGAGACGAACACGCAGCTGGCTTCGCGGCTGATGATTTCCGTCTCCAGCGCTTCCTGCCCCTCAATATCCAGATGGTTGGTGGGCTCGTCCAGCAGATAGAAATTCGGCTCCGCCAACCGCAGCGCCAGCATCGCAAGCCGCGCCTTCTGCCCGCCGGAAAGCGCGGCGATGCGGCGTTTCTGCATTTCCATGTCGATGCCTGCGCCCGCGAGCAGACCATGGATGCGCTGGTCGCCAATATCGAAGCGGCGGGATAGCAGCGAAACGGGCGTGCTGTCGTCATCGATTTCGGCGAGCGACTGGTCGACATATCCGGCCACCAGCGAGGGCGTGGCCTTGATGCCGTCCTGTATCTGGCCTGCGCCCGATACGGCCGCCTGCAGAAGCGACATCAGCCGCGTTTTGCCGACGCCGTTGCGGCCGAGAATGACGATGCGGTCCCCCTGACGGACAAATTGCCGGCCGGTGCGAAACAGCACTGTTCCGTCCGGCGTCGAGACCGGCGCGTCTTCCAGAGTGACCAGAACCCTGGCATGGGTGCCGCGATTGGCGAGCTGGATCTTGCCGGCGGATCGCTCGATATGGGCGGGCCGGGCCTTTTCCTCGATCTTTTCCGCCCGCTCACGCAATTGCTTGGTCTTGACGGTCAGAAGATCGCTGCCGGAATTGATGCCGATATTGTTGAGTTTGGCGGCCTGCCGGCGCAATTGCTGGGCGGTTTTCATGTCGCGCTGGAAACGCCGCTCATCGGCGGCATCCTCTTCTTCCAGCACCGCCCGTGCGTGGCCATAGGGCAACCGGAACAGCGCTGAATTTTCCGGCCGCAGGAACAGCGTGCTCCTGGTAACATTGTCGAGAAAGGCGCGGTCATGGCTGACGATGATGACAGCCGTATCGCGCGGCAATTCACCGAGCCAGTTTTCCAGCACATTGATCTTTTCGAGGTCGAGATGGTTGGTCGGCTCGTCGAGCAGCAGCACATCCGGCCCGGTGATCCAAGCCCGCGCCAGCATGGCAAGCCTCTGCCAGCCACCGCTCAATTCTTTCAGGCGGCGCTCGCGGAACGGCTCCGGCACCAGCATGGCGTCGAAAATAATGTCGGCGCGCCAGCTCTCGCTGTCGATCGTATCCGCCGGCAGGGCGGAAAGCACGGCGTCCCGCATCGTCCGTTCCATGAGCGGCAAGGGTAGATGCTGGTGGACGATGGACTGCGTCAGTCCGCGCAGCCGGGTGATATCGCCGCTGGTGGGCTCCATGTCACCGGAAAGGCAATGGAGAAGGGTGGATTTGCCGCAGCCATTGGCGGCGACGATGCCGATGCGGTCTCCCGCATTCACCGTGAGGCTGAGACTGGAAAAAAGCGGCTTGCCCAGAATGATTCCGAGGTTTCGAAGCGTGATGATGGTCATGAAGTCGTCTCTGGCAAGACGGACCCGCGACGAACCGTGGTCTGCCGCAGGCAGTACGGGGTTTCGGTTCGGGGTGATCCGTCGTGAAAACATGCGCAACGGCAGACAAGCTGCATTCTGCGCGGCCTTTTGGGCAAACCAGAGTGTTGGTGTTCCGGTCAGCCCTGCAAACGTGTCCGCAGGGCAAAAAGGTGGCAGAGCTGACGATTGCGCCAGAAGCAGGAAATATCCATGCGAAGCCTCCTTTCTTGAAACGGGTTGAACCGCTTCACCATTAACAGCGGCGGTTGTTCGAGGCAACGGCTTTTGCAATGGCAGGCGGTGGGGGAGAATGCGGCAAGCCCGCACTCTCCCGTTTTAATCCGGCGCTCGGCTGAGCGGCCTTTATTGCTTCGCGACACGCGCGCGCAGTTCTTCGACATGCGCGGCGATTTCCGGCGTTACGGCGTCGCCGAAGTCTTCCATTTCGAACATCGGGCGGATTTCGATTTCGCTGCGCTCCAGCATCGGGTTCGGGCAGCGTTTCACCCAGGCCACGGCCTCGTCCATGTCCTTCACAGTCCAGATCCAGAAGCCGGCGACCAGCTCGTTGGTGTGCGGGAAGGGGCCGTCGATCACCGTGCGGCTGTCGCCGTCGAACACAACCCTCTTGCCCTTGGAGGAGGGATGCAGGCCGTCGCCGGATTGCATGATGCCGGCATTGACCAGTTCCTCGTTGAATTTTCCCATCGCCTCGATCAGCTCGGTCGTGGGCATGACGCCGTCTTCGCTGCTTTTGGTGGCTTTTACAAAAACGATTGCACGCATGATCATTCCTCCTTGATTGCGCTTTCTTCGTAGTTTCGCTCCCCGGCACGACGGCCGGATGACATTGTCGCCGACAAAAGTGGCGCCATGCCGTCAATCCTGTCAGCCGAGGTCGACAAGGTCACGGCGCAGCCGGTCGGGGTCGCCGCTGCCGATGCGGGCTTCGATTTCGGCATGGGTCTGTTCCCAGATGGGGAAGGCGGCGGCGAGCACGGCCATGCCGTCCGCCGTCAGCCGCAGCCGCTTGCCGCGCTTGTCCTTCGGGTCCTGCTCGATGCTGACCAGCCCGCGCCGCTCCAGCGGCTTCAGCGCCGCCGTCAGCGTCGTGCGGTCCATGGCCAGAAGATTGGCGACCGGTCCCATCGGCGGCGGCTCCGGCCGGTTGAGCGACATCAGCAGCGAAAATTGTCCATTGTTGATCCCGACCGGCTTCAGCGCAGTGTCGAACAGCCGCGCCAAAGCGCGGGCGGCGCGCTGTGCATGCAGACAGAGGCAGGCGTCCCGCACGAAAAGAGTTGTCGAAAAAGGAAGCACACTGGCGTTTGACATGCGCTAAATATGTTGATATCAACCTAATTAGTCAAGCGGAACTCGATGTCCGGCTGACGATTTATTAGTTTTCATGCAAGAACAGGCGCGGTGTCCCGAAAGCGGGGCGGCGCCGTGGTGCAAGACGGATCCAAGGAGGAAAGATCATGCCCCATCCCGTCGTTTCGAATGAAGAGTGGCTTGCGGCCCGCCGCGATCTGCTGGTGAAGGAAAAGGAACTGACCCGCGCCCGTGACAGGCTGAACGAGGCCCGGCGTGCGCTGCCCTGGGAAGAGGTGACGAAGGATTATATCTTCGATGCCCCTTCCGGCCCCAAATCGCTGAAGGAACTGTTCGGCACCTGCAGCCAGCTCATCGTCTATCACTTCATGCTGGCGCCGGACTGGGAGGAGGGCTGCGTCGGTTGCTCCTTCTTTGCCGATCATGTCGACGGCGCGCTGATCCACCTCAAGCATGGCGATGCGGGTTTCGTTGCGGTTTCGCGCGCGCCGCTTGAGAAGATCGAAAGTTACAGGAACCGCATGGGCTGGAAATTCCCCTGGGTTTCGGCCGAAGGCAGCGATTTCAACTACGATTATCAGGCCTCGTTCCGCGACGAGGACATGGCCAAAGGTGAAATCACCTACAATTACCGTGACATGGCGCCCTATGGCGACCTGAAGGACCTGCACGGTATCAGCGTTTTCGCCAGGGGCGACGACGGCAAGATCTACCACACCTATTCCACTTACGCCCGCGGCGCGGAACAGACGCTCGGCACGCTGATGCTGCTCGATCTGGTGCCAAAAGGCCGTAACGAAGAGGAGGTAATGGATTGGGTGCGCCGCCACGACCAGTATGAGGACGCGCCGAAGGCGGCAGCCTGCTGCCACTGAAAACGGACGGACGAGGAGGAAACAACAATGGAAATGGAAATCGCCAAGCCGCAGAAGGAACATGAGTTCCTCAAGAGGATCGTCGGAGACTGGGTCATGACCTCCAGTTCCGGCCATGAGGGCTACGATGCCGACGACCCGTCGCAGCAATTCACCGAGACCGTCCGCTCCGTCGGTGGCTTGTGGATCATCGGCAACGGCACCGGCAAGATGCCTGACGGCACGGATATGACGGCTGTGATCACGGTCGGTTTCGACCCGGCCAAGGGCAATTTCGTCGGCACCTGGGTAGGGTCGATGATGACCAATCTCTGGGTCTACAAGGGCTGGCTGGAAGAGGACGGCAAGACCCTGACGCTGGAAGCGGAAGGCCCGGCCTTCGACGGTTCCGGCCGCACCGATACCTATCACGACGTGCTGGTGCTGCATGACGACAATCACCGCAGCTTTTCCGGCAGCGTCAGGCAGCCGGACGGCACATTCAAGACCTTCATGACATCGGAATTCCGCCGCAAGGCCTGAGGCCCTGCGAAAATTCATCCGAAGACCACCGGCGCCGCCGCATCCTGCGGCGGTCGCTTGCCGAAACACACCCGCCAAACCCTCCATAGGAGACGACAATGTCCGATACACATGGAAAATTCATCTGGGTCGAGCTGATGACGCCCGACATGGAAGCGGCAGCCCGCTTTTATGGTCATGTCGTCGGCTGGCAGACCAAGGATTTCGGCTCGCCGGAAATGCCCTATCTGGTGCTGGAGGCCGATGGCAAGGGCATGGGCGGCGTCATGGAGCTGACCGACGAGCACAAGGGCCAGGGCATTCCCCCGAACTGGACCGCCTATGTCGATGTCGACGATGTGGACGCCACGGCGAAACAATTCGCTGAAAAGGGCGGCGCGGTCAGGCGTCCGCCGCAGGATATTCCCGAAATCGGCCGCTTCGCCGTGGTCGCAGATCCCTTCGGTGCGGTGCTCTGCATCATGACGCCGCTGCCGATGGAAACCGGCGGTTTCCCCGAGGATATGCAGGAAAAGCAGGGCCATGTCGGCTGGCATGAGCTCTTTACCGAGAATGTCGATGAGGCCATGGCCTTTTATGGCGATGTGTTCGGCTGGACCAAGGACCATGATTTCGACATGGGCGACATGGGCCCGTACCGCATCTTCGCCCATAAGGGCAGGGCTGTCGGCGGCATGATGAAACGCATGCCGCAGGTCCCCGTCTGCCATTGGGGTTATTATTTCAATGTGGACGGTATCGATGACGCCATCACCCGCGTCAGCACCGGTGGCGGCCAGGTCGTCAACGGCCCGATGGAGGTTCCCGGCGAAAGCTGGATCGTCAATTGCGTCGATCCGCAGGGCGCTTATTTCTCGCTGGTTTCGCAGAGGAAATAGCCCTGTTTTCTAACGGTCTGCCGGGGCTCGCTCCGGCAGATTACCGCTCTCTCGACAGGCGGACGTGATCGATGAAGGCGCGCAGCTTCGGCGCAAGATTGCGGCGGCTGGGATAATAGAGATAAAATCCAGCAAAGCTCGGGGAGTGGTCTTCCAGCATGGAAACGAGCTGCCCGCTTTCCAGATAGGGGCGGAACGTCTCTTCCATACCGAAGGTGATGCCCGCACCGGCGCAGGCCAGCTTGATCATCAGCTGCATGTCGTTGGTGGTGAAGGCCGGCTCCACCGCCACTGCAAATTCGCGGCCGTTTTCCGCAAATTCCCACCTGTATGGCGCCACACCCGGACGGGCTCGCCAGCCGATACACCTGTGTCCTATCAATTCGCGGGGCTGCGCCGGCAGGCCGAAGCGGTCCCGATAGCGCGGCGAGCAGACGGCGAGCTGTCGTTGCGGCGCGGAAACCGGAACCGCAATCATGTCCTGCGCGATCAGTTCTCCAAGACGCACGCCGGCATCGTAGTGCTCGGCGACGATATCGAATTCCTCGTCCGTCACGACGATATCGAGCTGCACTTCGGGATGTATTTCCGCAAAGCGCGCAAGCAATGGTCCGGATAAAAAGCGCTCGGCTATCGAGGACACCGCAAGCCGCAACTGCCCGCGCACGGCGCCGCTCAGGGACGACGCGGCATTGGCAGCCTCAACGAGAGTGCCGATGGATGGCGAGACATCCGCATAAAGCTGCTGTCCCGCTTCCGTCAGGCTGACGCTGCGCGTCGTGCGCTGCACCAGCGCTATTCCCATCGTTTCTTCAAGCTTGCGGATGGTCTGGCTGACGGCGGAGCGGGTTACGCCGAGCCTGTCTGCAACGGCGCGAAAGTTGCGCTCCTCGGCAACCATGCAGAATGTCGAAAGCGCGTTGAGATCGATATTCATTGGTTAGAAATTCTACTCATTGAGGTTATGATTGAGGCGGTTATCACGACAATGCCCAAGCTTTATCTTCTCCGCAATGGCCGCTTCCAGAAAAGCCGGCCATAACACCAAGGAGAAAGCCATGACATTGAACAAAGTCGTTCTCATCACAGGTGCATCGAGCGGGATCGGTGAGGGTATCGCAAGGGAACTGGCCGCCGCCGGGGCGAAGCTGGTGCTGGGTGCGCGCCGCATGGACCGCTTGCAGGTGCTTGCCGAAGAATTGCGCGGGAATGGCGCCGAGGTCGTCATCCAGCCGCTGAACGTGACCGACAGACAGAGCGTCGAGGCCTTTGCGGAGGCGGGGCGCAAGGCTTTCGGGCAGGTCGACGTCATTGTCAACAATGCCGGCATCATGCCGTTGTCGCTGATGTCGTCCCTAAAGGTCGACGAATGGGACCGCATGATCGACGTCAACATCAAGGGCGTGCTTTATGGCGTCGCCGCCGTTCTGCCCGAGATGACCACCCGCGCTTCCGGCCACATCATCAACATCGCCTCCATCGGTGCGCTCGCCGTTTCGCCAACGGCGGCCGTCTATTGCGCCACGAAATTTGCCGTGCGGGCGATTTCGGACGGGTTGCGGCAGGAAAACCGCGACCTGCGTGTGACCTGCATTCACCCCGGCGTGGTGGAAAGCGAACTTGCCCACACCATCACCGATCCAGCTGCTGCGGAACTGATGCAGACCTATCGGGCCATCGCCCTGAAGCCCGACGCCATCGGCCGCGCGGTGCGCTACGCCATCGAGCAACCCGACGATGTGGACGTCAATGAAATCGTCGTGCGACCCACCGCCGCTTAAGGAGGATTGGCAATGAACATTGTTTCGACATCCGTTGCGCTTCTGCTCGCAACGGCTTCCACCGATACCGGCTCCAGCAAAACGAGCAACGCCATGGACGTGAATATGACCGAAACGTCGCAAACTCGGAACCACCCCTATATCGGCATGTGGGTCACCGGCGATGGCCACATTCGCCAGGAACTTCTGCCCAATGGCCGGTATGACGAGGCGCGGGGCAACCGCAAAAGCGCCTATCAGGGACGGTATGAGGTGAAGGGAAACCATATCGACTATTGGGACGATACCGGCTTCACCGCCGACGGCGAATTCGTCGACGATGTGCTTTATCACGGCGGCATGATCTTCTATCGCCAGAAGTAAGTCCCGCCAATCAAGCGCCGCCCGCCCCATCGAGGGCGGGCGGCGTATCTGTTTTATCGCTTCAAACTACCGAGAATCCCGCGCACGATGGCGCGGCCGACCGAGGTTGCAACCGAGCGGGCCGCGCTTTTCATCGCCGCCTCGATCACCGTTTCGCGCTGGTATCCGGTCTTGCGTGCGCCGCCATTGCGCGAGCCGGTGGAGGCCGGTGCGGGTTCTTCATCGCCGAAGCCGGGCAGGCGCCAGCGGCCGGACGCGCTCTCGGACTGGCTGGCGGCGTTTTCTTCTTCCGCGCGTCTGGCAGCTTCTGCATCGGCAGCCTTCTGGGCGCGGGCGGCGAGGATTTCGAAGGCCGATTCCCGGTCGATATCCTTGTCATATTGCCCGGCGACGGGGCTCACATCGATCAGGGACTTGCGCTCCGCATCGGTGAGCGGCCCGACACGGCCGGATGGCGGACGTACCAGCGTGCGCTCGACGATGGAGGGAGCGCCCTTGTCGTGCAGGGTGGAAATCAGCGCCTCACCGGTGCCGAGCGTGGTGATGGTGTCGGCGGTGTTGAAGGCCGGGTTCTGCCGGAAGGTGTCGGCCGCGGTGCGCACCGCCTTCTGCTCGCGCGGCGTATAGGCGCGAAGCGCGTGCTGCACGCGATTGCCGAGCTGGGCGAGAACGGTTTCCGGCACGTCGAGCGGGTTCTGCGTCACGAAATAGACGCCCACGCCCTTGGAGCGGATAAGCCGCACCACCTGTTCCACACGTTCCACCAGCACCCGCGGCGCATCGTTGAAGAGCAGATGCGCCTCGTCGAAGAAGAACACCAGACGCGGCTTTTCCGGGTCGCCTACTTCCGGCAGCTCTTCGAACAGTTCCGAAAGCATCCAGAGCAGGAAGGTGGCGTAAAGGCGCGGGTTCATCATCAGCCGGTCGGCGGCGAGAACAGAAATCGTGCCGCGCCCATCCGTGCCCACACGCATGATGTCGGCGATCTTCAGCGCCGGTTCGCCGAAGAAATTCGCCGCGCCCTGCTGTTCCAGAACCAGCAGCCCGCGCTGCAGCGAACCGACCGAGGCCTTGGAAATCAGGCCGAACTGGTTGGAAAGCTCGGTTGCGTTTTCGCCCATATAGTTCAGGAGCGATTGCAGGTCTTTCAGATCGAGCAGCGGCAGTCCGCCCTGATCGGCAATCTTGAAGGCGATGTTGAGCACGCCTTCCTGCGCTTCCGAAGCATCCATCAACCGGGCAAGCAGCAGCGGCCCCATTTCGGCGATGGTGGCGCGCACGCGATGGCCTTTTTCACCGTAGAGATCCCAGAAGATCACCGGCGATTTGCCATAAGCAAAATCGGTGAAGCCAATCTGCTCGGCGCGTTTCTGCACCCAGTCCTTGGCTTCGCCCTGCGCGGCGATGCCGGAAAGGTCGCCCTTGATGTCGGCGCAGAAAACCGGCACACCGGCCTTGGAAAAACCTTCGGCCAGAACCTGCAACGTCACGGTCTTGCCCGTTCCCGTCGCGCCGGTGATGAGGCCGTGGCGGTTGCCGAATTTCAGCTCCAGATATTCGCCCTTGTTCAGGCTGTCGTCCGGATTGCGGCTGGTCCCGATATAGAGCTGTCCGTCCTGCAACATCGACCATTTTCTCCTGCGGCTGGTGCATGACCCTTAAAATCGCGATGGATTTCGCAAAAGTCATCTCCGAATTTAAAACGTCACTACCATGTTGCGGCCACTTCTGACGATAGCGGCCTTTTCATAGCTTGGTTGTGATGATCTTATAAGGACAGTTTCAAGGCGCAACAACTGCTTGATGGCGATGAATAAAAACCGCTTGATGAAAGTTGCCGCACCTGACCCTGGCCGCTTGAATGCGGCATGATATTGTTTTACGTTGACGTTAACGTCAGTTATTCGATGTTGGCGTCGTTTTTCAACAGGAGGCAAGAATGAACGAAGTCGTAAGCCAGATCGCCGAGAAGGCGGGAATAAGCCCCGAACTGGCCGAAAAGGCCATTGGCATGATTCTCGGTTTTCTCCAGCGCGAGGCTGCAGACGGCCCGATCGCCCGCATGATCGAAGCCATACCCGGCGCCAGCGAACTGGTGGCGCAATATAATGGCGAAGGTGCCGGCGGCGGCGGTCTGCTCGGCGGCCTGATGAGCGCGATCGGCGGCGGCGGCATCATGGGGCTGGGCCAGCAACTGATGAGCCAGGGCCTCGGCATGAGCGAGATTTCCACGCTCGCCAAGGAAACCATCTCCGTTGCCCGCCAGCATGCGGGTGATGAGGTTGTCGATCAGGTGATCGCCTCGGTTCCGGGCCTCAGCCAGTTCGCCTGAGGCGAAACTACTCCATAGCGGGGCGCGGCGGCTGTTCGTTGAACAGGCGCCGCGCCTCTTCTATTTCGGCATGGTGCGTTTCCGCCCATATCCAAACGCCGCAAAAGGCGCTCCCCAGCGTGCGGCCGAGGTTCGTCAGGCCGTAATCCACATGCGGCGGAATAACGGGATGCACGGTGCGGCGCACCAGCCCGTCGCTTTCCATCTGCCGCAGCGTTTTCGTCAGCATCTTCTGGCTGATATTGCCGACCAGCCTGCCGATCTGCGTGAAGCGCAGCGTGCCATGCTCTTCCAGCACTTCCAGAATGAGCATCGTCCATTTGTCGGCCACCTTGGCAATGATGTCCTGAACCAGCGCCTCTATTGCCGGATCGGTATCCGCGGGCGGCGGAACCTTGCGCCGGCTTTCGATGGCCGGGTCGGCGGGGTGCCGTTTCATCTTACACTCTCCTTTTGGTAAGTATAAATCTTTTGGGTGCCTACTTTCGATTGGAGAGTATAATAGCTAACTTCCTTTCAGCCAACAAGCAAAGGATGTTCCAATGAAAATCGCTGATAACACCATTCTCATCACCGGCGGCGGTTCCGGCATCGGCCGGGCGCTGGCGGAGGCGTTTCACAAGGCCGGCAACCGGGTCATCATTTCCGGCCGCCGCAAGGCCGTGCTCGACGAGGTGACGGCCGCTAACCCCGGCATGGCCTCGATGGTGATGGACGCGACGGACGCCGCAGGCATCCGCGCGTTTGCCGAAGCTCTGGTAAAGGCCCATCCGACCCTCAACGCCGTCATCAACAATGCCGGCATCATGCGGCCGGAAGACATCGCCGCAGCACCGGATTATCTCGACACGGCCGAAGAAACCATCGCCACCAATCTTCTAGCACCCATTCGCCTGACGGCGGCGCTATTGCCGCATTTCCTAAAACAGCCTGCCGCCACGGTTCTGACGGTTTCTTCCGGCCTCGCTTTTGTGCCCATGGTGCTGACGCCCACCTACAGCGCCACCAAATCGGCCATCCATGCCTATTCGGTCGCGCTGCGCGAGCAGCTGAAGGAAACGCCGGTGGAGGTCATCGAAATCGTGCCGCCCTATGTGCAGACGACGTTGATGGGCGAGGGGCAGGCGAGCGACGAAAGGGCCATGCCGCTCGACGCCTTCATTTCCGAGGTGATGGATATTCTTGAAAATCGCCCGGATGAGAAGGAAGTGGTGGTGGAACGCTGCAAGCCGCTGCGTTTCGCCGCGCAGAACGGCAATTTCGATCAGGTCTTCGCCATGATCAATCATATGCATCCGTAAACGCCGCATCTGTCTCGACTGGGCATCCTGTGATAGCGTCGCGCTCTAATCTGCGGAGCGCGCGCTGTCATGGCCCAAGGCCGGTTCCTGATGCCGAAAACCATTCTGCCCGGTGTCGTCGCCGTGGCGGCGGATAGCGACCGTTCCTTTCCGCGCCACATGCACGATCAGTTCGGCATCGGTCTTATCGAACGCGGGGCGCAGAAATCGCTCTCCGGCCGCGGCATGGTGGAAGCGAGCGCCGGCCATCTCATCACCGTCAATCCGGGCGAGGTGCATGACGGTATTCCGCTCGGGGAGGGCGGCCGCGCCTGGCGGATGCTCTATCTCGACATCGATATCGTCCGCGACGCCATTGCCGATATCGGCGAGACGGATCGCGGCGCGTTCGAATTTGCCTATCCCGTGGATATCAGGCCGCTGGCGAAGCGGTTCAACGCTGTCTTCGCAGCCATGACGGCAAGGGAACGGCCGGGCGAAACCCTTCGTTTCGACGAGACCCTGCTGACGCTTCTGGCGGGCGCGATGGAGACGGCGGCGAAGCCGGGCGAAATCGCCGCACCCGAGAATATAAGGCGGGCGAAAAGCCACATCGACGACGAGCCCTGCCGGCCGTTCCGCCTCGCCGATCTCGCCGCAGAGGCCGGCATGAGCCAGTTTCGCTTCCTGCGCGCTTTCGCCCGGGCGACCGGGCTCACGCCGCACAGCTATCTTCTCCAGCGGCGCGTCCATGCGGCACGCCATGCACTGGCCAGAGGCACGCCGCCCGCCGAGGCGGCCTTTGCCGCCGGTTTTGCCGACCAGAGCCATCTGAACCGGTTCTTCGTGCGGCAATTCGGGGTTACGCCGGCGGTTTACCGGGCGGCGACAGGTGGCGGATCGTCGCTCTCTTCCGTCATGCCGGACTAGATCCGGCATCCAGCCACGGCGCGTCTGCGCCGTGAAAGGAGTCTTTCGTGGTCAAGGACTTGACCACGCTGGACCCCGGCTCGGGTGACGGTGTGCGGATGTGGCGCTGCAATTTCATCCAAGACACCCGCCCCACGCACCCTCATGCTGCTGTCCTCCACCCCACAGGACGCACCCGCACCATGACACCCGAATTCCTCATCACATCCCTCATCGTCGCCGCCTCTCCCGGAACCGGCGTGGTCTACACGCTCGCCGCCGGTCTTTCGCAGGGGGCGAGGGCGAGCATCATTGCTGCCTTCGGCTGCACGCTTGGCATCGTGCCGCATCTGCTCGCCGCCATCACCGGCCTTGCCGCCATCCTGCACACCAGCGCGCTCGCCTTCGGCATCGTCAAATATCTGGGGGTCGCCTACCTCCTTTACATGGCGTGGAACACGCTGCGGGAGGACGGTGCGCTGAAGATCGACGATACGAGGGAGCCCCGCAAGGCCGCCCGCATCATCGGCGAGGCGATCCTCATCAATTTGCTGAACCCGAAACTGTCGATCTTCTTTTTCGCTTTCCTGCCGCAGTTCATCGCACCGGATGAGGCTTTGCCGACACGGCGCATGATCGATCTAGGGCTGATCTTCATGGCCATGACGTTTCTGGTGTTTGCGCTATATGGCTGTTTCGCCGCCTCGGTCCGGCGGCAGGTGGTGTCGCGCCCGGCGGTCCTCGCGTGGCTGCGGCGCAGCTTCGCCGCCGCTTTCGTGGTGCTGGGTGCGAAGCTGGCCCTGACCGAGCGATGAGACCAGAGCGGAGGGAAGGCCGCCTCAGTCGTCCCAATCGGGCGCGAGGTGGCCGGGATTGACGATGCGGCCATTCGGTCTGGCCAGCGCGTGGATCGCCCGCATTTCCTCTTCCGTCAGCGCGAAATCGAAAACATCGAAATTCTCCTTGAGGCGGCTTTCCGTCGCCGTCTTGGAAAGCGCCACGATATCCGGCTGCTGCACCGCCCAGCGCAGGGTCACCTGCGCGGCGGTCTTGCCGTGTTTTGCGCCGATATCCTTCAGCACGGGATCGTTCGGCACCTTGCCATCGGCCATCAGATAATAGGCCGTCACCGACATTCCGTGCTTGCGCGCGGCCGAAATCACCTTCGTCTGGTCGAGATAGGGGTGATATTCAATCTGGTTGGTGGCAAGCGGCGTGTCGGACAGTTTCACCGCCTCTTCGGTCAGCGCCACATTGAAGTTGGAAATGCCGATATTGCGCGCCTTGCCGGCCTTGCGCACCGCGTTCAACGCGCCCATGCGCTCGGCAAGCGGCACATCGCTCTTCGGCCAGTGCAGCAGCAGCAGATCGACATAGTCGGTCTTCAGCTTCGCAAGGCTTTCATCGACGGAAGCGAGAAAATCGTCGTGGCGGAAGCGGTCCACCCAGACCTTGGTGGTGAGAAATATATCGTGCCGGGAAATGCCCGATTGCGCGATGACCTCGCCGACCGCGCCTTCGTTCTTGTAAATCTGCGCAGTATCGACATGGCGGAAGCCGAGTTTCAGTGCTTCCGGCAGAATGCGCCTGACATCGTCTTCCGGAATGCGGAAGGTGCCGAAACCGAGGGCGGGAATATTCGCGCCATTCGCGCTGACGTCATACATGGGATGTCTCTCCTGTTTGCTGAAAACACGGCCGGCGCGGGATGCCGGGTGGGGAAGCCGTCTTTCATTAACTGGTATCTGCGCGATCGGTTTCAACAGTTTCGACGCGATCACCATCCACGCCATTGCGGGCGGTCAGGCGCGGCGATAACAGTCGGCTGCAGAAGATCATATCGCGGTATGGATTTAAATATACGGATGGAAGGAAATATCGCGTGTCACGCTCACAACGGCTTCTCGATCTGTTGCAGATCCTGCGCTCCCACCGCATGCCGGTCAGCGGCGCGGCCCTTGCCGCGCAAACCGGCGTCAGCCTGCGCACGCTCTACCGCGATATAGCGACGCTTCAGGCGCAGGGCGCGGATATCGAAGGGGAGGCTGGCGTGGGTTATGTGCTGCGCCCCGGTTTCCTGTTGCCGCCGCTGATGTTTTCGCAGCAGGAAATCGAGGCGCTGGTGCTCGGCTCGCGCTGGGTGGCGGGCCGTGCCGACGCGGGATTGGCGGAGGCCGCCCGCGCCGCCCTCGTGAAGATCGGCGCCGTGCTTCCCGATACCCTGCGCGAGGAACTCGATCATTCCACCCTGCTCGTCGGTCCGGGGCAGGGCCTTGCCGCCATCCATGTCGATCTGGCCGCCATTCGCGATACGATCCGTAAGGAAAGCAGGGTCGTCATCACCTATCGCGATGAAAAGGGAGAGGTGACGGAACGGGTGATCTGGCCCTTCGCGCTCGCCTTTTTCGATCTGGTGCGGGTGGTGCTTGGCTGGTGCGAGACACGGCAGGACTACCGCAGTTTCCGGGCCGACCGCATCGAAGATTTCCGCCCTCTCGACAGCCGTTATCCGCGCCGCCGCCAGGCCTTGTTGAAAGAATGGCGCGAAAGGGAAAAACAGCGGCGGCGGCATCATGCTGACAAAAACTGACAGCAGCAGGGGCTAGACATCGTTTATCCGCAACACAGGAGAACAGCCATGACCCACCCCGATTTCACCATCCTTTACGTCGACAACCCGCCGGCCAGCACCGAATTTTACAAGGAGCTGCTGGGTGCGGAGCCGGTCGAAGCCTCGCCGACATTCGCGCTCTTCGTGCTTCAGAACGGCATGAAGCTCGGCCTCTGGTCGCGGCACACCGTGGAGCCGAAAGCATCCGTTACGGGCGGCGGCGGCGAGCTTGCCTTCCGCGTTGAAAACGCGGCGCGGGTGGACGAGATTTTTGCGGATTGGAAGGCGACGGGCATCGACATGCTGCAGCAGCCGGCAGGCATGGAATTCGGCTACACCTTTACCGCCGCCGACCCCGACAATCATCGTCTCCGGGTCTATGCTTTCGCGGGCTGAAGCTACTTCTTCACCGCCACCACAAAAAGGCGGGGAAAGCGCAGAAGCAGGCGGCCGTCCGCCATCGGCGGATAGGCCGCCTTGATGCGCCGCGTATAGTCGGCGAGGAAGGCTTCGCGGTTTTCCTCGCCGGCGGCGGTGAGATAGGGGCGCAGCCCCGTGCCCTTGACCCATTCGACGATGCTTTCCGCGTCCTTCATCGGATGATTATAGATGGTGTGCCACACATCCACCCGCGCGGATTTCGGCGTCAGCGCATCGAAATAATCCGAAGGCGCGGGCAGAGGTTTGCGGCGCAGACTGCCATCTGAAAACCTATCCTTCCAGGAACCGTTCGTCCCGGTCTCCTCCATGGCGCGATGCGTCGGCTCCTGCAGATTGTCGGGCATCTGAACGGCCAGAACGCCGCCGCTTTCCAGCTGGTCCATCAGTTGCGAAAGAACGGTGAGATGATCCGGCACCCATTGGAACACGGCATTGGCGTAAAGCAGGTCTGCCTTCTGCGCTGGCTTCCACTGGGAAAGATCGGCCTTGCCGAAGCGCGTGGTCGGCAGCCGGTCCGCCGCCTTTTCCAGCATGTCGTCATCGCTGTCGATGCCGGTAATGACATTGACGCCGTAACGGTCGGTCAGAAGCTCGGTGGAATTGCCGGGGCCGCAGCCGAGGTCATAGCCGTTCAGCACCCGCTCCAGCGGCACCTGCGCCAGAAGATCCCGCGCGGGGCGCGTCCGCTCGTCTTCGAATTTCAGATATTGTTGGGCGGACCATGCCATGATTTTCCTCCTGCAAAATGCCGTCAGATCGCCAGCATCGCATGGGGCAAATCGCGCCGCTATCGTCCGATGCATGAATTATTGTGATGAACCTATTCATCAACCTTTTGTTTCGCCTCATAAAACGTGCTCACCGGGCCATCACTTTGTTATTTTCCATCAAAATCAGAAATCGCTGCAATTAAAACTTGACCTCGTCCAGGGAGAGGCATTCACTCCGGCCGATTTCCAGCACATGCCCCGTTGAGAGCGCGCAGCGCTCTTCATCCGGCAATGCATCAGAACAAAAAAGACGGAGCGTTTTTACCGAACGAAAACGCTCGAGACAGGAGACCACCATGAGCGTCGATACCGCACCCCGATCAACCACCTGGACCTATGTTGACGGTCAATGGCTGCCCGGCAATCCGCCGCTCATCGGCCCGACCTCGCATGCCATGTGGCTGGCCTCCACGGTGTTCGACGGTGCGCGCTGGTTCGATGGTGTCGCGCCCGATCTCGATCTGCACTGCCAGCGTATCAATCGCTCCGCCGTCAATATGGGCATGAAGCCGACCATGACGGCCGAGGAGATCGAGTCCCTGGCACTCGAAGGCGTCAAGAAATTCGACGGCAAGATGGCGATCTACATCAAGCCGATGTATTGGGCCGAACACGGCATGCCCGGCAGCGTCGTGGCGCCCGATGCCAGCTCCACCAGGTTTGCGCTTTGCCTTTTCGAAGCGCCGATGGATGCCGGCAAGCCGCTGACGCTCACCGTCTCGCCGCTGCGCCGCCCTTCGCCGGAAACCGCCATGACCGACGCAAAGGCCGGCAGCCTTTACCCCAATAGCGGCCGCGCCATTCTGGAAGCGCGCTCGCGCGGTTTCGACAATGCCCTGATGCGCGACATGAACGGCAATGTCGCCGAGTCCGCTTCGGCCAACATCTTCATGGTCAAGGACGGCGTTGTCCTTACCCCGGTTCCGAACCGCACCTTCCTTGCCGGCATCACCCGTTCGCGCGTGATCGGCCTTCTGCGCCAGGCCGGTTTCGACGTGCGGGAAGCGACGCTTTCGGTCGAGGATTTCCGCGAGGCCGATGAAATCTTCTGCTCCGGCAATTATTCCAAGGTTTCGCCCGTCGTGAAGCTCGATGATCGTGAATTGCAGGCAGGCCCCGTCGCCCGCAAGGCGCTCGATCTCTATATGGACTGGGCGCGTCTCGGCGCGGACGTTTAAGGTCGAGTAAAACCCATAGTTTCAAGAGGCCGCGGCAGGCTCATCCCTGCTGCGGCCTTTTGTTTTGAACCGAATTATTTCCCATAAAAATTCAGGGGGAATTTAATCCAATTTTAGAGGACCACACGCTAGCTTGCGGCATTATCGATCCGGGCTATTGGGGGCCGCCAAATGTCTTTCAGCATACGCAATATACTTGTGGGATTTTTTCTGCTCATCGGCATCGCGCTGGCGGGCTTCGTGGGCAACGGCATGTTGCAGTCCGTGCAGCGTGCCCGCAGCTTTTCGGAGGTGGCGCAGCTCGTTTCGCTGGACAGGCTGCTTTTCAACGCCTTGCTGAACTTTCGCAGTGAACGCGGGAACAGCGCCTCGGCGCTGACGGTCGACCCGGCGAAGACGGCCAACACTATCGCCAGCGTGCAGGCGTCGCGCCAGAAGGTGGACGCCGCCATGGGGGCCTTTCTCGAACAGGCCGCCGCGCTCGATCAGGCTGGCCTCAAGGCCCCGCTTGCCCGCGTGAAGGATATCTACACGCAATTCCTGGAACTGCGCAAAAAGGTTGACGCCAACGTCACCCTGCCACTCGACCGTCGTGAAAACGGGCTGGACAAGACCGTGCTGGCGCTCGGTCAGGATTTCCTGACGGCGCTCGAAGCCGGCTCGACGGCGGTGGAAGGTGAGGTTCGCTCGCTGGACCAGAGCCTGACCGGCCTCATCCAGTTGCGGTCCTATGGCTGGTCGGCGCGTGCGCTCGGCGGCAGCGCCACCGTTGTCATCAATGCGGTCGTGGCCCAGCAGCGGCCGCTGACCCCGCAGGAAACCCAGCAGCTCGGTAATTTCGATGCCGGCGCGGCCTTTGCCTGGAAAGCCACCGGCGACCTCGTCGCGCATGAATCGACGCCGCAGGCGCTGAAGGATATCTACGCCGTTGCCGACAGGACCTATTTCAAGGGTGATTTCGTCACGCAGCGCGCAAAGCTGATAGACGATCTGAACAACGGCCGCACGCCTGCCTTCACCATCGATACATGGCGCAATACGGTCACCGCGAACCTCGATACGGTCGCGAAAATCGCCTCAGAAGCGATGGATGTTCTCAACGCCAATGCCGAAAAGGCCAGACAGGACGCCTTTATCGGCGCGATGATCTATCTCGCCGCGTTCATCCTCACGCTTGGCGTCTGCATTCTCTGCCTTGCCGTCATCGTCGGCCGCGTCACCCGTCCCATCAGCCGCCTGACAAAGGCGATGATGGAATTGTCCACCGGCAACCTGACCATCGATGTGCCCGGCGCAAAACGCGGCGACGAGATCGGCGAGATGGCCCGCGCCGTGGAAATCTTCCGCGAAGCGGCCATCCGCAACCGGCAGCTTGAGGACGAAGCCGTCGGCAACCGCGAGCAGGCCGAGCGTGACCGTATCGAGCTGCAGCAGCGCGCCGAGGCCGAGGCCGAAGAGCGTCTCAATCAGGCCACGGGGTCGCTGGCTGGCGGTCTTCGCCGGCTTGCCTCCGGGGATATGGTCTGCGAGATCGCCACGCCGTTTGCGCCGCAATTCGAGACGCTGCGGCACGATTTCAACAGCTCCGTGCATCAGCTGCGCGAAGCGCTCACAAGCGTTGGCCAGTCCGTGCAGACCGTGAACGGCGGCGCCCACGAGGTATCCTCCGCATCCGACGATCTTTCCCGCCGCACCGAACAGCAGGCTGCTTCTCTTGAAGAAACCGCCGCGGCGCTGGAAGAGATCACCGCCAATGTTTCCGCCACCTCCAAACGGGCGAGCGATGCGCGCGACACGGTGCGTGAGGCAAGGACAAAGGCCGATCTTTCCGGCAAGGTGGTGCGCGATGCCGTCGCCGCCATGGAGCGCATCGAACATTCCTCGCGCCAGATCGGCCAGATCATCGGCGTCATCGACGAAATTGCCTTCCAGACCAACCTTCTGGCGCTGAACGCCGGCGTCGAGGCGGCAAGGGCGGGCGATGCGGGTAAGGGCTTCGCCGTCGTCGCACAGGAAGTGCGAGAACTGGCGCAGCGCTCCGCCAATGCCGCCAAGGAAATCAAGCAACTCATCACCGCGTCAGCCGTTGCGGTGGGTGAAGGCGTGAAGCTGGTGGCCGATACCGGCGTCGGCCTTTCCGAGATCGAGCAGCTGGTGCTTTCCGTCAACACCCATATGGACGCCATCGCCACGGCGGCGCAGGAGCAGTCGGCAGGCCTTTCCGAGGTCAATACGGCCGTCAACCACATGGATCAGGCCACGCAGCAGAATGCCGCGATGGTGGAGGAAATGAATGCGGCCGGTGCGGGTCTTGCACAGGAATGCACGAACCTTCACGCCCTGCTTGCGCAATTCCAGCTCGGCCAGCAAAGCTCCGCATTGCGGGAAACGGCACGGCATATGCAGCGCGCCGCAAGCCCGGCCCACGCGCCCGCCGCACCGGTTGCACCGGTCGCACCGGTCGCACCGGCGCGGAAGGCTCGCCCCGTTGCTGCACGCGGCAATGCGGCGCTGGCCGTGAAGGGGGATGAGTGGACGGAGTTTTGAGAACGAACCTCATGGACTGAACGTATGTGGTGGAGGCTTGATTATGCGCTCCGTCACCCCGGACTTGATCCGGGGTCCAGCGCGATCAAGTCCTTGATCGCGAAAGACTCTCTTCACGGCGCAGACGCGCCGTGGCTGGATGCCGGATCAAGTCCGGCATGACGGAGGAGAGAGTACGGGGCCTTTTCGTCAACAAGTCGAGGCCTGCCCTCGCAGCCAGCGCGGGCCTCATCCTTTCCGCACATCCGGCAGCGCAGCGGCAAGCGCCCGCAGCGGCGCGGTCATATGTTTGTCGCGTCGCATCGCCAGCGCGATCCGCCGTTCAAGCGGCGGTTCGAGCGAGCGCCATTCGAGCCCGGATGCGGCACCTTCATGCTCCATCGCCATGCGCGGCACGATGGCAAGGCCAAGGCCCGCACCTGCGAGCTTCTTGATCGCCTCGACGCTGCCCAGTTCCATGGCGGGCTGCACGGTGCGGCCGCTTGCCGAAAACCATTGATCCGCCAGCCGGCGCGTATTGCCGCCCTCGTAAAGCAGCAGCGGCCGCGCCGAAAGCGTCTCGGCGTTGAGCGCCGTTGCGTCAGAGACGGAGCCTTGCGGGAAAACCGCGACCAGCTCGTCGAGATGGATATCGCTGATATCGAGGCTGCGGCCGCTGGCGGGCAGGGCCACCACGGCCGCATCGATGGTATTGGCCTCCAGAAGCCGGAGGATATCGTGGGTATTGCCGGTCTGCACGACGATCTCGATGCCGGGCATGGCCTGCCGGATTTTCCCCAGCACCGGCGGCAGCAGATAGATGCAGGCGGTGGCGCCGGTGCCGATGCGCAGGCGTCCCGTCACCCCGCTGCGATGCGGCGCAACGGTATCGATGGCATGCGCCACTTCTTCGGCAATCCGCCTTGCATGGATGAGAAAGTCGCGCCCCGCCGCCGTCGGCTGCGCGCGCCTGCCGACCCTTTCGATCAGCCGCACGCCGAGCTGTTTTTCAAGCAGCCTTATATGCAGGCTGATGGCCGGCTGCGTCAGCCCCGCCTTGTCGGCGGCGGCGGAAAAACTGCCGAGATCGGCCACATCCATGAAGCTGCGTAGCTGCCGCAGATCGAGGTCCATCATCAAAGAAAACCTTATCGTTTGTATAAGATAGATAATCTTTATTTTGGCTGCGCCGCAATGCACAATGACGGCGTGAATGATCCGCAGGACAAGAGAATGACCCTTTCCACCGTTTCCAGCCTTACGATCCGCCCTTGCGAAGAGGCGGATATTCCAGCCATTGCCGAAATCTACCGGGACGCCGTTCTGCACGGCCGCGCTAGCTTCGAGATCGATCCGCCAAGCGCGGAGATGATGCTCGAGCGCCGCCGCCTTCTGGTGGAGGGCAATTACCCCTATCTCGTCGCCGAATGCGATGGAAAGATAGCCGGATATGCCTATGCCGGCGCCTATCGCCCGCGCCCGGCCTATGGCGCGGCGGTGGAGAATTCCGTTTATATCGATCCGGGTATGAAGGGCATGGGCATCGGCCGCAAGCTGCTCGAGGCGTTGATCGAGGCGGCGACGGCACGCGGCTTCCGGCAGATGATCGCCGTCATCGGCGATTCGGCCAATGCCGCCTCGATCGGCGTGCACCGCGCCGCCGGTTTCGAACATGTCGGCACCTTCAAATCCATCGGCTGGAAACATGGCCAATGGCTGGATACGGTGCTGATGCAGCGTGCGCTGGGCGAGGGCGACACCACACCGCGCTTTTGAACGGTCAGGGCTTGGTGGAGCCGGGTATTTCCACCTTCAGCGTATCGCCGGAAAGCTCGCTGCCCAGCTCCACGGCCTTGGTCTTCTTGTCATAGACGCAGATATGGCTGACGGTCGCATCCGCGCCCCCACTCTTCCCGGCGAGTTTGGCCTTGCCGGTAAGAATTGCGAGGCCGTAATTCTCGCTGCCGACCGGATCGACCACGGCCTTCGCGTCCTCGATCATGTCCTTGGCGCCGGCAAGGCAGGCCGTCTGCACATCCGCCACGAACTCCTTCCAGGCGTCATCCGACGATGCGGCGGCGGGGAGAGTAAGCGACGAGAAGGCCGCAAGGAGGAGGATGGTGCGGGGGATCGGACGGGTCATGAATTTCCTTCCTGCAATCTCGGCAAAAGCGAACCGATAGGGTGGAAAACGGTACGCCAGGGTTGTGAAACAAATGTGGTGGCGGCCGCGCGGGGAGGAATTTTCTCTTTTGTCGGAACATTTTGATATTTCGCAGGTTGCCCAAACAGAGGTTCGCTCCTATGGTCCGCTCACACGGTTTCTAGGAGCGGTAACCCGCTGCAAAAAGGAGTAAAAACCATGGCCTTCGAACTTCCCGAACTCCCCTACGACTACGACGCGCTTGCACCCTACATGTCGCGCGAGACGCTCGAGTTCCATCACGACAAGCACCACAAGGCATATGTCGACAACGGCAACAAGCTGGCGGCCGAAGCAGGTCTTTCCGACCTGTCGCTCGAAGAAGTCGTGAAGAAGTCCTTTGGCACCAATGCCGGTCTCTTCAACAATGCTGCCCAGCATTACAACCACGTCCATTTCTGGAAGTGGATGAAGAAGGGCGGCGGCGGCAACAAGCTGCCTGGCAAGCTCGAGCAGGCATTCGCCTCCGATCTCGGCGGTTACGACAAGTTCAAGGCCGATTTCATCGCTGCCGGCACCACGCAGTTCGGCTCCGGCTGGGCATGGCTCTCCGTCAAGAACGGCAAGCTTGAAATTTCCAAGACCCCGAATGGCGAAAACCCGCTGGTTCATGGTGCCGATCCCATCCTCGGCGTCGATGTCTGGGAACACTCCTACTACATCGACTACCGCAACCTGCGTCCGAAGTACCTCGAAGCCTTCGTCGATAACCTCATCAACTGGGACTACGTCCTGGAGCGTTACGAAGCCGCCGCCAAGTAAGGCTTGCGCGGAATGCGTCGTTGCTGATCGAAGCAGCCTCCTCCCGCGCGACGTCATCCTCGGCCTTGTGCCGAGGATCTGCTCCGTCTCTCAAAACGCGACGTGGCAGATGCTCGGGACAGGCCCGAGCATGACGACAGTGGAAATATCCACACACTTGAGACGCCCGGCTTCAAGCCGGGTGTTTTGCATTTGTGATAGGGCGATGCGGCCTGTCGGATTTTATTGTCACAAGCCTGTCATCCGCCGGGTTTATCGCGGCGCATCATGACTGAAAAAACCACGCCTCTCTTCTCCTTCGGCATTGTCGCCGATCCCCAATATGCCGATGCCGCTCCCCGTCCGGAAATGGGCCGTTATTACGCCGAGAGCCCGAAAAAGCTCGCAGACGCGATCGACGCCTTCAACCGCGAGGAATTGGCCTTCGTGGTGACGCTCGGCGATATCATCGATCGCGGCTTCGAAAACTTCGATGCGATCCTTGCCGTTTACGACGGGCTTCGCCACCGCTCGGTGCTGCTGCCGGGCAATCACGATTTCGCCGTCGCCGCCGAGCATTTGCCGACTATCCACGCCCGCCTCGGCATGTCCGCCCCCTGGCATGATTTTTCCATCGGCGACATCCGCTTCGTCGTGCTTGACGGCAATGAGGTCAGCCTTTTCGCGCCGCCGCCCGGCGATCCGCGTCGGGCGCTTGCCGCAGATCGGTTGAAGCACCTTGCGGATGCCGGCGCAATCAATGCGCAGGACTGGAACGCCTCGCTCAGCGACGAGCAGTTCGAATGGCTGCGGGCCGTCCTGCAAAGGGCGGATGCGGCAGGCGAAAAAGTGATCGTTCTCTGCCACTATCCTGTCTATCCCGAAAACGCCCACAATATGTGGGACGCGCCTCGCATCCTTGAGCTTCTCGGCTCCCACCCCTCGGTCGTCGCGTGGTTCAATGGCCATAATCACGAGGGCAATTACGGTGTGCTGGGCAATACCCACTTCGTGAACTTCAAGGGCATGGTCGATACGCCAGACCAGAACACCTTCGCGATTGCCGATGTCTTTGCCGACCGGATCGTCATTCGCGGTTTTGGGCGCGAGGAGGATCGCCTTTTACGGCTGTGAATAGGGGATTGGCGGCTGGTTGCTCTGCCAGCCGCTCATCCACAATTGCCGCAGCTTTTCGCCTTCCAGCTTGAAGAAGCTGCCGGTCGTTTCGCAGCTCAGCACCCGGTCCGAACGGAAATTGCGAATCGCCTGCCGCAATTCGCACCAGACGACGATATTCACCGTCTCCGAATAATAGATCACCGCAATCGGCCGAACCTGCCGCTGCGTTTGCGCGCCGGCTTCATCGCGATAGGTGATCTCCAGCTTCTCCTCGTCGCGCACCGCCCGCCGGACCGTCGCAAGATCGACGCCGGCGGGGGAGGGCGCGATGCTGCCCCAGGCATGCAGGGCATTGGCGGAGAGGGTTTTCGACAGGGGTTCGGGCAGGGAGGCGGCGATCTTGTCGCTGACCTGCCTTGCCGCCTGCCGCAACTCGCTATCGCCGGTGCGGGCGATCATGGCGAGCGCCAGCACGATCGCCTCCGTCTCTTCGATGGAAAACATCAACGGTGGCAGGTTGAAGCCGGGACGCAGGATATAACCGACGCCGCGTTCCCCTTCGATGGGCACGCGCATGGTCTGAAGCGCTGCTATGTCGCGATAGACAGAGCGCACCGTCACTTCCAGCGCCTCGGCAATCGTCTGCGCGGTGACAGGCCTGCGCGCCACCCGCAGAATCTGGATGATCTCGAACAGTCTCGACGCCTTGCGCATTACCGTTTTCCCGGTGGATTTCCCTACGCAACTGACACAACGCTGTCAGTTGGCTTTTCCTATAAACGGAGAAACACATTGAGAAACATGGGATTTCCCGAATGTGTCGTGAACCGTTTTGGGAGATACTGACATGAGTTACGCCGAAAATCTCTGGCTTTTCTTTCTGGTCCTGTTCGGCATCATCATCCTGCCGGGCATGGACATGCTGTTCGTGCTGGCAAGCGCACTGACGGGCGGCAAGAGAACCGGCCTTTCCGCTGCAAGCGGCATGAGCGCCGGCGGCATCGTGCATTCGCTTTACGGCGCCCTGGGCGTCGGAATGCTGGCCGCCTGGATGCCGTCGCTGTTCCTGCCGCTTCTGGTTTTCGGGGCGGCCTATATGATCTGGATCGGTGCCGGCCTGATGCGCAGCGCGATTGTCGTGAACGGCGATGAGGCGCAGGCGAGCGCTTCGGTCAGAAAAGCCTTCTGGCGGGCGGTGCTGACCTGCCTTTCCAACCCGAAAGCCTATCTGTTCATGATGGCGATCTATCCGCAATTCCTCAAACCGGCCTATGGTCCGATCTGGATGCAGGGGCTGGTGATGGGCGCGATGGTGGCGGTCACGCAGTTCACGGTTTACGGCGCGCTGGCGCTGACGGCGGATAAAAGCCGGGCATGGCTGGTTTCTTCGCCCGCCGCCACGATCTTCATCGGCCGCGCCGCCGGTTTCATGCTGATTGCCGCAGCGCTGCTGACATTGTGGGAGGCCCTGTCTTAGGCTTCTGTTTTCACGATGGAATTCACCGCAATGTGACTTCTTTTCGCCATCCGGAAAGGGCATCCTCGCGCCGTTCCATCTAGCGCCCGGTGTCCCGGCCGGAATCAAGGAGAGTTGCATGAAACTGAAAACCATTACCGCGGCCATGCTATTCGGCTGTCTTTGCGCCGGAGCGGTCTACGCTGCCGGCGAAGTCGAAAAACGTGAAGGCATGATGAAGCAGATCGGTGGGGCGATGGGTTCGCTTGCCGCCATATCCAAGGGCGAAAAGCCCTTCGACGCCGATACCGTCAAGACTGCCGTAACCACCATCGGCACCAACGCCAAGGCTTTCCCGGACCAGTTCCCCCCCGGCACCGAGACCGGCAGTGCGGCGGCCCCCGCCATCTGGGAAAATTTCGACGACTTCAAGGCCAAGGCCGCCAAGCTCGGCACGGATGCGGACATGGTTCTCGCCAATCTCCCCACCGATCAGGCGGGCGTCGCCACCGCCATGAAGACGCTGGGCGCCGATTGCGGCACCTGCCATCAGACCTATCGTCTGAAGAAATAATCGCAGCACTTTGGAAACGCCGCTTACCGGCGGCGTTTTCTCAGGCACGAAAGACATCTGACCGGATCAGGTGAGAATGGGGAGAGGGGCATGTCCTCCATCTGGACGAAACTCGTGGGCGGGGCCGTCGTCGCGGCCATTGCGGGCTACGGCATATTCGCCTGGGTCACCGCGCCTCAGCGGCAGGCGCCCAGCCACTGGGTCAGCCTGGGCGAACCGGATCTGGCCAATGGCGAAACGCTGTTCTGGGCGGGCGGCTGCGCAAGCTGCCATGCCGCACCCGATGCGAAAGGCGAGGCGCTGTTGACGCTTTCGGGCGGGCAGGCGCTGAAAAGCCCCTTCGGCACCTTCCATGTCCCCAATATTTCCTCCGATCCGCAGCATGGCATCGGCGGCTGGACGCTGGCGGAATTCGGCGATGCGATGACGCGCGGTGTGGGCAGGAACGGCGAACATCTCTACCCGTCCTTTCCCTATGCCTCCTATGCCCGCATGACGCAGAAGGACATCAACGATCTCTTCGGTTATCTGAAGGCCCTGCCGGCCAGCCAGAACGATGCGCCGGATCACGAGTTGCCGTTCCCCTTCAATCTGCGCATGGCGCTGGGCGGCTGGAAATTCCTTTATTTCGACCCCGCAGCGCGGCCCCGCGTGGAGCTTGCCAATGCCAATGCTGAATTGCTGCGCGGCCAATATCTGGTGGAAGGGCCGGGCCATTGCGGCGAATGCCACACACCGCGCAACGCGCTTGGCGGTTTCGTGAAAGACAAATGGCTGGCGGGCGGTCCCAACCCGGAAGGCGAGGGCCGCATTCCCGACATTACCCCCGGCTCGCAAAGCATCGGCAGCTGGGCCGAGGCCGATATTGCCAGCTATCTGGAAAACGGCTTCACCCCGGAATTCGACAGCGTCGGCGGCTCCATGGTCAAAGTGCAGCAGAACATGGCGCATCTGACGCCTGAAGACCGCGATGCAATTGCCGCCTATCTGAAGGCCATACCGTCGCGGTAACCCTCAGCCGTCATGCCGGACCAGATCCGGCATCCAGCCACGGCGCGTCTGCGCCGTGAGAAGAGTCTCTCGCGATCAAGGACTTGATCGCGCTGGACCCCGGATCTAGTCCGGGGTGACGGAGGTGGAGGCGACGGCGTGCAGTTCGAAATCAGGCCCACCATTGACTCCCGACCCCGCCCATCGGATAACAATCCTGTGATGGTTCCTTCCGGGCGTTCCGGAAGGTGAAAAGGGAACACGATAGGGAGAAATCCTCATTCGTGGCTGCCCCCGCAACTGTGAGCGGAGAGCCTGAAACGAAATGCCACTGGCAAGCCATCTCGCCGGGAACCCAAGGGTTTCCAGAGAGGGTGATGCCGGGAAGGTGTTTCAGGTTTTGACCCGTAAGCCAGGAGACCTGCCATCGCGGAAATATCCATGCCGGCGGGGTGTCCGGAAGAGCGGAATTTCAGGGTGGCGGGATCGACGCTTCCCTGTGTCAGTCTCGTATCCCCGTGGTGAAGTGTATCGTAGCGGCTCGATGGCCTTTTGCCGTCCGGCCGCGTCCAAAGGCGCGGGGTCGCGCCGGAGAGGGGTCACCATGTCCATCAACCAGAATACGGCCAACGCCGCCGTTTCCGCAAAAACAACCAGCTTCGCGCAATCGCTGACGGCGATCGTGCTTGGCCTGTTCGTTGTCGGTTTTGTCGGCTTTTCCCATGTGGAAGCCGTTCACAACGCCGCGCATGACACGCGTCATGCCAACGCCTTCCCCTGCCATTGAGGGGAACGGCATGTCGTCTTTTCGCAATATCGTCTTTACCGCCGTTCTCGTCGGCATCCTCGGCGGTTTCGCCGTTTCGGCCATGCAGGCTTTCGGCACGACGCCGCTCATCCTTCAGGCGGAAACCTATGAAAGCGCCGGCGAAGCGGCCCACAGCCATGATGCGCCGGCGCCCGGTGCTGCCGTTCCCGCCCATGAGCACAATGACGAGGCCTGGGCTCCGGCCGATGGCTTCGAGCGCACCGCCTACACCGTCGCCGCCAATGTTCTCACCGCCATCGGTTATGCTCTGGTGCTGACCGGCCTGATTTCGCTGCGTGGCACGAATGGCGGCTGGCGCGAAGGACTTCTCTGGGGCGTTGCCGGTTTTGCCGCCGTCATGCTGGCCCCGATGATCGGCCTGCCGCCGGAACTGCCGGGCAGCCCGGCTGCCGCACTTGAGGCGCGGCAGATCTGGTGGCTCTCGACGGTTGCCGCAACCGCGGGCGGCATCGCGCTGATCGCATTCCGCCGCGAACCCTGGGCCATCATATTGGCGCTGGTGCTGATCGTCGCGCCGCATGTGGTGGGCGCGCCCCTGCCGCCGGAAGGCGAACATGCGCTGGCACCGCTGCCGCTGGAGCGTCAGTTCATCGTTGCCGCCACCGTGACCAGCTTCGTTTTCTGGGCGCTGCTCGGAACGTTGAGCGCGTTTTTCCTGAAGCGCTTCCAGTCGGCTTGAGACTATGCAGGACGCAGCGGAATGGAGTGAAGAACTCGATGCGCTGCGTTTTGCCGTTCCCGGTCACGGCGCTTTCTGCGCCGTGCACCGCCTTGCCTTCAAGGCGGTTCTTGGGGCGACCCCGGATCGCGAGGCGGCTATCGCCTGTTTTCATGAGCACGAGGCCGCTTTTATCGCTGCGGCGCTCAGCAAGATAAAACGCTCGAATTCACCCTCCGGCCGCAGCCTGCATCTGAACAGCCGCGATATTCGCCGTGCGATTGCCGGGGAGAACGGCGATCATGCGGCGCGTGTTTGTCGCGTACTTGATCGGCGATAATCATTGCCGTTTTCACGTCCGTCATCCCGGCCTTGAGCCGGGATCCAGCCAGCCCAAGTCATTGGGCTGAAAGGACTCTTTTCACCGCGCAGACGCGCGTCGGCTGGATTCCGGCTCAAGGCGGGAATGACGGGAGTAGAGGGAGCGCAAACAACCGAGGCGGCTATGCCTCAGCGATGCTCCGCCGCAAAAACCTGAAGTTCCGCCTCGGCTTCCGGACCAAAGAGGCCGAGGTGTTTCAGGATTTCCACAGCGAAACTGACCGGCGCGCTGCCGGCGGCCGTGATGATGCCGCCATCGCTGACCGCTTTCGGCTGGTCGCGGTAGAGCGACTCGCCGCTATAGACGGCATAAGCCTTGTGGGACGCCAGCGAATTGCCGGTATGGGCGACGTCGTTCAGGACGCCCGTGCTACCGAGCGCGCTTGCCGCCGCGCAGATGCCGGCAACCAGCCGGTTCCTGTCGTGAAACCGGTGCACCAGCCCGCCAAGATCGACAGCCGTTCCCTTTTCCCAGCTCAAGCCGCCGGGAATGACAAGCGCATCGATGCCAACAGGATCAAGCGCGTCATAGGATGTGTCAGGCGTCACATTCAGCCCGCCCATGGATGTCACCGGCCTGCCATCGGGGGTAGCGTAGACGATCTCGACGCCCAGATAACTGCGGGCTGCGGCGGCAAGCAGCGCCGGTTCCCAGTCCGCAAAATCCTGCGCCAGCGCAATGGCGATCCGTGTCATGGCCGTCTCCGTGGTTTTAATCAGGCGATGGACTGCATGTAGCGCATGCCGGTGACCGGGCGGGGCGCGAAATCCATGTTTTCGTAGAAACGATGCGCCGCCACATTGCCGGTCGTGGCGCTGACGGAAAGATAGTCGCAACCGAGACGCTTGGCGATATCGCGGGCGCGGGAAACAAGATGCTGGCCGGTGCCATGGCCGCGATGCCCGTCACGCACGAAGAGATGATGCAGCTCAAGCCCGCGCCGGCCTTCCTGCGCCCTGTAGAGCGGCAGAAGCAGGGCGTAACCGATCAGCGCGCCATCGGCTTCGGCCACGAGGCCATGTACCCACGGCAGCGGGCCGAACAGGTCGCGTTCCAGTTTCGCCGGCGTGATCGCCGCCGCATCGCCGTGGTAGGAGGCAAGCAGCGTAATCATCTCGTTGAGCTCGGGCAAATCCGTCTTGCGTGCGCCACGAATGATGACGACGGGCGGTCTTTCCAGTGTAAGGGAGCTATCTTCGGTCATTTTTTCGGTCCTTTGGTCTTATCGGTGCCGTCAGGACGCTTGAGAAACAACAAAGCCGCCTGACGGCGGCTTGTTGACAATATGATCTGTCGAGCCGCCCTTAAAGGTAGGCCCAAAAGTACGAGCAGGAGATGGGTGCGCGTTCGTTGATCATGGAACATGCAATGCGCCCGAATCCGCAATCTGTCAAGCCCGGTTTTCCGATCAATGCTCGCCCTCGCACATGCCGTGATTGGAAAGCGCGCGGATGACGTAGCAATCCTCTATGGAATGGCCGTGGCAATGGGAGACGATCCGCTCCAGCTCATGCTCCAGCTTCTTCAGGCTGGCGATCTTCTCGCGCACATGGGCGAGGTGTTCGGCGGCGATGCGGTCCGCGCCCTCGCAGGGCATCTGCCGGTGCTGGCTAAGCGCGATCAGTTCGCGGATGGCGTCGATGTTCAGCCCGAGATCGCGCGCATGGCGGATGAAGGCCAGCCTTTCGAGGTCGGTCTTTTCGTAGCGGCGCTGGTTGCCGTCCGAACGGTCGGCTTCGCGGATGAGGCCCATCTGCTCGTAATAACGAATAGTCGGCACCTTGACGCCGGTGCGTTTGGACAGTTCACCGATGGACAGCATCTTTTTCTCCATATCTCCAGTCTCTAGAGATATGGCTTTTCCGTCCCCGGTTCAATGGCCTTAAGCGGCGTCGTTGACGCCAAGCGCCTGGGCCAGTGCCTTCAGAATCTGCGATTCGAGGCTTGCCATATCTGGCTGGGCGGAAGCGGCCACCTCAGCATTGGCGCCAGTGGCGGCGGAAACGCCGCTGTCCATGTTCCAGAGAGCAGCAGCGAGGCTCGCGGAGGCGCCGGCCAGCGGGGCGACGGTGGTGGCGACATTGCCTGCCACCGAAATGGCGCGATGGGCCGCCCGCGTCAGCTCCTGCAAAGCCTCGGTGGTAGACTGGCTCTCCCGGTTATGCGCAGGCGCGATGCCGCGGACGGGAGAGGCGAAATTGATGCTGCTGGTTGCTGCGATAGTCGTCATGACTGTGAGTCCCCTAGTTCTGATGGGGCATTTTTAAGGTCCGAAACATTCCCGAAGATTGCGTCATGCACGCCTTGCGCAAAAAATAGCGGCAATATACTATACCCCCCTATAGTATATGAGGTGCCCATGTCCCATACGATCCGCAACAAGGAGAAGCTTCTGGCCCGCATCCGCCGTCTGAAAGGGCAGATGGAGGCGGTCGAGCGCGCACTGGATGATGCCAAGCCCTGCGGCGAGGTGCTGCAATTGCTCGCTTCGGTGCGCGGCGCGCTTTCCGGCCTGACCGGAGAGGTGATGCAGGAGCATCTGCATGAGCATGTGGTGCATGCCGAAAACGAAGACGAGCGGGCGCGGGCGGCGGAAGAGCTCGCCCAGGTGCTGAAGACCTACATACGGTAAAAGCGAACAGGATTAGCGACATGACGACGACATCCGAACACCGTGCAGCAGCCGGTCACGACCATGTTTTCCTTGGCCAGAACCATGAGCGCAATGAAAGGCGCGTCTGGATGGTCATTGGGCTGACCGCGGCGATGATGGTGGCGGAAATCGTCGCCGGCCACTGGTATGGCTCCATGGCGCTGACGGCGGATGGCTGGCACATGTCCACCCATGCCGGCGCGATGCTGATTTCGGCGCTCGCCTATCTTTATGCCCGCCGCGAGGCGCGCAATCCGCGCTTCACCTTCGGCACCGGCAAGTTCGGCGATCTGGCGGGTTTTGCCAGCGCCATCGTACTGGCTGTGGTGGCACTGCTGATTGCCGTCGAAAGCGCGATGCGCCTCATCGATCCTGTCGAAATCGATTTCAACCAGGCGATCCTCGTCGCCATCATCGGCCTTGCCGTCAATCTTCTCAGCGCCGTGCTTTTGAAGGATGACCATCACCACGATCATGGCCATGGCAGCCACGCCCATCACGATCACGGCTCCCATGCCGGTCACCATGCGGACCACGGCGCAAAGGGCGGGCGGGACAACAATCTGCGCGCGGCCTATCTGCATGTGCTGGCGGATGCGCTGACGTCGGTTCTCGCCATCGTCGCGCTGCTGCTCGGCAAGTGGAACGGCTGGTCGTTCCTTGATCCGTTGATGGGTATCGTTGGCGGTCTGGTCATCGCCCGCTGGTCATGGGGCCTGATCCGCTCCACGGCGACGACACTGCTCGATGCGCTGCCGCCGGCGGAGGATCTGCCGCAGGAAATCCGTGAAAGCGTGGAGACGGAAGAGGATCGCATCACCGACCTGCATGTCTGGCAGGTAGGGCCGGGGCATCACGCCGCCATCGTGGCGATCCATTCGCAGGCGCCGAAAGCGCCGGCTTTTTATAAGCAGAAACTTGCCGCCATACATGAACTCTCGCATGTGACGGTGGAAGTCAGCCCGGCAAGGGCCTGATTGGAATCGCCTATTCGGTATATTCCGAATAGGCGCTGCGCACCCATTCGACCTCGGCTTCCGCCTTGTCCTCGGGGGAAGCCGCGGTCGTATCCTGATAAGCGGGCGCACTGCCATTGCCGACGGCCCACAGAACATTGGCCAGCGACTGGGAAAGAATGGTGCTGGAAACGGTGGGATTGCCGGGGCCGCGTTTTACCGCCTGCTCCTCCGGCGCGCTTTGAGCGCTGCCAGCTTTTTCGATGTCGCGGATGCGACCCTGATAGTTATATCCGCCAATATTGCTTTCGATCTGCATGTCGGTGATTCCGCGTTCAAAAGTTAACGAATGGTTAACGGCGGCGACTTGTCCGAAACTTGCGCTTGCTGCGCTGCAGCGACTGCCGAGGGTTGACAGCAGGCGAAGTACTGCTTCGTTTTTGCATAAGGGGGGCGGGGCAGGAGGCGATTGCCAGCTTTGTCCCTCGCGGCATTGCAGTCCGGGTTAAATTTCTGGCGCCGTGAACACCTCACTCCCGTCATTCCGCCTTGATCTGGCATCCAGCCGCCGCACGTCTGCGCGGCGAGAGAGTCCTTTCAGCCCAAGGACTTGGGCTGGCTGGATACCGGCTCAAGGCCGGTATGACGGAAAGAGGAAATCTCGCGGACGCGGCCAATCCGTCCGGCGCCGGATTACGCCGTTTCCTTCTCCACAGGCATAGCCGCTTCCAGGAGCTTCTCCGGCTCCTCCGCCGTTTCCGCCTCCGCCTCAACATCCTGCGGCGCGGGGGTCACCATCGCAGCCACCAGCGTATCGAGGCCGATGCTGCCGACCGGTTTGCCGTCCTCGTCCACCACATGGGCGGTCGTCTCGTTGGCTTCCGACATGTCGCGGGCAATCGTTTCCAGCGTCGCGTTTTCCGGCACGGGCATGCCCTCGGGGCGGCTTTCCAGCGGCTCCATCACCGTGGTCGCCTGCAGCACGCGGCCGCGATTGACGTCGCGCACGAACTCGGTGACGTAACCATCGGCCGGAGAGAGAATGATGCTCTGGCCGTCGCCCTGCTGCACCACTTCGCCGTCTTTGAGAATGGCGATATGGTCGCCGAGCCTGAGCGCCTCGTCCAGATCGTGGGTGATGAACACCACGGTCTTCTTCAGCTCCTGCTGCAGATCGAGCAGCATGGTCTGCATGTCGACGCGGATCAGCGGGTCGAGCGCCGAATAGGCCTCGTCCATCAGAAGGATATCGGCGTCATTGGCAAGCGCACGGGCAAGGCCGACGCGCTGCTGCATTCCGCCGGAAAGCTGGTTCGGATAATAATCCTCGTAACCGGCAAGGCCGACGCGTTCCAGCCAGTAGCGGCCCTTTTCCTCGCTCTTACTGCGCGGCACGCCCTGAATGTCGAGCCCGTAGACGCTGTTTTCCAGCACGGTGCGGTGCGGCAGAAGGCCGAATTTCTGGAACACCATCGCCGTCTTGTGGCGGCGGAATTGCCTGAGCGCCGAGGTGCTCATACCGCAAATGTCCTCGCCGTCGTAAAGCACTTCGCCGGCGGTCGGGTCGATCAGCCGGTTGATATGGCGGATCAGCGTCGACTTGCCGGAGCCTGACAGCCCCATGACGACGGTGATCTTACCGCCCGGCATGGTGATGTTGATGTTGTTGAGACCGAGAACGTGGTTGTGCCTGTCGTTCAGTTCGGCCTTGTCCATGCCGGATCGCACCGCTTCGAGGTACTTCTCGGGATGCTTGCCGAAGATCTTGTAAAGGTTGCGGATTTCGATGCTTTTAGCCATGGGAGACCTCGCGGTATTTCTGCAGGCGCTTGCCGTAAGCCTGGCTTGCCCGGTCGAACATGATGGCGATGGCGACCAGAGCGAAACCGTTCAGGAAGCCCACCGTGAAGAACTGGTTGTTGATGGCCTGCAGCACGTTTTTGCCGAGCCCGCCGACACCGACCATGGAGGCGACGACGACCATGGCGAGCGCCATCATGATGGTCTGGTTGATGCCGGTCATGATGGTGGGCAGCGCCAGCGGCAGCTGCACATTGAACAGCTTCTGGCCGTTGGAGGAGCCGAAGGCATCGGCCGCCTCAAGCACCTCCCGATCCACCAGGCGGATGCCGAGACTGGTGAGGCGGATGACGGGCGGAATGGCATAGATCACCACTGCGATCAGGCCCGGAACCTTGCCGATGCCGAAAATCACCACCACGGGGATGAGATAAACGAAGCTTGGCAGGGTCTGCATCACGTCGAGCACGGGATTGATGAGGCGTTGCAGGCGTTCGGAACGTCCCATCAGGATGCCGAGCGGCAGGCCGATGACGATGGCGATCAGGGTGGCGATGGCGACGATGGAGAGCGTCGTCATGGCGTCGCGCCAGAGGCCGACGGCGCCGATCATCAGCAGGGCGAGCGCCGTGCCGCCGGTAATCCTGAAGCTGCGACCGGCCAGATGCACGATGGCGAGAATGATGAGGAGCGTGATGATCCACGGTGTCTGGATGAACAGCCGCTCCGAGGAATTGAGGAAGAGCTGCAGCGGATGCACGATCACATCGATCGCATCGCCGTAATTGCGCACGATATCGCGAAAACCATCATCGATGGTCTTGCGTGCCACACGCATCGTGGAATTGTCGATGGCCGGGAACTTGCAGAGCATGTCCGGCAGGTAAGTGCAGAGGGCCATTATTGTTGTTTTCCCTTTGGGTTTTGGGGGATGGGTGGTGGAGGTTGGAGTGCGCGGGCACCCCCCTCTGTCCTGCCGGACATCTCCCCCTCAAGGGGGGAGATCGATCTGCGGCAAGGTCTCGCCTATCTCGATGGTTGAGGATGAAGCGGTGAAAGCGTGCCCAGCCGATCTCCCCCCTTGAGGGGGAGATGCCCGGCAGGGCAGAGGGGGTAAGCGGCTTGCGCCAACCCCGCCAGCAATCACATCGAAGCCTTGATCTTCTCCGCCACCTCGGCCGGAACCCACTTCGTCCAGATGTCCTCGTGGTTCTCGAGGAAATATTCCGCGCCATCCTCGTTGGTGCCCTGGTTCTCATCCATCCAGGCGAGGATTTCGGCGACCGTCTTGTTGTCCCAGTTGCGGGCCTTGATGTAGTCCAGCGTCACGCCGGCCTTGCTTTCGAAGTCCTTGGTGATGACGGTATAGACATCGGCAACCGGATAGGCATTGACCTTCGGCGCTGCGCAATCGACCTTCGCCGTGCAGTCGTCGAAATGGGCGCGGTCGAGCTCGACGCCGTCATCCAGCTTCACCATTTCATATTTGCCGAGAATGGCAGTGGGCGACCAGTAATAGCCGAGCCAGCCCCGCTTCTTTTCAAAGGCATTGGCGATGGAGCCGTCGAGGCCGGCGGCAGAGCCGGTGTCGACCAGCGTGAAGCCCTTCTTGTCGCCCTCGCGCGCCTTGTAGAGATTGGCGGTGGTCACCTGGCAGTTCCAGCCGGAGGGGCAATTGTGCACGGCGCCCTTGCTGGCGTCCTCCGGCGCGGGGAAAAGTTCGGGATGTTTCAGCGCATCCTCGACGGTCTTGATGTCGGGGTGCGCGTCGGCGATGAATTTCGGGATCCACCAGCCTTCGATACCGCCTTCGGAAAGAATTTTCGATGCCTCGATCATGCGGCCGTCCTTGACGGCGGCGTCGAGCGGCTCGCGCACAGCGTTCACCCACAATTCGGGCGCCATGTCCGGCTGGCCTTTTTCGTTCATGGAGGCAAAGGTCGGCATGGTATCGCCGCTGACGACATTGACCGTGCAGTCATAGCCGTTTTCCATGATGAACTTGTCGACGTAAGCCGCGACACCGGCGGATGCCCAGTTCATTTCGGCGATGGTGATGCTGCCGCACGCTTCGGCGGCATTGGCGGAATTTGCTGCACCGGCAGCGATGGTAAAGCCCGTTACGAGAATGGTCGAGGCCAGGAGTTTCTTCATGGTGTAAGACCCCCAAGTCTGATGCAGTGTTTTCAATTGGCAAAGCGGGAGCACTGCAAAGCCCGGATTGCCAAGGGCGAACTGACATGGCGCGTGGAAAAGCCGAAAAAAGACGGCAGGAAGAATATCCGCAGAACACGCTGCGGCATTGCCGCAGGAGATGCGGCGAAAAGGCGCATGAATATGTCAACGACCGGCATAATACGGCCAAAAAGTGATATTGCAACGCGAAATGGCGCATCGCAGCCATGCGTTCGATTCCCGGAACATTTTTCCGTCCGGCGTAATACTGAAAATATATTTGTAATTTACTGAGGTGTATTTTGAATTTCAGTAGTTTGAAATAAAAATCCGTTATGCAGTAAAGTGGTATTTAAAGAAAAAATACCGGCGCGATTTTATGGAAAAAATATTCAGAAACGGGTTTTCGAAGGGTATTTTTATACTGTTTTCGGAACGGACGACGGCTCTCCGCCGCCCGTTCCGCCATCAGCGGGTCATGCGGCGTCCTTGCCGGCCACCTTCAGCGCGAAGGCATATTCGAAGGCAATTTCTTCCAGCCGCTGGAAACGGCCCGATTTGCCGCCATGGCCCGCCGCCATGTTGGTTTTCAGCAGGATGGGCGCTTCCCCCGTGGTCTTCTCACGCAGCTTCGCCACCCATTTGGTGGGCTCCCAATAGGTCACGCGCGGATCGGTGAGGCCGGAAAGCGCGAGAATCGGCGGGTAAGGTTTCGCACCGACATTGTCATAGGGGCTGTAGGCGGCGATCCAGCCATATTCCTCTGCCGATTCCAGCGGATTGCCCCATTCCGGCCATTCCGGCGGGGTGAGCGGCAAAGTGTCATCAAGCATGGTGGTCAGCACATCCACGAAGGGAACGGCGGCGATGATGCCGGCGAATTTCTCCGGCGCCATATTGGCAACGGCTCCCATCAGCATACCCCCGGCCGAGCCGCCTTCGGCGATGATGCCCTCATAGGAGGTGAAACCTTCCTGAACCAGATGATCGGCAGCGGCGATGAAGTCCTTGAAGGTGTTCTGCTTGGCTTCCATCTTGCCGGTTTCGTACCATTCGAAACCCTTGTCCTTGCCGCCGCGAATATGGGCGATGGCATAGATGAAACCACGGTCGGCAAGCGACAGTGTGGTGGTGGAGAAGGAGGCGGGAATGGTGATGCCGTAAGCGCCATAACCATAGAGCAGGCAAGGGGCGGAACCGTTAAGCGCCACATCCTTGCGATAGAGCAGGGAGACCGGCACCAGCTCGCCATCATGCGCCGGGGCCATGATGCGACGGGTGATGTAATCATCCGGATTGTGGCCGGAGGGTACTTCCTGCGTCTTCAGCAGCGTGCGCTCGCGCGTCACCATGTCGTAATCGAACAGCTGGCTCGGCGTCGTCATCGAGGAATAGGAGAAGCGGATGACATCGGTGTCATATTCCGCCGCGCCATGCAGGCCGAGCGAATAGGCCTCTTCGGCAAAGGCGATGGAATGTTCCTCGCCGGTGCGGCGGTCGCGGATGACGATGCGCGGCAGGCCGTCGCGGCGTTCCAGCCAGATCAGGTGGCGGGCATAGGCATCGACGGAGAGAATGAGTCGGCCCGGCTCATGCGGCACGACTTCTTTCCAGTTTTCCTTGCCGGGCGATGTCACCGGCGCTTCCACGATGCGGAAATCCTTGGCGTCGCCGTCATTGGTGAGGATGAAGAAGACATCGCCGCCTTCGCACATCGAATATTCGATGCCCTCTTCGCGCTCCGCCACGATAGCAGGCTCGGCCGTCAGGTCTTTGGTGGAGAGAATGCGATATTCGCTGGTCTCATGGTCGTGAATGTCGATGAAGATGAAATCGTCGAGCACCGACGCGCCGACGCCCATGAAGAAACCGGGATCCTTTTCCTCATAGACCAGCCGGTCGGACGATTGCGGCTCGCCGATGATATGGTGGAAGACCTTGGAGGGACGGTGGTTCTCGTCCTGCAGCGTATAGAAGAAGCTCTTGCCATCGGGCGCCCATGCGCCGCCGCCGCCGGTGTTTTCCACGATATCGGCAAGGTCTTCGCCGGTTTCGAGGTTGCGGATGCGCAGGGTGAAATATTCCGAGCCCTTGTCGTCATAACCCCAGATGCCGTGGCTGTGATCGGAGGACTGGTCGAGACCGGCGAGACGGAAATAATCCTTGCCCTCGGCCTCCTTGTCGCCGTTCAGCAGCACGTGTTTTTCGCCGCCGCCGCGCGGGGTGCGGAAATAATGCGGCTGCTCGCCGCCGGTCACGAACAATGTCCCGTAAGCATAAGGCCCGTCATTGACCGGCACGGAGGAATCATCCTGCTTGATGCGGCCCTTCATTTCCGTAAACAGCTTTTCCTGAAGCGCCCTGGTGTCCCCCATGGCCGCTTCCATATAGGCGTTTTCCGCTTCCAGATGGGCGCGGATCGACGGGTCGAGCAGGGTCGGGTCCTTGAACATGGCCTGCCAGTTATCGGCCCGGAACCATGCATAATCGTCGGTGCGGGTAATGCCGTGATGCGTGTCCTGAACGGGCCTTTTTTCGGCGGTCGGGGCGGTGGGCAGGTTCTTGAAAATCGGCAAGGGAAACTCGCTTTCGTATGAAGAATTCTTGGGCGGCACCAAGATGTAGAGCGGGCCTTGCGGCCGATCAAGTTTCAAATCTCCACAGGCGGAATGCGGCTTGGGCACAATTTCGTCAGCTTTCGATCACATTTTGGCAATATCCGGCAAATCAGCGATGATGGATGCAGGCCGCCCGGCCTGCCGCCCACCACAAGAACAAACGAAAAAACTGACAGGATCCCATGCGAAAGCTTCTTCCCGCTGCCCTTTCTGCCTTTTTCCTTGGCTTGCAGACCTTCACCCCCGCCTTCGCGATCGACGCCAGCGTCATGCGGCAGTTGAACGCGCTTGCCCCCGAGGAGCGGCTGGAACAGCGCTGCGATATCGAGGCGATGGAAAGGATAGCGACCGAGCAGAAGGGCATGCGGCCGGACAAGGTCATCGCCTATACTTTCGGCGATCCGGAAGTGGGAAAGAACTCCATCAAGGCGCCGGGCGCAGTCTTCAGGAGCGCGGGCGAATGGTACAAGCTCAAATACAAGTGCCAGCTGAAGAGCGACAGTCTCAGCATCCAGTCCTTCGACTACCGCGTGGGCGATAAAATTCCCGAAGAGCAGTGGAAGAAGTTGTATCTTTATGACTGAGCACGGAATTTTTCGGTTGCCGGTAGGGGTTTAGCCTCCGCTTTTCTTGCCGCTCCGCCACCGGCTCTGTAACCCTGCTTGCCGATCAAAGCGAGGGAGATGGGCATGGCGACACGATTCAAGGGACTTTCGGCTTTTCCGATCACGCCGGCCGACGAGGCCGGGCAGGTCGACACGCAGGCCTTTTCCGCCCTCATCGAGCGGCTTGATGCGGCCGAGGTGGATTCCATCGGCATTCTCGGCAGCACCGGCATCTATATGTATTTGTCGCGCGCGGAGAGACGTCGCGCCATCGAGGCCGCCGCCGCCATCCTCAAGGGCAAGCGCATATTGATGGCCGGCGTCGGCGCATTGCGCACCGATGACGCCGTGGCGCTCGCCAGGGATGCGGAAGCGGCCGGCGCGGATGCGCTGCTGCTCGCACCCGTCTCCTATACGCCGCTGACGCAGGAAGAGGCCTATCACCATTTCGCCGCCGTGGCGGGTGCGACGGCTCTGCCGCTCGCCATCTACAATAATCCCACCACGACCCGCTTTGCCTTCAGCGACGAGCTTCTGGTGCGGCTTGCCTATATCCCCAATATCCGCGCCATCAAGATGCCGCTGCCGGCCGATTCCGATTATGCCGGTGAACTTGCGCGGCTGAGGCCCAAGCTGGGGCAAGATTTCGCCGTCGGTTACAGCGGCGACTGGGGCTGCGCTGACGCCACGCTTGCCGGCGGCGACACATGGTATAGCGTCGTCGCCGGCCTGCTGCCGGTTCCGGCCCTGCGGTTGATGCGGGCGGCTCAGGCCGCCAATGCGGAAGAGGTCAAACGGATCGATGCGGCCTTCCAGCCGCTCTGGGCGCTGTTCAAGGAATTCGGCAGCATCCGCGTGGTTTATGCCGCTGCCAACATCCTGTCGCTAACGGTAAGCGAACCGCCCCGGCCGATCCTGCCGCTCACCAGCGCCGAACGCCAGCGGGTGGAAGAGGCGCTGGAGGCCCTGTCGGCACTGGAAACCGCGCCTTAATTCGGGCGCTTTGCGGGCGGATTGCCACCTCTCAAACTCCGGAACATAAAATGCTGCGTCGTCTCTTCATCGCCACCCTATTTTTCTGCGCTTCTTCCGCCGCCTTTGCGGGGACTGGCCTTGTCGAGCCGACGCTGAAAATGTCGCCGCAGCATGACGGCAAGGTGCGGGTGACGATGACGCTGGACGCCTGCATGGGCAAGACCGACCACCGCATTCTGGATACGCTGGTGAAGGAGCGCATTCCGGCGACGATCTTCGTCACCGCCCGCTGGCTGAAACATAATAGCGAGGCGCTGGCCACGCTCATGGCGCATCCGGATCTGTTCGAGATCGAAAACCATGGCGAAAACCATGTGCCGGCAGTTGATAAGCCGGTGTCCATCTACGGCATCGCCGCCGCCGGCTCTGAAGCGGCGGTCGAGCAGGAAGTGGAGGGTGGCCGTCAGGCCATCGTCGCCGCCACCGGCCTCCAGCCGCAATGGTTCCGGGGTGCGACGGCCAAATACACCAGGTCCTCCATGGCCACCATCAACCGGCTCGGCATGCGGGTGGCCGGTTATTCCGTCAATGGCGATGGCGGCTCGCTGCTGGGTGCGGCCATGACGGCGAAACACATCGCTTCCGCCAAGGATGGCGATGTTATCATCTCCCACATCAACCAGCCCACCCATGAAGCGGGCGAGGGCGTGGTGAAGGGCCTTCTGGCGCTGAAAGCGCGCGGCGTGATTTTCACAAGGCTGGACGATCCGTCCTTCGCACCGCCGGGGAATTGATCCGCAAGGTTGCCGCCCGTTTCTTCTCCCCGGCGGGGAGAAGAAATATGCCGCACCGGCTTGGCCAAACGGCGTGGACGAAACGAGCCGACAACATCCCTCACATCCATGCCCGTTTTTCGGCGGCGTGCCGTTTAAATTTGCGCTAGCATCCTTCCCATGATGCTGTTCAAATGCCCCGACACCGAAACGCTCTATTCCGCCCTTGTGAACAAGGACCCCGCCTATGAGGGCGTGGCCTATGTGTGTGTGACGTCGACGAAGATTTTCTGCCGCTTCACCTGCACGGCGCGCAAGCCGAAGATCGAAAACTGCCGGTTCCGCGAGACCATCGCCGAATGTCTGGAAGCCGGTTTCCGCCCCTGCAAGCGCTGCAAGCCGATGCTTGCCTATGGCTCCGCCGATGAGACCGTGACATCGCTGCTGACGGCGCTGGAAAACGAACCGGCGCGGCGCTGGCGCGAGGAGGACGTGGTGGCGATGGGCCATGATCCTTCCACCGTGCGTCGCACCTTCAAGCGCCGTTTCGGCATGAGCTTTCTGGAAATCGCCAGATTGCGGCGGGTAGGCGATGCGGCGGAAAGCCTTGCTTCCGGCGAAGCAGTGATAGGCGCGCAGATCGACGCCGGTTACGAATCCGGCAGCGGCTTCCGCTCTGCCATCAACCAGTTCTTCGGCTCTTCGCCCGCCGCCATGAAAGGCAAGGGGTTTTTGAAGGGCGACTGGATCGATACGCCGATTGGCCCGATGCTCGCGGTCGCCGACGATCATGCCCTGCATCTCCTCGAATTCGCCGACCGGCCGGCGCTTCCAGCCGAACTGAAGCGACTGAAGACGCGCACCGGCGCGGATATGGTGCTTGGCCGGACGGCTGTGACCGGCCAGATCGAAGCGGAACTCAAGGCCTATTTCGCCGGGCGTTCGGCTGCCTTCGAAACGCGTCTTGCCGGCCATGGCACGCCCTTCGAGCGCGACGTCTGGCGCAACCTGCGGGAAATACCGGCGGGTGAGATCGTCAGCTATTCCTCCCTCGCAACCGCCATGGACAGGTCATCCGCCGTGCGCGCGGTCGCGCGCGCCAATGGCGCGAACCAGATTGCGATTGTCGTTCCGTGCCACCGTGTACTGGGCGCGGATGGCAGCCTGACCGGCTATGGCGGCGGGCTGTGGCGCAAGAAATGGCTGATCGAGCACGAGCGCCGCATGGCGAGTGCGCAGGCGCAGGGAATGCCGCTCGCTTCCTGAGCGGTCTGACTGCTGGTTTTCATGAGATTGTCGATTGACGGCCGGCGGGTGTGGCTTACCCCCCTCTGCCCTGCCGGGCATCTCCCCCTCAAGGGGGGAGATCGGCAGGACGCGCTAACGCCATTTCATTCTCAACGTTGAGATGGGCGAAACCTCGCCGCAGATCGATCTCCCCCCTTGAGGGGGAGATGCCCGGCAGGGCAGAGGGGGGTAAACCCCACGCGCCGGCCGCCGGAAAACCGCCGGTCAATCCGGTAGTTTGGGCACCACCCGGCGTGAGGGGAAGAGTTCCCGCGTCACCGTCATGACGATCAGCGACAGCGGCAGCGCCAGCATGGCCCCGGCCGCGCCCCACATCCACGTCCAGAAGATGATCATCACGAAGACGAGGAAGGGGTTTATCTCCATGTTGCGGCCCACCACCGCCGGAAAGGCGAGGTTTTCCATCAACAGGTGAATGGTAAAGAAGATCGCCGCCGGCAGCAGCGCCAGAATGATGTTGTCATGGGTGATGATGCCCGCCACCGTCAGCGAAATCGTCATGGCGGTGATGCCGAGAAACGGCACGAAGCTGGAGAGGAAGGCGAAGAGCCCCCACAGAAGCGGCATGGCCAGTCCGCCGAAATAGGCGATGACCACCATCGTCACGCCCAGCCCGGCATAGATCAGCGCCGCCGTGGCGAAATAGGTGCCGAGCACCTCTTCCACCGAACCGATGATACGGATGGTGCGAAGCCGCTGGTGGCGGGCCGGAAAGGCCATGATGATCGCCTTGCGCAGCCGCAGCCGGCTATAGAGGAACATCAGCAGCGCGGCGAGAAAGATCAGGCCCTGAATGACGGCGGGCGTGATGTTGGCGCCGAGCAGCGAGATGATTTCACCGCTGCGCGAAATCAAAGATTCCATCGACATCGAGCCCAGACTGAAGCTCGCCGCCGAAATATTCAGCCATCTGAGGCTTTGCAGATAGGGCAGGAAACGGTCGATGCTGCGCTCCACCAGCGCCGGCCCTTCCGAAGCGAGAAGCGAGAGCGGCTCGGTCAGCGAATTGACCACGAAGAACATCACCACCGCCACGAGGCTCGATAGAATGAGCGCGACGCCGAAGCCGGGAATGCCGCAGGAACCGAGCTTTTCGGCGGCGATGCCGAGGATCATTCCCACCACGATGGCCATCACCACCGGAATGAGGATGAGCGACAATTCGTGGATGACCGCCATCAGCATGATAAGGAAGATGCCGATCACCGACCAGGCGACGACCACATCCAGCGCTTCGCGGCCAAGCGGCTGCTGGCTGCGCACATCGTCACGCCGTGAGCCGGAAGCTGGCACCTCCAGCGGGTCCGCTCTTGTTGCCGCAGCGGTTGCCGCGGTGTTGACCAAGCTGCCGGTCTTGTCCGGCCTGGCATTTTCATTCATCGAACGGTCCCCCAATAAGGTGACAAACGTTCGAAAAATGTGGCGGTTCCGGGGCGGCGAAAATTTCCGCGGCCCCTTTTTTGCGTTTAGGCGGAAAGCTTTAGGCCGATGCCCCACGGATCTTTGAGGACAATGCCGTCACTTTGCCGCTCTGTGGCGATTTCCAGCCGGTCGAGTGCGGCAATCGCCGTCTCAAGCGCGGCCGGCTCGTTGAAGGTCAGCGAATAGCCGGAAAGGCCGGTCATGTTGTCCTTGCGGGCCATGGCTCCACGGCTGTTCCAGATATTGGCGGCCACATGGTGGTGATAGGCCCCGGAGCCGAAGAAGCTCGCGCCGGGATAACGCGCCATGATCTTCAGCCCCAGCACATCCTGATAAAATTCATCCGCCTGCGGAATATTGCCCACCTGCAGATGGATGTGGCCGATGGCTGTTCCTTCCACCGCCCCGGTAAAGGCCGTCTTCGGCGCGCTGTCGTAAAGCGCCTGAAGGTTGAGGCCGAGGGTGGCCATCTCCACCGTGCCGTCCTGCTGATAGGTCCATTCATCCGGCGAACGGTCGCGATAGACTTCGATGCCGTTGCCTTCCGGGTCGGCAAGATAGATCGCCTCGCTGACCAGATGGTCGGACGCGCCCTGAAACTGGACATTGTTATGGGCGGCATGCGCCAGCCAATGGGCCAGATCGTTCCGGCTCGGCATCAGGAAGGCGGTGTGGAACAGGCCTGCGGCGTTGCGCGGCGCGCGTTCCGCCGTGCTGGAGGTGGAAAGCGTAAGCAGCGGTTGGCCGCCGACACCCAGCACTTCACCGCTCGGGTTCTTTTCAAGAACGGAAAGGCCGATGATCTTCTGGTAGAAATCCGAAACGCGCGGCAGATCGTGAACGACGAGATGCGCCTGGCCGACATAGGCCGGCCGCGTCAGGGCGAATTGTTTGATTTCACTCATCATGATCTCCATATTGAATCCGAAGCGCCCTGGGGCGGATCGGTCGCCGAAACCATCGGCCGACGCCGCTTTGCGGCGTTTGTCGAAGGCGAATATGGGCTGGTTTCGTCGTTCAGCAAAGATCGTCGTCTGGCGATTGACCGTCCACTATTCGTTGACAATGCCCCGTTCCGGCCCGGCTCCGGCTTTGACTTCGATCAAGGTGAAGGCCGTGCCGAAGGGGAAATATAAGCCTAGCCCGACACGCTAAACGGCGGATCAAGCCAAAGGAGACAGCCATGTACAAGAAGATCATCGTACCGGTAGACCTCAGCGCCACCGACAAGGGGGAAAAGATTCTCGAAAAGGCCAAGGCGCTTCTGGACCCGGACGGCGAGATCGTTCTCATCAATGTTGTCGAGGAACTGCCGGGCTATATGGCGATCGACCTGCCTGTCGACCTGATCGAAAACGCCATCAAGGACGCCAAGACCAAGCTTTCGGACATCAAGACCAGAGCCGGTTTCAAGGGCAGCCAGGAAATCAGAAGCGGCGCGCCCGCGCGTGAAATCATCGCCGCCGCCGAGGAACACAAGGCCGACCTCATCATCATCGCGTCGCACACGCCGGATTTCAGCAATTATTTCATCGGCGCCACCGCCGACCGCGTGGTGCGCCACGCCAAATGCTCGGTGCTGGTGGACCGATAAAAGCCTGACGTTTTAGCGTTGCGGGCGGGTTTTCCGCCCCCAAGCATTCCAAGGAAAACTGGAATCCGGTTTTCCGTCTGGAAATGCGACGATACAAGAAGATCGGCTGGAGGAAAAAACATGAATGTCGAAAGTTACGAGAAAATCCTGCGTGACCGCCAGCGCGAGCTTTATCGCCGCCTGCACAAAATCGAAGCCGATTTCGAAGAGCCTCGCAATCCCGATGACGAGGATCGCGCCACCGAACGCAGCAATGACGAGGTGCTGGACGAGCTGGGGCAGGTGGGTCAGGACGAGCTGCGCGCCATCGACGCAGCCCTCGACCGTATCGCCAGCGGCACCTTCGGCACCTGTGTCAAATGCGGCAAGCGTATTTCGGAGGATCGGCTGAAGGCGGTGCCCTATACGCCGTTTTGCCAGGAATGCGCTGCGGCGTTGTGAGGGCAGGGGAAAGCGTGACTGGGTTTCTTCTCCCCGCCGGGGAGAAGGTGGCCCGAAGGGCCGGATGAGGGGGCAAGCTCTCCGAACACATCTACCCTTGCCCCCTCATCCCGCTGCCGCGGACTTCTCCCCGGCGGGGAGAAGAAACAAGCGTCTACCGCTCGCTCCACAGGCAATTGTTCGGCCGCAGGGCAACCTGCACCTCTCCTTTCGCAACAGCCTCGAACGCAATTTGATTGCCGTTAACCGGGCGCTGTCTTGTTCCTGTCTAATATTGTCTCCATGCTTTGAGGAAAGCACGCAGACGGGATTGGACTATGAGCGATTTGTGGCGGTTCGGGCGCCAGTATGATTTTCACGAGATTGTCGCCGACGGCATCGTCCATGGTGTCGGCATCGTGTTTGCGCTTATCGGCGCCACGGCGCTGATTTTCTACGCGACCGCCTGGGGGACGCTCAGCGCGATCGCCGCCGCATGGATTTACGGTCTCGGCCTCGTCGCCTGTCTCTCCGTATCCTTCACCTATAATATCTGGCCGCACTCCAGGGTGAAATGGTTCCTGCGCCGGCTGGATCATTCGGCGATCTTCATTCTCATCGCCGCCACCTATACGCCCTTTCTGATGCGCGGCATCCACGATCCGCTGATCGCCGTCATGCTGGGGCTGATCTGGCTTGCGGCGCTGTGCGGCATCCTTCTCAAATGCCTGTTTCCCGGCCGTTACGACCGGGTCGCCATCGGCCTTTATCTCGCCATGGGCTGGAGCGGCGTCATGGTGGTCGGGCCGCTGTCGTCGCATCTGGCACCCGTCACGCTCTGGCTGATCGTCGCCGGCGGCGTCATCTATTCGCTCGGCGTCATCTTCCATGTCTGGGAAAAGCTGCGCTTCCAGAATGCCATCTGGCACGCTTTCGTGGTCGCCGCCGCCGCCGTTCATTATTTCGCCGTGGTCACCTCCTTCAGCCTCGTGCCGCTGGCATCCTGAAGAATGCGCCCCGATGGCGGGATGGGTACTGGACAGCCATTCGCATCATCGCCTAATCCTCGTGCAGATGGCGGCCGAAAATACCGCCGCTGCGAGCAGGAAAAAGGGTGAACGACAATGAGCGTGCAACTGCGCGACGCGACCGTGGACGATCTCTCCGGCATCATGGAGATTTACAATGATGCGGTGCTGAATACGACCGCGATCTGGAACGACGTGCTGGTCGATCTGGAAAACCGCAGGGAATGGTTCGCCGCCCGCAAGTCACGCGGCTTTCCGGTCATCGTCGCAATCCTCGACGGCAAGGTCGCAGGTTATGCTTCCTATGGCGACTGGCGCGCTTTCGACGGTTATCGCCACACCCGCGAACATTCGGTCTATGTGCATAAGGATGCGCGCGGCCACGGCATCGGCAAGAAGCTGATGCAGGCGTTGATCGATCATGCCTCCGGCAACGACGTGCATGTGCTGATCGCCGCCATCGAGGCGGAAAATACCGCCTCCATCCGCCTGCATGAAAGCCTCGGCTTCAGGATCGTCGGCCGGTTTTCGGAAGTCGGCACCAAGTTCGGCCGCTGGCTGGATTTGACGTGTATGGAACTGAAGCTGAACTAGTTCCCGGGCGGGTTGCCTAGAGAAAGCGGCTCCGGCGCGGGCGCTTAACCTCTCCGTCATCCTTGCGCTTGTCCCAAGGATCTAACCACGTCGAATTAAATCAACCGGTTGCAGATCCTCGGGACAAGCCCACTACTGTCCGGTTTAAATTTGCGGCCATTGGAAGGCCATCTGGTTTTGGTTTGT